>DAOSWM010000024.1:0-25223 GCA_035380045.1 Tenuifilaceae bacterium | reverse complement strand
ATCTTTGGCTATTTCCCAACAATTTACTACTTTCACGGGCTCTATTTAAAAATTATTTAGGAGTAAAATTGCTGATTTTGTATGCAATATAGTTGGGTTACAAAGGCGTTGGTTCAAAAAATCATTTCGTTCCTTCCCTTTAGACATAGCATAAATTTCTTCTTTCAAAAACATGTTACACATGGTGTTGAATTGACGGATGAATATTTCTCCGACAGGTTAATCCATGCCAGAAACCATTTAAAATATTTCACCGAGTTAACAGGTTCTGAAATTCCTTCAAAAACGCTTGAGCTTGGCACGGGTTGGTATCCGGTAATTCCAATTTATTTCTTCCTAAAAGGCGTAAATAGAATTTATACCGTTGATATTGCCAACCACATTAAAAGAGATTACACAAAGTTAACCATCAAAAGGTTCTTAAGCGAAATTGAAGCAGGAAGATTGAGCGTTGAAAATGAGCAATTAGTTCAAGAGCGAATAGAACAGCTTAAATCAATTTTAAAGTCGGAAAGCATCCCTGAGCAGCAGCTACTTTATAATTTGGGTATTATTGTTAAAATTCGTGATGCCCGCGATAGCGCATTTGGTGTAGAGGTTTTCGATTTAATCCATTCAAATAATACCTTTGAGCATATTTCAGAAACTGAGCTGAAGGAAATTCTTGGTGAGTTTAACAAGTTGCTCAAGAAAGGTGGCATTATGTCGCATTTTATTGATATGACCGACCATTTTGCGCATTTCGACAAGTCGATTTCCATATATAACTTTTTAAGGTTTTCCCCCAGCAAATGGCGCATGATTGACAACAGTATTCAACCGCAGAACCGTTTGCGTGTAACTGATTTCGAAAACATTTACAAGGAGTTAGGAGTTGACTACAAAATTGTAGAAATTAGGGAGGGGAATGTTGATGAACTTTCCCAAATACCATTGCATAAAACTTTTAGCAATTACACAAAAGACAATTTGGCAATGAGCCATTGCCAGTTTGTTACGCTAAAGAAGTAGTTTATATCAGCTTGAGTTTTACATCAATCCATGAACGTATCCGAATAAGGAATTTTACTGAATCGGGTACGCGTATTCGCTGCGAAGCTATTCTCGATGCGCTGGTTCGTTTTATTCTTCTAAGCAACGCTCCGTAGTAGCGGTACGCTAGGTAAACCCCCAACTTTGCTTGTGCTGGCAGTTTTTTTATTCCCACCAACGATTTATCTAAATCGTTCTGAATATCCTGTTCAATGCTTCTCTTACTCTTTTCGGTGAAGTTGGAAAAGTCAACATCGGGAAAGTAAACTCGTCCACGCTCTTCGTAATCATCCTTTAAATCCCTCAGAAAATTTACTTTTTGAAATGCTTCACCCAGACTGCGAGCCGGAGCCGTAAGTTCATCGAATAGTTGCTGATTGCCGTTACAAAAAACTTTAAGGCACATTAAACCAACAACCTCGGCGCTACCGTATATGTACTTTTTGTATTCGCTGGTACTGTACTCCTGCTTCTCCAAATCCATTTCCATGCTAACGAGAAACGATTCAATCAGTTCGTGTGGAATTTTATACTGATTTACAATAAGTTGAAAGCTATTGAGTATTGGGTTGGTGCTAATTCTCTCGCTTATCGACTTATATGTTTGAGCTTTCAGCTCAGCAAGCAATTCGCGCTTTGGGTGCTGGTGAAAGGTGTCGACAATCTCATCGGCTAACCGAACGAAACCATATATAGCGTATATCGGTTCCTGAATTGAGTGGTGGAGCATTGAAACCGCTTTCGAAAACGAGGTTGAGTAGTGGGTTGTAAAAAGTTTGCTACAACCCATGCAGGTTTTACTGTACAGATCCATAGCGTTTAACAATTTGTTCGGTGGTAAGTCGCGAGCTAATTACTGCCATTGGCAACCCCGTTCCCGGAATGGTACTTGAACCCACGTAGAAAAGGTTTTTAAACTTCTCATCGGTATTATGCGGACGAAAGTAACCAATTTGGTTTAAATCATGCGCCAGTCCTAGTCCGCTTCCGCGGTATAGGTTATACATTTTTTCCCAGTGTAGGGGGGTAAGAACTGTTTTTGAAACCAAATTTGCCTTTATGTCAAAACCAACTCTTTCGGACAGATCACTAATTATAAAATCGGCAATCTGTTCGCTGTCGTCCCAGCTGGGCTTGAAGCGTAAATCGGGAACGGGACAAAGAATGAAGAGCGCTTCGGAACCTTCGGGAGCATACTCGGGGTTTGCTTTTGTGGGCACATTTACGTAGTAGTAGGGTTTCTCAAGGCTAATGCTATTCTTGAATATTTTTGAGCTGTACTCCTCAAAGTTTTGCCCTAGGAAGTAGTTGTGAACCTTCAACCCATCAATTTTCCCTTTTATTCCAAGGTAAAGGGTAAACGGGGCAAGAGTCCATTTCATGCGGTCGAGTTTCCGTTCGCTGTAGTTCTTCCGGTTTAAAACTTTTCCTCGGAAAGCAGCGGCATCGGAGTTTATAATAAATAAATCGGCTTTCCAGGTTTTACCGTTTTTATCGGTGAGAAATTCAATTCGCCCATTGTTATCCTTTTTATAATCAACTATTTCTGTGTTATAGTGGATGGGAATACTTCTTTTCTGAATTTCACCTATAAGACCCTCAACAATTTTATACATTCCACCCTTAACGTTGTGGTAACCATCGTGAACCATTTCGGTGTAGGTTAGCATGGAGTAAACCGCAGGTGTATCGAATGGGGTTGCCCCAAGAAAGAAAGCCACCAGCGAAAAAATAACTTTCACTTCGTAGGAAGTGAAATGCTTGTTCATTTCGTTCCACATACTCCGAAGCATAAGCGGTGCGTGCTGAAGCGGAACCGACGATAACGATGCTGCGAAAGCTAGCGGTGTGTTGAAGTTTTTTCGGATAATTCTGTTCTCGGTATCGTGAAAAAGTTTCCCGGTTTTCTCGAGGTACTTCTTCATTTTTTCAGCAAAATCGGGTTCGATTCCTGCAAATTCTTTGGCCAGCCTGTTTAAATCACGGTATATGGTGAAAAACTTGTTGCTGCCTGAGAAATTAACTGTGTAAAGTGGATCGAGAGGAAAGAATTCGAAGGGAAGTTTTATTCCAGTCGATTTAGAAAACTCATCGAACTCGTAACTCATGGAGAAGAAGGTGGGAGCCAAGTCCCAGGTAAATCCATCCTTCTTTAGCTGGTTAAGCCGCCCACCGGGTTGATGATGTTTCTCAACCAACTCAACATTAAAACCTTGTGAGTGTAAACGTAGGGCAGTAGTTAATCCACCTAAACCAGTTCCAACAACTAAGGCATTTTTCATTCAAAAAAAATTTACTAAAGATAAATATTCTTCAATAACCATAAAAATAATAATTCCAAACAATTTAACAGTTCCAATACGTTTCTGTTCAATTTATTTTCTGTTTTATTGAACGTTTTTTTATTGGCTAAAAACTAGATATATTGCAGTTTATTTTTTTATAGTTAAGTATAAACCATTTTTGTTTACAGCAATCAAACCTTGTGAATTAACCAATAATTATTAATATGAAGAGAATATTTTTGCTAATCATTCCAGTTGCTATGATTACATTCAGTTGTGCTCCAAAAAAGAGCGCAGATACAAATCCTTTCTTTGTTGAGTGGGATACACCGTTTGGTGTTCCTCCGTTCGATAAAATTGATAATGAGCATTACATTCCGGCTTATGAAGAAGCAATGAAACAGCACAAGGCTGAAATTGATGCGATTGTTGCAAACAGCGAGGAGCCAACTTTCGAAAACACCATCCTGGTTTACGATAAGTCTGGAGAATTGCTAAGTAAGGTTAGCTATGTTTTCAACGGGCTATCAAGTGCGAACTCCAACGACAGAATGCGCGAAATTGACAAAGAGTTAACTCCTAAGTTAACAGCACACTACAACGAAATCAACCTTAACCTCGATTTGTTTAAGCGTATTAAGGCTGTTTACGAAAAGCGCAACGAAATTGGCTTAGATGTTGAGCAAATGCGACTAGTTGAAACCATCTACCGCAATTTCCAACGTAACGGTGCCGATTTACCCGACGAACAAAGAGATGAGTTTAAAGCATTGAAGGAGAGAATGGCCATGGTTTCTCTAACCCTTAGCCAGAACTTGGTGAAGGAGAACGATGGTTTTAAGCTCATTATCGATAATGAGGATGATTTAGTTGGGTTGCCCGATGATGTAAAATTCTCTGCAGCCGAGCTGGCTAAAAAGTTGAACATGGAAGGCAAGTGGGCTTTCGATTTGTCGAAACCCAGCTGGATACCATTCCTACAGTTCTCTGAACGTCGCGATTTGAGAGAAAAAATATTTACAGCATACTTCAATAGAGGCGACAACAACAATGAGTTCGATAATAAAAAATTGTTTATTGAACTTATGACTCTTCGCCAAAAAATGGCTGAAATGCTGGGTTTTGAGAACTTTGCCGAGTATGCAACTGACATTAATATGGCCAAGAATCCTGAGAATGTATACGATTTCTTAATGAAGGTATGGGAGCCAGCCCTGCAGCGAGCAAAGCAGGAGCGAGATGATATGCAGGCAATTATCGATAAGCAAGGTGGCAACTTCAAGTTGCAATCGTGGGATTGGTGGTACTACTCCGAGAAGGTTCGTAAGGAGAAGTACGATTTGGATGAGGAGCAGCTAAGGCCCTATCTGTCGCTCGAAAATGTTACCAATGGTATATTTTTCATGGCTAATAAACTATATGGATTGGAGTTTAAAAAACGCGACGATATTCCGGTTTACCATCCTGAGGTTGAAGCATACGAGGTGCTTGAGAGCGATGGAACGCATCTTTCCGTTCTGTATATCGACCCACATCCACGCCAGGGAAGTAAAGAGAGTGGAGCATGGTGCGGTTCATACAGAAGCGGTTCGTACAGAAATGGTAAAAAAATAACTCCGGTGGTTACCATGGTTCTGAACTTTACCCGTCCAACGGGCGATAAGCCTGCGCTGTTAAGCTGGGACGAAACCGAAACCCTTTTCCACGAGTTTGGCCATGCGCTTCACAACTTCTTTGCCGATGGTCACTACAATACTACCAGCCGCAGGGTTCCTCGCGATTTTGTTGAGTTACCATCGCAAATTATGGAGAACTGGGCCAGTGAGCCTGAAGTTCTAAAGAACTACGCCAAGCACTACCAAACTGGCGAACCCATGCCCAACGAGCTGATTGCTAAGCTTCAGAATGCGGGTCATTTCAACCAGGGTTTCGCTACGGTTGAGTACTCAGCCTCCGCAATCCTCGATATGGATTGGCATACATCAGAAGTAACTGCAGAAACCGATGTGAACAAATTCGAAAAAGCATCCATGGATAGAATTGGTTTAATAAACGAAATTGTACCCCGCTACCGCACAACTAACTTCGGTCATATTTTTGGAAGTGGCTATGCATCTGGCTACTACGTGTACCAGTGGGCTGGTGTGCTCGATGCCGATGCCTTTGAAGCATTTAAGGAAACCGGCGATTTGTACAACCAGGAGCTGGCTGCCAAATTCCGTAAGCATGTTCTTGCCGAGAACGGCATGGGCGAGGGTATGGAGCAGTACCTCAAGTTCCGTGGCAAGGAACCTTCAATTGATGCACTGCTAAGGCAGAAAGGATTGAAATAAGAAGTCTTTCATAAATATTAAGAAACTGTTTAAATTTTGTTTTATAATTATGTAAAATATAGCTTTATCAAAAAATTGATTTCTCACTTCGTTCGAAATGACAAAGAATAATTTTTGTGGGGTTGTGGGTGGGCGTAAGTAGCGGGCGATTCCGCCCGCTACTTACGCCCACCCACAACCAATGCTTCGAAAAAACAATGTCATTTCGAACGAAGTGAGAAATCTAAAAAATCGAAAATTTAAACAGTTTCTAAATCATTTAATACAATTTCAGAAGAAACCTCCTTAAAATAAGCCGCATCTTCACTGGTTAAAGTTGAGTTGTAAATAGATAAAGTAGAGTTTTCTTTAAAAAGAGTTGAGAAAATTACACATGCCATAATATAAGATCCATTTATTGAAGGATGATTCCAGTCGTTTGAATGCAGGTAGTGTAAAGGATAGTTTTTATCCTCAAGTACTCTATACCATGCCCAGCCAACAGGTGCTATTATTAAGTCAATAAAAGTTAAGAAATTTATTGTGTTTTGGTATATGTATTTTTGCATAACTTCGTAATTATCAGGCCAACCATACCATGTCATTCCATCTTCGAACGCCCACGGCATACAGAATACAATTTTTGTTGATTCGCTATTTGCTTTTATTTTTTTTTCTAACTCTAGCAATGCAGGTAAAACAGGATGATCAGTAAAGTATGTTGGATATGCAGTGTTTCTTCCAACTCCTTGCAGTACAACGTAATCCCACTTGTGCTTATCAATATAATTCTCCGATGTAATGCTTACAGCGTGGTCAGATAAATACATTCCTCCTGGATTGTATGAATCTATTGTCACATTTTTATTTGCACTTTCGGCCAAATTTTTAAATAATTGGGGAAGATCATTATACCCAAAGTAGCTACTTCCAAGAAAAAGTATTTTACACGATTCATCCTTTCTATCTTGTATTATTGAGTTAGAATAAGTTTGTAATGCAATAGCTATAAACAGAAAAAAAACAGCTGATTTTTTCATTGTGATTTACTTAGTTATTAGACAGCTATATTTTTATGATTTTTTTTGACATTGAACCACTGCTTGTTTTAACTAATAAAATGTACACTCCCTTTGGTAGTTGATTAGCATTGAAAGTACAAGAATGTTTCCCTTCTGGTAATTCTTTCTTAAGAAGATTTGCAATAGTTATTCCGTTAGAATTGATAACTTGAATTCTAACATGTGATGGTAATTTTAATTCAAAATTTATTGTTGTAATAGAATTAGTTGGATTTGGGAAAACTTGTAGTTCCATATTATTTGTTATATGGTTTACTGAAGTAGGAATTGATTCAATGCTTCTATGAATTAGATTTATTGAATAACTTGAGTTGCTATCAACATTCAGCTCTTGCCCAATTACATGAATAAAGTTTGAATTGTTAGGAATAAGCAAGCATAATCCATAAATTTCAGTAGCATTGTAGAAACTGATAGGTTTGTTCTGTGAGTAAAGAGTTGAAACATTCCACTCGTTATCTTTTTTTATAGCGTATCTAATATTTCCCAAATTCCAGCATTGCATTCCGGAATGCCTTGAGGCAATATCTGTAAAAATAATATTAGGCTTATTTTCTTTATCAAACTTTAGGTTGGTTAAACCTCCTGTAAAACTTCTTCCATCTGTTCCGTAATATCCATCATCGTTTGTGGTAACAATCTCGCTGGTCCAGTTACCCGCACCTAAACGTGTTAAAAAGAAAAGAGATGCCTGTGTTGCCGATCCTGTTGGCACTCGCGGAATATAGGTGCATGAAATACTTGGAATTCCATTTTTATCAAGACAAATTGAAGGAAACCAACCAGCTTCATCTTTAGTTCCAGATTGGTAATTAAAAGCTATTTCTAATTCCCATATACCTGATTTATTTGTTGCGTAGCAAAGATGACTAGGCGAAAATGAGTTTTCTGAAGTCTTACCAAAAACAACATGTGCATATCCCTGCTCGTCGATTTGCAAATCCTGACGATTTAGCGCTTTTACATATTCATCACAGGTAGGAATTGTATTGTAGTTGTGAATTAGTTCCTTCGTCCAGCTACCGCTGGCATTTGTTAGATAAAACAGATTCGAATTAACAAATGCGTAGTAATAATCATCAGAATCAGGATTTGAACGAGTTTTAAGCACAAGCAAATGGAAAGAGTTGTCAGTACCCAAATCGGCAGATAATTCGTAAATAAATCTTCCACCACTATTATTAAAATGGAGAATGTCCTCACTTTTCCATTGAGCATTATTATTTTTATAGTAATGTGTTATTATCTGATCATGATCATTTGATATACCAACAAAAATATGGGGATTCGAATCAGAGTCAAATAATAAAACTGAAACTTCCAGATTTGAGCCACGAGCAACTTCTTGGTCTTCGAAATCACCGTTAGGTTCTATTTTCCTGAAGTAAAGAGTTTGGTCTTGTTTTTTATAAAAAGTGATTCCAATATAACCATTCTTATCACATTGAGCCCAATCGTTGCTATGACTCTCATTAAGCCCATAAAAAATTGTTACAGGAGCATCTTCCTGTGTCTGAGCAAATGAGTAATTAGCTGCAATGCAAAATATAACTATTCCAATGAGTACTTTTTTAATCATCTTTATAAATGAAAAAGTAGAGTTAAGCATTGCAGCTAATTTATTTATTTAGTAATTATAAGTTTTTCTGAATACTGTTCTTCACCAATTGACAACTTGCAGATATAAGTTCCGGGATTTAAATGGCTGACGCTAACATTTCTTGTGTAAAATCCTGAGATTGATTCTTCGGAAATAAGAACATCAACTTTTGCTCCTACAATATTGTAAACAGTAAATTCAATTTTTTCAGGATTTTTTAGTTCAAAATCTAATGTTATTTGATTTATTGCAGGATTTGGATATAGCTTAAAAAGTTTGTTTTCATTATTATAGTTTCCAAAAATTCCTGTTGGTGTATAGGTGTTTTCCCACCATCTTACAACTCCACTTACAGATGCTCCTGAAAAGAAATCAATATCTCCATCGTTATCAAAATCATCTACTGCTAAAGCCCAAAAAGCCTCAAGTTGATTGTTTATTACTATTTCAGTAAAATTCTTTGTATTATTTCCTTCGTTTTCCCAAATCGATAATTTTGAGGTAGGGTATTTTCCTGTGGCAACAATATCAAAATCGCCATCATTATCGAAATCAGCTGCTAAGGCTCTGTTTACTCCAGTGTGAGTGCCAACATTAACTCTTGTCCAACTTACCGGATTTTCACCGTTATTTTCCCAAATATCAATTGTGTTGGCTGAGTATGCTGAAGTTAGTAGATCGATATCCCCATCATCATCAAAATCTAAGCTAACCACCTCATGTGCTCCGTCAATATCTGATGTTACAATCTGTTTTGTCCAAACTATTGGATTTGTGTTGCTGGCATAGAAAATTGCTAGCTGCTTAACAGAAGCGGCTACAACAGCAATATCAAGGTTGCCATCATTGTCGTAATCAGCAATTGATAATCCTCTGTCGCCTGCTAAAGTGTTATCAACTTCTTGTTCGGTAAAAGTTCCATTTGCTTGCTGATACCAAATATTTACTGTTCCATAGTACGCTGATAGTCCAACAATATCAACAAGGCTATCTTTGTTTATATAAGCTGCATGAGCATCGTGTGCGTAGTAATAATCGGTTTTAACCGAGCGCTTGGTCCAGGTTGGAATTGCCTCACCACTGTTTAACCAGTATGCAATTTCATGAGCGCTCCAACCTGAAGCCAGAATGTCAATATTACCATCATTATTGATATCAACCAGTTCAATTGACATGACGTTATTAAAGTTTTCATCAACTTCAAATCTTGTCCATGTATTATCACCATTGTTTCTTAGCCACCAAATTCCAATGCTTAGGGATGTTGCACTGGTAGCTTCTGATCCTATTATAAGATCCTTTAATCCATCGTTGTTTACATCATTTACACAAATTACCGAAGCACCGGTAAAATTCTCATCGATGGAGTGTTCATCAAAACTTAATGCAGATTGTGCAAAAATTACGCTCAACTGAAGAGATAGAGTTGTAATTAGTAATACTAATGTTTTCATTGTTTTGTTTTTTTAATGATTAGATGTTAATTATAGTTTGTGAAGTATTTCTTTTGCGTGTGAATTTGCAGGAAGCAGTTCAACAGATTTTTCAAGGTATTTTCTTGCTTTCTCTTTGTCACCTTTCATGAACCACGCTTCACCGAGGCTATCATAAACGTTCCATGAATCAGGAAAATCGTTAAGAACCAAACTGAAAAGCTCAATTGCATCGTCGATATTTTTTTGTGCAATTAGTGTGTAGCCATAGTTTATCATTGCATTTTCCTGAAAGAGTCTCCAACTTTTATCCTTGCTTCTTACTTCATTGTAAATTCGAATTGCTTCGTTAACTCCTTGTTCTTTTACAACTTTCATAAACTCTGCAGAGTTTAGTGGAAGAGGCATTGCATTTTGCACTAAATGCTTTTCACCATTCATTTCAGAGTTCATCATTTTCATAAGATTTTGCTTAGCTTTCTCATCTTTTTTAAGGTAAGCATTCAGCATTCCCAAAGTGTATTTACATGTATTTTTATAGCAATTATCGATGGTGTCGGTGTACTGTTCAGTATGATTTCCGGGAAGTTTGTCCTTGTAGTAATGGTATCTCGAAACGTAGTTTGAGGTGAATGCATTATGTGAGATATTTTCGTACCTAACTTGAAAGCAACCACCATACAGGTAATTTTCAAGGAAATAGTTATCTCTTTCCTCAGGCGATCCGGCAAGCTGCATGTAAGCAAGAGTGGGGTTTTTTAATCTACTGTATCTGTATGTCTCAATCTTTTCGCGGGTTGCTTTGTCGTTGTTTGCACCAAAAAGATCAACCAGAACATCAACATTCGCATTTCGGTTTGCTACCATAACGTTTACCATACTTCCCCAGCAAAAACCAACCAAACCCATTCTGCTCCGGTTAACGTTTGGAAAGTTTTGCATAAACGAAATCACGAATAAAATGTCATCTACCGAATTCTCATACTCCGCTGGTTCAAATTTCATCAGCTGTGAATCATCGCCCGTAAGCGCAATTGATGCAACAATATAACCATGACTGGCAAGATATTCCGCAAGAATAAAGTTCTCGTAGCAACGTTCGTTTCCTCCGGGTGAGTAAACTACTAATGGGAAGTTTCCTTCGGTTGCTTTTAAATTGGGAACAGCAAAACTTTTTCGGTTTAGCATTGAAGCTATTCTGGCAGAATCGGCTCCATTACGAATGAAGGCGTTCTTGTGCATTCCAATAAACCTTTCTTTCATTTCATCGGAAAGTGGCGTGAAATCAACCTCCGAAAATCCTGTGAGAATATAATCTTGGTAGCTGAGTGGGTTTCCCTCTCCGGTTGCCGGATACCATACCAGAATTTGCATTGGTCGTGCATTATTCCTCCATTCTTCATCATCAGCCGATTGAGGTCCGAATGTCCTTCCGTTGTCGTAGGTTTTTACAATTTGCAGTCCGACTTTGTATTCGCCTGGTTCCATGTAACCGAATATTTTGCCTTGGGCAAAAAGGATGGAAGAAATTCCTGTTAATGCGAGTATGGTAATTATCTTTTTCATTTTTAAAATTTTAATCATTTGAATACAAAGTTGAACCACGCATTATTGGTTTCAAAAAATATTATACAAACACCGCTTTATATTATACTTTCATTGGAAAATCTCAGAAAACAGTGTTTGTATATTGAATAGAAGGTTTGATAGATAGAAGAGGTGGATTTGGAGATTTTACAGTAAACTTTGTAGAATGTGGTTTTAATCTTACTAACTTAGTAAGTTGATAATACCACAATACAATGAAAATTTTTAGCTGGCCGAGTGTAAAAAGAATTTCCTTACATATTCTATTTTGGATTTCGTTCATCTCTTTCTATACAATTATTTACGGGCTTTACTCCGGAACGTATATTGATGTTTTTTTGCAAAGCATGTATACTTTACCAATTGATATTTCAGTTACCTATTTTGCCATTTACTTTCTGATTCCAAAATTTCTTCTTCAAAGAAAATATCTTTTATATATAGTAACTTTAATTATATCAGCACTTTTAGCAGGAGCGGCAGAAAGAGTTTTTAATCACTATATCGTTTATCCGCATTTTTATCCACAGTACAACCCAAGTGAGTATCCGCTGTTTACTCCACGATTTTTTAACATGACCATGAGCGTTTACACGGTTGTGATTCTTGCCTCGGCAATAAAAATTTTAAAGTACTGGATTGAGGAACGACACCGGAGAATGGAGCTTGAAATTGAAAACCAGTCGAGTGAGCTAGCTTTACTACGAAACCAGATAAATCCACATTTCCTGTTCAACACGCTCAATAATATTCATACATTAATTCAAAAGGATTCTGAGCGAGCGGCTGATTCGCTGATGCGACTTTCCGAAATTATGCGGTATATGCTCTACGAATCCAACTCAACTTTTGTACCGCTGGAGTACGAAATTGAGTATATCCGCAGCTATGTCGATTTGCAAAAGTTACGTTTAACCAATCCGGAAAATGTTAGGTTGGAAATATACAGCTCAGTAAATGGTTACCAAATTGCTCCAATGATTTTTATCCCTTTCATCGAGAATGCGTTCAAACATTCCGAAAAAAATTCCGATAGCATTCCGGTTTTTATTTCGCTAAATGCAGATGTTAACCCTATCGTATTTAAGGTTTCAAATCCTATTAAGGATAAAAATACTGGATCGCTCGATTCAACAGGTGGCATAGGACTTAAGAATGTTGAGCGAAGGCTTGAGTTACTTTACAGTAAAAAATATCAGCTTAACATTTCGCAGGATAATAATATTTATGATGTAACACTAACCTTGAGTGTATGATTATAAAGTGTATTGCAATTGATGATGAGCCACTTGCGCTCGATAAAATTGAAGGTTACGTAAGTCAAATTTCATACCTTGAGTTTGTTGGGCGATTCAACAGCGCGCTTTCGGCGCTGAGTTTTATGAAAGAAAACACTGTGGATTTAATTTTTCTCGATATCCAGATGGATGGTTTAACCGGTATTCAACTTCTGGAATCGTTAACTGTAAAACCAAAAGTTATAATTACTTCTGCTTACGATAAATATGCAATTAAGGGATTTGAGCTCGATGTTTCCGATTATCTATTAAAACCAATTGCATTTACAAGATTTCTTAAATCAGTTGACAAAGTTTACAATCAGTTTGTTCATAATTCGCCAGCAACTAAATTTCCCTTGCCAGCGCAGGAACCTCAATCAAAGGATTTTATCTTCATTAAATCTGGAAACCGTTACGAGAAAATTCACTTTAGCGAGATTCTCTATATCGAAGGCATGAAGGACTATCTGAGAATTCACACTCCTTCAAAGAAAGTGATGACAAACACAAGTTTCTCTTGTATCGAAGAGTTGCTACCTGAAAATAATTTTGTTCGAATCCATAAATCTTTCATAGTAGCAATTGATAAGATTGAAGTAATCGATAGGGCCTTTGTAAAAATTGCTGAAGTTAGTATTCCAATTGGAGAAACATTCCGGAAATCATTCCGAAACTTACTGCAAGAAAGAGGATTAAGTAAGTAAAAGATTTATTCCTGTTTCTTAGAATTTTACGATTTACTTGAGAAGTTTCCCTCAATTTTTGTAAATTGTATTGCCACAAATCTGCTAATGTAATGAGGGGAATTATTATCATTGCTACCCTTTCATTTTGCTATCTTTTTGGATTTTCCCAGAAGGACGATGATTTTCTTATTCAGCGTCTCAGCATGGTCCGAAACCAGATTTCGGGCAGGGGAATTACAAATAGCCATGTGCTTGAGGCAATGCGAACCGTTCCCCGCCATATGTTTGTTCCTCCAAACTACGTTGATTTTGCCTATGACGATAGGCCGCTTTCTATTGGATACGGACAAACCATTTCCCAGCCATTCATTGTTGCCTACATGACCGATTTGGCAAAGCCAAAAAAGGAGATGCTCGCCCTTGAAATTGGAACCGGTTCGGGTTACCAGGCTTCCATTCTGGCCCAAATTGTCGATTCGGTGTTTACAATCGAAATTGTGCCGGAACTTGGCCGCTCGGCCAAAAAGTTGATTACGAAACTTGGCTACAATAATATCCAAGCAAAAATTGCCGATGGCTATTTTGGATGGGAGAGTAAAGGGCCGTTCGATATAATAATTGTAACTGCTGCCGCCGAAACAATTCCTCCGCCATTAATTGAGCAGCTAAAGGAGGGAGGACGAATGATTATTCCCGTTGGCTCACAGTTTATGGTTCAGCAGCTAATGATGGTGGAAAAGAAGAACGGAAAAGTTAAAACCCGTAGCTTAATTCCTGTTCGCTTCGTTCCATTTACTCGTTCGGCAAAACCATGAGAGATAAAATTTCAATATTTCTAATCTCTGCCTCGCTAATTGGTTTTCAACTTGCAATTATTAACCTTTTATCCTACAGCCAGTGGCACCATTTTGCTTTTCTGGCAGTTTCCATTGCAATGCTGGGATTTGGTTCATCGGGAGTGCTACTGGCTGTAAAAACTGAATTTTTTGTAAGAAACAGTAAACAGTTAATTCTGTGGTTGTTTCTGCTTTGTGGAATTTCTACTTCAATTTCGCCCTTACTAATTAACACAAGCTTAATTCATTTTGATACTTTTCTGATTTTCAGCGATAGTACGCATTTACTAAAGTTCATTGCAAATTGTTTAATCCTGTTTTTTCCGTTTCTTTTTGGAGCTTTAGCAATCGGATTATACTTCACGGTTTATAGCAGCAAAATACCGCTTCTTTACGCATGGAATCTTTCAGGCTCTGCGCTCGGAGGAATTCTTTTGGTGGTTCTATCATCATGGATTTTTCCCTTACAGCTGGCTTCAATATTCGGAATTTTCTGCATTGCTGCAGGGTTTTTGGTTTGCAATTCACGAATTGATTATGCTAAGGCAACTACATTTCTTTCCATTTCTATTCTGATTTTATTCTACTTACCGCAACTTCCTAGAACATCGCAGTATAAACCCATTGCCAGAACTTTGCTGATTCCCGATTCGAAGATTACCAGAATAATCCCAACCCGACAGGGAGTTATAGAGGTTGTAAAATCGCAAAGTTTACGACCGGCGCAGGGAGTGAGCCTGAACTATTTCGGCGAAATTCCAACCTCCGATGTGGTCTTTCTGAATGGAGATCACTACTTCGTACTTCAGAAAAAATCAACCGATTCATCTTTCTACAGCAGCAATATTTACGCGCTTCCGTATAAATTTCTTAGCAATACCAAGGTTTTGCTGCTACAACCAAATAGCACATCCCTTTTTGAAAATGCTGATAAAAATTGTGCAAATGAGGTTACTGTAGTTGAGCCAAATTCTGTAGCTGCAAGTTTGATTCAAACATCAAATGAAAATCCTGAAATTAAAATTGAACGTAGTTACCCGAGAGAATTCATTGCAAAAACAGGAGAGAAGTGGAACATAATCCAGTTCCCAACAATAGGAACTTTTGGAGGAAGTTCAGGAATTTCTGCTATAAGCGAGGAGTACCTTTTTACGGTAAACGGATTGGCAGCTGCCATGGAAAAACTCACTTGCGAAGGTATTATCATTTTATCAACCTATATCGATTCGCCACCCAGATTTTCTCTGAAAATCATATCGTTAGTTTCAGAAACGTTAAAAGGGAAAAATGTAAAAATTGAGCAAACAATTTTGGCTGTTCGAAGTTGGAATTTAATGCTCATTTTAGTAAAACCATCTGGTTTTAAAGAAACCGATTTTAAGGTTGCAGATAGTTTTTGTTCGAAAAATGGTTTTGATTTGTTTATCCCCAATGCAAAAAATCCAACCAACATTTTAACCGATTCCACACTTACTTTTTTTACAGAAAGAATTCTAAAAAGCGAAAATAAAATAAGCGAAATTGATTACCCATTCAATATCGAAGCCCCAACCGATAACAAACCGTTTTTCTCACAGTTTTTGAAAGTTTCAAGGTTTAGGGAGTATAAAAACTGGTTAGGAACTGGCATTCCTTTCCTTGAATTGGGGTATATTATTGTTTGGGTTTCGTTAATAATTTGCTCTGCTTTAGCAGTATTGGCAATTTTATTCCCAATGATTATTTGGAGAAGGGGTTATAAAAGTTCATTTTCAGTTTCTCTATACTTCGCATTTCTCGGAATTGGATACATGCTTATTGAAATTTCTCTAATCCAGAAATCGATTCTGATTTTAGGTAACCCCGTTTTTGCAAGCGCTCTAATTATTAGTTCGATGCTTTGCTTTTCAGCAATTGGCAGCTACGTTTCACAAAAAATAAATCCAACAAAATATATTGCATACGCGCTGGGTATAATTGCATTACTTGTATCAGTTGTTTCCATTTTTTTTATGATGTGGTTTGATATATTCGAGTCCCTTAGTCGAAGTTCAAAAATTTTTGGAATTCTACTCTTCATCTTTCCACTCACCTTTTTCATGGGAATGGCATTTCCTTTGGGAATGAAAATAATTTCCGAGAAGTTTCATCGGCAAATACCCGTTGCGTGGGGAGTAAATGGTTTTTTCTCGGTTTTGGCAGCACCGCTGGCCACAATTATTTCGGTTGAGTGGGGATTTTCAACTGCGCTATTTATCAGCGCTTTGCTTTATTTGTTTTGCATTCCAGTTGTAATGGTTATGGTTAAACGCATGTAAAAAGAAATATTTTACTAGTTTTGATGATAAATTAATTGTTATGAGCATTTTAGGAAATATAATCTGGCTGCTATTTGGAGGCATCGTAATGTTTATTGAATACATTGTTGCGGGCGTATTAATGTGCCTAACTATAATTGGTATTCCTTTCGGCATACAAATATTCAAACTTTCCACCCTGGCAATTTGGCCTTTCGGTTCAACGGTTGTGAACACACCACAATCCAATGGTTGCCTATACACGTTAATGAATATAATATGGATTTTGCTGGGAGGTTTTTGGATTGCCCTCAGCCACTTTGTTTTCGGAGTTCTTTTTGCAATTACAATTATTGGTATCCCCTTTGCGAAGCAGCACTTTAAGTTGGCCGGGTTAGCGCTTACTCCTTTTGGGAAAAGTGTGAATTAACTTGTGATTTCAGTATTATCTGCGTTCCATCTTCAAACTAAATCAGAAAATCAGCCTAAAACAACTTCGGGTGGTCGTTTTCAAACTGCTGGAGAATTTTTGAGATAACAGTCTCTCTAATGAACTTTGAGCGGTTTTTTATTCGGTACTTTTTGCAGTAAACATCCAAAGCTTCAAGTTCCAGGGTATTGAGTAGCAGCGATTTACGATGAACCCGCTTTAGCCTGTCGTTGTTAAACCCCGGTCGTCGATACATTTTCTGTTTTATAGAATTGTTTATAATTGGCAAAGAAAAGTATTTATTGCCATAACAGCATTTATCCACTTCGTAAAGAACTTAACAATTTTGCGAAAGTTTTTAACATTTTCGCCAGTTCTGTAGCTTGATAGAATAAATCAGCCGTTCAAAAAAATTTATTTCATCAAATTTCCGTAAATTGTACATCTAAAAAATTTGAGGAAAAACAAATAGTATTTTATGCAAAATAGTAGAAATAAATTGGTTAGTATATCTGATTTATCTAGCATTATTGATATTATTCATTTACCTGCAGCAATTATTCGAATATCCGATGAAGCTGAACTGGCAGAAGTTGTTCATAAAAACGAGATGTTTGCTTCGCTATTCAAACTATGGCTTAAAAACCCAATGCCTTTACCAAATTCAATTGTAATAGCCTTTAATGACTTTTTAAATACAAAAAAAATTACGAGCGAACCCATATTTGCTTTTGTTGAGGAGCTTCAGCAGCTTTGCAGGGTGGATGTTTCAAGTATTTCCGACAAGCATTTTTTAGCAATCTTTTCGCACAACGCAGGAGGTTGTTTCTTAAATCGGAACGATTTATCAGTTCCTGAGGGATGCAGCTGTGAACTTACAAAATTTTCAGAAGGAAGAATAGTTGTTGACTTTAAAGGGAATGTTTTGGCATTCAACAATATCGCCCAGAAGCACGCAGAAGAGTTTTTTGAAGTTTCTTTTGCACTTGGCCAAAGTATTTTCAGTTCCTTCCAAAAAGTGGGAGTTGAAGACTTTCAGCTTGGTGTAAAAAGTTCCCAAAAAGGTGATTGTTTCGAGTTTACAACAATGCGCATGGTAAAAGGAGAGGAGAAAGGGTTCCGTTTCTGTTTTTCTCCTCTTTGCGATTCTGCCGGAAACCCTTACGCTGTTCATATTCTTTTTGAGGATGTTACAAGCTGCGTACTAAACGAGCAGAATATAAATTTGCGTGAGGGTTTAATAAAGGGTGAGCAACGGCTCAACCGGGCTCAGGAAATTGCAAAAATTGGTAGTTGGGAGGAGCATAACGATTCCAACAAATGCTACTGGTCCGATGAAACTTACCGAATTTTTGGGTTAAAAAAGGGGAGCGTAAAACCTACACTAAAGTCAATTATAAAATATGTTGACCAGGAAAAAAGGGAGGCGCTGGAGAGTTTCCTAACGAACCCCGAGGTTCCTCAGAATGAAGAAAAGTTGAAGTTCCCCTTCAGGTATAAGCGTTCAACCGATGAGGAGAAATATCTGCTTCTAATTGCCGAGCCCAATATTTCTGCCGAAGGCAACCTACTTTTCTGGCAGGGAGTTGTTCAGGATATTTCGTGGCAAAAGAACTACGAACGGTTTTTGAAGGAGGGGCGAGAAAACTTAATGGCTTTGGTAACCAATATGCCAGCGCTAGTGTTTGCAACTGACAAGAGCGGAAATTTAGTTTTTTGGAATCGTACCTGCGAGGAGGTTACAGGCTACAAGTCGAAGGATATTGTTAGCAATAAGGAAGCTTTTAAGCTACTTTATCCCGATGCTGAATTGAGAAGGAAAATTCGTTCGCAGCTAAAGGATATGGGAATGGCTCTTTCAACCTGGGAGCATCAAATAACAACGAAAAAAGGAGAAAAGCGTGATATTGTTTGGTCGGCTTTCAGCGAGTTTGTGAGGGTTGAAGGCTGGAATGCGGTAGCAATTGGTTACGATATCACTTTCCAGAAGCACAACGAACGAATGCAGGCTGCATACCGGCGAAAGCTGGAGGCTTTGGCCGAAACGGCCATCGATTTTGTGGGAATGCCGCTTGATGATAGCCTGTACCATTACCTTGGAACCCAATTTGAGAAGCACATACCAGGCCATGTTTTCATTATTCAATCGCTTAACCCCGACGATAACTTCCTTACCATTGAAGGTGTTTACGGACTGAAAGCCAAGGAGTGGGAGCAGGTAATATCGTTTATGGGCTGGAATCCTGTGGGGCGTAGATTTGCTCTTACCGACGGAATGCGAACAATTTTCTCCAGAACAAAACCTGTTAGGATCGATTTAGGACTCTACGAATTCACCGAAGGAATGGTATCTTCCGTTGCTGCAAGGTCGGTGGAAAAATACTTGTCAATTAAGAAATTATTTACAATTGGCTTACTGAAGGACGAGTCCTTGCTTGGTGCCGTAACAATTATAACGCGCAACGAAATGCCTGAGTTCGACATGTCGATTGTTGAAGGATTGGTAAATCAGGCTGCAGTTGCAATAGATAGAAGAAATCTTGAGTTTCAGCTGGTTCAGGCAAAGGAGAAGGCCGAGGAAGCCGATAGGCTTAAAAGCGCATTTCTCGCAAACATGAGCCACGAAATTCGAACCCCGATGAATGCGATTCTGGGGTTCTCCCAGTTGCTTAATCTATCAAACCTTTCGAAGGAGAAACGCAAACAGTATGTTGATATAATTAATTCAAAAGGCAACATGCTGGTTAAGCTAATTAATGATATTATTGATGCCTCGAAGGTTGAAGCAAAGCAGCTAACGTTAGTATATGCTCCGTGCAAGCTTAATCAGCTACTAAAGAATATGCATCGATTCTGGAATAATGAAAGGTTGTTCCAAAAGCGCGAAGCCATTGAACTCCGATTGAGTATTCCTAAAAACACGAATCGTCTTGAACTTATTACCGACGAAGGCAGGCTTGAGCAAATTTTTACAAATTTAATTAGCAATGCATTAAAGTTTACCGAAAAGGGACACATTGATTTTGGGTATGATTTTGATGGTGAGAGTATTGTATTTTTTGTTAAGGATACTGGCGTAGGAATTGAGTCCAACCAGCAAAAGGTAATATTCGACAGGTTTAGGCAGGTGGAGGTTAGTCCTACCCGAACCCAGGGAGGAACGGGGCTTGGTTTAGCCATTAGCAAGGGAATAGTAGATTTGATGGGAGGAAAAATTTGGGTTGAATCGTCGCTGGGTGAAGGAGCACAGTTCTATTTCTCATTACCTTATAAGGTTCCCAAGAAAATACTAACCAACGAAACGCTCATCGAACTCGATGAGGAGGAGGCTGTTGAGGAGTTCCTTCCCGACTGGAAGAATAAGATTCTGCTTGTTGCCGAGGACGAAGAGGTGAACTACATTCTGCTTGAGGAACTACTTGAACCAACCGGAGTAAACATAATTTGGGCAAAGGACGGCTCGCAGGCGGTAGAACTTGTGAAAACCATAAAAAATATCGACGCAATTCTAATGGATATTAAAATGCCTGTTATGAATGGTTACGCTGCAACCATGGAAATTCGGCATATTAACTCGCAAATTCCTATAGTTGCCCAAACAGCTTACGCTTTCACCGAGGATAGGCAGAAAGCCGAGGCTGCCGGATGCGACGAGTACATTACCAAGCCTATAAACCGAGATGAATTATTCGGAATCCTCGATAAGTTCATTGGCTAAATTTTTACTCATTAATGCTATTATTTTTCAATATTTACGAACTATTCATTAAACTTCTTGCTATATTTGATAATAAAAACTGAAAACCTTGCAACGATACTTTATTGAAATAGCATACCTGGGTACCAACTACAGCGGATGGCAAATACAACCCAATAGCGTAACGGTTCAAGCGGAGCTTGAGAAAGCGCTAGCCACACTCCTGAAGGAGGATATAATTACTACTGGTGCCGGAAGAACCGATTCCGGAGTTCATGCATCATTCTTTGTGGCTCACTTCGATTCGTCCAAGAAGAACCTGAATTGGGACCAAAACCTTCTTTTTAGCCTTAATGAGGTGCTACCCAAAGATATATCTGTTAAAGAGATTGTTGCTGTTAAACCCGATGCGCATGCGCGTTTCAGTGCCATTTCCAGAACCTATCAGTATCGGATTGCCCGAAGTAAGGACCCTTTTCACATTGAAACTTCCTGGCTGCTAAAAACAAAGCTCGATATGGAAAAAATTAAGCTGGCAACCGATATGCTGCTTCTCAACACCGACTTTTCGAGTTTTTGTAAAACCGGAACCGAAACAAAAACCAACAACTGCAAAATATTTCTTGCTACCTGGGACCAGAAAGAGAATCAGCTGATTTTTACAATACGGGCCGACAGGTTTTTGCGAAACATGGTAAGAGCAATTGTTGGCACCCTGGTTGAGGTTGGACGAAACAGAATTTCACCCGATGAGTTCGCTCAAATAATAGATTTAAAAAACCGTTCAGCAGCGGGTCCCTCTGCTCCTCCCGAAGGGTTGATTCTTACAAATATTGAGTATCCTGTTGATCTTTTCCAAGAATAATAAAAAAGGCTGCCCTGAAATTTTGAGCAGCCCGTTTTCTCATTTGAAAATATTCTAACTATTCTATTGCCTTCAGAGTAAGATTTAGTGTACCCGACTCAGTTGGGTTGATGCTAATTGTCGATTTTTGGTAGCTGATGTAGCTGGCGCTAATGCTTATTGAACCTGAAGTTACGTTCGAAAACTCGAAGTTCCCGTCAAAGTCGGTGTAGGCAACCATATCGGTACCGTCAATTTTTAGAGAAACTCCAACTAGGGCTTCTCCGGTATTGATATCAACAACTTTTCCAGAAACGCTACATATTACTGTTGCAGCATTTGCATCTGTTTTTGAGTCGGCTTTGCTTTCTTCGGACTTAATGTTTGCGCTAACAAAACTTGAGGTAAGAAGTAATGTTCCCAGAATTATTGTGCTAAGTGTTTTCATTGCTTTCGTTTTTTTATTTGCAACAAAAGTATGGCCACTACTTTACCTGAATATTAATGATGGGTGAGGTTTGTGTTAAGTTTATGTTAAGGCGTTTTTGTTTTACCACTCCATGGATTTTCTTAATCTGCTCAGTGACTGGAGTTTGATTCCTAAAAAATCGGCAATATGCTTTAACGGAACATCGTGAAGCATGTCGGGGTGGCGTTTAATTAGCTGCTTATACCTAACCTCGGCGGTTTCGGTTATAAATGTGTATAACCGGCGTTGAGCCTCAACAAACATCTCTTCAATAATTCTTCTCCCTAATCGTTCCCATTTTGGGAACATATCGTAAAGCTTTTCGAGGTCGGTTTTTTTAATTACGAAGAGTTCGCAATCGGTAATTGCGCTAATAATCTCGTATGATGGAATTTGGTTTATAAAACTGGGTAGCGCCGTTGCAAAGGAGTGTAGTGGTGTAATATCGCGGGTTATTTCTTCGCCGTCGTGGTTATAGAAAACCCGCAGGTAGCCCTTGTTTGTAAAAACAATAATGCTTGCAACCTCACCCTCGTTTATTAGAATATCGCCCTTTTTTAGCTCACGAATTTCAATGTGCTTTATGGCAACCTCAAACTCTTCAGGCGTAAATTCAACGTACTGATTTATAAATTTATATATATGAACGTACTTTTCGTGAAGCATAAAATCAATCTTCAGATTCGATTCGTTTCATTAGTTTTTCCAGCTCTGGAGTTTTGGTAAACCAAAAAACTAAGGTTTCACCAAAAACAGTAGTGTCCTGCTTTTGTTGAACAACAACCGGAATAAGGCTCTCGAAAGTTGACCATTTATGGGCTTCGACCATATCGTTTGGGTGTTCGCCCTCGAGCCGGTACATGGCGCGCTGAATTGTATCGAGAGTTGTTATGTAGCGAGGATAGAAGTTAAGGTTGGTTTGCTCGGTGGTAGCAGCATTGCCGTAGTACTTCATTCCACGAATGGCAATGTTAAGCCCACCAACATTTTCAACCTCGTTGTAATACATTACTGCTGTGTCCTTAATGTAAACACCCAGCTGCGCCAGCTGGCTACTTGTTAAATGAACGAATCCTTTTTTGGTCACATCTTTCTCAGGTGCTTCGTTCTTTTTTGTTTGGTTGCATGCAGCAAAAATTGTAAGCAATGCAACAACAAAAATGGTTGTTGCTTTTTTCATGATTTTTAGGGTTTTGTGTAATGCTGGTTCAATGTTACAAAATATCTTTCAGCGAAAAAAGAACGTTGGTTTCAATACGCTTAATAACATCACCCGAGTCAACCGGATGGAATTTTTCGCCCGTAATTCCTTCGAAAAGTTCAATGTAACGTTTGCTAATGCCATCAACCACTTCGGGTGTCATTTCGGGAACCTGTTGGCCGGGTTCTCCCATAAAACCATTGGCCATAAGCCATTCGCGAACAAATTCCTTTGAAAGCTGACGCTGCTGCTCGCCCTTATTGAAACGTTCCTGGTACCCATCGAGGTAGAAGTAGCGCGATGAATCGGGTGTGTGAACCTCGTCAATTAGGTAAATTTCACCATTTTTTTTACCAAACTCGTACTTGGTATCAACCAGAATTAGTCCGCGTTCATTTGCCATTTTCGAGCCCAGCTCGAATAGAGCGTAGGTGTACTCCTCGAGTTTCAGGTAATCCTCCTCGGAAACGAGTCCGCTATTTATTATCTCTTCGCGCGAAATATTCTCATCGTGCGCACCCTGTTCGGCCTTGGTGGTTGGTGTAATAATTGGTTTTGGAAAAGCCTGATGCTCGCGCATTCCATCGGGAATTGGAACTCCGCAAATTTGTCGGGCACCCTTCTTGTATTCACGCCACGAGCTGCCGGTAAGGTAACCTCTGATAATCATTTCAACGGGGAACGGTTCACACTTATGGCCAACGGTAACCATGGGGTCGGGCGTTGCAATTTTCCAGTTTGGAACAATATCCTCCGAGGCATCCAAAAATTTTGAGGCAATTTGGTTTAGAACCTGGCCTTTGTATGGAATTCCTTTCGGAAGAACCACGTCGAAGGCCGAAATACGGTCGGTTACAACCATTACCAACAATTCGTTGTTAAGCGTGTACACGTCACGCACTTTTCCCTGGTAGAAGTTGGTTTGACCTGGAAAATTGTAGCTGGTTTTCACAATGGCAGTGTTCATAGTTAGCTTATTTATTGATTATTATTTTCTGATTCTTCTGTTTTTTTGGATGCGTATTTCTCAAAGGCATGCACAATGTATTTCACCAGCTTATGCCTAATAATATCTCGCGCATCAAAGTAAATTACTGCGATATCGGGAATTCCCTTAAGCAAATTTAGCGACGTAACCAACCCTGAGTCCTGCTTTCGGGGAAGGTCAATTTGGGTGATATCGCCAGTAACAATGAACTTCGCATTTTTACCCATCCGGGTAAGAAACATCTTTAGCTGGCTAAGTGTTGTATTCTGCGCCTCATCGAGAATTACAAATGCGTTATCGAGCGTACGGCCTCGCATGTAGGCCAGCGGTGCAATTTGCACGGTTCCATCCTCCATGTAGTCGAGAAGCTTACGTGCAGGAATCATATCGTTCAGCGCATCGTAAAGTGGCTGTAAATACGGATCGAGCTTCTCCTTCATATCGCCGGGAAGAAATCCAAGCCGTTCGCCAGCCTCAACAGCAGGACGGGTAAGGATAATTCGTTTCACCTCCTTGTTCTTCAAAGCCCTCACTGCGAGGGCAATGGCTGTGTAGGTTTTACCTGAACCAGCCGGCCCTATGGCGAACAGCAAATCGTGGGTTGCGTAAAGGTCAACCAGATTCTTTTGGTTAACTGTACGGGCTTTAATTATTCTGCCATGATTTCCAAAAACCAGTATCTCGTTGGTATCATCGTCAATGCTTGAGATGGTTTCGTCGGTTTCGTTCAAAAAATCCTTAATGTTATCCTCGGTAAGCTTGCTAAACCTTCCGTAAAACTCGATCATTTGGTTCAGCTTACTTTCAAAATCGGTAACCTCCGCATCATCGCCAATGGCCTTAATTTCGTTGCCCCGGGCAACAATTTTCAGCTTTGGGTAGTGCTTGGTAATAATATCGAATTTTGAGTTGTTCACTCCAAAAAGTTCCAGCGGGTCAATCCCTTCAATAAGAATAAGTCTTTCGTTCATTTAAAAATGTTAGTTATCAAAACTGTAGCCTACATTACGGTTACAAATTTACTAAAATTGAGGTGAAAAAAGTTAATAAAAGCATTTTAAGAAAAGATTAATTGTAGGAAGAAGACGGAAGAGGGAAGACGGAAGAGGGAAATTAGTAATTAGTGATCAGTAATCAGTAATCGGTAATCAGTAATCGGTAATCAGTAATCGGTAATCGGTAATC
>DAOSWM010000023.1:27601-41465 GCA_035380045.1 Tenuifilaceae bacterium | reverse complement strand
CTAACTCTTTTGCTTTAAAAACCAGGTAGTAGGGATCAACGCCTATACAATGACCACCAACTAAACCAGGGAAAAACTTAAGAAAATTCCACTTAGTTCCGGCAGCTTCCAACACTTCGTAGGTGTTTATTCCCATACGATTAAATATTAGCGAAAGCTCATTCATGAAAGCAATGTTGATGTCGCGCTGTGTGTTCTCAATAATTTTTGCCGCCTCGGCAACCTTTATTGTACTGGCACGATGAACACCTGCCTTAATAATTAGTTCGTAGGTTTTAGCTATAATTTCTGCTGATTCAGCATCGCAACCTGATGTAACTTTTACAATGCTTGTAAGGGTATGCTCCTTATCGCCGGGATTGATTCTTTCGGGTGAGAAACCAACTTTAAAATCTTCTATATACTTTAATCCTGAGAGTTTCTCAAGAAGAGGCACGCAGTCCTCCTCGGTACAACCAGGGTACACGGTTGATTCATACACTACGTAATCACCTTTTTTCAGAACCTTTCCAACGGTTTCGGTGGCTGCTAACAAGGGTTTCAGGTCAGGCAAATTGTGGTCGTCAATTGGAGTTGGAACTGCTACCACGTAGAACTTTGAGGAGCGAAGATCCTCAATGTTATGAGTGTACAGAATATCGCATCCCTGAAAAGCTTCCGAATCCAACTCACGGCTAGGGTCAATGCCCTGTTTCATTAGGTCAACTCGTTCGGGTTTGATATCGAACCCAACAACCGAAATTTTCCGGGCAAATTCAAGGGCAATGGGTAACCCAACGTAGCCAAGACCAATTACTGCAAGTTTCTCCCTTTTATCGAGGAGTGATTGATAGATGTTCATTGCTGTTATGATTTTTTATTTAGTAATGGATGATAATCGCCAACTTTACCAATAGGTTTAGTATTTCGAATTTCAAACACAGTTTGAATAGAAGGTTTTGCATCAGCCAAACCAAAACCACCTCCAGCAAGAATATCCTGATACAGTAACGTATGGAGATCTGTGAACCCCCCACTAAACTCTAACTCATCACCTTCTATTGAAATTGAACGAAAAGTTCTCTGACCTTTATCCTTAATAACCTGCGGAATATCTTCATAATCAACACTCAGGAACCATCGTACCCTTGCTCTTTCAAGCCTCAGGTAACCTGCAGCCTTGCAGGCTTCCGAAACGTGAACTACATTTTCCTTTAAGTCACCAAAAATCCATAAAAGCATATCAAAAAAATGAACTCCAATATTTGTGGCGACACCACCTGACTTCTGAACATCGCCTTTCCATGAGATGAAATACCATCGCCCACGGCTAGTGATATATGTTAGGTCAATATCGTAAATTTTATCCTTAGGCCCTTGTTCAATTTTTTTCTTTAGCGCAATTATTGAAGGATGTAAACGTAGCTGTAAAATATTGAATACTTTTCTACCAGTTTCTTTTTCAATTTCTTGTAGCGCTTCAACATTCCATGGGTTCAATACAATAGGCTTTTCACATATTGCATCAGCTCCCTGCCTTAGGGCAAACCTAATATGAGAATCGTGCAAGTAATTTGGAGTGCAGATACTCACATAATCAATTTTTGTTCCCTGCCTTTTCAGCTTATCAAAATGCCTATCGAAACGCTCATATTCAGTAAAAAAATCTGCATCTGGGAAATAACTGTCAATAATACCGACGCAATCATACTTATCAAGGGAAGCAATGAGATTATTCCCAGTTTCTTTTATCGCTTTTAAGTGTCGAGGGGCGATATAACCAGCAACACCAATCAATCCAAAATTTTTCTGCATTTTTCTTATAGTTTTCTAACTGAATCATTTTCTAACTTGTAGGTTTCCTTACTCTCCTTGCAAATTGCAATTCCTTCGGCATTGAACTCTAACCTATGTCCAAATTCGCTCATCCATCCAATTTGCTTTGCTGGGTTTCCAACTAAAAGTGAGTATGGTTTAACATCGCGCAACACAACAGCTCCTGCGCCAATAAAGCAGAATTCTCCAAGTGTAATTCCACATACTATGGTAGCATTTGCGCCAATGGTTGCACCTTTTTTTACTATGGTTTTTGCGTACTCGCTCTTTCGGTTAACAGCGCTACGAGGATTAATAACATTGGTAAAGACCATTGAAGGCCCAAGGAAAACGTCATCCTCGCAAATTACACCAGTATATATTGATACGTTATTTTGAACTTTAACATTATTCCCCAGTTGTACATCGGGAGATACCACCACGTTTTGTCCAAGGTTACAGTTTTTGCCGATACGGCAATTGGGCATTATGTGGGTGAAATGCCATATTTTTGTCCCTTCTCCAATTAGGCAACCCTCATCGATTACTGCAGTAGGATGAGCAAAATATTTATTTTCCATAGTTGACATTTATAAGAAGCTAATTGGGATTCAAATTTGGTGCCTTTTTATAGTAATTCCAAGAAATTTTTGGAAATAAATTCCTGTATTTCAAAGTTCAATTCAGTATGAATTGGCAAAGATAATACGCTTTCGCAGAGCTTATCTGTATTTGGAAATTCTTTAACTTTAGCATCTTTACTAAATTCTTTAAACGCTATCTGGCTGTGCAACGGGATTGGGTAGTATACCATAGCAGGAATACTTCTTTCTGCCAGCCCTGCGATTAAACGTTGTCTGTCAACTCCAAAAACCCTCAATGTATACTGATGGAAAACGTGGTTCGACCATGATACTCTTTTTGGAACAAGCACTTTCGAATTTCCCGAGAACAATCTATCGTAATTATCAGCTGCTGAAATTCTTGCTGCATTATACTCATCTAAATGAGGTAATTTCTCCCGAAGAATTGCAGCCTGAATGGTATCGAGCCGTGAGTTTACGCCAATCCTATCGTGGTGATAGCGAACCTTCATGCCATGATTTGAGATTGAGCGGATTTGTTCGGCCAGCGAATCATCATTGGTAAAAAGGGCTCCGCCATCGCCGTAGCAACCCAAATTCTTTGAGGGGAAGAACGAGGTACACCCAATATCACCAATTGTACCCGCTTTTCTGGAGGTTCCATCGGTGAAGTAGTAATCAGCCCCAATGGCCTGAGCGTTGTCCTCAACAACAAAGAGATTATGCTTTTTTGCAATTCGAAGAATTGCCTCCATATTGGCACACTGTCCAAAAAGGTGAACAGGAATAATTGCTTTTGTACGTGGGGTAATTGCTGCCTCAAGTGAGTTAACATCAATTGTATAATCGTCGATGTTAACATCAACCAGAACAGGTTTTAACCCAAGAAGTGCGACTACCTCCACCGTAGCAATAAAGGTAAAATCGGGAGTAATCACTTCGTCGCCAGGCTTTAAACCAAGAGCCATAAGTGCAATTTGCAGGGCATCGGTTCCGTTTGCGCAGCCAACTACGTGCTTTACACCGAGATATTCGGCTAACTCCCTCTCGAATAATTTTACAGGCTCGCCCTTTATGAACGCAGTGCTATCAATTACATCCTGAATAGCCTTATCCACTTCGGGCTTAATTTTGAGGTACTGGCTTTTCAAATCAACCATTTGAATATTCTCAAAAGACTGCATAGAAAATAGAATTTAATGTCTGAACCTTTATTTTATAAACGAATCAACCACGGACATAAAGTCCGTGGTGATCTACTTTTACTCATTGGATTATATTGGCTTCCAAATTACAATCTACTTAGCGTAGCTGATTGCACGGGTTTCGCGTATTACGGTAATTTTAACCTGACCTGGATAAGTCATCTCATCCTGAATCTTTTTCGCAATATCGTACGATAGGCTAGCAGCCTCATCATCAGTAACTTTTTCGCTACCAACAATTACTCTTAGTTCTCTTCCAGCCTGAATTGCGTAGGTTTTCAGCACTCCGGGATAGTTGATAGCAAGATCCTCCATCTCCTTTAATCGTTTGATGTACGATTCAACAACCTCCCTACGTGCACCAGGGCGAGCACCTGAAATGGCGTCACAAACTTGCACAATTGGCGCAATAAGAGTTGTCATCTCGGTTTCATCGTGGTGCGAACCGATGGCGTTACAAACTTCCGGCTTCTCCTTATACTTTTCGGCCAGCTTCATACCAAGAATTGCGTGTGGTAATTCGGGCTCATCATCGGGAACTTTGCCAATATCGTGAAGTAACCCAGCACGTTTGGCCATTTTCGCATTTAGTCCTAGCTCAGTGGCCATAATTGCACAAAGGTTCGCAACCTCGCGGGAGTGCTGCAGCAAATTTTGACCGTAGGACGAACGGTACTTCATCTTTCCAACAAGCCGTACCAATTCAGGGTGAAGTCCGTGAATACCAAGGTCGATGGCTGTTCGTTTACCTATCTCAACAATTTCCTCCTCAATCTGTTTCTGGGTTTTTTGAACAATCTCCTCAATGCGAGCCGGGTGGATTCTTCCATCGGTTACCAGCTGATGGAGAGCCAAGCGGGCTATCTCCCTACGTACGGGGTCGAACGCAGAAAGAATGATTGCCTCGGGGGTATCGTCAACAATAATTTCTACTCCTGTTGCGGCCTCAAGGGCGCGAATGTTACGTCCTTCCCTACCTATAATTCGTCCCTTAATCTCATCGGAATCGATATGGAAAACGGTAACCGAATTTTCGATAGCAGACTCTGAAGCCACACGTTGAATTGTTTGAACCACAACTCGTTTTGCCTCCTTGGTGGCGGTCATTTTGGCCTCGTCCATCACTTCGTTAATGTACGACATGGCTTCGGTTTTTGCCTCGGCCTTTAACGACTCAACCAGCTGTGCCTTGGCCTCTTCAGCCGATAAACCAGATAACGATTCGAGTTTTTCAACGTGCATCCTGTGCGAACGTTCGAGCTCCTCGGTACGTTTCTCAACCAGCTCGAGCTGTACGTTGAGGTTTTCGCGAATGGTGTCAATCTCTTTCTGCTTACGCTGCTGCTCTTCAAATTTTTGGGAGAAAGCAACCTCGCGTTGCTTTAACTTATTTTCAGACTGTAGCAAACGGTTGTTCCTTTCGTTAACAACCTTTTCGTGCTCGCCTTTCAGCTGTAAAAATTTTTCTTTGGCTTGAAGAATCTTCTCTTTTCGAATAACTTCTGCCTCTACTTCTGCCTCGTGGATTATGGACTTCTTCTTTTTGGTAAGAATAGCATTCCAAATGAAGTATGTCACAAAACCGCTCACAACCAGTGACGAAGCTGCGATAATTATTATGGTAGTCATCATACAATTTTATTTATGGTAAATTGGTTTAACAAATGCTGAGCAGAAATATCTACTCAGTATATCTTGGTTTTAATTCACTTCGCATAAAAAAAGCCCGCATTGCATTCCCTAAAGTTTTAGAAAACCCCAGTTAATCATGGGTGGAGAGACCGCAAATTTCGAACTTCCAATGTCTCAAGTTAATGAGATTCCAGCCGAGCTGGAATAAGGCCTGTCCTACGTATGCTTGAGTCTTACTCCAATTTTGATAATGTTGAGTTTCGCAAAATGTTAAGGAAACAATGCGGGCAAAGCTATTAGAAAGAACGTATTTCTCTTTTTTCTAGACTATCAGCTAACCACTCATCGAGCTCGTCGATTTTATCAAGCACCTGCGGAACTTCGAATCGGTTCTCGCTTTCAAGGAGCTTAATAACAAACTGTAGAGCAGCCATTGCCAAAAAATCTTGTAAGTCCTTATCGTTATATCGTTGTTTATATTGAAGAACCTTTTCGTTGATTAACTTGGCAGCTTTTCGTATTTTCTCTTCATCTTTTCGATCGATTTTTAGGGGATAAAACCTATCGGCCACATTAACGCGTATTGAAAGTTTATCGTCCATTTATCGATCCTGAATAATCTATTTGTTTAAAAGAGCAATGCACTGATCAATTTCCCGCACAATCCTTTTCACCTTATCCTTTGCTTCGTGAACATTGTTGCTTGTGGCAACAAATGCTTTTGCGAGTTGAACCTGGTTGAAACGTTTCTCGAGCTCATCAAGACTCTCACATTTCTGCTTAAAACTACTTTCTAGCTCCCGGTTCTTCTCTGAAAGTTTAAGGTTTTCAACCTGTAACTTATCGTACGCAGAAAGCAACAATTCAATTTTTTTTTTAAGACTTTGATTTATGCTCTCTTGGTGTACGTTCATTACTGGTTTTATTTATAATACAAAGGTACAATCGGTTTACCAAAAAATCAAAATTATCTATCCGAATTTTCGGAAAGAGCAGTAAAAAAGTTAGCTTTGCGGGATAATCTTTCAATTTATTGCCAGTAATGCGTTTCGTTTTAAAAATATTTTCCTCTTTTGCATTTATTCTTGCGTTTTTTCCATCCCATTCGCAACCGGAAAACAGTCCTTTTAATCTGTATCCACCGCTTAAAGGAAACCTTTACCTTTCAGGAGTTTTTGGAGAAGTGAGAACGAACCACTTCCACTCTGGGATTGACTTTAGAACCGGCGGAAAAATTGGTGCTGAGGTTTTTTCGTCGGAAAAAGGTTACGTATCCAGAATTCGGGTGGGCGGGAATGGCTTTGGAAAAGCATTGTACATAAACCATCCCAACAACCTAACTACCGCTTACGCGCATTTAGACAGGTTCACCGATGATGTTGAGCAGCTGGTCAAAGAGCATCAGTACCAGAACGAATCGTTCGAGGTAGATATTTACCTTAAACCTGGCGTTATTAACGTTGAACGTGGCCAACTCATTGGCTGGAGCGGAAACTCGGGGAGTTCTGGTGGTCCGCATCTGCACTACGAGGTGCGGGAATCGACAAAACAAACTCCGTTAAACCCACATTTCAGCAACTTAAAAATAGCTGACAACTTGTTCCCCGTAATCCAATCGGCATACATATACCAGGTCGACTATTTGGGTACTTCAAATTCAATAAACAACAGAAGGGAACTTAAGGTTCAAAAATCAGGTAACAGCTACCTTTCTCCCGATACGATTATGGGAGTTGGTTTAACGAGTTTTGGCATTGAGGCTTACGATTACGTTAACCAAGGCAGCACCCGCTGTGGAATATACGAAATTGAGATGTTGGTGAATGATTCTGTATTCTACCATTTTCAAATTAACCAATTTGATTTTTCTGAAACAAGATTTGCTAATAGTCACATTGATTACTCCACCCGACAACTAATTGGCAAGAGAGTACATAAGCTTTTCCTAGAACCTAATAATAAATTTAATTCCTACAAGAGCAATTTCAGCAACGGGTTACTTAATGTTGAGCCCGACAGCTTATACAACATTAAGGTTTTTGTTGGTGATGCCTACGGCAACAGAACCAGCCTAACATTAGTTGTTAAGGGAGCTTCGCCATTGAATCTGTTTAGCGTTCCGGGTTGCCCTTTCGAAAAAGGCTCAAAAACCCATTTGCTTTTTTATTGCGACAGCAGAATTAAAGAAGACAAATACTCTGTTTTCATCCCCAAAAACTCACTTTATCACAACCTTTGGTTCAACCATGGATTATCAGAAAAACTTCCAAACACATACTCTCCGGTAATTCATCTACACGATACACAAACTCCGGTTCATAATTTCATCGAAATTAAAATTAGAGTTGATAGCGTTCCCGAACGAATTGAAGAAAAGTTACTACTTGGGACTTTTGATAGCAAAGGGAAAATCGAAGCTGTTGATGCAAACTATAGCGATGGTTACGTATCGGCTAGATTGCGATCCTTTGGCGATTTTTTTGTTATGGCCGACACGATTCCACCCACAATTCTTCCCTTAAACATTAATGAAGGGAAGAACCTGAGCAACCAGAATGACATTCGTTTCAGGGTTACCGATGATTTTAGCGGGGTAAAAGGTGTAAAAGGCTACATTGATGGGAAATGGGTTCTTTTTGAGCAGGATCCAAAAAACGATTTAGCCTTCTTTAAAATTGATCCAAAAAGATTAACAAGCAATACAAACCATGTGCTGCTGTTTCATGTTGAAGATACTAAAGGTAACTTCAGCCTTTTCGAATGTAACTTCTTCTGGTAGATTTCAAGAAAAATAGAATGATAAGCAATTTTATTTATTACATTCTTTTCCAAACTGCGGTTTTACTAATAGCACTCATGCCATTCAGAGTTTTATACTGGTTTAGCAACTTCGCGGCGTTTATGCTTCGCAACGTTGTTCAATACAGGATAAAGGTTGTACGAAGGAACCTGGTACGTTCGTTACCCGAGAAATCGAAAGTAGAAATAATTGAAATTGAAAAAGCATTCTACCGAAACCTGGCCGACACGGCCATAGAGTCGTTGAAAGGCTTCTTCCTTACGAAAAAAACGATTAAAAAAAGGTACTATATTACAAACCCCGAAGTAGTTAACGAATACTTTGATAAAGGTGTTAGCGTAATAGGCTTAACCGGACACTTAAGCAACTGGGAATGGGGTGCCCTATCGGGGAAAATCCAGCTAAAGCACAATGTTGCCGCTTTTTATAAACCTATCCAGAACAAGCTAATTAACTTTCTATTTAAAAGGAACCGGGAGCGATTTGGGACAGAACTTGTGTCCATTGAAAATACCGAAGAATTTTTCGAAGAAAAAATGGACAAACCGTACCTATACATTTTAGTTGCTGACCAATCGCCATCTGATTTAGAAAAAGCATTCTGGGTTACTTTTTTTAACCAGGACACACCCTGCTTACATGGTCCCGAAAAGTACTCGCACTTGTATAACTACCCGCTCATTTTTATCGACATACAACGCTATAAAAGAGGATACTACGCAGTGTGTTTTACAAAACTGGAAGAAAGCCCCCGAACCTTAAAACTTGGAGAGGTTACCAGGTTATACATGAACCAACTTGAGAGTACCATTAAAACAAATCCATCCGATTGGCTTTGGAGCCACCGAAGATGGAAAAGGAAGCGCCCCAAATACATGGTTGCACAACCACAACACAAGCAACAACCCATTTAAGCCGTGAAAAACTAGTTATCAACAACCTAAAAACCTAATTATGAGTATTTTACTAAATAAAAAGAAGCTCCTTTTTTTAACCAATTTCATACATCTAAAAATTTAAACTAAATTTGCAAAAAAAACCACTAAACCATTTTAAATCAATAATTATGAAGAAAGTGTCGGGCGTGCTTTGGGTTCTAGCAATACTTCTTCTCTTTCCTAATGATACAAATGCTGTTCTATACCGAAACAAGCAAATCGTTCTCATTTCAATTAACGTAAATATTCATGAGCAGGTAAGAGAAAAGCTTGATGCACTTTCTGTTCAGTTCCCTGAAATTGACAGTAAGAAGGGAGATAAAATTATTTCAAAAATACTGGATTATACGTGGGTAGTTCTTAAACAACGTCTTGAACAGGAGACAGGAATGTACATATTACCTGTAAATACATACGGAAAACAATTTGATTACAATGAGTACGGATACCCAAACACCAGCATAAATAAAGCCATTAGAAGAGGAACATCAAAATTATACATGCGGGTTGACATAAGCATTGACCCCGAAGTTGCAGAATCGCATGGATTATCAGCGTTAAACATAGTAAGTAAAGATTCCTTCAAGACAGAAAGCGACAGTACCGTGAATAAAGGCTTTAGGCCACAGGTTACCATCGATTTCACTTCTTACTCCAACAAAGGTATTCTTCCGCTCGAGAAGCTAACCGGAGTTTCGGTTTCTCCCGAACCCTGGCTCTTCGATCCTGCTGTTCTCGATGGCTTGGTTAATACCAACCATAGGGAGGAAATTGACAATCTGGCCAGGTTAATTAACGAAGCAATAACCGAACTAATTAAAAAGTTCCCTGCATAGCGAATGGAAACTCATAATAAAAAAATGCAATCGCCCTGCTCCTTCAGGGCGATTGGTGTAATGTCCGGAACCTCCCTCGATGGTCTCGACCTAAGTTTAGCACATTATAATTACGCAGATGGAGGTTGGTCGTTTGATTTACTTGAGGCTAGCACAATTCAGTACGAAAGAGAAATTCACGATTCACTTTCAAATTCAATGAATTTGAACGGCCGGGAGCTAATGGAGTTTGATGCTTCCTACGGAAAATGGATTGGGGAAAAGATAAATGATTTCGTAAGCAATTCAGATTGTAAAATAGATGTAATAGGCAACCATGGTCATACTGTTTTTCATAACCCGCAAAAAGGAATCTCAACTCAAATTGGAAATGGTGCCCACATTGCAGCCGTAACAGGTATACCTTGCGTTAGCAATTTTCGTACAGGCGATATTGCCCGGAACGGACAAGGAGCGCCCCTCGTCCCCATTGGCGATGAGTTGCTTTTTTCGCAGTACGACTTTTGCCTAAATATTGGGGGAATCGCCAACATTTCGTTCAAAGACAAAAGTAAAAGGGTTGCCTACGATATCTGTCCTGCCAACATGGCTCTAAACCATTTGTCTCAAATCCAGAAATTTCCGTTCGACACGAACGGGGTTTTAGGTAAAAATGGGAAAATAAATTCCAGCTTACTTGACGAGCTGAACGGAATTGAATTCTATGGCCAGCAAGGGCCAAAATCGTTGGGCAGGGAATGGTTCGAGTCAACCTTTCTAACTGTCTTAAACAGATATAACATTTCAAATTTCGATAAGCTGAGAACCTGCTACGAACATATTGCCTTTCAGGTTGCCAATGTTCTTAATTTTAGAAGTGATGCGACCGTTCTTGCCACAGGAGGTGGCTCCAAGAATGAATTTCTTATCGATTGTATTAAACAGAAAACTAGTAATAAAATAATTATTCCTGAAGCTGAAATTATAGACTTTAAGGAAGCAATAGTTTTTGGATTTCTGGCTGTACTTTATTTGCTTAATATCCCTAACTGTCTGTCGTCTGTTACCGGTGCTAATACCGATTCAGTTGGAGGATGTTTATACAAGTAAATCCATTTCATCACATATATTTCCTATTCTATACTATATTTATCCCAATTCATCCGTTGAATGTCCCTACTCATCGGAATTGGTATACGATTTGAAAATAAACGAAGTACTTTTGTTACTGATTTCAAACGATTAACAGAAAAAACCATGAAAAAGTTTGCAATTACCATCGCCTTCATTTTATGTACAGGCTTCTTGTGGGCCCAAGTTGTTACACAAACAATTAGGGGTACAGTCATCGACAAGCAAACAAAGGTAACCCTGCCCGGCGCAAATGTAATACTCACTCACCTTGACCCAGTAAAGGGCACTTCTACCGACGAGAACGGGAACTTCCGTTTCGAGGATGTTGAGATAGGAAGGGTTAGCCTTGTAATAAAATATGTTGGTTACAATGACGTAGTTCTGAACAACCTCAATCTACAAGCTGGGAAGGAGCTAGTTTTGAATGTTTACATGGAAGAAATGGTAATGGCTGTTGAGGAGGTTGTGATTACCCACACAACCGACAAAACAACCACGCTAAACCGAATGGCAACCGTAAGCGCACGCGGATTTACCGTTGAAGAAACAGAACGCTACGCAGGAAGCCGCAACGATCCAGCCCGTATGGCCGCAAATTACGCCGGAGTTGTTGGAGTTGATGATGCCCGTAATGATATTATCATCAGGGGCAACTCACCTATGGGACTACTTTGGAGGTTAGAAGGAGTTGACATTCCGAACCCAAACCACTGGGGAATGAGCGGAACCACTGGCGGGCCGGTAAGCATGCTAAACAATACCCTACTCGAAAACTCCGACTTTTATACCAGCGCTTTTCCCGCTGAGTACGGAAACGCAATTTCCGGAGTGTTCGATTTGAGGATGCGAAACGGCAACAACGAGCAGTTCGAATTCCTGGGTCAAATTGGTTTTAACGGGTTTGAACTTGGCGCCGAAGGCCCAATTAGCCGGGCAAATGGCTCATCGTTTCTTATAAACTACCGGTACTCAACCATGGGTGTTTTTTCTGCAATAGGAATGGATTTTGGAACTGTAGGCGTACCCTACTACCAGGACCTTTCCTTTAAAGTGAACTTCCCCAGCACACCGCTGGGTCACATTTCCATATTCGGACTGGGAGGTTTGAGTGATATCCAAATTTGGGACAGTGAGAAGGATCCCGATGAGGTGAACTTCTACACTAGCGAGGGTATGGACATAACCAACGGAACCGATATGGGAGTAGTTGGTTTAACCTCACACTACACATTCAATACGAATACCTACCTGAAGGTTACTTTGGCTGCCATGGGACAAGACATGTACACCGAACTTGATACGCTAAGCCTTGAAATGGAAAAATTTCGTTTCTACGAAACGAACATGATTGACAATAGAATTTCGGGCTCAGCAGTTGTTAACCACAGGTTTAACTCGAAGCATACTCTGAAAGGCGGAGTAACCTCAAAAATGCTTCTAACAAACTTCAAGGATAAGGTTTGGCGGAAAGAGTTTGAGGAGTACCGAAGCCAGATCGACTACAATGGAACCACTTGGCTCATTGAGCCATACATTCAGTGGCAATTTCGTCCTTCCGACAGTTGGACCCTCAACACTGGCGTTCACTACAACCACTTCACCTACAACAACAGCAGCTCGCTCGAACCACGGCTTGGAATTAAGTACAACGTTACCCCTAACCAATCCATAAATTTTGGGTACGGGCTTCATAGCCAAATTTCGCCCCTTTTCGTTTACTTTTTCCATGAGGCAAATGACGATGGAACCTACACACGCACCAATACCGACTTAGGTTTAACTAAAAGTCAACATTTTGTTGTTGGTTACGACTTCAAAATCAACAGCTTTACCCGGGTAAAACTTGAAACCTACTACCAAAGCATTTTCGATGCACCTATTGATGCGGTTAACAGCAACTCTTTCTCCATGCTAAACAATGGGGCAAGCTTCGAGTTCTCGATGCCCGAGTACCTTGCAAACAATGGAGCAGGAGAAAACTACGGGATTGAACTTACCCTTGAACGTTTCCTGAATAAGGGGTTGTACTTCCTTGTTACCGCGTCCCTTTTTGAATCGAAGTATACCGGAAGCAACGAAATAGAATTCAACACTGCCTTCAACAACAACTACGTTGTGAACGGGCTTATTGGAAAAGAGTTTTACTTTGGGAAGAATGGAAAATCGAAAAAGTCACTTTCCATTGACCTGAAAACCATGTTTGCCGGTGGCAAAAGAACCACTCCTTGGACCGCAGTTCTAAACGAACAAACCCAGGAATACGAAAGGCAGTGGGACTACAGTAAAGCTTTCAGCGTAAAGCTTGCCGATTTCAACAAAACCGACCTGAAAATATCGTTCCGTTCAAACAAGCGAGGGGTTACCCAGGAGTGGGGCATTGAAATTACCAACCTACTCAACATGAACAATGTACAGAGCGAAAGCTTTAACAAGTATACTGGTGAAGCCGAATACGTGTACCAAACCAGCATGATGGCAATTCCACAGTACAGAATAATTTTTTAAAACCGAATAGAATGACGATTACAATCCTAAACGGCGATAATAAAAGCGGTTCGTTCTCAGGAAAAATCAATTCGCTTACCGGAGAACTTAGCGAACACCATCAGGTTCACCTATTTAACCTTTCAAAGATGAACCTCCGCTACTGCACCGGATGCTGGAGTTGCTGGTGGAAAACGCCAGGTGAATGCGCCATAAAGGATGGTGCGGATGAAATATTCCGTTCGGTAATAAGTTCCGACTTTCTCATCTTTGCATCGCCTCTGGTTGCCGGGTTTACCTCATCAGCCCTAAAAAAGGTTCAGGATCGGTTAATTGTGCTGCTTCACCCTTACATACAACTTATCAATGGTGAATCGCACCATAAGAAAAGGTATGAGCGATATCCAGAATTTGGAGTTATTGTTGAAAAGGAGCAAGATACCGATAGTGAAGATTTACAAATTGTAAAAGATATTTA
>DAOSWM010000023.1:0-27501 GCA_035380045.1 Tenuifilaceae bacterium | reverse complement strand
TTGAAAAGGAGCAAGATACCGATAGTGAAGATTTACAAATTGTAAAAGATATTTACGACCGGCTTGCCATTAACTTCCACAGTAAACAACGATTTATAAAATTTATAGATGAAGTTAATGTTCTGGATTTTGAGCTATCCAATGCTGTCTATCAAAATTGAATTTAACTAGTTTCAAAAATTTACCGAAATGAATCTTGCAATATTCAACGGTTCACCAAGGAACAAGAAAAGCAACTCCAAAATATTGATGGAGAAATTTTTGGAGGGTTTCTTCAAGGTTTCAACTGCCGAAGTTTCAACATACTTTTTGGCAAATACAAAACACCTGGATGAACACGTGAAAGCATTCAAAGATGCTGAAACAGTTTTAATAATTTTTCCACTATACACAGACTGCATGCCGGGTATTGTAAAAGAGTTTATTGAACACATTTCGGAGCAAGAAGCCCAATCGGGCAAGCGAGTTGGCTTTATAGTTCAATCGGGTTTTCCTGAGGCAATACAATCGGTTTCCGTTGAACGCTACCTGAAAAAACTGGCGGAACGCCAAAAATGGGACTACCTTGGTACGGTTATAAAAGGTGGAGTTGAAGGCATTCAGATTATGCCCCCTATGATGACTAAAAAACTTTTTCTAAACTTTACCGAGCTGGGGAGTCACTTCGCCGAAACGGGAGAATTCTCACAGAAAATTATTGATGAACTTAAAAAACCCTACAAACTTTCTGCTGGCCGAATACTGTTTATTAAATTTGGCGGACTATTGGGGTTAACCAACTTTTACTGGAACAGTAACCTTAAGAAAAATAACGCGTTCGAAAATCGATTTGCCAAACCCTACGCCTAGAAAACAATGCAAACAAAAGCGAAATCCGGAAGAAGTAAAATGAACGACAGGTTAATCCTGTTTTTCGGGATTCCTATTGTTGCAATTATTGCGCTCCTTTTGCTTGGGAAGGAGATGCTAAAGGGCGAAACCCAACAGGTGCTGGTAAGCATTGCGAGTTCCCTGTCGTCAACCGTAATAATGTGGCTCGGGGTTCGAAATATTGTAATCTTCCTTTGGAATAAGTACCCTTGGGAACGCAATCCTGTTAAGCATTTGATAATTGAAGTGCTGGCAATACTGGTTTACACAGCGCTGGCAGGATTGGTTCTAACTGGTTTTTGGTTCGTATTTCATCCCGAAGCACTTGAATACGAAGACCTAGGAGTAAACATCTTCTTCACACTTATAATAACCTTCTTTATTACATCGTTACACGAGGGCTACTTCTTTTTTATTCAGTGGAAAAAAACGTTGGTGCTTAGCGAGAAGCTGGAAAAGGAAAACATTCAGAGCCAATACGAAACCCTTAAAAACCAAATTAGCCCACATTTCCTGTTCAACAACCTGAATACGCTGGCAAACCAAATTGAGGAGGATCCCAAGAGTGCCGTTGAGTTCGTTCAGCGAACTGCCGATTACTTCCGTTATATACTTAACCTAAAAGACAAGGATATAATTCCTTTGGACGAGGAGTTGAAGCTGATTGAGGACTACTACTTCCTTCAAAAAAAACGGTACGGCGATAACTTGAACTTGAAGGTAAACATTTCGAACGAAGCATTAAACAGCGTTGTGGCTCCCCTTACCATTCAAATGCTGTTTGAAAATGCCATTAAGCATAACATAATTTCTACCGACAAGCCACTACAAATTACTATTCACAATAACAACAACTACCTGATAGTTGAGAACAACTTTCAGCGTCGCGAGTCGAGTGTTGACTCAAATCGTATGGGACTGCAAAATATTGCCAACCGTTATCGCTACCTGAGCGGAAAAGAAATTGAGGTTGAACAAAACAATGCTACCTTTACGGTGAAAGTACCAATTCTAAACTTACAACCATGATTAGAACGCTTGTAGTTGAGGATGAAGTTGCTGCTGCAAACCGCCTGGTAAAAATGATTAGAGAGGTAGACAGTGATATTGAAATACTGAAAATTACCGACAGCATTGAGTCAACCGTAAGCTGGCTTAGCCAGAATGCAGAGCCAGACTTGATGTTTCTCGACATCCATTTGGCCGATGGTTCCAGTTTCAGAATCTTCGAGCGTATCTCGGTTAAGTGCCCAATTATTTTCACAACGGCTTACGATCAGTATGCAATCCAGGCGTTCAAACTAAACAGCATCGATTACCTCCTAAAACCCATAAAGAAAGAGGAGCTTCAGTTCAGCATAACCAAGTTTAAGGAAAGCCAACGCAAACCCATCGACTTCTCCATGCTTGTTAACGAGATTAAGAAGCAGCATGAACCACAATACCAGCAACGCTTTATCGTGTCGTATGCCGACAAGCTAAAATCGATTGATTGTAACGACATTGCTTACTTTACTGCGCAGGAGAAATCGGTTTTTCTGGTTACACATCAGGGTTCAAGTTACGCAATTGATTACACGCTTGAGAAGCTCGAAGGAGTAGTGAATCCGAATACTTTCTACCGCATAAACCGGAAGTTTGTTGTAAGCATCAGCAGCATAAGCTCCATGCATTTCTACTCAAAATCGAGGGTGAAACTCGAGCTAACTCCCAAACCCGATGTTGACGCAATAGTTAGCACGGAACGTGCTGCTGGATTCAAGCAGTGGTTAAACAAATAAAAAAAGGGCTAACCCGTTAGCTAGCCCTATACAATTTGTTCGAAAGTTTTCTACTCCTGAGCAGCAGTTTCATCAACGAAAGTACGAGTTTTTAGCTCCTTGTCAAGCATATAAATGCCGTGACCTTTGTCGCCGATAAGCTTTAAGCTATCAACAAGTTCGCCTGCATTTGCCTCCTCTTCAACCTGCTCGTCGATGAACCAGTGAAGCATGCTCTTTGTAGCATGGTCCTTCTCCTCAATGGCAACGTCCATAATATTGTTTATTAGGGCAGTTACATGCTGCTCGTGCTTTAAGGTTTCCTCCATTGCATGCAGTGGGCTGTTCCACTTCTCGGGTACATCATCAATTTTCTTTAGGACAGGCTTTTCGCCACGCTCCACTATGTAATCGAAAAATTTCATGGCATGGGAAAGTTCCTCCTGCCACTGAACTCTCATCCAGTTGGCAAAACCATTCAAACCTTCGCCAGCAAAGTACGCCGACATGGAAAGGTACATGTAAGCCGACCAAATTTCAGCATTAATTTGCTCGTTGATAGCATTGTAAACTTTTGGGTTTAGCATAATTGATAATGTTTAAAAGTTAGTAATAATTGTTTTTAGGTAAATGTTATTTGTTTCAACTTTTGGTATATACAACAAACATAACAAAAAATAGTTTGAATAGAAACGAACTAATCGAAATCTAAATTTAGCTGCTGCTTTAACTTTACTAAAGCAGGATTCTTTTCGCTTAAAAACTTAAACTTATCGTCAACTGTGTATAGTTTATTTTTTGGACTATCCTGTTCTACCACCTCATCGTTTATGCTAATTAAAGTATTATCAAGGTTTTTTCTTAAGAAGAAGTTCAAGTCATGCTTAATTTCCTTGAAAAGTTCCTGCTGAAAAGCTGTTTCAAATTGAACCTGAACAACAAAGTCGTCGTTAAGCGTTGGTGTGTAGTTTTTTAAAAGAGTTGCATATCGGGGTTTATCTGCCAAATTGCTATCAATAAAGTTATGCCAAACTTTCACTAGTTCTTCCTGCGAAAAGGAATTCGTAACCTCTTCCACTACACCACCTTCGGTAATTGTATCGTCGTATGAAGAAATATTTTCATCATTTTTATCCTGTTCAGGTTGGGTATCATCTTCTTTCGGGGATTCAGCATTCCCCGAAAGAATGTTTTTTATCGAAATTGACTTGGGTGCCACTTTCGAAGCTACAGGCTTTTTTGTAACAGGACTTGGAATTGGCTCAGGCGATACTGTACTCTTTTGAATTACAGGCTCCTTACTTTCTCTCTTATTAAGAATTGTTAGCTCAAAATCGGTTTCAAAATCTATTGGGCTTGCACTATTTTTTTTTTTGATTAAGCCCGCAAAGCCTAATCAACATCAGTTCAACGTGAAGCCGCTGGTTATTGCTCTGCCGGAATGTGTAGTCGGTTTGGTTAATTACATCTAGTGCAGAAACCAAAAATCCAGATTCACAGGTTTCTGCCATTTGCTCGTACTTTTGTGCAATGGCTGCACCAACTTCGAGGAGTTGAACCGTTTGCTTATCCTTACAAACCAATAGGTTTCTGAAATGATCGCTAAGACCCGAAATGAACTGTTGCGTATCGAACCCCTTTGAAAGAAGCTCATCGAATACCACAAGCACTTCAGGGTAACTGCCCTCAAGAAAATACTCGGTAAGTTTAAAGTAGTACTGGTAATCGAGAACGTTCAGGTTTTCTATTACTTTTTGGTACGTAATGTTATTTCCGCTGAAGCTAACAACCTGATCGAAAATGGAGAGGGCATCTCGCATAGCTCCATCGGCTTTCTGAGCAATTATATTCAAAGCCTCCAACTCATAGGTAACCGATTCTTTTTCTGCAATATACTGCAGGTATTTTACTCCATCCTCAACTTTTATCCGGTTAAAATCGAAAATTTGGCAACGCGATAGGATGGTTGGTAGTATTTTGTGCTTTTCGGTGGTTGCTAAAATAAAAATTGCATGGGCAGGTGGCTCTTCCAAGGTTTTAAGAAATGCGTTGAAAGCCTGCTGAGAGAGCATGTGAACCTCATCGATAATGTATACGCTATACTTTCCTATTTGAGGAGGGATTCGAACCTGATCAATCAGTTTTCTTATTCCATCAACAGTATTATTCGATGCAGCATCGAGTTCGTGGATATTAAATGAGCGCTGACTTAAGAAGGCTTTGCAACTTTCACACTCGTTACACGCTTCGAATTCGGAGGTTGGATTCAGGCAGTTAATTGTTTTTGCGAAGATACGAGCGCATGTAGTTTTTCCAACACCACGTGGTCCACAAAATAAGTAAGCCTGTGCCAGCTGATTTCGTTGAATTGCATTCTGAAGGGTTGTAGTTAACGACTCCTGACCAACAACACTCTTAAAATTTGACGGCCTGTATTTGCGTGCTGAAACAACGAAATTCTCCATTATTAATATCCTCTTGTTTTAGGAAACAAATATAGCAAACATATTTCTACAAAAAAAAGGGTAAAATTACATTCCTCCTGTCAAGGAATAGTCGGGACAACTCACGTAAACACCTAATTGATTGTGCGTTAAAATAAATCCACGGAAATATTTTGGATGAATGCTGTAAGAGTAAGTTCTCTCCCTACTTTTGCTTCGGTAAGAAGCATTAGAACGTTGATTTCTTCACCATCATTTTTTATGATAGTAATTTCGCGGCGTTCACCAGTTATGGCTGGTTTTTCTGGGTCAAGGTACGCAGCCAGGAACTCGTCCTTATCGGTAGCATCGGGTGGGAAAAGAATCCGAATGCTTTGTCCGAGTATATCAGCCTTAACAACACCGAATAGCTCCTCTGCAGCGGGGTTGAAAAACTGAACTATTCCATCCTGATCAGTGGTTATAATGGCATCAAGAAAACCTTCAAGCGTTTTCTCATTACGAATTTTAACTTTTTCAACCTCCTTAAACTGGTTCTTAATATCCTCCTTGGCTTCGCGAAGTTTACGGTTAAGTTCCACTTCATTCAACCGAAGCATTTCCTCCTGAAGTTTGAGCTGTTCGGTTTGCTCCTTCGTTTCCATCTCCATCAGCTTCTCACGGGTAATATCGTGCGCAATGAAAACAATTTTAGCTACCTCACCGTACATATCGTTCACAGCTGTAAAGGTTCCCCTATACCATTTTTCTTCTGCATTCTTAGTAAGAAGTTTAAGTTGTCCTTCAAAAGGGATTCCATGTGTAACATCGTCCCAAATTCCTTCAATAAATTTTCGTTCATTCTCGTTGGTCAAGTCGAAAACGCTTCGGGTTTTAGCCTCAGTAAGATTGTACCCGAAGTATTGCTGGAATTTATCGTTAACATCAATAATATCGCCGGTTGGGGAGAATTCACCTTTTATGCTAGATCGGTTAAGCGCTTCAATTTGGCCTTCAAAATCGAGGCTTTGGTTCTTCTGCTCGGTTGTGTCGATGGCAAGGAACAGTATTTTCTCAACCCCACCGTAAGAATTTCGAACGCAAGTGTAGGTAGCAATGGTCCACAAATCCTTACCACTCCGGGTAACATGCTTCATATCGCCCTCAAAATGGTGGCCACCCTCCGCTAAACTTTCCCATATTTCATCGAACCACTCTCTATCCTTCTTATTTATAAACATTGATATATGCTTGCCCTCAACTTCTGAATTTGATGTGTACTCTAACTTCTGAAGAAACTTTGTGTTGGCGTAGAGTAATGTCCCGTGAACGTCGTACTCGGCCCTGATAAGTGTGTGGTTTACCGAATTGGTAAAACTTACGAACTTCTCTGCTTGCCTAGCGGCTTCTTCCTGGGTTGCCTGAAGTTCCTCCATATTCTGACGCATCTGCTCTTCCTGTGAAGATAGTGCTTCTGCTTGTTCCTGCGACTCCCTAAGCAGTTTCGCAGTACGGATGTTAATCTTCACGCTCGAAATAGTTGATGCAATACTTTCGGCAACCTTCTCAACAAACTCAACCTCAAAATTTTCGAATTTTTTAAACGATGCTATTTCAATAACACCATGAATCTCATCGTTCAACTTTAAGGGAACGAGAATCAAATTTTTTGGGTTTGAACTACCCAATCCAGATGTAATAGAAAGGTAAGAATCGGGAATTTTGTTAAGTATGATTGTTTGTTTTTCAAGAGCACAGGCACCTACTAATCCTTCACCCCAACCAATTTTTTTATCGGCATACTTTCTACGTTCGTAGGCATAGCATGCAGTAAGCTGAAAGAATTTTTCTCCCTTGTCAGAATCATCGAGAAGATAAAAACCTCCTTGATTCGCCTCAACATACTTTACCAGGCTACTAATTATATTGTATGAGAGTTCCTCTAGGTTTCCCTTCTCGGCGCGAAGTATCTCACCAAACATAGCCAGCCCTTCGGCCGACCAATTTCGTTGTTCGTCCTCTCTCCTACGCTGCTCCTCCTCCTGCTTGCTAGTTCGAATTGTATCCCTAAGGTTTACTATGGCTTTCCCAAGAACATCGGTTTCTTCAGGTTCGTACTCTACTTCAATTTCACCATTACGCAGTTTCTCAACAAACCGGTAGAGCTTCCTTTGGTGGGATTGCTCATGCTCAGAAACTACTTTTGATTCAATCTGTAATGACGAAATGTAGCGAGATATATAGTACGATAGCAGGGTTATTAGAATGGGAACTGTGTCAAGAATAAAGAAAAGAGGTAACTTTTTGTGAATCTCAATTATCCCTGAGAATGAGAAGGCTAAGCCAAACGAAAAGGATTGAATAAAAATAGCGACTACAAGAAGAACCAATCCTACTAAAAAGCCCAGAAAGGTAAACCGAGCTACGAACCATTTTGAGAAGTTACGTTGCATTGTCAAAAGAATTTTGACTAAAAATAGGTAATATTTCTAAACCTACAGAAAAGTTTAAGCAAAAAATGTTTTTTCTAGCTCATTTCATTGGTAATTGGATCGCTTACATCATTCTTTTTTTCTGGATATTCATCAGTACCATGCCCTTTTGAGGGAACATAATCTTCAGGGATTTCAGGTATATCCTTAAGAGAAATATCCTCTTCTGGAATAAAATGTTTCCCGGGATCAGTGTCCTCTTCGTATGAGAAAATACTTGGAGAGGATTCCTCGCTTGCTTGTTTTTCATTGGTTAAGGAAGAGTTGGATTGAAGTTTGCTGTACTCCTCCTGTTTCCATTTTTGAACTTTAAGCTTATTAATTTCGCTTAACACCTTTGCTTCTGAAAGTATGTGATCTTTTTCAACTTCATAAAGTTTTTCATTCCTTTCCTTCTCAAGTAACCTGTGCAAGTCAATACGGTGATCTTCGGTTAATTCAGCCTGAGCCACAATCTTCCGTATTTCAACTTGTTTAAGGTATTCTTCGGCTTCGAGCATATCGTCGTAGGGGCCACGAGCGGAAAGCAGCTTCACAATAATTGGAGCGCTCTCAATCACAATGAAGAGAAGAACTATAAAAAGGCTCGATAAGCGAATGCTTGTACTGTTTTGCGAAAGGGTCCCCATAGCATCAAGGCGTGCAAGAAAACCATCGGATTCCCGGTTAACATCTCGGGCACCATCAACTGCCCTATCCCTTCTTATTCTTATGGTTTCAATTTCCTCTGAGTTAGCTTCTATTTGTGCAAGGTTTCGGGCTCGAAGAACCTGCAACTCCTTGTCAACCTTATCAAATTCAGTTCGCTTTTCTTTATAAACAGGACCTTTACCAGGTGTTTTTGTAGGGCTCAAACCCTCTGCCTCTGCAATTATCATATCGAATAGTCGGTTCCTGTATTGTTCCTTTTGAAGAATTTCTCTTCTCAAATCCTCATTTCTTTCTTCAAGTTTGGTTAAATCGCTGTATTCTTGAGAAATTAGCTGCTGGTACTCTAAATTTTTTTGCTGATGGTTAAAAAGTATCTGCTGCTCAATCTCCTTTTCAAATAGTTTCATTTCTAGGGGCTTGGAGATTACGAACGCAATGAGGATTGCTAAAACAAATCGGGGGAGAGCAAACCCAAACTCTTTGAAACCTCTTTGCTGCTTTCGTAAGCTAGCAACAAGATACCAGTCGATTGAAAAAATAAGGAATCCCCACAACAGCCCAAATGGGATAGCAACTTTCAGGTTACTAAACACAGTAAAAATGGCATATCCTCCTGATAAGGAAGCCATTACTCCGGTTAAAAAAACCACAACCCCAATTCCATAGTACTTATTATACTCGGAGGGACACTGTTTAAGGATGTACAATCGAGCCCCTGAGCACCAACCGAACAAACGGTATAGCAGTGATAACTTAGTGGTTTGGTTTGTTTTTGTTTCAGAAATATTTTCTATATTATTCATTACAATCCTTTTAAATCGGTCTCACTACAAACGAAGCGATAGAATCCAAGGGTAAAATCTTATCCACAGCACCCAACTTAATGGCTTCCTTGGGCATTCCAAAAACTACACAAGTTTTTTCGTCTTGAGCAACAGTTTTTGCGCCAGCTTGTTTCATTTCAAGAAGCCCCTTCGCACCATCATCGCCCATACCTGTCATAATAACTCCCACAGCGTTAACCCCAGCAAACCTGGCGGTACTTCGGAAGAGAACATCAACCGAGGGGCGATGACGATTAACCAACGGCCCCTCCTTAACCTCAACATAGTAACGAGCTCCGCTTCGTTTAAGTAGCATATGGTAATTCCCGGGGGCAATTAAGGCTCTTCCTCTAATAACACTATCACCGTTTTCTGCTTCTTTAACGGTAATTTTACATATCTCATTAAGCCTGTTGGCAAATGAGGTTGTAAACTTCTCTGGCATATGTTGAACGATTACAATACCAGGACTATCAAGGGGCATGGCTTGCAAAAAGGTTGTAAGCGCCTCGGTTCCTCCAGTTGATGCGCCAACCGCAATTACATGTTCGGTTGTTTTTATCATGCTCATTCCAGGTGTCGAAGCAGGTAATACGGCATCGGCAGAAAGTTTTGGGGTAACCGTGGGAATTTCGTAAGAAATACTTTTCCGTTTAATTCGGGCTTGAGCGGCTGCTTTTACGGCATCACATATTCGAATTTTAGATTCCTCAATGAATACCTTGGTGTTCATTTGGGGTTTTGTAATAATATCAACGGCTCCGAGTTCAAGAGCCTTCATCCCTGTTTCGGTTCCTCTTTCCGTTAAACTCGATATAATAACCACTGGAATGGGATGCTGTGTCATTATCTTTTTAAGGAAGGTAAGACCATCCATGCGTGGCATTTCCACATCGAGAGTAATGACATCAGGCACCTCTTCGGCAATTTTTTTTGCTGCAAAATAAGGATCGGTAGCGGTTGCCATAACCTCCAAAAGTGGGTCTGAATCGATTATTTGAGCTAGAGTTTGCCTTACCACCGCAGAATCATCAACTATAAGTACCCTAATTTTATTTCCCATTAATGTTGCTTTCTATGGTTAATATAATTTAAATTTAATTCTAATTCTAATAAACAGATCCATATAGAATTTACGCTACTTCAACGTTATGCTGCGCTCAATATACTTCTGTTTCACTTCTCCTGTACCCGTATTGTACTCAATTTTACGCCCAAGTTTACCGCCTAAACTTTTTGCTACAACAGGGATTCTAAGCTCATCAAGCATTTCAATTGCAATTTGAATGTTCCGTTCGCCAATATGAAACTGGCTGATGTTGGTTTCAATAACTTCCCCTCCACCAAAAACTTTTGCAGTTAAGTTCTTTTTTTGTGAACCCAATGTTAGCATCTTTTCTAGCAAACGTTCAATGGCAATATTCCCATATTTAGGGCTTGCTAGCCCTTGTCCGTTCCAGAATGGCAACATGAAATGATTAATACCACCTATCTTCAAAACGGGGTCAAAAAGACATACTGCAACACAGGAACCTAAAATTGTTGAGACCCTGTGCGGTAACTTACTGGCAAAAAGCGCAGCTGGATAAAGGAAATGGGTGTTTAATTCATCCATTACCACCATGCATTATTTAAAAAGTTTCTTCTTCTGAATCGAAAAATGTTTCGTTAGCATCCGATGCAAAATCGGTAGCCGGTATATCGGTTTCAGGTATGTGGATGGTGAAACAAGCACCCTTGCCGAGTTCACTCTTTATATCCATGTGCCCGTTTAGCATTTCAATAATTGCTTTATTAACCGAGAGACCCAAGCCGTGCCCCCTGTTAAGAGAGTTTATACCTGAGTCGAGCCTTTTAAACCTGTCGAATATAACCTTCTGGTTCTCCTTGCTAATTCCAATGCCATGATCTCGAACCAGGATTACCAGTGATTCTTTTTCGTAGCTTGTAACAATATCAATCACTCCTCCTTCGAAACTAAAATTTATGGCGTTGCTTAAAAGGTTCGCCAGGATTAATTTCAACTTCTCGGGATCGGTCTTAAAAAGGTAGGGGGAATTATCGCTTTTAATATTGAACTCCAGGTTCACATGAAGTTTCTTCTTCCGTGCTTCGAGTTTAAACGACTCTATCACTCCCTCAATAAGATTTTCAACATCAACGTTAAGAATTTCGGGGAAAACCTCTCCGGCTTCTATCTTAGCAGCTACAAATATGTTTCTAAACTGAAAATCGAGGGTGAATGCTTCGGAGTGAATAAGCGCAACCATTGAAACCACCTTCTTCCAGTTCTCCTTATCGACCGAAAGAATTGCCCTTGACAAGCCAAGAATTGAAGTGAATGGGTTTATTATCTCATTCGTGATGTTTGAGATAAAATGGCTTTTCATTGCCTCGGATTCCTCCAACTTCTTATTTACAGTTTTAAGTTCGTCGTTCAACGATTTGAGCTCTTTAACCGCATTTTTATTTTGCTCAAACCTTCGTTTTAACTCCTCAAGAAGTTCGTTGTCGGAAATTTTATGTTCCATATTTTTAAAATTTTAACAACCCGATATTTAACTTTAGATGCGTTGAAATATAGTTGGTTTTATTTGCCGCAATGGTAAATTCATATTCATTATCGACTCGGAATGACCTAAAAAGAAGTAGCCACCCGACCTTAGCTTTGAACACAGTTTGTCAATTACTCTTTCCTGTGTTTCCCTATCGAAATAAATTAGCACATTCCTACAAAATACTACATCAAAGGTTTCTGGCACATCGTACGTTGCATCCATAAAGTTAAGCCGGCCAAATCGCACTTTTTTTCTAATATGGGAAGCTACCTTAACGGTTGGATTTGTTCTATCTTTACTTCGTAAAAAATATTTTCTCTTTGTTTCAATTGGAATGATAGAAACCCTATCCTCTTTATAAATGGCATCAACTGCTTTCTGAAGGATTTGGGTTGAAATGTCGGTTCCAATAATTGAATAATCGAATGCAGGGTTCTTCTCTGCAAAATCGGCTAGAACAATAGCGATAGTATAAGGTTCTTCTCCGCTTGAACAGCCAGCACTCCAAACCTTTATTTGCTTAGGGCCAGATGTTTTGCTATAGAATTCAGGTAGCACGTTGGATGTTAGAAAATCGAAATGTACAGGTTCTCTAAAAAAGTCGGTTTTATTGGTGCTAACCACATCGAGCATGTGTATTATCTCGTTATTAAAACCATCCTTACTAAAAACGTAGTCGCAATAATCTTTGAATGAAGTTAAATTTAACTCTCGCAGCCGTTTTTGCAGCCGACTTTGAAGCATCACCCTCTTAACGGGAGGCATTTTAATTCCGCTCTCTTTATAGATGAAACGGCTCAACTTGTCGAACTCCTCCTGGGTGAGTTGTGCTTTATAAATTTCGTTAAGTTTTGAATCGAACATTATTTATCTATACTATTTTGCTAAATAATATGTGACTACTTACTAGCAAATCTAACAATTTTAGTTAAATAAAAAAGAGGAAAAACTCTAAAAATCATATTGAATCATAATAAGAAATCGAGCATTCGCAGAAGATTCTGAATTAATAACTTTTCCCCTATCAAACATATTGTTGGTTCCAGTAGAAGCAAATGTATATTCCACTTCACCCACTACAGCTAACCTATCATTCCGATAGGTAAAACTTGGGGAAACTCTATATAGGTAATCAACGTTAAGCCCTCTGCCATAAAGTATCGCAGCATTGTTATACACGTCCCCATTGGCACCTAAGTTTTTTGCATAGCCAGCAAAAATTCCTGGCATATATTTTTTCCCATAGGTTATGTTTACCTGTCCGAAAATATGATTAAATGGAACATACGTTTCATGTCCGCTAACAGGGTTATAGGTAGCAACAGCGTAGCCCCCCAGCATTAAATGATCTGCCATATTTTGCCCGTACATCCCCTTAAGTTTCGCTGTTAGCAAACCTGTTTGCAGTTTCAGGTATACCATTCCACTAAGAGAATTTATTCGCTCAGATGTTGTATAACTATTATTGGGGTTAATGCTCGAAATGGTGAATGTCCTGGGCATTAGACTTTTAAAATCTATGGCAGCTCCGGCTGTAATGGGGTTAAACGTCAACTGCACCTGACCGTGTAGGTTTGGAATAATTCCGTTTCTTAAATACTTTGTTGTTGCTCCTTCTGGACCATAGCTCTTGTAATCGCTCTGAGTTAAAGCAGACAGAATAACTTTAACGTTGGAACCTAGCTGCTGCTTGAAGGTTATTTGTGGGCTACGATTAAAACTCTGGAAAGGTGCTCCAGTGTTTAGGCTTGCCACATACGGGAAAACTTCAGTAACAAACATAGGATGCCAGGTTAACCCAACGGAAAGTTCGCTACCATTATCCCAGGCAAGTTTTGCGTAACCATGCCTAAACCGAAAGTGTACTGTAGAGCTCATACCAGTAAAATCGGCTTCAACAAATATACTCGACTTCGCATTAAAAAGTTTGGGCATGGTTATGTTGGTACGTAACCTGGTTCCCATGGCTAAACCGTTTAATGAGGGGGTGGCATTTATATCGTTACCGTCGGAGTCGTACATGGGAGCGAGGGGATAAAGCGCAAGCAACCCATCGAGTGCTTCCACATTTTTGTATGTTTCAAGCCAGTAATCGAATCGAAAGAAGCCGCTGAACTCAACTTTGGGTTTGTTTTGTGAATCAGTTTCTTGGGCAATTACTAGTTGTGAAACTGCCAAAATAAGTACTGCCAAAAATGTTAGTTTGGTAAATGGTTTCATATGAATTATTATGTTAGTTTATTTAAAAAGGGCTGTTCAAAAAGCTCATCCTAGTGTTACACCTTCGAAGTATAATACTCACTGCTTTTTGAACAGCCCAACCGGGAATTGAAAAATTATTAACTCCAGCCCTAAAACTCAATTGAAAACCCCGGTATTATGATATGATATGTAGCTTCCCAAAACATGCTTGCAAGTTCTAAATTTACATTAAAAAAAAGCAAAATGCAAGCAAAAAAGCAAATATTAACCTACTTCTTCAATATCAACAGTATTCTCTGTTTCTTCTGTTTTATCACGTAAGTTTGTAAGTTCGTCCGATGAGAATACAGCATCCATATTAAGAATCATAATAAACTTCTCATCAATGTTGGCAACACCCTCGATAAACTCACTTTTATACTTACTACCAATGCTGGGAGGAGGCATTATTTGGTTCTTATCTATCTCAAGAACGGCCTGAACAGCATCAACTAGAGCTCCAACCTGTATGGTTTCACCATCCATCTCAATATCGAGCACAATGATACATGTATTTGTAGTGTACACTGTTGCTGTCATTCCGAATTTTATTCGAGTATCGATAACCGGAAGAACTGTTCCCCTTAAATTAATAACACCTTTCATGTATTCTGGTGCTTTGGGCACTTCGGTTATTTTTGTCATTTCTAGTATATTGAGAACTTTCCCCACATGAGCAGCAAATTCCTCGTCGCCAAGTTTAAACGATAAGTATGAGTTAATTTTCGATAGGTTCTCTTGATTCATTGTCGTTCCTCCTGTTTTATTTATTTAGTTATCAGTTGTTTGTTGTCGAGTAAAAACTTCATGGTTTGCAAAAAGTTTAATAATTTTATTGGTATCCATTACAAGGGCAACGGTACCATCGCCTAGTATAGTTGCTCCTGATATCATGTCCTGGTTCTTGTAGTGTTTCCCTAGTGGCTTAAGCACTGCCTGGTACTCCCCAATAACCGTATCAACAACTAACCCCACGCTCTTCTCCTCAAAATTCACCACGATGACCTGTTCATAAACTTGCTCAGCCTCAGGGTGGTCAAATTCTCTTCGAATGTAGAAGAAGGGAACCTGCTTTCCATCGAGAACTACAACGTTATTAAAAGTGCTAACAATTTTCTTGTGTTCAACGGCAAAAATCTTATCAACAACCGAGAGGGGAATGATAAAGTGTGTTTCATCAACTTTAACAAGCAATCCATCGATAATTGAAAGGGTTAGTGGCAGCTTAATCGTAATGGTAGTTCCTGCACCCAGATCAGAGTCGACCTCCACCTCACCTCTAATATCGGATATTTTCCTTTTTACAACGTCCATTCCAACTCCACGACCCGAAACATCTGTTACAGTTCTTGCGGTGCTAAAACCGGGCAGAAATATTAGATCGAGCACTTCTCGCTTGGAAAGTTTCCTGTCGGCCGATATTATGCCTTTGGCAATGGCTTTCTCTGTAATTATTTCCGGATTAATTCCAGCTCCATCATCGCTTATCTGAATCATTACGTTAGCTCCTGAGTAGAATGCCTTGAGAATAATTTTCCCTTGTGTAGGTTTTCCTTTTCGTTTTCTTTCTGCAGCCTCTTCAATCCCATGATCCAGACTATTTCGAAGAATGTGCATGAGCGGATCAGCTAAGCTCTCAATAATGGTTTTATCGAGCTCCGTATCGGCTCCCTCTGTGATAAAAGCCACTTCTTTCCCCAGCTCACTGGATAGGTCTCGTACCAATCTCTGAAAACGTGTAAGCATGTTTTCAATTGGAATTAGTACAATGCTAAAGGCAGTATCGCGCAGCTGACGTGATAGTTTTTGAACATTCTCTGCGATGGGCATCAAGCCTGGAACGCTGTTTTCTTCCGCAAATAGGCTTAACCGTGCCTGGGTAGTAACCAACTCTGAAACTAGATTCATCAGCATGTCTAACTTATCTGCCGATACCCTGATACTACTTATTGAAGCATCCTTAGTGGCAGACTTCTCTTTTTTCTTCTGGGTTGATATTTCATTGATTGAGCGGGAGGATACTTCCTTCACAAGGTTTTGGATAGTATTAAAGCCAACATCTCTTTGGCTTTTGGCCAATTCTTTAACCTTATTAATAAAAGATTTATGGGTAAGCAAATTTGTCTCACTTATCTTTTGAATATCCAAGCTGCAATCGTCCTCCACAAAAATGAAAACATCGCTTATGCTGTTTATGTCGGCCTTGGTAGCTAGAAGCACTTCCCAGTATGTGTAACAAAGCTCGGGGTCGATTTCAGCAATTGGGGGAACCTTGTTTAAATGGGCATAAACAAAAGTTTCACCAAGGGAGTGTAACTCATCGAGCAAAAAAAGTGGATTTGTGCCGTTATTAAAAATTTCTTTAATAGGGTCAAAAAAAATGTAGTAGGTACTTTCGCCGTTATCTGCTTCCTGCACCTTAACTTCTTCAGGAGAGTTAACTACCTGTTCAACATCCATATCGGCATTAATAATTGAGGCTACTTTACGAAGCAATTCGGCATGGTTCTCTTGAACCAAAGGGTCGTTATAATTATCCTCATTTAGAAGAACCTTAAGGTGATCTACCGAAGCTAGGGTAACATCAAGAACCTCACGAGTAACTTTTAGCTTACTATTTCGAATGAGATCGTAAATGGTTTCCATTTCGTGAGTAAAAGCATCGATAAGGTCAAAACCAAACATGCCGCTGTTACCCTTTAAGGTATGCATCACTCTAAAAACCTGCTGAACCAGGGTCATATCATCGGGGCTTTCCTCCAAAGCCAGAAGAGATTTTTCGAGCCCATCAATCAGGTCGACAGCCTCTTCAACAAATTTTTTCTTGAAATTATCCATTACCTTAGAACTTTATTAAGTGCAGCAATCAGTTTAGCGGGAACGAAAGGTTTAATAATCCAACCTGTTGCACCAGCATCTTTCGCTTCCATCTTCTTCGCAGCTTGTGACTCTGTGGTAAGAAAAAGAATGGGTATTCTCTGGTATGCTGGCATTTTTCGCACTTCCTTTATTAAGGTGATGCCATCCATTTCTGGCATATGCAAGTCTGTAATAATCAAATCAATGGAGGTTCCGTCTAAAAAACGTAGCGCATCGGTTCCATCAACGGCTATGAGAACGTTATAGCCTTCGTTTTCGAGGGTAAAACTAACAACCTCACGAATACTCTCAGAGTCGTCAACTATTAGTATTGTTTTTGCCATAACCTTGGTAATATTTTAGGTTTTTATAAGGTTTATGTTTACTTCTTGCTTTAAAAATGACTCAAAGCCAGCATGCTCCAATAATAGCTGAATGTCATCGGGCAAACTAAAATTAACAACAACCGATTTTTTAAGCTGTTGAGCATCCCAAATAAACCGTTGTAGAACTTGCACAAAGGTTAAATCGAGTGTATCAACATTACTTACTTTAATGTTGAAGTTCATGTACTTATTAAGATTCTCAAGAAGTTGCTTTTTTATATCCCCAGCAGTTTCAATGGAAAGATCACCTTGAAGAGTAAGTTGAACAGGTTCTTGCTCCTTTCCTTTACCTTTTGGTTGCTGAATCTTAAAAGTAAATTTTTGATTTTTAGCCATTCTTAAAATTTTTTTCTTCAAATTTAAAAAAGTTCCAGATTATCGTCATCATCAGATTTGGGTTCATCCTCATCGAAAAGATCAACATCACCCTCCCCCGAGGTTACTTTATCGTGAATTATGTGTTCACTAGCCATGGTATACAGGCTCTTTATTTTATTTAAATCCTCAATTTCAGAACCACCTTCCTTTGGTTGGTCAGTTTTTAGCTTGTTATATATCTGGTTTAGCTCCCCTATTATATCTACAATTACTTTATCGAAGAAATCGTAGTACCGAATTTTTTCGATGGACTTTTTCACATCAACTGAAACGGAGCTGCTAAGATCAAGGTTCTCGTCCAACAAAATTTGGATACGTTCGTTCTTTGTTGTGAGTTGATGGCTTATGTTGTTTAGGTTCTGAGCCGATACTGCGAAGAATCCCTTTTCTTTCACCGTTTCAAGATGCTGCTTAATGTTTGATGAAAGCAGACGCCCCTTCTCGTCGATTAATCCGAATACACGCTGAATAATATTTTCAAACTTATCAACATCGTCGCAAAGGGTTTTAACGTGTTCTATCGATTTCTCCAGTATTTCCTCATGTTTTTCAGCTTCAGTGAATGAGTCAATTAGCTTGGTTGAAGCAGATTTTAACTTCTCATTTGAAGCAGAGAACCGAGAGAAACCAGCGGCAGTTTTACTAATACCTGATGTAAGAATGTCGGTATGATTCGTAAAACTTTTCCCAGCATCCATAAATGAGTTCATGACATTTGATGAGTTCTCAATTTTTGCGAGTAAACTCTGTAAATGTAGCTCCTCAGTGTTATCATGTGACGAGCTAAACTCTCTACACATGGAAGATATGGTAGTCATATCATTTCCTATGGCTAAAAACTTATCGGTAATTATCTCAATGGCATGCTGATACTCCTTGTTTGCATGCACCAACTGGGCCGACTGCAAATTTGCGATGTCTCTAATCCGATTTTTGAGGTTTTGCTGGTGCTCGATTTGGGTTTCGTTTTCTGAATGTGAGTAATCCTCCAAATCGGCAAGAACCTTTTTGTGTGTAGCCTGGATATGCTCCATCTTCTGTCGGATAATATCCTGATACTGTAGGTTTGTAATAATCTCAGCTATACTCTTAGAAGTATTCTCGGTTTTTTTTGTAAATTCAGGTATAAGCCTCGATGACTCCTCGTGCTTCTCGGCGAAAAGAATTATTCCGTAGTGAATGTGGTTAAGTATTGTATCAAGGTCGTGGATGTTCTTACTCCTAATTTGTTCGAAATTACTCAAAGCTTGTTTTACCTGATTCTTAAGTGACGAAAGGTTCGATTCATTCTGGAAACTACAAATCTTAAAATCATTTATCACCTCGTTAAACATCCCCAGGTTTTCGTCGATACTTTTAGAGTTTGAGCTCGATAGCTTAAGGTTAGCCAACAGAAATTTGATAGTCATCAAATCCTGGTTCAAGTTTTTAATGGGTAGAAAAAGCTTATCGATCAACACCAGCAACTCCTTTAAAAGTTCAATGCTGGTTTCAATACGTTTAGAAAACCCATTCTGGTTGAGCTTTAAATTCTTGTATAGCTCTTCAAGGTTATGTAGTAGGTTCCCAGATTTGCTATCGGTAAGCGATTGTAAAACCTCTTTCGCATTTGCTGATATGGTTTTAGAATGCTTGTAGTACTGCTTAAAATAGGCATTAAGACCTAAAAAGTCATCGGACGAACACTTATGCAGCTCAATAATCTGCTCATCTATTAAGGTAAATATTTCTACAACCTCTTTGATGGAGAAACTATCGAAGTTTTTATTTTTATTGGTATTTGTTCGACCCATTTATTTTTAGGCTTTACTAAATAAAAAACTAAATCTTAAAAATAACATTTTTTTTTACAATTCAACAAAACTCACCAAACTAATTTTAAGAAATTAATCGAACGTTTAAGCACCATTAATCTCTAATACTAAACAATCTGTTTCACTTGTTTAATAAAGTTTGGAATATCAATGGGTTTATTAAAAAACTCGGTTGCACCTAGCTCCATACATGTATCCCTATTCTCAAGGGATCCCACTGCCGAAACAACAAAAATCGGAATTGTGCTAAGCACGCTATCAGCTTTAATTTTTCGTAAAAAATCGAACCCACTCACCTCTGGCATAAGCAAATCGAGTAGTATTAGGTCAGGCTTTTCCTTTTCAATCAGCTTAAATGCTTCACGAGCACTGAATGCTGTTACAGTTTCAAACCCCTCTTCATGCAGGATGGCCTCTAGAAGCACCTGATTTGTGGTAGAATCATCAACAATAAGTATCATAAATGTAATTTCAATTGTAATGTACTAAACTTTTAACCAAAGTTAATCTTATTAACAATAAAGCGCAAAAAAATAAAAGTGAGGTTGCTTAAACAAAAAAGATGATTTAAATCATTTGTGTTACTTTTTTTCCTACTTTTAACAGTCGAAAAACAATAGGATGGAGCAATTATTATCACATTGGAATGATGAATCGATAATCCAGGGGATTCCTTTTTCTGATTTACTCACAGAAACACAAAAACAAGAAATACTGGAAACTTCAAGGATCATTGATTACATAAAGCGCGATATTATTTTAAAACAAAGCACTGCCATTTCCAGCATACCTATACTACTAAAAGGCTTGGTTAAAACCTCCAAAGAGATGCGAAAAGGTAAAAACATAATACTTCGCATTGCGCAACCAGGTACTTTTTTAGGCATTTCATCTGTATTTGGAAGCGACACGTACAGCTACTCTGTTTTTGCGCTCGAACCAGTAACCGTGCTATTTGTCAACGCTGGCGTATTAGAGTCGATAATTAAAGAGAATGGAGAGTTTGGGTTTCAAATTGTTAAGAGAATTTCTTCAAACAACCTCTTTAACATCAATAAGTTATCGAGCCTTCTATACAAACAACTTCCAGGTCGAGTAGCCGACATTATCCTATACTTTTCCGAGCAAATATTTAAAAACCAAACCTTTACCATACCACTTACTCGAATGGAGCTGGCACAACTTGCAGGAACAACGAAGGAAAGTCTCATTCGCACTTTATCTGAGTTCAACAACGATAAAATCATTGAGATGAATCGAAATTCCATCACAATCTCAAGCCTCGAAATTATAAAAACGCTTAGCCGGCTTGGCTAAATTAAAGAACCTACCGTAATCCATCAACCATATGGGCAACCAGTATAAGCTTCTCATTGTTGACGATATTTTTGTTAACCGTTTATTAATAAAAGAGATAGTAAAAAAAGTGAACATACAGTGCACCGAAGCTCAAAACGGAAGAGAAGCTATTGACTTTTTAGAAAAAGATAATTACGATATAATTCTTATGGACATCGAAATGCCTGTTATGAATGGCCTTGAAACAACCAGGTATATCAGAGAAAAGATGCCCTACCCAAAAAACCAGGTACCCATAATTGCCCTCACAGCACACAACCCGCTAACCTTTTTCAACGATTATAAAGATGTTGGATTCAACCAACTTATGACCAAACCTTACTCCGTTTCAAAAGTTCTATCGCTAATTAGCGAGGTTTGCCCTGACACGAATATTGCTGAGGAGTAGATTCTTAGAACATACCTACTTCCCAAGGTTCATCAATTTTCGCAGTTTATGTTTTCAGAAGTAATGTGCTATTTCTCAAAAAAAAATGTATTTTTGAAGTTGATATTGCTTCCATGAAGTACTTCTTGCAAATAAAATTGTTTCCTAAAAACCCAAAGTTATGACCATCAAATTCCTAAAAGAGTTAATTGAGAATAATGCTCGGGTTATCCTACCCGAATTTGGTGCTTTTCTTGTAAAGGACGATGGAACGGGCCAATTCAAACCCGACAACGTTTCGTTTAGTCCTTTTTTAAGGTACAACGATGGCATGCTTGAGGATTCTTTAGCTAGTAAACTATCGATTAGTAAAGATGAGGCAGCAAAAAAAATTAAAGTATTTGTAGAATCTGTTAAAGAGCAACTTCTTAACGAAAACTTCTACCCCATTGAGGGTATTGGTTCTCTCTACAGAGACAACAGGGGAAGCATTCTGTTTACAAAATCGATGGAAAAACCTGACGGTAAACCAGCCGAAAAAACAAAGGCTGAAAAATCGCCAGAAAAAACAGAAAAACAAACCGAACCAAACCCTGAAAAAAAGCATAAAGAAGAAACAATACAGCAAGAAAAAGTATCTGACATTAAAGAAGTTGAAATGGGTGTGCAAAAAGAGCTTCAAAAAGCCACCTCAAAACCTGAACCTCCAAAGAAACCTGCTCACAAACCAAAACCTATTGCAAAAAAGCCAGTAAAAACAAAAGAACCCAAAATAGAGCCACCACGCAACAACAATGGAGGAGGAACCGGAAAAGCTATACTAATCGGTTCGCTAATTGGTATTGGGCTTGTGGTCATCACAATTTCTGGGTGGTATTTATATAAAAACGATTTTTTTAACAAGGAACCTCTGAAGAAAAATGTTGAAGAAATCCAACCCGACACGTTATCAACTCAATCCGTTGAATTTAATGATAACGAAAATATTGCAGAGCATGAAGGAAAATTTGATACAGAATTTGAAGAGCTTAGCAATGCCATGGAGAATGAACCAACCGAACAACAGGTAACCCCAGAAACTCAAGTACCAGATGCTGCAGGTTCAGCACATGAACCAAACGTAGCACAGCAACAAACCACCATTCAACCACAAGAAAACTCTCAAAATCTTATTCCAACCAGCGATGGCCCCTTCCATCTAATAGTTGGTAGCTTCAGAAATATTGAGTATGCTGAAAAATTTTCAGCTGATATGAAACGTTCTGGATACGAATCAAGGGTTATCGTTCAATCATCGGGGATGCATGCTGTTACACTAGGGTCGTATTCTACCCAACAGGATGCGCTGAAAGCAATGGATATGTTTAAAATGCAGCACCCAAATGTTTGGTTGCTAAGACAGGAGAATGAGTAAACGACTTGTAAGTTCAGCCATCTGGAATCTCGAGGGAGTTGGCAAAATCAGAATCTACCGGAACCTACAAGCTAAAAGGTTAACAATATCAATTAGGCCAAGTACTGGCATTAGAGTTACTGTTCCGGGACTTCTTCCGTTCAGAGTGGCTCAGGATTTTGTTAACACAAAAAAGGATTGGATTACCCATAAGGTACAAGAAATTGAAACGAAGAAAAGCACCTTCAACAACGACACGACCTTCTGCACTCGATACCACAAGCTACGTTTTTCACCCCATCAAAGCAAAAAGCTGATAGTAGAGGTTTCCAACACAGAAATTATCGTTAAGTATCCCGAACAGCTAACCATTAGCGACTCATTAGTGCAGAATACAGCAAGAAATGGTATAATAATGGCCTACCGAAAGGAAGCCAAGCAAATTCTTCCAGAACGGATTGCTATGCTTGCAAAACAAAAAGGTTTCTCATACAACACACTATCAATTAAGAACATAAAATCAAGATGGGGAAGTTGCTCCGCAAAGAATAATATCAACCTGAGCATATACCTCATGAAACTACCCGACGAGCTAATCGATTACGTTATTCTACATGAACTAACACATACCATTCACAAGAATCATGGAAAAGATTTCTGGAATCACCTCGATAAAATCACTTCCGGAAACTCAAAGGAGCTAGCCGCCAGGATAAAAAAATACCAAACCGGAATTTAGTTAGAATTTATTCCACCGAACTATCTCATTCAGGGATTTACGCTTTGTGTGCCTTTCTGGTTTTTCTACGTTTTCGGGGTAACCCAGGGGTATTAATGCAATTGGGCTTACGTAACTGGGTAACTTAAGAATCTCGGAACACTTCATGGCATCGAATTTACAAATCCAGCATGTTCCAAGTCCCAAATCGGCTGCAGCGAGAGTAATGTGATCTACAGCTATAGCCACATCGATATCACAATGATCCTTGCCATCGGCTCTTCGCCAGGATATAGAATGATCGCCACAAGCCACGATGATTACAGGTGCGCTTGCTAGCCACGGCCTGCTATAGCAACTTGAAATTTCTTCGCGAAGCGAAACATCCGTGATAACAATCAAGTGAATAGGTTGGGCATTAACTGCCGACGGTGCTACCCGTGCAGCTTCTAAAACCTGCTCAATTACTTCTCTCGAAATGGGTTTTGAGCTATAACCTCTGCATGAGAAACGTTTTGTTGCCAGAGAAAGGAAACTCATTGTGCATACTTTAGGTAAACAAATTAGTATTGAAGGGTATTCAATCGCTCGGTTAGGTCTACGATGCTATCATAAAAATCACCTATAATTTTTTTATAGTGTTGCCTTACTTGTTTTCGATCGGATAAAGCTGGAGGATTATTCACTTTTTGGATGGTTTCCCTCTTGAGCACTACTGCATCGGAGATAATATCAAGAACATTCTCCTGATGGAGAGGGGGTGAGAATGTCAAATGTGTGTAACACTCCTGAATAAAATGCTCTATCATAGAGTTTATATCCTTCTTTATATCACGAATATTGGCCATGTATATATCTTTTTAAAATTCTGCAAACGTTTTCAACTATTCCCTTTTCGTAAATAAATATATGTTATTTTATAACAAAAAAACAAGTAATGAGAGTGTTTTTTAAAATATCCCAACAATATTAACCGAATATATCTTCTAACGAACAAATAAACGCCATATTATACAGGTTAGTATCCGTAGGATCGTGACTCTATTTTCTCAGGAACAATCACAAATACGCTAACATTCTGCAGCGCTGGTTTACTGTAGCTGAAATTTGAACGACCGGAATATTTTTCCATAATAATATTAAGGGCTTGCTCCTTCTCCTCAAGGTTTTCTATTTGCTTAACCGCTCCATACAAAAGAACACTTTTGTATCGCATTGAGTATGAACAGGCTACATTCTCGTTCTGGATGCGCATCTGGTAATCAGTACTGAAAGAAACGCATACTCTTGGATCTTTCTCCCACAATTCAATTTTTTTCCCTTCAGGGCCCGAATGAATGTATAGCCGATTGTCCCTGAATCCAAAGTTAAAAGGTAAAACATACGGGCCGTTTTCTCCGTCAACCATTCCAACAACACACACTTCGCACTTCCTAATAATTCCGTTTACTTCTTCCTTTGATAGATTACTTCTGCTTTTCATGGTTTAATTCATTTTTTGTCATTTCCTCAAACATTGACTGGCTAAATCTATAAAAAAAACTTTTAGATATTGAATTATAGGCATACTTTTGCCATTAAATTAATTGGACATGAGGTTATACAAACTTTCTGAGCGAAGGGTAATTCTTTTAACAGTATCACTGATTGTTCTTTCAGGTATACTCAGCCAGTTTAATTATACCATTGGAATTGTTCTTTTTTACGTTTCGTTCGCCCCCTACTTAACTTACAGAGTGATTCGAATTCTAAAAAAAAGATGGGGCAACTTCAATCGAGTAGATAAGTATCGATTTGTTGTACTAATAGTTATGATAGTATCTCTAACATTTAACATCCTTGGCTGGCAGGAGGCGGATTTCTTCCTGCTATTCCTGCTAATGGTCGACTTTTTACTTGTTTACAACAAAAAATTTTAACGTTTAAATTTATGGATAATGTAGTAATAATTGGTGCAACGGGATTAGTAGGTCGAAATTTAGTTGACATTCTCAGCAAGTTTAAGCCTGTTAAATCTGTGTTTTGTATATCAAGGATTGCGCCTGACCCTATGCCACTGGGTGTAATTCACATACCATTCAATTCTGAAAAATACAGCATACCTGCAAACATCGATGCCGCGTTTTGTGCGCTAGGAACCACCATGAAAAAGGCAGGTTCCAAAGAAACCTTCCTGGAAGTTGACTTAAAAATGGTTACAACCTTTGCTAAAAAAGCCAAAGAAGCCGGCATCAATAGATTTGCTGTGGTTAGCTCAATAGGTGCAAACCCAAAATCGCGTAACTTTTACCTTCGAACAAAAGGGTTAATGGAAGAAGAGGTGAAAAAAATTGGTTTTAGCCGTTTGGTAATTGTACGCCCCTCATTACTGCTGGGGAAAAGAAATGAAAAAAGATTAGGCGAAGACTTTGGTAAACTACTATATTCCATTTTTCGCTTCTTTTTTCTTGGGCCACTAACAAAATATCGAGGCATTCAGGCCAACATGGTAGCAAATGCAATGGTAAACCTAGCAAAATATGATTCTGGAACTGTTGTTGTTGAATCCAACTCCTTAAAGGAGTATGCAAGTTGAATTTTGAAGATAATTTAGCCAATATTACCTACTCAAATGGAAAAAAACGAACTATTCTACTCAATCATACAAAACCGACAGAGCGATAGAAGCTATACTGGTAAACCTGTAGAAGAGGAGAAGCTGCAAAGAATTATTGAATCGGCCAGAATCGCTCCATCTGCCTGCAATGCTCAGCCATGGAGGTTTATTATTGTTGACAATCCCGAACTTAAGAATAAGCTTGCCGACACCACCTCAAGCAGAGTTTTAGGGATGAACCATTTTACCAAGCAGGCACCCATACATATAGTTATTGTTATGGAAAGCGCAAACCTATCATCGAGCTTTGGTAGCATGGTAAAACGAAAACATTTCCCATTAATCGATATTGGCATTGCAGCCGAACACATTTGTCTGGCTGCAACAGCTGAAGGATTGGGTTCGTGCATGATCGGTTGGTTCGATGAAGCGAAAGTTAAAAAACTACTTAGCATTCCTAATAATAAACGACCTGTTCTGATAATTACCCTTGGATACCCCTCCAAGCCAGAAACCAGAGAGAAACGCAGGAAGACTACTGAAGAAATCGTTCAATATAATAAGTACTAGCAAAAGAGTTTCGGTTCCAATAACTCCTATGTAACGTGAGTTCGATGTAAGAGCAAATTTTCAGCGACGATTAATAAGTTATTTGAAGAGAAATAAGGTTGATATCGACTAAAAAACCTTATTATTCATTACTAACCTTAGTAAAAATTCTATCCATAGTTTAGTTACTACCTTATTGTTTTTGAACAGATTGCATTATGTCAGCAATCGAAAAAATGAATTTTTCTTAGATCGAACTCACGTTATGTACGTTTTTTCAACTTGATTCTTCATACGAAATTTTCAAAAAAAAACTTCCCCGCTGAAGAGGCAGGGAAGTTTTTTTTGAAAATGCCAGTTATTGAACTACTTAATATTTTCACTCAAAGGCAACCCGTACTCCTCCTCCATCTTAATATTTAACTTTTCGAGCGAGTCAAGAATTGGATTATAAATCTCAGGGATTACCGGGATGTGAACACCCTTGGCAGAAATTTTATTCTCAAGAATCATTTTAACACCAACCGCAGCAGGTAAAGCAACAGTACGAGCAATTGATGTATCGGTTTTCAATGTTCCAAAATCTAGCATTCTTGAACGAATAACCTCCTTCTTCCCATCGGGGTAGCTTGCAACAAAAGTATGCTGCATTACAACCATATCACGCTCATGCTCCTTTATCATCATTTTTTCTATCATAATATCGGAAACTACCTCAAAGGGCGATTCCATACCTTTATTTATAGGTGTTGCTTCAAAAAGACCTAACCATTCCATGGCAACCATAGGGTTGGAGTTTTCAGCTATGCTGAGAAATTGAGCAGTTTTATTTTTAATATCAGCCTTTCCGTTAGCTCCAATAAGCTTTGCAACCATGTCGGCAAGAGTCATTCCTGTCATATCAAACTTATCAAAGGAAATAAGTCCAATCTTCTTCATAGCATCAAGCACTTCGCACCACTTTGTGTAACGGAATGTACCTCGGAACATAGTTTTTGTTTCTGGAATACCGTACAGCTCTACGTAAGGCAGTGAATCGCGGTTTGGGTATACCTCAAGCATACCAACCTTATCAAAATCAACTTTTATAGGTTTTTTAAACAAATCTTGAGTTGGAATATCAACAATATTTCCGTTGCGGAGATATTTCCCATCATTATTGCCAGCCATAACCACCCCTTTAGGTGCCCACGTGAATTTATAGTTAAATGGGTTCTTCTCAACCTCAGGAGCAACTAACGCACCGCAAAACGAGTAGAACTC
>DAOSWM010000022.1:0-44949 GCA_035380045.1 Tenuifilaceae bacterium | reverse complement strand
ATTGTACTTTTGGACCGAATTAGTCATTTGGTCGAATAATACTAAAATAATGATAAAAGAAAACAAGCATGTAATTGATTCATATGATCATATGCGTAATATGATTATTTGTAAAGCCACCGAGGTTTTTGCAAAATTTGGGTTTAAAAAGACAACTGTTGATGATATTGCGCAAGCATTGCGCAAAGGGAAAAGTTCAATTTACTACTACTTCAAGAGTAAGGATGAAATTTTTGAGGCCGTGGTTGATAAGGAAGCCGACGAGTTACGCACCAAAATAATAGAGGTTTTGCACAGCTCCCTAAACTCAATGCAAAAGCTACGCGAGGTAATAAAACTCCGACTTAAGCTGGTTAGTGATATGGTAAACTACTATGCGCTTCTCAAAAACAACGATCTATCCAACATAACCTTTGCCGAAAAATTGCGAAGCAAATTCGACGAAGAAGAGGTGCGTATAGTAAAAGGAATCCTTCAGGAAGGGATTGATACTGGAGTTTTTAAGGTAAAGGATACCGAACTCTCTTCAATAGCAATCATCACTGCAATGAAAGGTGTTGAAATTCCGGTTCTAATAAATAGTCCAAAAGCTGACGATTTGGAAAAGGTTATCGACGATATGCTGGATATCCTTTTCTTCGGCCTAGTAATTCGAAACGAGTAATACTTTTTTCAATGAACTACAAACTCTTTTTCTATCTGGTTCCGCTCTTCTGGTTTTTCAATGCAGGCGCACAGCAGTCGCTTTCGCTGGAAGAGTGCAAAAGCATGGCGCTGGAGCACAACTACAAAATCCGAATTGCAGCAGAGCATGTTGGTGCCGCCAACGATCTTTCGAAATCGGCAAGAACAGCCTTCCTCCCGAACTTCAGTGCAAACGGCATGTACACTCGTACAAACAGGCAATTCAGCCTGCTGGAGAACGATATGATAATTCCGGTAATTCCGTTCAGCACCATAAACCCTGAAACCGGACAATTCGACCCGAACCTCGACCCGGCCAATACATTTGTAATGAACCCCATAAGCGGAGGAATTCTTCTTGATAAAGATGGAAATCCGGTGTTCAAAAACTATGCGTGGCTACCAAAGGATCAGCTTAAAATCGGAAGTAAAAACACGTTTATTGGTGGAGTTTCGATGTTTCAGCCAATTTACGTTGGCGGTAAAATCCGCGAGCTCTACAAAATCAGTCAGTATGGCGAAAACATTGCCAATTCGAACAAGAAGGTAGAGCAAAGCGAAGTGCTTTACAGCGTTGAGGAAGCCTACTGGCGGGTGGTTTCGCTTCAGGAAAAAGTGAAGATGGTGGAATCGTACCAGCAACTTCTGGTTAACCTTTCCACAGATTTGGAGAACCTTTACAGCGAAGGAATCATAATAAAGAACGACCTGCTGAAGGTTCAGGTAAAAACCAACGAGGTTAACCTGAATATTCTGAAAGCAAAGAATGGATTATCGCTTTCGCGCATGGCGCTTTGTCAGCTTACCGGTTTGCCTCTGAGTTCAACCATTGTTCTAACCGATAGCCTGAGCCAAACCGTGCAGCTAGCACCCGAAATGGCTTATACCGATAGCGCTCTCGTGCTGCGCGCAGAGTTGGAGGCGCTACGTCAGGGGGTAAATATTGCGAATTCCAGCGTAAAAGTGATGAAATCGCGATACCTGCCAAATGTTGGGCTAACTGCAAACTACATGCTAATGAACCCTAACCCCTACAATGGATTTGCCGAGGAATTTGGAGGCGACTGGAACGTTGGGGTTGGCATAAACATCCCAATTTACCACTGGAACGACAGGGCACATACGCTCAGCGCTGCAAGGCACGAACAGAAAGTTGCTGAGCTGAAATTGCAGGAAGCGAAGGAGATGATTTCCCTTCAGGTTCAGCAGGCAATATTCTTAGCAAGTGAAACCGCCAAGAAAGTTATAATGGCCGAGGAGAACTTAAAACTTGCCGAGGAGAACCTCAAGGTTACTACCGATTCGTTCAACGAGGGAATGGTTAAAACCACCGACATACTCGAAGCGCAAGCCATGTGGCACGATGCGTTAAGCGAGCTAATTGATGCCCGCATGGAGAACCAGCTTAGCATTGTTAACCTGCAAAAAGTGGCAGGAAGCTTCTAGAACTATTTTCGCCAAACTGAAAAAACACAACAATATGAAATTTAACAAATTACACCTTCTGGCTATCTCGGCTCTCGTTCTTTACTCCTGCGGTTCAAAGCAGGAAGAAACCGTTACCGAAGCTGAAACCGTTAAGGTAATTACTGTAAAGGCAGAAGAACGAAGCTACACTCCAACAATGGTTTTCACAGGCACCGTTTTTGCCAACCGCGAGGCGAATCTCGGCGCAGCACTTCCCGGAAAGGTTGAAAGAATTTTCTTTGAGGAAGGACAAACGGTTAAGAAGGGTGATTTAATCGTAGAACTTTCCGATGAGATGCTCACCCAGGCCGAAATTGAGTATCAGGCGCTAAAAAAGGATTACGAACGTGTTTCGCGTTTGCGCGAGAAGGGAAGCATCAGCGAAATGGAGTACGACCATGTAAAAGCCAAGTTCGAAGCCTCCGAGGCAAAAACGCAAATGGTACGAAAAAACACGCAGGTTTACGCTCCCTTCTCGGGAACAATAGTTGAGCGAATGATGGAGGAAGGCGAGGTTTACTTTATCAATCCTGGTCTCGATCCCGGATACTCAATGCGCTCAGGAATTGTTCGGCTTATGCAGCTCGATCTGGTTACCATAAAATTCGACCTGAACGAGAAAGATTTGGCAATTGTAAAGGCTGGTTATAATGCCGATATCGAAATAGACGCTTACCCCAAAAAAACTTTTTCGGGGGAAATAAGTAGCATTAAACCCATGCTTACTACGCTAACCCGAACTTCTCCTGCAGAGGTGAAAATTTCCAACCCCAACGGGGATCTTAAACCAGGCATGTTTGCAAGGGTAACCATCAATTTGCCAGAGCAAAAAGCTGTTTTTATTCCTTTCAAAACCATTTTTAGGTTACCCGGAACCGCCGAGGATTTTGTTTGGGTAGTAAAGGAAAATGCTGTTTATAAAACCGTTGTAAAACGAATTTACTCCGATGGCGATTTGGTTGCCGTTAGCGGATTAGAAAATAATGCAGAACTTATTGCCGATGGAAAATTTCGCGTTTCGGAAGGGCAAGAAGTTGAGGTTGTTAGAAAATAAAATTGGTTAAAATGATACTTCCAAAAATATCAGTAAAACGTCCGGTTGCCATTGCCATGCTTTTCATGGCGGTGCTACTTTTCGGGCTCGTTTCGCTTACCCGCCTCCCGCTCGATGTGATGCCCGAGATGGAACTTCCATCGCTCACCGTAATCACAATTTACCCGGGCGCTTCGGCAATTGAAGTTGAGCAGCAGGTAACCCGAAAACTCGAGAGCATTCTCGGTGCAACCGAGGGGCTAAAGGAAATCAGCTCTCAATCGAAGGAGAACGTTTCGTTCATATCACTGCAGTTCGACTGGGGAACCGACATTAACGCATCAACTAACAGCGCACGCGATTTAATGGAGCTGGTTCGTAAAGATTTGCCCAGCGGGGCAACCAATCCTGTAATTTACAAGATCAACTCATCGTTACTTCCGGTTCTGATCTACGGCGTTACTGCCCAGGAAAGTTTTAACGGATTAGACAGAATTATTGAGGATCAGGTGGCCGGACAACTTCGTAAACTTCCGGGAGTTGGATCGGTTGTTGTGCTGGCAACACCAAAGCGCGAAATTAAAGTTGAAGTCGATCCGCAGAAACTTAAGGCATACGACATTGCAATAAACCAGATTTCAACAATTCTTCAGGCTGAAAACATTACCATTCCCGGAGGAAACATAATGATAGGCGAAAACGATTTTGCCATTCGAATTCCCGGGGATATTGAGGAAATCAAACAGTTGGAAGATATTGCGCTGATCAATTTTAACAACAAAGTTATCAGGCTAAAAGATGTTGCAACAATTACCGATGGTTACCGCGAATCCGACGAGCACTCGCGCAGCATGCACGGAAAAGGTGTTGGAATTATGGTTCAGCGCCAAACCGGCGAAAACACATTGGCAGTAACACGAGCCGTACGAAAAAAGTTGAAAGAAATCCAGAAAACTCTTCCTGCCGATGTTAGCATCGATGAGGTTATGAATTCCGATGAGCTAATTGTTGAGAGTATCAAGAACCTTTCAAAATCGCTCTGGTACGCGCTGATTTTTGTTGTAATTATTGTGTTTGCATTCCTAAGGGAATGGCGGCTTAGCTTCATCGTTTTCCTAACAATTCCGTTCTCGCTAATCACAGCATTTATTCTGATGTTTGCGCTGGGCTGGACTATCAATATTTTCAGCCTCATGTCGCTGATTATTGCCATGGGAATGGTGGTTGACAACGCAATTGTTGTTCTTGAAAATATCACGCAACATATTGAGAAAGGGTTGAAACCCATTGAGGCGGCAGTTGTGGGAACCAGCGAAATGGGACAAGCAATTACTGCGTCAACCCTCACAACTCTCATGGTTTTTATCCCAATGATTTTTATGGGCGGAATTGTTGGCGTGATGTTCAAGCAGCTCGCAATTCTTACCTCGGTAACCATGATTGCATCGCTGTTTGCTGCCCTAACGCTAACACCAATGGCATCGTCGTTACTTCTTGCAAAGCGGAAAAAGCAGGCCGAACAGAAACACTTCCTTATTTACCGCTTAAGTGAAAAATTCTTCGTTTTTCTTGAGGAGATCTACAGGAAAACATTGGTTTGGGCTGTTCGGCACAAAACGTTCTCGTTGATGGCAACACTCGCCGTTCTGGTTGTTAGCCTCTGGGTTGGCAAAGGTTTAGGAACCGATTACATCCCCGAGTTCGATGCAGGCGATTTGGTTGTTGTTATTGAAACCGAAATTGGTTCCACAGCTGCAAAAACCGATTCAATTGCCCAAATTGTAATGGATATTGTTAAGCGTGAAGTTCCTGAACTAACTCCCGGAAGTCTCTCTGCAATCTCAGGTCAATCAGAGGATGGCGTGCTAACTTCTGTTGGATTCAGGGAAGGAAAAAATCTGTCAACAATTCTTGGTCACCTTACATTGCCCAACGAACGATCGCGCTCAGCAAAACAAATTGCTCACGATTTACGGCCACATCTCTCACAAATTCCTGAAATTGTAAATTTCAACATTATTGGCGGAAGTATAATTTCGCAGGCAGTTACCGGAAACGTTAAACCTATTGAGTACCACATTTCCGGGGGAAACTACGAACAGCTGAACGCCATTGCCGACAGTTTGACCGCAAATCTTCAAAAATCTTCAAATTTTATTGATGTTGTAAATACGGTTGACAAAGGGAAACTTGAAATTCAGGTTAAGATTGACAGGCAAAAAGCATCGGCTATGGGGCTAAATTCTGCAATGATTGGTTTACAGGTTCGGCAAAGTATTTACGGTGCCGATGCCGGTGCAATCAAGGAGGAAGGAAACGATTTTTCTATTTTGGTAAAATACGGTCCAGAATACGTTAATGATATTGAAAAAATTAAAAATATTAGCCTCACAAACCTTTTCGGACAGCAAATTCCACTCGGGTCAGTGGCCGACATAGTTCTTGGAACCGGTTCACTGCAAATCGACAGGCTCTCGCAGGAGCGTGTGGTGAAAGTTATGGCAGAGCTAAACCGGGTATCGCTGGGCGAAGCCCAAAAGGAAGCCCAAGCAATTCTTGATGCAGCAGAAATCCCTTCGGGAGTTGATGTCACTCTTTCTGGGCAAACCGCACAGCAGGGGCAATCGTTCTCCGATCTTTACCTGATTTTCTTCCTCGGCATTGCGCTGGTTTACATGGTTATGGCTGGCCAGTTCGAATCGTTTAGGGATCCGTTCATAATTATGTTTGCCGTTCCGCTCACCTTTATCGGCGTTATTTGGGCATTCAAGCTAACCGGGATTACCCTTAGCGTTACCACGTTTGTTGGCGTAATTATGCTGCTCGGAATTGTTGTGAACAACGGAATTGTTCTGGTTGACTATACAAACCAGCTTCGCAAAAGAGGCATGGAAGTTTACGCGGCAATTCAGGAGTCGGGGAGAAGCCGATTACGTCCGGTATTAATGACTAGCTTAACTACAATTCTTGGAATGCTTCCGCTTGCGCTAAGCAACGGAATGGGACGCGAAGCCTACCAGCCGCTGGGAATAACAATGATTGGAGGCTTGTTGGTTTCAACCTTTATAACGCTGCTGGTTGTTCCAACTGTTTACGCAACTTTCCACAAGAATAAGGCATAAAAAAGAACGCTTACTATCCCTTCGACTGGCTCAGGGTACAGTAAGCGCTCTTTTTTGAGGTCTCGAGCGGAATCGAACCGCTGTACGTGGTTTTGCAGACCACTGCCTAGCCACTCGGCCACGAGACCATTATTTTAACGGACTGCAAAGATAAAAAAAATTATTTACTCAGTATATAATTCTACGTTTTTGGTTCAATTTTGTTGTTTTCGCAATTTTTTTCAGCATAAAACGCCAAGCAGTTCGGGCATAAACAACCGGGAAACTGTTGGGATAGTTTCCCTAAAACTTCCTCGTTTAGCTTTAGTTTTGAGCACCAGCACTGGTAATTGGTTTGGCAGTAGCAGTCGAACAAGCTCCCGCAGCGGGGGCAAGGTTTAAAAACTATGCAGCCCATTACCTGCTTCGGGAAAGGGTAACGCTTACCCGCTCCATTTTTCCGCCCATGGGCGGGTTCATCTTCGAAACTTTCACCGTGGCATCCTCCAGTAGTTCGAGCTGCTCAAATAGCGAATCTAAAATTCGGGCACAAAGATGCTCAAGAAGGTGAGATGTTACGGCCACCTCTTTCTTCACAATTTGGTACGCCTGCTGGTAGTTCAGCGCATCCTTCAACCTATCGCTCTTTTCTGCTTCGGTTGACGAAGTTTTTAGCGTAAGATTTACTATAAATTGATTACCAACCACCTGCTCCTCCTTGTAGCATCCGTGGTAGGCGAAAAACTCCATATTTTCAATTTCGATTATTGCCAAGTTGTCTTTTATTTAAAATGTGTTGAACAATTAACTAAATTTCTTTCTTCGTGTTTCTTGGTGATTTAGCGACTTAGTGGCAAAAATGAGCCACGAAGACTAAAATCTACCTGTCGTCTGCCTAACGGAAGTCAGGGTAGACAGGGACACAAAGAAAACACAAAATCATTTTAAAATCAGCGTTTTTGTAACAAGAAGTTATTAAAATTTTAAACCACCCTCAACAATACCACAATTACCTGATTTTTATTTATTTTACCACATGTGTTTAATCGTTACAAAAATAAACTTTTTTATATCATCAACCAGATATATTAGAACTATCAACAACTTTCTTTTTCTTTCGATAGTAACTTATCAGAAATAAAACTCCAACCAGCGCAAAAGGTATTGTTATTGAAAGGATTACCACCAAACTCAATCCAACAGAACCATTCATCCTGTAGTTATGTATAAATACCCAAGGGCTGGTTAAAACTCCAATCGCAATAAAAATAATCCCTCCAACAAATTCCCATTTCCATGCAACAATAAGTAAAACGAGAAGAATGTAGCTAGGAATAAGGTGTGTTAAAAATGCACCTATCTGCTGCCAAGCAGTTAGATTAGGAGAAAATGAATCGAGGGCAAACATGCTTACAAAAAGAATCGCCAGAATACCAATGATCCGTGGAAGCCAATGAAATAAATTAGTTGATTTCATAGTTATTTTTACAATTTCTATAAAGTTACTATACTGCAACGTTCAAAGTCAAACTTTTAGTTGTAATAGTATTTGGAAAAATTGTAAATTTGCACGCTTTGGACTTTCCCAAAGGAATTAAATGTTAGGAAAATGACTGGCGAAAACATCAATTCAGACGTATTAGGGAATCCTCGGAACTTTTTGGAAGAAATCATTGAGGAGGACATCAAATCGGGAAAACACTCAGGAAGAGTTCTAACCCGTTTCCCTCCCGAACCCAATGGATATTTGCATATTGGACACGCAAAATCTATATGCTTAAACTTTGGGCTCGCCCAAAAGTATGGTGGAAAAACCAACCTCCGATTTGATGACACTAATCCTACCAAGGAGGATGTTGAATACGTTGATTCCATAAAGGAAGATATACAGTGGCTTGGTTTCCAGTGGGCAAATGAGTTTTACGCCTCCGACTACTTTGAGCAGCTGTACATTTGGGCTGAGGAGCTGATAAAAAAAGGGCTGGCCTACGTTGACGACCAGTCGCAGGAGGAAATTCGGATCAACCGTGGCACCGTAAAGCAGCCTGGGAAGGATAGCCCCTGGCGTAACCGTTCGGCAGAGGAGAACCTTACCCTTTTTCGGAAAATGCGGGCTGGTGAGTTCCCCGATGGGAGCCGAGTGCTGAGAGCAAAAATCGACATGGCGCATCCGAACATGCTCATGCGCGACCCGATTCTCTACCGAATTATCCATGCTCACCACCACCGTACAGGCGACAAATGGTGTATTTACCCAATGTACGACTACGCACATGGCCAGAGCGATTCGATTGAAAAAATTACCCACTCAATATGTACGCTCGAGTTCGATGTACACCGCCCACTGTACGACTGGTTTATTGAGAAGTTGGAAATCTTCCCCTCGCACCAGCACGAATTTGCCCGCCTAAACTTAACCTACACGGTAATGAGCAAGCGTAAACTTCTGCAGCTTGTACAGGAGAAATTTGTTAGCGGATGGGACGATCCCCGTATGCCAACAATTTGCGGCCTACGCCGCAGGGGCTACACTCCCGAATCAATTCGCTACTTTGCAGAAAGAGTGGGCGTTGCAAAGCGCGATAATGTAATCGACCTCTCGCTGCTTGAGTTCTGCCTGCGTGAGGACTTGAATAAGCGCGCCGAACGCCGTATGGCGGTTCTTAATCCCCTGAAGGTTGTTATTACCAACTACCCTGAGGGGAAGTATGAGGAGGTACAAGCCATAAACAATCACGAGGACGAAACAGCTGGGAAACGTTCGGTTCCTTTCGGAAGGGAACTCTACATCGACCGTGACGATTTTATGGAGGATCCTCCCAAAAAATTCTTCCGTTTGGCACCTGGCGTTGAAGTCAGATTCCGCTACGCTTACTTTGTAAAGTGTGACGAAGTGATTAAGGATTCGCAGGGAAATATCACCGAGCTTCGCTGTACATACGATCCTTCCTCGAAGGGAGGCACCTCGCCCGATGGGCGAAAAGTTAAGGGAACCATCCATTGGGTTTCGGCAAAGCATGCCGTAAAAGCGGAAGTTAGGCTTTTCGACAGGCTGTTTATGGAGCAAGATCCGGATGATGTGCCCGAAGGAGTTGACTGGAAAACAGGCCTGAACCCCAATTCTTTAAAAGTAATAACCGGTTACCTTGAGCCTTCGTTGGAGGAAGCAAAACCCCTTGAGAAGTTTCAGTTCGAACGTACCGGATACTTCAGCGTTGACTACGACAGCAAGCCGGGGAAACTCGTTTTCAACAGAACCTCAACGCTTAAGGATACCTGGGCAAAAATTTCTGAGCAGTAGAGCTACAACGAATGGATTTACTTATTACCTTTGCGTGCATAATTGTCCTGTGGTGTAATTGGCAACACGTCTGACTCTGGATCAGAAGAGTTCAGGTTCGAGACCTGACAGGACAACAAAAAAACCCTTTGTAGAAGAAAAGTACAAGGGGTTTTATTTTTGCAATGCTTTTTTAATAAATCAATAGGCCAGTTTCTATTAAAATTCGAAAAATTCACTTCCTCTTTTTGTACCTTTACTGCTCAAAAAAAGAAGAGTTCAGCTAAAGTCTAATGATTGACCAGCTTACAATTGACCGAATAATTGCAGCAGCCGATGTGGTGGATGTGGTGAAGGATTTCGTTTCCCTTAAGAAACGAGGGGTTAACTACTTAGGCTTGTGTCCTTTCCATAACGAGAAAACACCGTCGTTCACAGTTAGCCCATCCAAAGGAATATACAAATGCTTCGGTTGCGGGAAGGGCGGAAACGTGGTGAACTTCATTATGGATCACGAGCAGCTGAACTACGTTGAAGCGCTGAAATTTCTGGCTAAAAAGTACAACATTGAGGTTGAGGAGCGGGAGCTTACTCCCGACGATATTCGGCAACGAAACGAGCACGAGAGCCTCATGGTGGTTACATCGTGGGCACAGCGTTACTTTACCGACACGCTCCATAAGCATACCGAGGGGAAAGCCGTTGGACTGAGCTACCTGCGCGAACGGGGAATTCGCGATGATATCATCGAAAAGTTTCAGCTAGGGTACTGCCTGAGCCAGTTCGATGCTATGACACAAGCCGCCCTGCGCGATGGCTACAAGCTGGAGTTCCTCTCCAAATCGGGGCTTAGCATTGAGCGAAACGATGGAAATCCATTCGACCGCTTTCACGGTCGGGTAATATTCCCCATTCACTCGCTAAGCGGCAGGGTTATTGGTTTTGGCGGAAGAATTATGACCGCCGACAAGAAGGCGGCCAAGTACCTGAATAGCCCCGAAAGCGAAATCTACCACAAAAGCCAGGTGCTCTACGGAATTTTTCATGCAAAGAAAAGCATCACCCAGGAGAACAAGTGTTTTTTGGTTGAGGGATATACCGATGTTATTTCGTTGCACCAGTCCGGCGTTGAGAACGTTGTGGCTAGCTCGGGGACCGCTCTCACTCCCGACCAAATCAGATTGATAAAAAGATTTACTCCAAATATTACCGTAATTTACGATGGCGACCCGGCCGGAATAAAAGCATCGCTTCGAGGAATTGACCTGATTCTTGAGGAGGGTTTGAACGTTAAGGTTGTTCTCATGCCCGAGGGCGAGGATCCCGACAGCTTCGCCCGCTCGCACAGCTCCACGGAAGTTCTCAACTTCATTGCTGAGAACGAGACCGATTTTATCCATTTCAAAACCAAGCTGTTGCTCGAAAGCGCCAAGTCCGACCCCATTCAACGAGCCAACCTGATTACCGATGTGGTAAAAACCATCGCTGTAATTCCCGACCACATAATTCGGACGGTATACCTTAAGGAGTGCACAAAAATTCTCGATATCGATGAGGCTGTGCTTTACGCCGAAGTTGGCAAGCAGCGACGTAAGCGAATGGAACAGGTTCTTGGAAGGAACCAGCTGCCCGAGCAGCAATATGCTGCAAAGCCACAAACGCCGACTCTTCCTGCATTCGTTAAGGAAGTTTTCTGCGAGGAGCAGGAGAAAGAGATCCTGTACTTTCTGCTTAAGCACGGATCGGAACCATTCTTTGAATTACACAATGAGGATAATCCTGAGCAAGTTGAAGTTGTTTCCGTTGGCAAGCACATTGTGGATGAAATTTTAAACGATGACCTGGAATTCAAAAACCTTGTGTATAAGAAGATATTCGATGAGTACAAAAAGTTCCTTGAACAATCAACCGAAATTGATAGTCGTACCTTCCTAAACCACCCCGATAGTGAAATTAGCAAGGTGGCTGTCGACCTTCTATCTTCGCCACACACGCTAAGTAAAATATGGGCTAAGCACCATTCCCACGTTGCCGACGAGGAGGATTTTCTTACGCATGCGGTACCCAAAGCAATTCTTGTTTACAAGAGCAAGGTGATGCAAATTGCCATTCAGAAGCTACAGGAAGAGCTTAAGCACCTCGACCCCAAAACACAACCCGACGATGTGAACAGCCTGCTCGCCAGACTGGTTACGCTCAACAACCTGAAAAAAACTCTCTCAAAGGAGTTGGACAGAATAATTATTTAAGCAGCATCATGAAAAGCAACATACTCCACCTTATTACACAATTTGTATTCAGCTGCTTCCTCCTTTTTATTCTTTTTCCTGTTTATGGACAAACAATTGCTGGCAGGGTAGTTAACTCATCAACAAAAGAACCAATTGAATACGTTAATATTGGCATTGTAAATACAACCATTGGGACAGTAACAAACGCAACGGGTAACTTTGTTTTACACCTTAAGGATCAGCCACCTGAAAGCATTGTTCGGTTCTCGATGATTGGATTTAAACCTGCAGGCTTCACTATTCAGGAACTCACAGAAATAGAAAATATTATTGAGCTTGTAGATGAGCCATACGAGTTGGAAGCAGTTCAAATTTCACCGAAAGGGAAAGTTCGTGATATTGGGATTAAAGACAGGTCTCTATTCAAAGTTTGCGGATGGGGAGGAACTCAACGTGGGAAAGGTCATGAAATAGGCACAAAAATGGACTTAGGAGAATCTCCCGTAAAACTTAAAAGTTTGCATGTTAGACTACATAGCCAATCATTCGACAGCTCACTTTTCAGATTACATATAAGAGATATTAACAACAATATTCCTGATAAAGAATTACTTAAGGAAAATGTTTTTATTGGAATAAGCAAAGAGAAAGGATGGGTTGAAATTAATTTAAATAGCTACGATATTATACTAAAAGGTGAAGTTGCATTATCACTTGAATGGCTTAATGTATTTGGATTAAACGAAGATAAACTTTCGCGTGTAAATAAAACAAAAAAACCAATGGCCAATGTACTTTTCTGTGTAAGTAAGAAAAAAGGTAGGGTTTTTACTCGCTGGGGAAGCGAGGCACAATGGAACGCTCATGAAAGTAATATCCCAAGTTTTTACTTAACAGTTGTTGAGTAGCTAACTAAATAAAGTAGTTTAACAGAAAAAATTATTTCTTTGTTGCCTTTGCCCAACATTTTTGTTTAAATTTGCTATGTTTATAAATTATGCACGAATTATATACCCGAAAAAGTTAAACTAATAATAACCCAACCTTTAACGCCATGACAACCAACAAGATTACTGCCATTTTAGCCGTTGCAATCATTGCACTCTTTGCCGTTAGCTGCGGAGGTGGAGCCAAGCAAGCAGAGGAAGCTGAAGCTACTCATGTTACCAAGGAGGAAGCATTTAAAAGCGTAACCAAGTACCCTTTGCCAACCGCATTTGAAGTTACCAAAATGCTGAACAAAGCAGGAGCCAGCTACATTCTAAGCTTAAACAATCCTGTTGAAAACGTTGATAAGTACTTCACCGAAAAGAGCAAAGCTCTTAACCTTGGCGTGTACGGTGCCAACCTAAGCTACGCCAGTACATACCAAATGAAGCAGGAAACCATGAGCTACCTCAAAGTTTCCAAAAAGTTAATCGATGAGCTACAAATCACAACCGCATTCAACAAGCAATTTGCAGAAAGAATAGAAGCAAATATCGACAACAAGGACTCGCTAATTCACATTATTTCCGACTCTTTTTACGATACATACGATTTTCTCACACAAAATGGGAAAGATAACATATCGTTACTGGTTATGACAGGAAGTTGGATTGAAGGCCTCTACATTACAACCCAAATTGCTATAATTAGCAAAAACAACGAGGATTTCATGAAAATTATTGCTAACCAAAAGGATCCGCTAAACAAGCTCCTTGAGCTAATGGAACCCGCTTCAACCGATTCCGCTGTTACTGAAGTGAAGGAAATGCTTAAGCCACTCAACGAATCATTTATGAAGGTGGAAGGCGAACAGCTTACTGAAGAGCAGTTTAAGGAAATTTCTGATGCCGTTGCAATAGTACGTGCAGCAATAATATAGCAATATATCGTATAAAAAAACCTGCCAATACTCATTTGTATTGGCAGGTTTTTTTATATATATTGTAACATTTTACGGTTAAAATAGTCATACAGATAGTTCGTTGTAAAAATCAAGGTTGCTATTCTCCCTAGCCAATGAGTGAATCGATACTAAATGCTCTAATGCAACTCTTTGCCCTGATGGCTTTCACCTCTGGTGAAAACAAAAAGGGAGAAAATATTGTTTCCGCTTTTCTTGAGCAGCATCTAAGCCCACGCTTCATACCCGATTACCTAGAACTTTTTCATAACTACCTCGACTTTTTCCATCGCGACATTCCCAAAACCAATCTCGAAACAAGCGAAGGACAAACAACCCTCCTTTCATACACCAATAAGGTTTGCCTTCAAATACGGAAGGGGTTACCCCAAGCCGACAGGATTATTGCTTTCATCAAACTACTTGAATATGTGATTGAGGGCAAAAAGGTTACCACCATCGACGAGGATATTCTCAATAAAATTTCTGAAAGTTTCAACATTGATGAATCGGAGGCTAGGGATTTAAAATACTTCGTTTTCCACACCGATTGTCAGGAGATTGACCCAGAAAAACTCCTGGTAATTGAGAACAAGCAACCTTTCAAGGAAGACGTGCTGGAGGGACTATGGGTTGAACAGAATAAACCCGAGTGGCTGGAGGAACAAAACTCCATTTACAACGAAACCATTGAAGGGAAGCTCAGCCTGCTTTACATTTCCTCTATTGGAGATTTCCTGCTTCGCTACTTTGGAACGGCCGAACTGTACCTCGATGGAATGCTCATAGTTTCAGGCATTCCCTACTTCGTTGAGGTTGGTGCAATAATACGTGGCCCCAGCATTTCGCCAATCTACTTTAACGATTTGGTAAGCCACGTATTCAAAACTGTTCGTAGACACAGTATAGTATTTACTGCTGATGAGCTTGAGTTCCACTACCGTAATTCAGACACCGGTATTCAAAAGTTCTCCTTCTCTGAGGAATCGGGGCAACTAATTGGAATTATGGGAGGTAGTGGCGTAGGGAAATCAACTCTTTTGAACCTGCTTACCGGGAAGGTTAACCCCAAATCGGGGAATGTTTACATAAACGGCTACGACATTCACAAGGATAACCGGGCCATTGAGGGAATTATTGGCTACGTTCCTCAGGATGACCTGCTGTTCGAGGACTTAACCGTATACCAAAACTTATACTACAACGCCAAACTTTGCTTCAGTAACTTCACCGAGTTTAAAATCCGATTCACCGTTAAACAAATTCTTGTTGATTTAGACCTCTGGGAAATAAGGAACCTGAAGGTTGGCTCGCCCCTGAATAAAATGATTAGTGGAGGTCAGCGGAAAAGGCTAAATATTGGACTTGAACTAATGCGTGAGCCGGGCATCCTTTTTGTTGATGAGCCAACCAGCGGTCTTTCATCAAGCGACTCTATGATGGTTATGCGCCTCCTGAAGGAGCAAGCCAATAAGGGACGCTTGGTAATTGTAAACATTCACCAACCCTCATCGAAGGTTTTCAGGCTAATCGATAAGCTGTGGGTTCTCGACAAGGGTGGCTACCCCATTTACTCGGGAAACCCTGCCGATGCCATCGTTTACTTTAAAACCATGAGCACGCAGGTGAACTCAACCGAAAGTGGTTGCCCGCTGTGCGGAACGTTAAATCCTGAACAAATTCTGGAAATTGTTGAGGCCAAGGTTGTTGATGAAAGCGGGAAACTCACCTACCAGCGTCAAAAAACGCCCAAGCAGTGGTACGAACTCTATAGAACCAACATCCAGAATAAGATTGAACCCAAAAAGCACCGCGATATTCTTCCCAAAAACTACTTCAACATACCCAACATTGAGGTTCAGTTCAAGGTTTTCAGTATCCGCAACCTGCTCTCAAAAATTTCTAATAAGCAGTATGTATTTATCAACCTCATTGAGGCTCCGCTTCTGGCCTTTATTCTGGCTTTTTTTACAAAATATTACGTAGGAAACGAGTACGTTTTTGCCAACAACAAGAACCTGCCTGCCTACCTTTTTATGAGCATTGTAGTTGCTATGTTTATTGGCCTAATCGTTAGTGCCGAGGAAATAATTAACGACAAGAAGATACTTGAACGCGAATCGTTCCTTAACCTTAGCCGGTTCAGCTACCTAAACTCAAAGCTTTTCTACCTTTTTGCTTTGTCGGCTCTGCAAATGTTTCTTTTCGTAATTGTAGGGAACTCAATACTCGAAATTCAAGGTATGACCCTAAACTTCTGGCTTATTCTATTCTCTACCGCTTGCTTCGCAAATATGGTTGGGCTTAACATAAGTTCGGGATTAAACTCTGTGGTTTCCATTTACATCACAATTCCGTTCATTCTCGTACCACAAATTCTTCTCAGTGGCACAATTGTTCGTTTCGATGACCTTCACCCAAGTTTAACCAAACGAGTTTACACTCCGGTAGTTGGGGATATTATGGTTTCGCGATGGGCCTATGAGGCCTTGTCGGTAACACAGTTTAAGGACAATGCTTTCGATAAGCACTTCTTCGACTATGAGCAGAAAATTTCCCAGTCGCACTTCCGTTCTGCATTCCTGGTTCCGCGCCTGCAAACCCTCCTGGAGGAGTGTACTCGTATGGCAGTGAGTGAAATGGTTGATAAGCCAAAAATGGAGCGGAACCTCCGAATCATTCAGAACGAGCTAAAGGAGCTAGATGAGCGAAAGGTGGTTCCACCATTTGAATTTGTGGACATGCTAACCCTGAACGATTTCACTGAGGAAGTTTCCGATGAGCTGGCTGGCTACCTATTCTTTATAAGAATGAACTTAGCCGAAATGGGCGATATTGCTCGCCAGCAAAAGGATAGCGTTTACACCAACCTTGTTGATAGCATCGGAGCCGATGCAGTGTACCGGCTTCAACAGAACAACCATAACAAAGCGCTTGCCGATTGGGTTCTTAATTCAACCGAGGTGAACAAGTACCTTGAATCCGACAGCAGAGTAGTTCAAAAACTCGACCCAATTTATACGAACCCAAGCCATAACTGGGGAAGAGCGCATTTCTACGCTCCTTATAAAAAATTTAACAACCAGTACGTTGATACCATCTGGTTCAACCTTGCTGTAATTTGGATGGGGTCGCTTGCCCTGTTTGTTTCGCTACAAATGAATTGGCTTGGCCGATTTATCTCATACATTGAGAACCTGCGAATCAGTAAAAAAACCAAGAAGCAGGAGCGTGTTCATGGAACACTATTTGTTTCGAAGGAACAGATGAACTAAAGTCCTCTTCCCAAACTCTTCTTCAACCATACAACTAACAACAAAAACAAGCCTTTTGAGAATAGAGGTAGCATAAAAAACTCCCACCAAATTAAATCTAGTGGGAGCTGAAGTTATTGAGAGTTACGAAAAAGTTCTATCCACACTTGGAATTTCCACAGTTTGTGCAAATAAGGCAACCCTCCTGGTAAATTAGCGAATCGGAGCCACACTCTGTACATTTCTTCCCTGTTTTTGCCTTGGTACCGTTAGGAATGTATTTCCGTAAAGCACGCTCAACACCGGCATTCCATGTGTTAATGGTTTCGTTATCAAGGCGAAGTGAGCTAATAAGGTTTACAACATCGGTAATGGGCATTCCGTTGCGAAGAACCCCGGAAATTAGTTTTGCGTAGTTCCAGAACTCCTTATTGAACATGTGCGACAATCCACCAATGGTATTGGTGTAACCAAATTTGTCAACGTACTGGAAATCGTATCGGCTACCGTTGTCATCCTTAATTTTAAGAATACGACCCTTGGTTACCGCCTTTGGAATGGGTAGTACGTCGTCCTCGGAAAGACCCGTGAATATTTCGTAGGGTTTATTGTTACACATACCTACAAAAGCGATCCAGTTTTCTTGGTTATTCTTGAAACGGATAACATCGCAATCAAGAACATCAGGACGTTTTGCTGGTGCTGCTGTTTCAGCATTCTTTTCTTCGCCCTTCTTTGTTGAAATTAGAACGCCATCGCGGGAACCCTCGCGGTATACCGTACAACCTTTACAACCACTTTCCCAGGCTGTTTGGTAAACTTTTGCCACCATCTCCTCTGAAATATCGCTGGGGAGGTTAACGGTTACGCTAATGGAATGGTCAACCCACTTCTGAATCATTCCCTGCATTTTAACTTTACTTACCCAGTCAACATCGTTGGAGGTTGCTTTGAAGTATGGAGATTTCTCAACCAGTTTCTGCACCTCATCATCGGAGTATGTTTTAACCTCCTCTGCGTTGTACCCGTTTTTCTCAAGCCAAACCAGAAACTTGTGGTGGAATACGTTGAACTCTTCCCAGGCATCGCCAACCTCATCGGTAAATGCAATGGTAACGTTCTTGTCGTTGGGGTTAACCTTACGACGACGCTTATAGTAAGGAAGGAATACGGGCTCTATGCCTGATGTGGTTTGGGTCATTAAACTGGTTGTACCTGTTGGGGCAATGGTAAGGAGGGCAATGTTCCGGCGGCCGTACTTTACCATGTCGCGGTAAAGTTCTTCATCCTCATCTTTAATTCTGTTAATGAACGGATTGTTCTTCTCGCGTTGCGCATCGAAAACCGGGAAAGGGCCACGTTCTTTTGCAAGCAAAACGGAGGAACGGTATGCTTCAACAGCCAGGTTTTTTTGAACCTCAACGGCAAAATCGATGGCAATGTCGGAGCCGTACTGTAGCCCTAGAGCGGCAAGCATATCGCCTTCGGCGGTTATTCCAATACCGGTTCTGCGTCCCTGAATGGCTTTCTGACGGATTTTACTCCATAGGTTGCGTTCCACGGCTTTTATCTCTTCATCCTCAGGGTCGCGGTCAATTTTTGCCTGTATAGCATCAATTTTCTCGAGTTCAAGGTCGATTATGTCATCCATTATGCGCTGTGCAGCCTTGGCATGCTCTTTAAAAAGTTCAAAATTAAACTTTGCATCAGCGGTGAACGGGTTTTCAACGTAGCTGTATAGGTTAAGGGCAAGGAGTCGGCAACTATCATATGGGCAAAGGGGGATTTCGCCACATGGGTTAGTTGAAACGGTACGGAAACCTAAATCGGCGTAGCTATCGGGGACTGATTCACGAATTACAGTGTCCCAGAAAAGCACTCCGGGTTCAGCCGATTTCCATGCGTTATGGATTATTTTTTTCCATATATCCTGCGCATTTGTTTCTTTTTTATAGGAAGGATTTGATGAATCGACAGGGTACTGTTGAATGTAAGGTTTCCCTTCCACAACCGAGCGCATAAAATCGTCGTCGATTTTTACTGAAACGTTGGCGCCTGTTACTTTTCCAGAATCCATCTTAGCATCGATGAAGTTTTCAGCATCGGGGTGCTTAACCGAAACCGAGAGCATCAGCGCACCACGGCGGCCATCCTGAGCAACCTCACGGGTTGAGTTTGAGTAACGCTCCATGAAGGGTACGATGCCGGTTGATGTTAACGCGCTGTTAAGCACAGGGCTTCCCTTAGGGCGAATGTGTGAGAGGTCATGTCCAACCCCACCTCGGCGTTTCATCAGCTGAACCTGCTCCTCGTCGAGTTTCATAATGCCACCGTAGGAGTCGGCATCGCCCCGGTTCCCAATAACAAAACAGTTTGAAAGGCTTGCAATCTGGTAAGCGTTGCCAATACCGGTCATTGGGCCACCCTGTGGAACAATGTACTTGAAATTTTTTAATAGATCAAAGATCTGTTGCTCCAACATAGGGTTCGCATACTTCTTCTCAATACGTGCAATTTCTTTGGCTAGCCTCCAGTGCATGTCCTCGGGTGTACGTTCGTAGATTGTACCGAAAGAATCCTTTAGGGCATACTTGCTTACCCATACCTTTGCGGCCATTTCATCGCCATTGAAGTACATCACCGAGGCAGCCAATGCATCCTCGTACGAATAGGTTTTTACTTTTTCTTTTACTTCGTTCATTACAGTTATATTTTCCCCCTGACTCATTTTTAGGTTGTTTATTTTATGGTTTATTTAAGCGACAAAACTCTATATTGCTGAAAAAAAAGGATTTAATTTTTTCTTCAGGCAACAGAAAAACGTATGCAAGTTAGAAAACACATTTCACTGTAGCCAAGCTTTGGAGCTTGAAGAAATAAACAATCCAACAAAGTTATCAACAGCGCATTTATATGATTATCAGGCAAATAATTAACGAGCCTAGTAATCAGTAAAAAAGACTTAAGCTTCTAAAATACAGCCAGCTTATTAAGAAAATGTGAAGAGAATGATAAAAAATTTCCAATATTTTTTTGATTTTTTTTCTTGAAATGCGTGCAATTTTTTTTGGCAGGATTTCAAATTTTGGTTATAGCCTTAATTTTTTACTTTTGTAGTTATTAAAATAATGAAAGATTTTTTTTTGTACCATATTTTTAACTTAATCACTTTATTATGAGAAAATTTACTTTATTATCGATGTTTGTAGTACTTGTTAGTTTTCTGGCAGTTCAAAATGTAGCAGCGCAGGGAACCAACGGAAGCAAAGAGGTTGTTGAAGTGGCAACCATTGCCGACCTCCGCGCACAAGAGGTTGGTACCGACACAGAGTACCTGATTACTGGTGAAGTAATACTAATTTATCAGCAAAGTTACCGTAATAAGAAATGGGTACAGGATGCAACCGGAGGAATTGAGATAGATGATAATGATGGAATTATCACTTCTGAATACTCTGTTGGTGATGGAATTACCGGGCTTCAGGGAAAGTTGAGCGCCTACAACAATCTTCTCCAGTTTACTCCAACAGTAAACCCTCCCGCCGCAACGTCAACTGCTAACGAAGAAACTTATGTAGAAAGAACTTTGGCCGATTTAACTGCAGACGATCAGTGTCGTTTGGTGTTGGTAAACGGAGTACGTTTCGATGCCGAAGATATTGGGAGCAATTTTGCCACTGGGAAAAACTACAATGTTACCGACGAGTCTGGTGCAGCAGTGTTTAGAACGGAGTTCTACGAGGCTGATTACATTGGCAACACCATTCCCTCTGCTGCCCAGAATATAAAGGTTATTGTACGGCAGTACGGTGAAACCATGCAGATTACTGCCCGTTTCGCTTCCGATTTTGAACCCGCCGAGGAGGAGCCAACCTACACCATTACCTTTAATATAATAGGTGAAAATGATGAGGCAATAACTGATGCTGTAGTTACTTTCAACGAGGTTGAAAACGCAGCAGGAAATTATGTTTTTGAAGAAATATCGACTGGTACATACAACTACTCGGTGGTGAAGACAGGCTATCATACCCGTACGGGAGAAATGGTTGTAGCAGGTGAGGATATTACCAAAACTTTGGTGCTTGTTGCCGTTAGCGACGATATGGTAGAGGAGTTTCCTTGGACCGAAGGTTTTGAGGAGGCCGTTCCCCCTTCTACCTGGCATGCATTCAGTTTAGGCGACGGCTCATGGGCAACAACAACTGCAGCCAATGGTGGTGAAGCCGCAGCGTTCCATAATTTTGTTCAAAGCGGAGCCGCTGATTCGTGGTTGGTTTCTCCTCAAATTAGCATCCCTGCAGAGGGTGAAAAACTGCTGAAATTCTACGAAAAGAATGGACTAATGACCGATTATGGGTATAGCGGTGTGAAAATTTCAACCGGAAGCGGAGTTCCTGAGCATAATGATTTTGTTGATATTTACGAATCGGAAGAGAGCATCAACAACTATACTCAAAAAATTATTGATCTTTCTGAATATGCGGGTTCTGTTGTGTACATCGCATTCGTTTATCAGGGGGAAAATGCGCACCAGTGGTACGTAGATGATGTTACTATTGAGGACGCTCCTGAAGCTATTGAGGTTGCTGATATCGCAACTCTACGTCAACAGGAGGAGGGAAGCATAATTTACCATTTGACAGGTGAGGCAATAATTACACACCAGCACGGACAACGTAACCAGAAGTATATTCAGGATGCAACCGGAGCAATTGTAATTGACGATGATGATGAAATTATTACCACCGTGTATAATTTATACGACGGTGTTACTGGAATTAAAGGTACGCTTTCAAGTTACGCTGGGTTGATTCAGTTTATCCCGGTAGAGGATCCAGGAGCTGCTACATCAACAGGAAACGAGGTTACCCCACTTGAAGTTACCCTAAGCGAGCTAACAACCGACCATCAGTCGATGCTTGTTAAGGTGCTTGGCGTTGAGTTCGATACCGATGAGACTACCTTTTCGCCAAGTAAATCGTATGATATTTTCGATGCCAGTGGTACCAGCGTTCTTCGTACACCTAGCATGTCTTCGGCGTTAGATTACTTTGATACCGAAATTCCAACCGTTCCGGTTGATATGGTTGCTATCGTATCACAGTATAATGAAGATATGCAAATTTTCCCACGCTCACTTGCCGATATGGTTGAGGCTACCAGCGTTGATGCGAATACTTTCGCTAAGCCATCGGTTTTCCCAAATCCATTTAACGATCAGATTAATGTTGAGAATGTGAATGGCACAATTACCCGCGCAATTATTCATAATATTTTGGGACAGGTTGTTATTAACGTTGAGAATGCAAGTAACTCCATGGTAATTAATTCATCTAAACTATCAAAGGGTGTTTACCTCATTCGTTTTGAGAACGACAAAGGACAGTACTCGGTTGTAAAGATGGTTAAGAAGTAAGAGATATTATCACAGTACCATAAAAATAATAGAGGGGATCGAACTTTTCGATCCCCTCTATTATTTTATGATGAAAAATTGAGTTTACTCTTCCTCTTCGTTATCATAGAATCCGCGAAGTTCTATAAACTCAAATTTTGCAGGGCTTGAGCCAACACATTTGTACTCAACTTCAGGGTATTTACGTATGAATCCATCGGCGAAAGTTTCGAACTGAATGATGTAGTGAACATCAACTCCACCAATCTGGGAGACAGCATCGGGGAAACGGTACTCGAGGAACATTAGAATTCCTTCCTCCGAAATTCGGCTCATCATTTTATCCATAGCAGCCTGTTCGCCATTGTTGTCGAATATTTCGCCCAGCTCCGGATCCCAGTAGGTGCCATCATCCTTTGTATTTAGTCGTCTGCCTATTAGGCGAATATCGAAGTTGCTGTAGTAGGCGCTGGCTCCATAGTAGTAGCCAAAGTCATCGTAGGTAGGGTGGGGAATGGGGTCGTTAACCGCAATGTACATGTAGTCGTCTTTGGTCATTTTATAGGTTACAGTTGGATCAAAAGCCCATCCCTGTTCACCATAAACGTACTGCTCGGTTCTCTCCTCAATTTCCGATGTTTTTTCCCATACTATCCCGTTAAATACATACTTATCAATCTTTTCAATTACTGCTTTCGACGATTCGTAGAATTTGTACTTTACAACCCTTACTGAAAGAACAGGGTCGTATGGAAATTTGTTTTTAAGGAAAACCGGAAGGTAATTATCGGGGTTTGAGGTTTCGCTAAAGTTGTTGTTTTCTGCAATTTCTCCGCCTAGCACAAAGTAATCATCATCGGTTAGCTCGTAACCAACAAACGGAATATTCTCAGTAGTAGTTTGGAAAACCCACTCGGAGCCATTAAACTGGTACTCATCCATATTAAGAATGGTTTCCTCTTCCAGAAGGTATTTATAAATAACCTTCTGCATGTCATCCTCTTCTGCTTCAGGGAATTTTTTAAGAAGGAAGAAAGGTAGGTACTGTGTGGAAGGGTTCTCCTCGGAGAATTCCCCGTCAACACCAATATAATTGTAGTCATCCTTGGTTAGCTCGTAACCAAAGCCTGAGTCCCACCACAAAGGATGAATCATGAGGTGGTTAAAGGTAACCTGTGCGCTGCTCTCAATGTTTAAGGCAATGTATTTATTGCTTAGTAGAGTTGGGATATTGTCTTTTGCAGGTAGGGTATCATTAAACGCTTGGTATTCTTTTATCGTTCCTCCAAACGAGTTGTAGTCGTCGGAAGTTAGAGTGAACTCAATGGCTTTTTTATACGGTTTCTGGTCGGCATCGAGTAGCTCATAAAGCTCCTTGTTTGGTTCGCAGCTGCTAGCCAGTAGCATTACCAGTAGAGCGTTGAAAAGTATGATGTGTTTTGTATTTTTCATAGCAATTACTATTTGAGTAAGAAATTAAAACTTAAGTCTAAGCGACATGCTCCAGGTTCTGCCAGCCCCAAAGTAAACCAAAGCGGTTTTATAATCGTGACTACTACCATCCGTGGCATCTCTAATAACCTCGGTATCAAGGATATTGTTTACTTTTCCGAAAATTGAAGCTTTCTGCGATCCAATTTTAAAGTCGTACCTAACGCTTAAATCAAGGAGTTGGTAGGATGGTAGCTCCCAGGCATCAATTCCTTTTTGCTTAATGTCTCCCCTGTTTTCAACTTCAAAAAACGAGTAGAGCCTGTCGTAATGGTTAATGTCCATTCCAATTTTGAAGCGGGGAAGTACCTCGTAGTCGAAGCCAACCGCTGCGGTTGTTTGGGCAGCATCGCCCACATGTAAACCGCCAGCGTAAACTTCAGCGGTAGCGATAAGTTGCTGTTCGTCGTCGAAAAGGTCAGCAACTACATCATCAGTCCAAACCCAATCGCCAATGGAGATCATAGCCCTTACATCTAACTCTTCAGTTGGTTTGAAAATAAGGTCTGCTTCAATTCCTTGGTGAAGAGCGTTAAGGCCAGTAATGTTTGCTGTTACATCGGCAACGCTTCGTGTAAGAGCCTTATCGAGCCAGTTTGTACGGTAAAGGCTTAGGTTTGCGCTAAGAATTCTACTTCTGTAACCGTAGCCAAATTCAACTGAGAAAACACGTTCGTGCTTCACGCCATCGTTTAATTCGTTCTCATTGTTCAAGTATACGTATCGCATGTAGGGGGCGCGGGTAAAGTAACCCGTATTAACAAATACATTGTGTGCGTCTGAAATGTTGTAGTTGGCTCCACCTTTAACGCTGTATGCCATAAACCCTTTCCAGTCGGTTTGCTGTAGAGGATCGCTGTCGAGGTAGTTAAAGTAGTCGGTCCTACGGTAGGCCGTTTCGGAAATCGATGCTGATAGGAATGCCGAGTAAAGAGAGGTTACGTATTCGGCTTGCGCAAAAAGTCCGGCCCAGCCAACTTCTCCCAGGTTATGGTAGTTCACAATATCTCCCTCGTGAAGGAGAGTGTTTTCGGGGCGATTTATATCACTTGTATTCAAGAAATACTCACCACCAAGCAAATCGTCAATCACATACATATGGTAGCCCTTGTAGTAACGTAAATCGAGCCCACCGGTAAGTTTTAGGTTATCAATATCATGGATTAACGTGGAAAGCATCCCGTACCAATCGTGCGAGTTTACCGCATTTGCAATAATTGCCTGAGACTCAATAGACTCTTTGTTTGCTTGCATTACGGCATCTAAATCGAGGTAGCCATCAGGAGTAAGTTTCGTGTTTTCGGAGGGAAGCCCAGTGTACCTATCGTACCATAGCCAGGACGATTGGTCACCATAAACCCTTCTTCCTCCTCCCTTCGACAGGGAAATATACGCCGAGGTTGAAAGTGTTGTTGATGGAGCGATGCTCCAGCTATGGTTCAACGATATTTGGGGTTTGTGGTAGTAGTTGTACGATGTTGTGTAAACTTCGCCATTTTTGTAGCCCATATCGGGGTTGTAGCGTATTCCATCCTTGTTGGTACGGTAGGTTTGAATTAGCTGCCGGGTGTAACGCTGGTTGTGCCACTGTGGGGCTCCAAACGCTGTTAGGGAAAGGGTGTGGTTGTCGTTGATTCTCTTGCTAATATTAAAGAAGTACGACCATGCATCGAAGTTTCCGCCCATAATGTAACCATCGCCCACGGTTTTGCTTCCCGAAGCGGTTATTGCCCAGCCATTATCGAGCAGCCCGGTTGAGAGGGTTAGGGAAACCTTTTGGTACCCATCGTTTCCAACTCCATAGGATACGCTTCCTCCCTTTTTAGCATCGGTGCTTCGAGTAACAATGTTTATGGTTCCACCAACAGAACTTAGGGCAAGCCTTGAAGCACCCAGTCCGCGTTGCACCTGCATTGATTGTGTAACATCTGAAAGGCCAGCCCAGTTACTCCAGTATACCTTTCCGCTTTCCATATCGTTTACAGGCACACCATTTATTAACATTCCAATGTTATTTGAGTCGAACCCTCGAAGGTTAATACGGCCATCGCCATAGCCACCCCCTGCAGCTGTAGAGTACACGCTGGGAGTTGACTTCAATACCTCAGGGAACTCCTGAGTTCCAAGTTTTTCAACAATAACTTCTGCTTTTATGGTTGAAACTGCAACGGGGGTTTGCCTATCCCGTACGATGGAGGAAACTATCATAATCTCCTCTAGGTCAACTGTTTCGCTCTGGAGTTCAATTCTCCCTAAATCGGTTACTCCCTTTCCTTCAACATCTATCTTCTTATCCGAAAAGCCAATGAAACTAATAATAACGGTGTATTTCCCATCGGGAATTGATAGGGAAAACGATCCATCGAGAAGAGAGCTTACCCCTGTAGTTGTTCCCTCAACCATTATGGTTGCACCAATAAGTGGTTCCTGGTTAATGGCATCGACAACAACGCCCTTAACGGTTCCCTGCGCTAGTGAGAGCAAATTTGCTGTAGCTAAAAGTAGTAGGGTAGCAAATGCTTTAAGTAAATGTTTACTCATGTTTAATTAATCAATTAGTTTATTTATATATTTGACAACAAGTGCAATAGCATGTTGTTGTGTGTAAATTTATTAAGGAAAAAGGGTGGACAAGTTAGCAAGCAGAAGTATTATATCCAAAATTATTTTTGTGGTAGTAGTAATAAAAAAAGGCTGCCTCGAATGTGAGGCAGCCTCATTATTAAAGTATGAAAAGTTACTATTCAAAGGTCAATCAAGCATCGAATATAATTGATCGACATATATACAACTTTCAGATGTTTAGAAAATATATCTTGCTCCAATTTGGAGATACCAAACTTCTGTATAGTTATAGTAAGTTGAGTATGTTTCCTTTAAGAAATTACCTTCGTCATCTGTAGCCATCGAAAAACTTGGATTTCTTTCAGCATCCATTCCTTCGTAATTAAGAATTTGGCCATTATTGCTTATGTACATGTTTTGTGGAATACCCCACTTACTATAAATTAAGTTTCCAAAATTAACGAAGTCAAGAGTGAGTTGTATGGTGTTTTTTTGATTGCTAACGAAAACATTGAAGTCTTGTGTGAAACGCAAATCAAAACGGTTAACCCAAGGTGCCCTTGCGGCATAAGCTTCTGCGTATTCCCCTTTATGTTTACTCAAGTATTTATCTTGCTCAACGAAAGCAAAGAATGCATTCTCATCAGCATCGCTAATGAAATTTATATCCCCTTTTTCTTTTGGAATGTAAATTAGATCAGTTGCGATTCCATCACCGTTCATATCATTTGAATATGTAAAACTGTTCCCATAAGGTGAATACCCAGAGTAAAGTAGGTTAACAGTAGTGGCCATGTAATCCTTTGCATATGGAATTCTGTATGATACAGATGCAATTGCTTTTGATGGAATAACGAACTGAGAACGTTGAACTAACGGTAAGTGAGGTCCGTTTATTTGAATAAGCCCGTTATAAGCAGATGCTGCATTACTACCTGGCATGCCAGAGATCTCCTTTGACTCGGTTTGTGTGTATGCAAACATCATTTTTAAATTATTGATAGGCTCAGCAAAAATTGAAATGTTTCCTATCGCTCCCCATCCATCACTATTATTTGAAAGGATGTATGCATTTCTGGTTGTGTATGTCAAATCGTCGATTGCCGGATAAATGTACCTATCGTCAGGTCCGTTGAAACGTTGCCAGCTTTCATCGGGTTGCTTTAGGTTGTAGTTCTTTAGCATAACCCCGTTGAGGGTTTGAGTAAAGATTCCTTCTAGAGTTACTGATAATGGGAAGGATGTAGGGGCATTGTATTCATATGCTAAGGAAGTTTTCCAAACTTGAGGCATCTTGAAATTAGGATCTATACCATTAATATCCCGAGGCAATACACCGTCTTCGGGAGAAATAGTATTTGGAAGGCCTAAAAGTTCTATCATTTGGTTAACATCTGTAATCATAGGCCCAGCAAGTAATGCTAGGTTAGGATCAACACTTGTGATAATCCCCGTAGCACCATCGTACCTTGTAACGGCTGCATAGCTGCCTTGAACCATTCCTGAGTTGGTGGGCATATTGGTAAAGAACACCAAAGGCAATCTGCCTGCAAACATTCCAGTACCACCACGTAACTTCATGGTTTGATCTCCCTTAATATCCCAAATAAAACCTAATCGGGGCGAAACCTGAACTTTGGCTGTAGGCCATTCCCCCGTATCAATCTTTTTCCCTCCAAAATCTAGATCGTATATAGCGTTGTTCCTGATAATATTATCTACATATTTCAAGTAATCAACACGCATCCCTACATTGAATTTTAGTTTTGAGTTAACAGTCCACTCGTCCTGTGCGTATACACCAACCTGATTAAAGGCAACTTCTGCAGCAGGATTTTTCTCTCCTGCATAGCCGTAGGTAAGTGCAAAGTCCCTTGGTGCTGCTTGGTTTAAGAAATCTTCTAAGCTGGCATATCGATAATATCCTGTTCCGTTCCTCATGTATGAATTGTTTGCCATTTGATACTCAAAATTGGCTCCTAATGTAAATTTATGATCATTTACAAAAAAGTTCACATTATCAACAACGTTAAATATATTGTTGTTAACACCATTGTTCCATGTGAATAGTTCATAGCCAGCAGAAATGTAAGGTTCAAGTATTTGTGAATCATCTTCATTTACACCATACATGATATCAATAAATGGGAATGGCTCAGAATTGGAACCTCTCATATCATTTATTTTGGTGTAGGTTACTAAAAACTGGTTAGAAACACTATTCGAGAAACGGCTATTGAGATCAAGTGAGAATGAGTTCACAATGTTGTCCATGGAATATGTAGAATTTGAGAAGGCCATGGAATATTGCGAAATACGATTCATAGCCCTGTTACGGAATCCGGCATCTGTTGAGTTACCATTAGTTGGATTCCATGACTGATTCATTGTGTAGTTGTATCTTAGGCTCAGCTTATTCGCATGGTTAATGTTCCAATCAATACGAGCTAAAAGTTTTCTGTTGCTTATATCAGCAGGGTAATCATTGTATGATCCAGGATCATAACCATAGTTAGCAATTAGGTGCTGCTTTACTTGCTCCATATCAGAAACACTTGCACGTGATAGCATGAGATCTGTATTGGCAATCCCGTCCTGAGATGGTCTCCAGATTACTACTTGTTCTGGACGTAACTCGAATTCACCGTTTACAAAAAAGAACAGCTTGTTTTTTATAATTGGACCACCTAGTGTTACACCGTAAATCTTTTTAGATTCTTCATCGCGAACACCAAAATCATTATCACCAATTTTGTTACCCCTCATATTTTGGTTTGTGAAATAGTTGTATAGTGAGGCGGAGAATTTGTTTGTACCTGATTTTGTAATAGCATTAATACCTCCTCCAATGAAGTTGGTCTGACGAATATCGAAAGGTGATACAACCACCTGAACTTCTTCAATAGCGTCTAATGAAATTGGATTTCCCCCTCCAGGAAGATTATCGCTTAATCCAAAGTTATTGTTAAAGTTTGCTCCGTCGATAGTAAAGTTGGTAGACCTTCCATCTCCTCCGGCAAATCCCATCCCATTGGCAAAAGGCGAAATGCGGGCAATATCCTCAATGCTCCGGTTAATAGTTGGTATCTCTTTTAGCTGTTCATTAGATATGTTTGTGGCAGCTCCGGTTTTATCCGTTTTAAACGCAGATGACTTTACGCCAACAATCACAATTTCACTAAGTTCTAACATTTCGTCTTTTAGAACAACATCCAAATTGAATGTTTGCCCCAAAAACAGACTTATCTCTGAGAATGTCTCTTTGGAATATCCAATGAAAGTTACTTCTACAGTGTATGGGCCGCCGGTGCGCATCCCTTGGAGATTAAAACGACCCTCAGGGTTTGTTGATGTACCATACTGAGTTCCTGACGGAACGTGTGTGGCAATTATTGTTGCACCAGGAAGAGGTTCGTTAGAACTACCAACCACTTGACCACTAAGTGCCGATGTGGTAACTTGCCCCATGGCGTACAACCCAACGATTGCGAGCAGCAGGGTAAATAAAAACTTTTTGTTTTTCATAGATTTGAATTTTAGGTTAGGTATCCAAAAAAGGTGTACTAAAATATTGTTCTTTGGTAATTAATTCTTTAGGTTAAGATTATCAAATTGTTATTTAAAATAAATGACACTCCTTCCAATGTACTTTATATGCTTGTGAAGTAAAGAAAAAAAATTGATACTTCAATGTATAAACTCCTCAAAATTGTGTGCAAAAGCAAATCAATTTGTGGAACAATCCGTTAGTAAATTTGTTTTGGAGTAGAAGCCCAAAGTTACCTCACTCTTATTCGTGGGCCTATTGCTGAAAGAATTTTATTGGTGGCTCCAACATTTGCAAGCACATATTTTTTAGTAACCATCGATGCTTGCTCTATTGTATCGGGAGCGGAGAGTAGCGTGTTAATTGTGGTGGTGAATGCCTGTTCGTTGGAAATGGAGAATGCCGCGTTTTGCTTGATAAGTTCAACCGCTTCGCGAAACTTGTTGTAGTTGGGGCCAAAAAGGATTGGCATACCAAAAGTTGCTGCCTCCAGGGTGTTATGAATGCCTGCGCCAAACCCGCCTCCAATATAGGCAATGGTTCCGTAGCGGTATGCAGAAGCTAAAACACCAATGGTGTCAATTACAACAACTTGAGCCTCAGCCGAGTCAATTGCAGATGGTTGGGTAAATCGTAAGGTAGGAACGTTTAGACTACTAATGAAACGGTTAATTCGTTGCAAATCAATTTCGTGCGGGGCAATTATTAGCTTTATTTTCCCGGGATTTTTTCTTAAGTACGATGCAATAATTTCTTCATCCTTAGGCCAAGTACTTCCGGCAACTAGTACGGTTGAGTTCTTTGAGAACTCCTCAAGCAAGGGCAAACCAAGGGCATTTTCAGCAGCCTCGTATACACGGTCAAAACGTGTGTCGCCTGCTTCAGTTGCATTATCGAGCCCAATTGTTTGAAGAAGAACCAACGATTGGCGGTTCTGAACAAAAATGTGGTTGAAGTTCTTTAAAAACTTTCGATACCAAACCCCGTACCACTTAAAGAAAACCTGTGAGGGTCGAAAAATTGCTGAAACTACGTAGGTAGGAATCTCGTTTCGGTTTAGCTGGTTTAGGTAATGGTGCCAAAACTCGTACTTGATAAACACAGCAACAGCTGGCCGAACTATGGAGATGAATCGTGTCGCATTCTTCTTTGTATCCAGAGGGAGATAGCATACGTAGTCAGCCCCCTTGTAATTTTTTCTTACTTCGTAGCCAGAAGGGGAGAAGAACGTAAGCAGTATTTTGTGCCCGGGGTAGTGATTGCGGTATGCTTCAATCAATGGCCTTCCCTGCTCAAACTCACCCAAGGAAGCACAGTGAAACCATGCCGTTGGAAAGTTAGGGCTAATCATCGAGCTGAGGTTCTCATCCCAATCTTCACGTCCTTGTACCCAAAGTTTTGCTTTTGCGTTGAAGTTGGAGGCTACCACAACAAGTAAATAGTATAGCCTGATTGCCAGGTTGTAAAGGAATACCATCCTATAATTATTTTTGATGTAAAAGTAAAACCATCTTTTTAATTTCGCAAAACAATGTTTGTAAATGCCCCTTATTACCCATGGGATTAACTATTTATTCCATTTTTTGCATTGATTTCCCTGATTTTTTTACATATTTTTGCTTTTACTAAAATCAGATGCCTTGGAATTGAAAAGTGTATTCAAAGAAATCCTTTGGAAAAATAATTTTGCCAGCATACCCGGGTTGGGAAGTTTCGTTTGTACCTACACTCCTGCCAGGTTGTCGCCCAGTGGCGATAGGTACATGCCCCCAATTCAGTCCGTAATTTTCGACACATCTAGACGCTTTAACGATGAGGCGCTGGAAAGGTACCTTCAGGAAAAATTCGGGCTTACGCCCGATGATGCTGCCGAGCTGGCCAATAGTTTTGTTGAGGGGGTGAAAACCTCCCTCAATGGGGGCAATAAAATTGTTTTCGACAACCTTGGTGAGCTATCGAAGGACGAGAAGGGCAGTGTTATTTTCACACAGGTTGAAGAGCAACTTCTCGCCTCTTCAACATACGGACTACAAACCCTAACATTGAAGGGAAAAGTCTCTGTGCAAAATAAGGAGAATGTGAAGTTTTTAAACAGAAGTAAAGTAAAGTTGGGATACGGAATTATTGCCGCAGTGGTCATTGTTGGATTATTTTTGTCTGTTGCATTCATTTTCTTTGCTGATTTCTTTGTAGTGAATGACAAAAATCCCAAGCACAGCCCAATAAGTATTACGAATACAGAACCTGAGGAGAAGATAATTACTCCCCATGATGCCTATACCAACAATGAAAACAATGCGGCCCAGCAGAAAGGAGTAACTTCCGACGAGGATCCTGTGGCGCAATCGGTACAAACAAAGAGCAATAAAAAGCAAGCCCTTTTCTACCAAGAGAAGGAAAGTGCAGGACATGAAAATTATTACATCATCTCTGGAAGCTATGCAAGCATGGAGAATGCAGAAAAACACTATAATCAACTTTTATCAAAGGGCTTTCGCCCAGAAATTATTCATGGAGATGGTAGGTACCGGGTTGCTTTGGTTAAATTCTCAGACCGAAACGTAGCCTTAAAAGAACTTGAACGTATTCGACTTCAAAACCCTAGTAGTTCCTATTGGCTTCTTGGATACTAATTTGTTGAACTCAAAAATGAACGCCACATCTTGGGTTGCGCCGTTAAGGCAACTTTTTATTGCATTCATTCTTGCAGCTTTTGTTCTTGGTTGCGATACCAAAGGCAACAGGATTGAAACAGAGCAAGAGTTTGAAGGGAATATTTCAATTTCTGGAGCGTTTGCGCTCTACCCACTAACGGTTCGTTGGGCTGAGGAGTTTATGAAGATTCATCCAAAGGTACACTTTGATATCTCGGCAGGGGGGACAGAAAAAGGGATAAACGATTTACTCACCCAGAAGGTCGATTTAGCGATGTTCTCCAGTAACCTTTCAGATGAAATGCGTGATGGCCTGTATAGTATTCTTGTTGCAAAAGATGCGGTTCTACCTACTGTATCTGGAGCAAATCCATATCTTGATTTGATTAGGGGAAAAGGGATTGATTCACTTTCATTCAGAAAGATTTTTGTTACTGGGGAGTATACAAGTTGGAGTGAGATTCTTCAGGTGGAGTCGGAGCATAGGTTGAACATTTACACACGTTCAGATGCTTGTGGGGCAGGTAGAGTTTGGGCTAGGTACCTTGGAGTTCAGCAGGATGATTTGCTGGGCGAAAAAGTATTTGGCGACCAAGGGGTTGCAAATGCGCTAAGGACTGACACTTTTGGTTTTGGTTATAATAACCTGGCCTACGTGTTCGACTTTAAAACCAGGAAGGTTGCTGAGGGGTTGTGCATTGTTCCTGTCGATTTTAATGGGAATGGGAAACTCGATGAGCAGGAGTTATTTTATGGCTCACTTAACAATGTGCTTGAAGCAATTAAAAATGGGATAATCACTTCACCCCCTGCCAGAGAATTGTACTTCATTTCAAAAGGGAAGCCCGACAGGAAACTGGTTGTTGAATTTTTAAAATTCATTTTTTCCGATGGACAAGAAATTGTTAGGGAACTGGGGTATGTTGAGATTTCTCCGGATGTTGGGGAAAAGCAGATGAAAGGATTAAGTTGAGGTTTTATAATGGGATAGGTTTCCTACACCTAAAACGATGCTCAAGAAAATTATCGATAACATAAAAAACGGCTACACCAAGCAAAAGTAATGTTCCGTACTGAACGATGTTCTTTATGCCACTATTGCTGACTGTTAGAAAACTTGAAATATTTACGTGCTGAAAAAGTTCCGAAGGGAAAAGGTAAATTACCCCAACAAGGGCTGTCATAGTTAGCGATATCGATATAAGAATAACCACCCAAAAGGTATCAATACTCCCATTCAGGGGGGGCTTTTCAATGGCCGCCATTACAATTTCTGTGAAATGTTCAGGGGGTTCAACCATGCTCTCATTAAGCTCCCTGCCAAGCCATCTATCAAACTCGGCATCATTAATCTCCATATTTGTATCTTCAATATTCATGGTGTTGTGAGTTATAAGTTTGCTGCTTCGTGTTGGAGTAAGTGCACTAGTTTTTCCTTTAGCATCTTTCTGGCCCGATGTAGTTTTACTCTAACATTCGTTTCGGTTAGCCCCACTATGGATGCAATTTCTGAAGTTGGCATTTCTTCAATGTAGAAGAGCGATACTATTACGGCATCATCGCTGGGTAAACTTTCTAACGCTTGATTAAGGTATATTTTCCTGTCGGAATGTTCAGAAAGGAAAACGGGTTGCTGCGGCTGCATCTTTTCATGCACAATTCTCTCGTTGAGCTCTACCGCCGGCAAATTTCTTTTTTTATAGGTGATACAGGTATTGTAACATATTTTATAAAGCCAGCTCGAAAACAGGCAGTCGGCCCTAAAACCATTTATATTCCGAAAAGCCTTTACAAAGGTGTCTTGCGATGCTTCCTGGGCATCGTGATAGTTTCCAAGAATTCGGTATGCGAGGTTGAAAACCATTCCTTTATGCCGGTTAACAATTTGGACTATGGCATTGGAATGGTTCTCTTTCGCTAACCTAACTAGTTCTTCAGTAGGATAATTACTCTGCGTTTCGTTTGGCATTCTTTCTCTCAATTATGTAGAAAGCTAAAAGGCCAAGCCCTCCAAATAGGAAAATCATGCTGATGTATGCTGCACCATCTTCAATTTGAGAGTAAAGGTCGAGCAGTGAACCAGCAAAAATCCCTAGCGCTATTCCAGTAATAAACAAGCCGTACTTTAATGCTGTTGATGCGTTACCCGTTGGCTTGCGGATAAAAATTGACGGGTCTACTCCTCGTTCAATCATTGTCATGCGTTCACGATGACGCTGCCTGAAAATGAAGTAGAAAACGCCAAAAACTAGGCTGTGACTAAAAATTATTGCAATGGCTGCAATAAAAACTTCTCCTCCTTCCATAATGGTAAAATTAATTGGTTTTCATTTTTTAGACAAAGTTTCCATTCGGTACGTTACAGTTTTTCCCTGTTTTTTTATAAAAAAAGGGGCAAGCAGTACCGCTTGCCCCTTAAAATAATATATTTGAGGAGAGTTAATCATCTTCATTGTTCGGGTGGTTTCCTGGGGTTACCCCTCGAATGATACCTCTTTTTGACGATTTAATGAAGTTGAGAATTTGATCGCGCTCAAGCGATTGGGGGAGGTTATTTTCAATTTCAAAAATTGCCTGAGTAACATTCAAACCTCTGTTGTAAAGGGTTCGGTATATTTCCTGAATTTCGGCAACCTTCTGTGGGTCAAAGTTCCTGCGTCGTAACCCTATTGTGTTAAGCCCAACGTAGCAGATAGGATCCCTTCCTGCCTTTGCGTAGGGTGGAACATCCTTGTTTATTTTCGAGCCACCTTGAATCATAACATGCGCACCAATTTTTTCAAACTGGTGAACAAGGCACCCTCCCGATAGAATGGCGAACTCTTCAATTTCAACCTCACCAGCCAGTTGAACAGCATTCCCAAGGATTACGTTGTTCCCAATAATGCAGTCGTGGGCTACATGAACGTATGCCATAAGCAGGCAGTTGCTCCCGATAGTTGTGGTTCCTTTAGATGAGGTTCCCCTGTTTACTGTTACGCATTCTCGAAGTACGGTGTTGTCACCAATTTCAGCAAAAGTAACCTCGCCTCTAAATTTCAAATCTTGTGGGATAGCAGAGATTACAGCGCTGGGGAAAATTTTACAGTTTTTCCCTATTCTTGCGCCATCAAGTATAGTTGAGTTTGGGCCAACCCAAGTTCTATCACCAATCACAACATCCTTGGCGATGTATGCAAAGGGTTCAACCACAACATCTACCCCAATCTTTGCGTCTGGATGAATGTATGCTAAGGGATGTATCATGCTTACTTAACTTTTGTAATTTGTGCCAAGAGTTCACCTTCCATAACTAGCTGGTCGCCCACAAATGCTTGCCCAAACATATTCGCAATACCCCTGCGTATTGGTTCGAGAAGGTGGAGCTGGAATATAATTGTGTCGCCGGGGATTACTTTTCGTTTAAATTTCACTTTGTCAATTTTCAGGAAGTATGTAATGTAGTTTTCTGGATCGGGAACGGTATTCAGAACAAAGATTCCACCAACCTGAGCCATTGCTTCAACCTGAAGCACTCCGGGCATAACGGGTTCGTTGGGGAAATGTCCCACAAAGAAATCCTCATTCATGGTAACATTCTTCAAGCCCACAACCGATGAGTGATCCATGTGAAGAATCTTGTCAATAAGCAAGAAAGGCGGGCGGTGAGGTAATATATCACGAATTTGAAGGATGTTGAGCAATGGAGGCTGGTTTATATCGTATGTGGGGACGCTAGGTTTCATGGCCTCCTTGCGAGCCATTTTACGAATAACCTTTGCGAACTCTGTGTTTGCGTAGTGCCCAGGGCGTTTAGCAATTACTTTCCCCTTAATTCTTCTCCCCACAAGGGCCAAATCTCCAATTAGGTCAAGTAGCTTATGGCGGGCGGGTTCGTTAGTAAAGTGAAGATCTATGTTGTTGAGAATTCCTTCGGGTTTCACGTGAATCCTCGGTTTGTTAAACAAATCAGCTATCCTGTCAAGCTCTTCCTGAGGAACTTCGTTCTCCATTATCACAATGGCATTTTGAAGATCGCCTCCTTTAATAAGGTTGTTTTTTAGAAGTACTTCAAGCTCGTGGAAGAATACGAATGTACGGCATTGAGAAACCTGCTCTTCAAATTCGCCAAAGTTCGATAGCTGTGCGTACTGATTCCCAAGCACTCTTGAATTGTAGTCTATTAGAACATCAACGCTGAATGAGTCGTCGGGAAACGCAGCGATTTCAATTCCGTTGGTTGGGTCGGAGTATACTAGTTTCTCTTTAATAACGTAGAAACCCCGCTCGGCGGTTTGTTTTACAACGCCTACTTTTTTAATGGCTTCAACAAAAAATTTGGAGCTGCCGTCCATAATAGGAACCTCGGGTCCGTTTATCTTCAGGAGCGCATTGTCAATGCCAAGCCCAATGAGTGCTGCCAGAACATGCTCAACGGTGCTAACCTTAACCCCGTTTTGCTCAAGGGTAGTGCCACGCGAAGTGTCAACTACATAATCGGCAACGGCTTCAATGGTGGGTTGGCTAGCAACATCGGTGCGTTGAAAAACAAATCCTGTGTTTTCTTCAGCCGGACAAATGGTTAGCTGAACATCAACACCCGTGTGAAGGCCTTTCCCTTTTACTGTTACCTCTTTCTGAATGGTCCTTTGCTTTTCAGACATAATTATTTTAAGTAATTTATTATTGTTTTTAACTTCTTTGTAACTGTTTTATTGTTTTTCCCCTTCCTCTTCTAACAACATTTTTTTGAGCTTGTCAACGTCCGTTTTTAATTCGGGGAGGTACTTGAATACTACGAATGAACGGCTAAACTTTCTGGAGTTCATGGCGGGGGATCCAATCATTACCTCGTTGGGTGTTTTTATATTGTTAGAAACACCTGTTTGTGCTGAGAGTTTTACCCCATCGGCAATAACCAGATGACCAGCAATGCCCACCTGTCCGCCGAACATACAGTTTTTACCAATTTTTGTTGAGCCGGCAATTCCGGTTTGTGCCGCAATAACAGTATTTTCGCCAATTTCAACATTGTGGGCAATTTGAATCAGGTTGTCAATTTTAACACCTTTTCGAATTATTGTTGAGCCCATGGTTGCTCTATCGATGGTGGTATTGGCGCCAATGTCAACGTTATCCTCAATTATTACGTTCCCTAGCTGTGGAATTTTTTGGTAGGTACCATCGGGCTGAGGGGCAAATCCAAAACCATCGGAACCAACAACTGCTCCCGCATGTATATAACAGTTCCTGCCAATTATACAATTGCTGTAGATTTTCACACCCGCGTATATTGATGTGTTCTCGCCAACTTTTACATTGTCGGCGATGTGTGTGTGGGAATGAATTTTCACATTATCGCCCAGAACCACATTTTCGCCGATATACACAAAGGCTCCAAGGTAAACATCGCTACCAATTTTTGCCGAAGGTTCAATCACAGCCTGTGGATGAATCCCAACCTTTTCCTTCTGCGTAGCCGATACTAAGCTTAACAGTTTGGCGAACGATTCGTAGGCATTCGGAACCCTAATTAGGGTTGCTTGTACGGATTTTTCAACTTCAAAATCATTGTTTATAAGAACTATGGATGATTGAGTTGTGTATAAATACTTGGAGTATTTTGGGTTCGACAGGAATGAGAGGGCACCGGGTCTTCCTTCCTCAATTTTTGCAATGTCGTTAACTTTAATATCTGGATTTCCTTCAATAGTTCCCTGTAGAAAATCAGCAATGGTTTTTGCTGTAAACTCCATGTTAATATCCCGTTAAATTTTTCACAAAACTAGCTAATTAATATAAAATTACTTAACAGACTTCGGATAACAAAGAAAATATTTTCGAATTTCCTTCGATAGCATGTTTGAACTTAGCATATCCGAAGCCTCCGTAATGTCAATTGTTTTTCCTGAGTTGTATAGAATTTTTATTGAATCGTCGGTTACCTGGTAAGCATTGTTCGACACAGAATCGGAAAACACAAAAAACTTGCCATTGTTTGAAAGCTCAGGGTGAATTTTGCCGAAAAGAACCTTTTTTTCATCAATGTAGCTTTCTGGGAAAGGGTTGTTGCTTAGCTCCAGACGAAAAAGTTTTCGTAGAACAATCATCCTTGACAGATTTGATAGCACCTTATCGGGGTGATTTGTCCACGATTTGGCCGCTACCATTATGTCCGAATCATCAAGATTGGAAAAATGTTCAAGCAATTTATTTGGCTGTTCTCCTTTAACACTTTTCTCAAAATCAACTTTTGAGATTGAGTTCTCAAGGAAAAACCGCAGCGAAGGGGTGCAGAATAATTCCTGATTATTAAGTGCCAACTCGCGGGCTCTTTGAAGTAACCGAATTAAGGTCTGCTCTGCGGCAACTACTGTTTTGTGAAGGTAAACCTGCCAGTACATCAACCTGCGGGCAATAAGAAACTTTTCAATTGAGTATATCCCCTTGGCTTCAACCACCAGCTCATCGTTCACAACATTTAGCATCTTAATAATCCTTTCGCTGCCAATTGTTCCCTCGGTTACCCCGGTAAAGAAGCTATCGCGCCGCAGATAATCCATTCTGTCCATATCAAGCTGGCTCGATACCAGCTGGTGTAAAAAGTTTTTATGGTAGGTTCCTTCAAATATTTTAGTGGCGAGTAAAAGTTTACCGTTCATTTGACGGTTAAGTTCCTGCATGAAACTTCTGCTAATAGTTTCGTGTTCAGCCCCTTGAACAATGCTGTGCTCAAGTGAGTGCGAAAAGGGACCATGGCCAATGTCGTGAAGAAGTATGGCTATCGATGCGCCTTCCGCTTCCTCGTACGAAATATTATGACCTTTTGCGCGAAGAACATTAATAGCAGTTTCCATCAGGTGCATCGCACCAATTGCATGCTGAAAACGAGTGTGGTTAGCACCCGGATATACCAGGTAGGTTAGCCCAAGCTGTCGAATATGGCGTAGGCGTTGAAAGTATGGATGCTCAATAATATCGAAGCAAACCGGATAAGAAATATTAATAAACCCGTGCACCGGGTCGTTCACAATCTTCTTTTTGTTCGTTTCAAGCATTATACGTTAGGTGTTTGGTAACTAAAAGAGAAAAAGCACACAAAAATATGCTTAGTTATCAGTACATCAAATCAAAACAACCTATATTTTTACGTTTTTTGTATAATTAACATGAGTTCGATGTAAGATCAAATTTTTTGTGCTGATTAATAAGGTGATAAGGTTCAGTTTTATCTCTCTTTTTATGTTACAAAGGTTATTTGAAGAGGGAAAAGGTTGATGTCGACTAAAAACCTTATTTTTCACTACGAACCTTAGTAAATATTCTAACTTTCGTTGAGTTACTGCCTTATTACCTTGTTGTTTTTGAACAGATTGCGCTATGGAAGCAATCCGAAAAATGCAATTTCTTAGATCGAACTCTCGTTAATTAGTTTGTTTTTGGCTATAAGATAATGATTTTTTACTACTTTTTACAGACATAAAATATTTATTTACTTATAATTCAGGGAAATGTTTTGTAAAAAAAAAAAAAATTATAATTTTGCACCGTCATACCGCTAGCGTGCCAGGGGACCTGAGTCCCCTGTTTTGTTATAAAAAAGTGAAGAATGATTGACAAGCAAATAGTTGAACGGGTAGTGTCAGGTTGTTTGAACGACAGTGAGTTTGTTGTTGAAGTTACAGTTACTCCTTCTAATAAAATTGGCGTTACAATCGACAGTGATAATGGGATTACCATCGACCGTTGCGTTATGGTTAGCCGAGCTATTGAGCAGGAGCTTGACAGAGAACAGGAAGACTTTGAGCTCGAGGTTGCATCAGCCGGGTTATCAGAACCCATGAGGTTGCCTCGTCAATACAAAAAGAATATCGGGCGAACTATTAGCGTGGTCACTCTTAATGGAGAGAAGTATAAAGGGAACCTCACTGATGCTAACGACCTGCAGTTTTGTGTTGAGTTTGAAGAGAAGGTTCTTGTGGATGGGAAAAAGCGCAAACAGCTCGTAACAAAAAAAGTTGATTTGTTGTACACAGATGTGAAGTCAACAAAAATTGAAGTAACATTCCGTTAGGATACAATATTAACAGTAGTAAAATAAGATGGAAAACCTAAACTTAATTGACACTTTTTCTGAGTTTAAGGAGCTCAAAAACATCGACCGGCCAACGATGATGAGCGTGCTTGAGGATGTATTCCGTAATATGCTCATTAAAATGTATGGCTCCGACGATAACTATGATATTATCATTAATATCGACAAGGGCGACTTTGAAATATGGCGTAACCGTGAGGTTGTTGAGGACGGACATGTAGAGGATCCCAACAGGCAGATATCCCTCACGGAAGCAAAACGCATCGATGATGATTATGAGGTGGGTGAAGAGGTAACCGATGAGTTTAAACTAGAGGATTTCGGTCGCCGTGCCATCCTTGCCCTTAGGCAAAACCTAACCGCACGAATTCTTGAGCTCGAAAAGAATAACATCTACTCAAAGTACAAGGATAGGATTGGCGATATTATTACTGGCGAGGTATACCAGGTTTGGAAAAAGGAAATTCTGGTTCTCGACGATGAAGGCAATGAGCTGCTGCTGCCCAAAATCGAACAAATCCCGTCCGATTTTTTCCGTAAAGGCGATACGCTAAGAGCCGTGGTTGTTCGTGTTGAAATGAGGAATAACACTCCGCTTATTATCCTTTCACGAACCTCACCCGTTTTCCTCGAACGCCTATTCGAGCTGGAAGTGCCTGAAATTTTCGATGGACTTATTACCATAAAAAAAATCGTTCGAGTACCCGGAGAGCGGGCCAAGGTTGCTGTTGAATCTTATGATGAAAGGGTTGACCCCGTTGGCGCTTGCGTTGGGATGAAGGGAAGCCGTATCCACGGTATCGTTCGTGAGCTACGTAACGAAAACATTGACGTTATTAACTTTACAAACAACACGCAGCTATACATAACCCGTGCATTAAGCCCTGCAAAAATAACAGCCATTAAAATTGACGAGTCGAACAAGCGAGCCGAAGTATATCTTCAACCCAACGAGGTTTCCTTGGCAATTGGAAAGGGTGGCTTCAATATTAAGCTGGCCAGCCAACTTACAGGGTATGAAATAGATGTTTTCCGTGAAGCAGATACTGAGGACGAGGAGGATGTGAATCTCGATGAATTTGTTGATGAGATTGATAGCTGGGTAATTGATACGCTCAAAGGAATTGGCTGCGACACCGCAAAGAGCGTTCTCGAAATACCCTACAACGAGCTGCTTAAACGCACCGACCTTGAAGAGGAAACTGTGAAGGAAGTACTTAAAATACTTAAATCAGAATTCGAATAGACAAGGGTTACAACCCCCAAATTTTTAAAATAAAACTCGAACAGCCTGGTATGACAAACGCCGAGAAAGCAATTAGGTTAAGCAAGTTAGCAAGGGAATTGAACGTGGGAATCTCCACGTTGGTAGAATTTTTAAATAAAAAAGGACACAAAGTTGACAACAATCCCAACGCTAAGGTCGATGCAGATTTACATGAGATTCTGTTAAAAGAGTTTGGTGCCGATATTAGCATTAAGCAGGAATCGCAGAAGCTTAGCTTAAAAAACCTTCGCGACAAGAAAGAATCGTTATCAATTGATGATATTGAACAATCACAAGATGTTTCAGAAGAGGAAGTGGAAGATAACGAACGCGAACTTATTGTTAAGGGTACAACCCCTGAAAGGGAAACATTTGATACTCCCAAACCAAAAATTGACTTGAAGGTTACCGGGAAAATCGATCTTGAATCAGTTTCAGGCAAAAAAACTATCAAGAAACAATCGCCTAAGGAGGAGGAGGCAGAACCCGCTCCAGTGAAGGAGGTTGAGAAGGAGCAAACGGAGAAACCCGCCAAAGAGATTGAACCTAAGAAAATTGAACACATTCAAACGGTTGTAGAGAAGATAGAGCAACCCAAGGTGCTCGGGAAAGTTGAGCTTGAGGAAGAGAAAAAATCAACGAAAAAGGTAGTGAAGAAGAAGGATCAGAACGTGCAGGAAAAAGCTCAACCAGAAACAGCAAAGCAGGAAAAACCAGCAGTGGTACCCGAAGAAAAACCTGTTGACGTTCCTGAAAAGCAGGCGCAACCCCAAGCACCAAAACCCGAGCAAGAGGTTTACCGTTCAGAAATTGAGAAACTTTCTGGACCCACAGTAGTAGGCAAAATCGATCTTACAAATATCGAATCGAAGAAAAAACCCGTTGCCTCCTCGGCAGATAACGGTAAATCCAAGAAAAAGCGTAGGAAAAGAATTCGTAAGGACGAGAAAGTAAGTATTCCAGGAGGAGAAAACAAGGCGGACTCAGGACAACAAAAACAACAGGGCGGAGGAAGTCAGCTAACAAAGCGAACCAAGAAGAAAAAGCAGCTTCGACAGGAGGTTAGCGAGGAAGAGGTTCAAAAACAAATAAAGGAAACCCTAGCTCGCCTCACCGCAAAAGGAGGAAAATCAAAAGGTTCAAAATACCGCCGTGAAAAGAGAGATCTTGTAAGCGCTCGTCACATGGAGGAGATGGAACGCCAGGAACAGGAGAAAAGCGTTCTTAAAGTAACCGAGTTCGTATCGGTTAGCGAGCTTGCCAATATGATGGATGTCCCTGCAGTTGATGTTATTGAAGTGTGTATGAACCTAGGCCTTATGGTTTCCATAAACCAGCGTCTCGATGCGGAAACTATGTCGCTCGTAGCCGATGAATTTGGCTACAAGGTTGAATTTGTTACCGCCGATCTGCAGGAATCGATAGGTGTAGAGGACGACAAACCTGAGGATCTTCAGCCTCGCCCTCCTATTGTTACCGTAATGGGGCACGTTGACCACGGAAAAACCTCGCTGCTCGACTTTATTCGTCGCGCCAACGTAATTGCCGGCGAAGCCGGAGGTATCACCCAGCATATTGGGGCTTACAGCGTTATGCTCGATGATGACAGGCAAATCACTTTCCTCGATACTCCAGGCCACGAGGCGTTTACCGCTATGCGTGCCCGCGGAGCAAAAGTTACCGACGTGGCAATTATTGTGGTTGCTGCCGACGATAACGTGATGCCCCAAACCGTTGAGGCCATTAACCATGCCAGCGCTGCAGGAGTACCAATTGTATTTGCTATTAACAAAATTGATAAGCCAGGAGCAAACCCAGAAAAAATTAAGGAAGAGTTGGCTAACATGAACTATCTGGTTGAAGATTGGGGCGGGAAATACCAAAGCCAGGACATTTCAGCAAAGCAAGGACTTAATGTTGAAAAGTTGCTCGACAAGGTTCTGCTTGAGGCAGAACTACTCGACCTGAAAGCAAACCCCGATAAGAAGGCGCTGGGTACAATCATCGAATCATCGCTCGACAAGGGGAGAGGTTACACTGCTACCGTTCTTGTTGAAGCAGGTACTCTGCATCAGGGTGATATTATGATTGCCGGAACTCACTTTGGGCACGTTAAAGCCATGTTTAACGAGCGTGGTAAACGAATTGTGGAGGCCGGCCCCTCAACTCCTGTTCAGGTGGTTGGGCTAAATGGCGCACCGCTAGCTGGCGACTACTTCAACATAATGGATACCGACCGCGAAGCGAAAGAAATTGCAAACAAACGCGAACAGCTGCAACGCATGCAGGGGCTCAGAGCGCAGAAGCATATTACTCTCGATGAGATTGGCCGTCGTATCGCCATTGGAAACTTCCAGGAGCTGAACATTGTACTAAAAGGCGATGTGGATGGTTCCATCGAGGCGTTGTCCGATTCGTTGCAGAAGCTCTCTACCGAGCAAATTCAAGTTAACGTTATTCACAAGGCGGTAGGTCAAATCTCTGAATCCGATATCCTGCTGGCAGCAGCCTCAAACGCCATCGTTCTGGGATTCCAGGTTCGCCCATCGGTAAGTGCTCGTAAGCTGGCCGAGAAGGAGCAAATCGATATTCGCCTCTACTCCATTATCTACGATGCAATTAACGAGGTTAAGGCCGCCATGGAAGGGATGCTTTCACCAGAACTCAAGGAGGAGGTACTTGGTACTGCCGAAGTTCTTGAAACATTCAAAATTACCAAAGTGGGAACTGTTGCCGGTTGTATTGTTCGTGAAGGAAAAATTCTTCGCAACGCCAAATGCCGCCTAATTCGTGATGGTATTGTAGTTTACACAGGCGACCTTGGCTCTTTGAAACGTTTCAAGGACGATGCCAAGGAGGTTGCCAACGGATTCGAGTGTGGCCTAAACATCAATAACTTCAACGACATTAAAGTTGGCGATTTAATCGAATCGTTCCAGGAGGTTGAAGTGAAAAGGAAACTGTAAAACACTTTTGTTAAGAAAAAGATAAAAAGGAACTTAGGTTCCTTTTTTT
>DAOSWM010000021.1:0-51429 GCA_035380045.1 Tenuifilaceae bacterium | reverse complement strand
GATGAGGTTGATACCTACATTAACAATCCTGTAAAAATTGCAGTTCTTAACAACGACACAGGATTGGACGATGGCTTTGGAGAACTCACTATTCATACTGGTCCAAGCGCTGGAACGGTAACCGTTGACGAAGGCAACACAATTACCTACACTCCTTCGTATATGTACTTTGGAACAATGACCTTTGAGTATAGAGTTGCCGATATTGACGGCGACTGGGATAAGGCAACTGTTACCGTTAACGTGTTGGAAACCCCCAACTTTGTTCCCGTTGCCAACAACGACAGCTGCGCAACCAGCTTCAACCAACCCGTTACCATCGATGTGCTTTTCAATGATGAAAACACCTTTGATGAACCGCTGACTTTAAACATCACAGAACTTCCAACCGAAGGAACCGCAATTGTTAATGTGAACAATACAGTAACTTTCACTCCTGCCGAGGATTATGTTGGAACCATTACGTTTAAGTACACAATTACCGATAAGGATACCGATGTTAGTAACGAGGCTACCGTTTCGGTAAAAGTGAAATCGGGAACAAACTACGTTCCAGAGGCAAACGACGATGAAGCCACAACACATGTTAACACTTTCGTTGATATTGATGTGCTCAGCAACGACTCCGGTTTAGACGATGGTTTTGGTGCCCTCACCATACATATTTCACCACAGTTTGGTAGCGTTACGGTAAATGATAACCGAACCATCAGGTTCACACCTGGAAACTTCTTTATTGGTGAAGAAACATTCGTTTACGTACTCACCGACAAGGATGGCGATTACAGCACTGCAACCGTAACCGTTCGGGTTACCGAGAAACCAAACTCAATTCCAGTGGCCAACGATATTTCGGTTGGAACAAGCTTCAACACGCCTGTTGATATTGATGTGCTGCACAACGACACCGGGCTTGACGATGAGCCAATTGTTGTTACCATCAGCCAAGCTCCCCATCCCGACTCGGGAGTTGCAACGGTAATTCCAGCAACAAATTTCGTAACCTTCACCCCAACCGATGGTTTCATCGGACAAACTCAGTTCCGTTACACCGTTACCGATAAGGATGGCGATTCCGACTTTGCTACTGTAACCGTTAACGTTAAGGAAGGAACCAACTACGTTCCAACAGCCGTTGACGATGAGGTTGAAACTATTGAGAATATCGCTGTAGAAATTGCCGTTCTCGATAACGACACCGGTTTTGAGGATGGCTTTGGAAGCCTTGAGGTGTACCAAGTGCCACAGTTCGGCCTGGCTCAGGTTAACGACCGTACAATTTCTTATACTCCTGCAAACAATTTCATTGGTGTAGTAACCTTCAAGTATAAAGTTTCCGATTTAGATGGCGACTGGGGGATTGCAAACGTTACGGTTACTGTTACCGAGCGCCCCAACTACATTCCTGTTGCAAACAACGACAGCTGCGCAACCAGCTTCAACCAGGCTACTACCATCGATGTTCTTTTCAACGACGAAGAACTTTTCGATGAACCCCTGCTGGTTAACATCAGCCAAAATCCAACTGAAGGAACAGCAGTAGTTAACCCCGACAATACTGTAACCTTTACCCCTGCTAATGACTACGTTGGGAAAATGACATTCACCTACACCGTTACCGACAAGGATGGCGACACCAGCAATCCTGGATTAGTTACCGTGAATGTTAAATCGGGCGAAAATTTTGTACCTATTGCTAACGATGATGACACTACAACATACATCAACCAAGCGGTTACGCTAAATGTTCTCACAAACGACAGCGGCCTTGATGATGGATTTGGAGCTTTGGAAATCTCTGCTTCACCCGCATTTGGCAATGCTGTTGTGAACGACAACAGAACAATAACCTTTACTCCCGCAAACAATTTTGTGGGCGAAATTTCCTTCACCTACATCCTAACCGACCTGGATGGTGACTACGATATTGCAACCGTAACAGTTGATGTTGTTGAAAAGCCAAACTCCATTCCCGTTGCTAACGATATAACCTTGGCAACAAGTTTCAATACACCTGTTGAAATTGATGTACTGCATAACGATACCGGATTGGACGACATCCCAATTACCGTTTCCATTACTCAGGAGCCAAATCCAATTCACGGAGCGGTTGTAGTGAACCCAGCCAACACGGTAACCTTTACACCTACTGATGGTTACATTGGCGATGCATCATTCATATACACAGTTACCGATATTGATGGCGATGCCGACTTTGCTGTGGTTACGGTTACCGTTAAGGAGGGTACCAACTACGTTCCAACTGCAGTTGACGACAACGCTTCAACCTACGTTAATACTTCGGTTGAAGTGCCCGTACTTGCCAACGACACAGGATTTGAGGATGGCTTCGGTCGCCTTGAAATCTTCGAAGCCCCCGAATTCGGCTCCGCAATAGCAAGCACATACACGGTACTTTACACACCTGCCAACTTCTTTATTGGACAAGAAACTTTCAGGTATAAAGTGTCCGACTCCGATGGAGATTACAGCATTGCTACCGTTACCGTTTCCGTATCGGAAAAACCGAACCTTGTGCCAATTGCGCATAACGACAGCTGTGCAACCAGCTTCAACGAGGCTGTGGTTGTTAACGTTCTTATTAACGACGAGAACCTTGGTGACGAACCGATTACTGTTGCAATTAACGGCAATCCAACGCAGGGAACTGCTACAGTGAATGCTGACAACACGGTAACATACACTCCTGCTACTGATTTCGTTGGAAAAATGGAATTCACCTACACCGTTACCGATAAAGATGGCGACAGCGATGAGGCTACCGTTAGCGTAAACGTTAAAGCTGGCACCAACTACGTTCCGGTTGCCAACGATGATGAGGAAACTACCTACGTCAATACTCCAGTTACCATTAACGTTCTTCAGAATGATACCGGACTAGAGGATGGTTTCAACGAGATTTCAATTCAGGTTCAGCCACAATTCGGAACCGCTGTTGTGAACAGCAACAATACTATTACCTACACACCATCGAATAACATGTTAGGGGAAGAAACATTCACCTATAAGCTGGTTGATAACGATGGCGATTTCGACCTGGCTGAAGTTACCGTAACCATCATTGAAAAACCGAACTCACGTCCAGTGGCCAACGATGTTTCGGTTGCAACCAGCTTCAACACGCCAGTAACAATCGACGTTCTTCATAACGACACAGGACTTGAAGACACACCGATTACCGTTAGCATTACCCAGCCAGTTGACACCAAGAAAGGAACTGCTGTTGTAAATGCCGATAATACGGTAACCTTTACTCCAACTACTGATTACGTTGGCTTTGCAACCTTCACCTATACAGCAACCGACCGCGATGGCGACAGCGATAATGCTATCGTTACGGTTAACGTAAAATCAGGAATTAACTACTGGCCGGTAGCCGAAGATGATGAGGCAACAACCTATGTAAATACTCCCGTTGATATTGCCGTTCTGGCAAATGACTCCGGTTTAGAGGATGGAATTGGTGCAATCACCATTCAGGTTGCTCCGCAATTTGGCAGCGTAACAATTAGCAATAATATTGTTACCTATACTCCTGCAAACTTCTTCGAAGGCGAGGAAACCTTCGTTTATAAGCTTGCCGACATTGATGGAGATTTCGACTTTGCTACCGTAACGGTAACAACCATTGAACGCCCCAACTCAATTCCGATTGCCAACAACGTTTCGGTGGCAACCAGCTTCAACACTCCGGTTACCATTGATGTGCTGCACAACGATACCGGGCTTGACGATACTCCAATTACTGTAACAATCAGCTTACAGGCAGATGCAGAGGAAGGGACAGCAACCGTTAACCCCGACAACACTGTAACATTCACTCCAACCGAAAACTACATTGGATTCGCAACTTTCGAGTACACTGTTACTGATGCCGATGGAGAGTTCGACGATGCAATTGTTACGGTTAACGTTAAGGAGGGTATAAACTACGTTCCCGTTGCCAACGACGATGAAGCATCAACAATTGTAAACCGTAGCGTTGATATTCCAGTATTAAGAAATGATACTGGACTGGAAGACGGAATCGACAGCCTCTCTATTCAGGTTCGTCCAAAATTCGGAACTGCTACTGTAAACCAAAACCTTACAGTTACCTACACCCCATCTAACAATTACACAGGAGTAGAAACTTTCATCTATAAACTTACGGACAACGATGGTGATTTCGATTTTGCGCTGGTTACCGTTACAATTACCGAGCAAGAGAATAGCATTCCTGTTGCCAACGATGATAGCAGAGGAACCAGCTTCAACACACCGGTAATAATTGATGTGTTACATAACGATACCGGTTTGGATGATGTTCCGATAACAGTTTCAATCAAATCGCTGCCAATTTACACACAGGGGACAGTGGAAGTAAACGACGACAACACGATTACCTTCACTCCTGCTACAGACTATACTGGAACCGCAAGTTTCAGCTATACTGTTACCGATGCGAATGAGGATAGCGACGATGCCAATGTTACCGTTATCGTAAAATCTGGAACCAACTATATTCCCGATGCCAGCGACGATGAAGCAGAAACCATTCAGAATACATCTGTAGAAATTGCTGTTCTGGCAAACGACAGAGGGCTTGAGGATGGGTTCGGTTCAATCACCATCTTCCAGCAACCTCCTTTCGGTAAAGTAATGGTAACTCCAAACAGAACATTAAACTACATACCCGACAACAACTATATTGGAGAAGAATCGTTCGTTTACCAACTCTCCGATGTTGATGGCGATTACGATTTGGCCACGGTAACGGTTACCGTTATTGAGCGTCCAAACTACATACCTGTTGCCAACGACGATAGAAGGGGAACCAGCTTCAACACACCGGTAACTATCGATGTTCTATTCAACGATGAAGGTATTGAGGATAAACCATTAACGCTCACTGTCAGCCTCGCGCCAGATGCTGCACAAGGAACAGCCGCTGTTAACAGTAATAACACTATCACCTTCACTCCTATCCAAGGATTTGTTGGTGAAGCAACATTCCGCTACACTGTTACCGACAAGGATGGCGAGAACGACGATGCATTGGTTACTGTTAACGTAAAAGAGGGCGTGAACTATGTACCCAACGCTGTAAACGACCAGGCTACAACTACTATAAATACTTCTGTTGATGTTGCAATTCTTGCCAACGATTCAGGCTTTGAGGATGGTTTTGGTGAAATTACAATTCACAACGAACCCCCATTCGGAACGGTTGAAATAAACGAGAATAGAACCGTTACCTACACACCTTCACCAAATTTTGTTGGCGTTGAAACCTTCACATACACCGTTTCCGACATTGATGGCGACTTTGATATTGCTACTGTCACCGTTACTGTAACCGAAAAACCAAACTCAGTTCCAGTGGCAAACGACGACCGTCGTGGAACCAGCTTCAACACTGCGGTGGATATTGATGTCCTATTCAACGACCTGGGTCTCGACGACGAGCCAATAACCGTTGAGGTTAGCACTGCTCCAATTGCCGACCAGGGAACTGCTGTGGTGAACGAGAACAACACCGTTACATTCACGCCCAAAACCGGATTCATTGGCTTCGCCAACTTTGTTTACACCATTACCGATGCTGATGGCGAAAGGGACGATGCAACGGTTACCGTATCGGTAAAGGAAGGCGAAAACTATGTTCCAAATGCTGTGGATGATAATGCAACTACCATTGTAAACACTCCAGTTGACATTGCTGTAGTAGCAAACGACACCGGATTTGAAGATGGATTTGGGGACTTGGCAATCCACATTGCTCCCCAGTTTGGTACGGCAACCATCAAGGATAGATCGGTTACTTACACACCTTCACCAAACTTTATTGGTGAAGAAACGTTCGTTTACGTTGTATCCGATGCCGATGGCGATTACGACATTGCAACAGTTACGGTTACGGTTACCGATAAGCCAAACTACGTTCCAATTGCCAATGACGACAAGCGTGGAACCAGCTTCAACACTTCAGTAACAGTTGATGTCCTTTTCAATGACCTGAACCTTGAAGATGAGCCTATTACCGTTACCATAAGCGAAAATCCAACCACAGAAACTGGAGCAGTAATTGTAAACTCAAAGAACATGGTGGTATTCACACCTACAACTGGTTTCGTTGGTACATCTACTTTTCGTTACACAGTTACAGATAACAATGGCGATAGCGATGATGCACAGGTAACCATTAATGTGAAGAGTGGCGAAAACTTCGTTCCCGAAGCCAATGATGATGAGGCCTACACATACCTCAACACACCTGTTCGAATTGTTGTTCTTCAAAACGACGGGGGGCTAGAAGATGGCGTTGAGAATATTGCTATATACAGTAACCCGGCAACGGGAACCGTTGAAGTTAACTCCGATTTCAGCGTAACCTACATCCCATCGAATAATTATGTTGGAACCGAGGAGTTCACGTATATAGTATCTGATGTTGATGGTGATTTCGATATGGCAACCGTAACCGTTTCGGTTACTGAGGATACAAACATTATTCCCGTTGCGAACGACGATAACCGAGGAACCAGCTTCAACACTGCCGTTACGGTTGATGTTTTGGCAAACGACACTGGCCTTTCCGATTTACCCATTGCTGTTACAATTAGCGAAAATCCAGCAAGCGAAATGGGAACCACAACTGTAAATGCCGACAACACTGTAACTTTCACTCCTGCAACTGGCTACATTGGCCCGGCTGTATTCCGCTACACCGTTACCGATGCCAACTTCGATAACGACAATGCGCTGGTAACTATAAATGTGAAGGAGGGTGAAAATGCTGTGCCAATTGCCAACGACGATCAACGTGGGACAAGCCTAAACACTGAAATTGTAGTTGATGTACTTGCAAACGATGAGGGGCTCGATGACGAACCAATTACGCTTACAATTACCTCCGAACCCGACGTAGAACACGGAGTAGCCTTTGTGAATAGCAATAACACTATAACATTTACACCAATTGTTGGATTTATTGGGATTGCCCGTTTCACATACAAAGTAACCGATGTTGATGGTGACTTCGACAGCGCTTTGGTTATGATTAACGTGAAGAGCGGTAACAACATTGTTCCCGTTGCTGTTAACGATGAGGTAACTACAACAATTAACAACGATGTAATCATCAGCGTTCTCGATAATGATACAGGTTTGGACGACAAACCAATTCTTGTAACCATTAGCATGGAGCCAAAACCCGAAGAAGGAGCAGCACTTGAAAACACCGATAACACCATTACATTCTCGCCTGCAGAGAATTACACCGGAACCCTTACCTTCATGTACAGGGTTACCGATGGCGATGGCGACTACTCAATTGCAACGGTTACCGTTAACGTAGTTGAATCGGGAAGCCCAGTAACTGCAAACGACGATAACGTTGAGATAACGAAAAACTCAAGTGTCGACATTGATATTCTGGCAAACGACACCGGAATTAATGGAGTTGAATTAACGGTTTCAATAGTTACCGAACCCTTGTTTGGAGTAGCAACAGTAAACTACGATTACACGTTAAACTACGTTCCGAATGCATACTACTACGGTCTCGACTCGTTAACCTACCAACTTTGCGATTTGGATAACAACTGCGATGAAGCCAAGGTTAGAATTACGGTAATTGATAGCGACCCAAATAAGCTGCAAATCCCCGAGGGATTCTCTCCAAACGGCGACACTAAAAACGACTACTTCGAGATTATTGGTTTGGAGTACTTCGGGCAAGTTTCGGTAAAAATATACAACCGCTGGGGTAACCTGGTTTATAAGAGCAACTTCTACCGCAACGACTGGGACGGAACGTCTAATACGTCCATGTCAATTGGCAAAACGCTTCCAACAGGAACGTACTACTACATAATTGAGATTGTTGAAACTGGGGAGAAATTCAACGGAAACGTATTCCTTAAAAGGTAATTGGGTTCAATTTTGAAATACTTGTTATGATGAAAAAGCTAGTTATAGGTACTATTTTCCTTGCTTCACTTCTTGTAAGCAACTCTTATGCACAGCAGGATCCGCTTTTTACGCATTACCTGCAGAATCCAATTGCATACAATCCCGCCATAGCCGGAACAGTGGGCGGGCTTAACCTGAGTTTACTGTCTCGTCACCAGTGGATTGGGATGGACGGAGCACCCGCCTCATACAGTTTTGGAGCGCATACTCCATACATTAAACAGAACATGGGGTTAGGTTTCAACATGATGACTGATAAAGCTGGTCCTCTTAGAGCAACACACATAACTGCTTCCTACGCTTACCAAATAACCCTTATTGAAGGGTTAAAACTTTCCATGGGGCTAAAAGCCGGAGTAAGCACCTACAATGCTAAGGTTAATGGAATTAGCGTAATCGATACAACTGATCCTGAGTTCCAGAGCAACGAGAATAGGGTTAACCCCAACATGGGCGTAGGTTTCTACCTTTATGATGAAAATAACACGTACTACGCTGGTTTTTCGGCACCTCGCCTTATTGAGCCCAAACTAAACAAGGAGTACAGGAATAGCGGTGAGCCCTACAACCCACAAATGTACCTGATGGGCGGTTATAACTTAATTATTAACCACGATTGGGTTTTTATGCCATCGATGTTGCTAGGAATTATGGGCGGATCGCCAATGTCGGCTGATGTAACAGCACAGTTCCTTTACCTGAATAAGTTCAACTTTGGTACGCACTACCGTGCTGGCGATGCTGCAGGGCTATTTTTCAACGGAAAAGTTAACAACGACCTAACCCTTGGTTACGCTTTCGACTTTACCCTAAACAAGCTTTCTAGGGTGAATAGTGGAACCCATGAACTTATGATTACCTACACTTTCGATGACATTTGGAATAAATTAAAGGGATGGAAATTTTAGAGTTTTAAATAAAATTCTAATTTTGTTTTGAAATCATTCAATTTGAACAAATGAAAAAAATTGCTTTTTTATTATTGGCGATAGCTTTAACCATAAGTTCATACGCTCAGGTTTTCAATACGGGTCAAACCCTTAAACCCAAAACTTTCTCGCTTGGAATTGAACCTGCCGTACTTATTGGCGGTCCCGATTTCATGCTTTTCCTTCATGGAGGGTACGGACTAACTAAAGGAATAGATTTTGGTCTAAATCTTGGGTTCCTAGGCCCCGGAGAGTACTTTGGTGCAGACGTAGAATTTGCCATGGGCAAAAATTTCTCGCTGGCAGCTGGTGCCCATCACTTTAACGATTTCGGGCTGGACGGAACCTTCAACATCACATTCCCAATTAAGAATGACGTGCGCCTCTTCACCGGCGCCGATTTGGATGTGAACTTCGGTAACGATGTTGACTTCCTTCTTTGGATTCCGGTTGGATTAGAAATTGGCCTACGAAGTAACATGAGTTTCATTTTTGAGGCAGAAATTGGGCTCACCGACCCGGCGTACCATTTTATTGGTGGCGGATTAAATTTTTACCTATAAGAAGCTAAATTTGCATATATACCCCCCTTTTTTAATCAGTTCAATACATTTCTCAAATAATTGAGTTGATTTGAGAGAAATAATAATGAGCAACCATTCACCCAAATGCTTAAAGAAATTCTTCTTCTAAACCCTATTTACGTTACAATTTTCTGGGCCTTTGTTCTGAACACAAATAACAGGAGCAAGCATTTACCAAAAGTGTTTCTGGGAATATTTATGGTTGTGGCTTCGGCTGTATACATCTCTCACTTTTTATACTTTACACATCGATTCGTTGAGTACTTCTATGCGGATAGTATCTACACCTTGGCGTACCTCTCGGTTTACCCACTATACCACATATACGTTAGGCTTCTAACCGTTGACAGCAAAATATCAATTCAGAAACATGGCCCGTACCTTCTGGTACCCATAATTCTATTCGTTGCAACACTTGCCGGATATATAATAATGGGAAAAGAAGGTGGGATTAACTTCATCGAATCAATTCTGGTTCAAGGAAAAAAACCGCATGGTTTTCAGGTTTACATGTTCTCACTTTTCGTAATCGGACGCATTGTGTTTCTACTACAAACCGCAATCTACCTGATTCTAAGTTTCAAACTAATTCGTGCTAACAACATCCGCCTGCAGGATTACTACAGCAACATGGATGATCGTAAACTAAACTGGGTACAGTTCTTCAACATCAGCTTTGCCTTCACATCAGTATCTAGTGCTGTTCTCGCTTCAATTGGACGAAATGTATTTCTTCAAAATGAAATACTGCTCGTTTTTCCATCGGTAGTTTTTACCCTTATGCTTTTCTTTATTGGGTTACTTGGCTACCGTCAATTAGCCATATTCACTGAGATAAATCGTTTTATTGAAATCCCTGAAGAATCGAAACCGCCTCATCGTCTGAAAGAAAAGCTCGATAATCTTTTCGAGAGGGAGAAAATTTTCAAGAACCCAGATCTTAAAATTTGGGATGTTAGCTCAATGCTCGGAACAAACCGAACCTTCGTATCCCGTATAATCAATAGTGAATACGGGCGAAATTTCTGCACACACGTTAATTATTACCGCGTTGCCTCCGCAAAAATGTTTATTAAGAACAACAGGAATCTTTCGAACGAGCAAATCGCTGAACTATCGGGGTTTTGTTCGGTAAATTCGCTATACCGCGCATTTTTGAACTCAGAGGGTATGTCGCTAGGACAGTTCCGAAGGCAAGTTTTAGGTTAACATTTCACATATTACCCAGCGTACTGAGCAAATGGCGCACCTTTTCAACCGACTCGATGTAGTAATTTGCTTTCGTATTTTTTGTACCAACCTTAATGGTATACGCATTCTGTGGCATTGCCCCAAAGGTGTACTCATCAGTCCAGTCGTCGCCAATGGCCATAACAAACTGGTAATCTCTTTTTGCTAGCTGCTGGGCAGCTGCACGTCCCTTATTAATACCCGAATTTTTTACCTCAATTACCTTGTCGCCATCCATAATTTCGAGGTTTAGGTTCGAAACTAAATCGCGCAGCTCGTCCTTCAGCTCCCAGGCACGTATTACACCCAAATCGGGATCTGAATTCCGGTAGTGCCAAACCAACGAGTAGTTCTTCTCCTCGAGAAATGAACGCGGGGTTCGGTCAGCATAAAAATTGATGATTGGCCTTATGATATCCATCCAGTTCTTGTCGATATTTTCCATCATTCCCCATTCAGCACCAGGGGCCTTAATCCAAACCCCATGCTCGGCAACAAAAGTAATGGACTCAAAGTCGGCAAACCAATTTCCAAGAGTTTCCTTGTCTCTTCCACTAATAATAACTACCTTACTTTTTGTGTCCGATACCAACTTACGCAGAATTGCGTAAAGCTCCTCATTGGGAACTGCCATCTGCGGATCCTTATGAAAACCCGTAAGCGTACCATCATAATCCAGAAAAATAATTCGCTGGTGAGCTTTTCTGTAAGACTCCTTAATATCATCAATTATTCTCGGTGAAATTTTTCGTGTCAGGTTGGTTTCCTGCAGCTTCTTAACGCTTTTTAGGGTCGAAAGAATATCGGTTGCCCACTTCTGCTCGTTATACAGCTGTAACCGTTTCTGCATAACCTCATTGCTCTGAATTTGTTCAGCAACTGAGAGTTCCATTGCTTGTCGAATTGCTTCGGCCATCTCGAAAGTGTTGTTGGGATTCACCTGAAGCGCTTCGCTCATCTCCTTGGCCGCACCAGTCATTTCACTCAGAATCAAAACACCGGTCCCATCATGTCGTGATGCGATATACTCCTTGGCTATCAAATTCATCCCATCGCGAAGCGGTGTAACCAGGGCAATATCGGACACTGAGTACATCTCAACCTTCTCGTCCCGACTTAAGTATCGGTAGAAGTAAATAATTGGCATCCAGCCAACGGTACCATAATGCCCGTTAATTCGACCTACCAACTCATCAACCATCCTTTTTTTAGCCTGGTATTCAACCAGAACCTCACGCGAGGGAATAACAAAAAGCGCTAAACAGATTTTTTCAAGGTACTGGGGATACTTATTCAGAAATAGTTCATATGCTTCCAAGCGTTTATCAATGCCCTTTGCGTAATCGAGCCTGTCAATTGAAAGCATAAGTTTGATTTGCCCGTTGTTCAGTGTTTTTGAAATAAAATCTTCACCCACCCCAAGTTGCGACTTACTACCCTTTTTCAACAACGCACGTGATTTTTCCTGAAAGTATTTGTAGTCAATACCTATCGGAAAGTTATCAATTTTCACAACCCTTTCATCCAGCTTCACGGTGTTTAGCACGTTGTCAATGCCAAGCAATCTTCTTACAGAACTCATGAAGTGCCGCTCGTAATCGAAGGTATGGAATGCCACCAAATCGGCTCCCAGCATACCCTCCACAATTTCACGACGCCATGGCAGTATCCTAAAAATTTCGTACGATGGGAACGGTATATGCAGGAAAAAACCAATGGTTAGGTCAGGGCTAGCATCGCGAAGCATTTTAGGCAAAAGCAGAAGATGGTAATCGTTAATCCAAATAGTATCGTCTTTGCTTGCAACCTCAAGAACTTTATCAGCGAACTTTTGGTTAACAGCCCAGTAACTCTCCCAAAAGTCTTCTCTAAACTCGCTATACTGGGTAAAGTAGTGAAAAAGTGGCCAAATAGTGGCATTGCAAAATCCGTAGTGATGCTTCTCAACCTCATCGGCTGTTAAACAAACTGAATGGCAGCGCTCCTGCTCCAGCAACTCTGTAACCCTTTCACTGTCTTGCTTCTCCAGATCTATTTGCTCGTTACCTGTCCAGCCTACCCAGTCGCACTGCTGCAAGTTATAGAAAGAACTCAACCTGCTTGGAGTCCGAATTATCTTTTCCTTAATCCGCAATCCATCAGCTGTTTTCTCAATCTCGTAGGGTAACTTATTCGACACAACAATAAGCCTGCTCATATTCGTTCGTTTTTAAATTCTATACATCAAAAAACTTTACTATATTAGCAAAAAATAGCCACTTTTCCAATCGTTTTGGGGCTCAGGTTCCCTAAATTGCTCTTTACTAAAGAACTGTTGCAAGTTTTTTTCAAACAAAAAAAACATGAACCAATGAGCAGATACAGTTTCGATGCAGTAATATTCGACCTCGATGGCGTTATTACCAAAACAGCACAAGTTCATGCCAGGGCATGGAAAGAAATGTTTGACGAGTACCTTAGGAATCGAGAGAAAAGATTTGGAGAACCCTTCAAGGAGTTTACTCACGCAAACGATTACCTTCCCTACGTTGACGGGAAGCCTCGGTACAAAGGAGTAGAATCGTTCTTAAAGTCCAGAGGAGTTGACATTCCCTTTGGATCACCCGATGATGAACCCGGGTTAGAAACAATATGTGGCCTTGGCAACAGGAAAAACAACGAATTTAACAAAATACTAAAACGTGACGGTGTTGAGGTATACAAGTCTACTGTAGAGTTCATCGATGAGCTGGAGAAAGCTGGGATAAAGCTGGGGGTTGCCTCATCAAGCAAAAACTGCAAGCAGGTGCTTGAGGCAGCCAAACTGGCTCACCGTTTTGAAACCCGCGTTGATGGGGAAGTTTCTGCAAAGTTAGGTTTGCACGGCAAACCCGAAGCCGATATTTTCACCGTTGCCTGCGATAACCTAGGAGTTACCTACGACAGGGCAGTTATTGTTGAGGATGCCGTTTCGGGCGTTCAAGCTGGTCAAAACGGTAACTTTGGTTTGGTTTTAGGCATTGCCCGGGAAAACAATGCCCACGAGCTAAAAATAAACGGAGCTGACATTGTAATAACCGATATTTCTGAACTAAACGGAATTGAAGGGGTAGAACGTTGGTTTAAGGGAGGCTTGCTAAAAGATTTGTGGGCTATCTCGTACAACGATTACAACCCCAAAAACGAACGTTCGCGCGAGGCCCTTCTTACCGTGGGGAACGGTTACTTTGGAACCCGAGGCGCTCTAGAAGAAAGCGAAGCAAACCAGGTGAACTACCCTGGAACATATATGGCTGGCCTCTATAATACCCTTCCTTCGCCGGTTGGTGACCGCATGATTGAAAACGAAGATTTTGTCAACGCCCCAAATTGGCTCACCATTTCTTTTAAGGTTGGCGAAGGTGATTGGTTCGATCCGAACAGGGATAAAATCCTTGAAATGGAACGAAACCTTAACCTTCTTAATGGTGTTTTAACCAAAAGAATGGTGGCTGAAGACTCAAAAGGACATAGGACATTAATTATTTCAAGAAGAATTGCAAGCATGAGCAACAAGCATCAGGCAGCAATTGACTATTCAATAACCCCACTAAACTACGGAGGTTACATTAGGGTAAAATCAGGCCTGAGCGTTCCATCAAAAAATGATGGCGTTGACAGGTACAAAGAACTTAACCAGAAACATACCCAACCCATTGAGCAGGGTGGTGCGGGAAATGTTACATACATAGCTGCAAAAACTGTTCAATCAGGTATTACCATCGCATTGGCCGCTAAACTTGAAACCTTCTTCGATAATCGTCCACTTGCAACCGATTTTGTGATTAAGCATGAGGAAGGATGGGTAAACACATACATTAAGGCCTCCGTAAAAAAAGAGCAAACCTTTAGAATTGAGAAACTTGTAAGCATTTGCAATTCTCTTGACAAAAAAACTAAAAAACCAACTGAGTTTGTAAGAAAAGATGTAATCAGCATCCAATCGTTCGATACCATGTTTGCAGAAAGCATTAAGGCATGGTCAAAAGTTTGGAACAAAGCCGATATCACAATAGTGGGTGATCGGCTAGCTCAGAAGCTCGTTCGGCTCCATATATACCATTCCATGGTAACAACCTCTTCCCATAGCACGAGCATTGACTTTGGAATTCCCGCTCGGGGTCTTCATGGCGAAGCCTATCGGGGGCATATTTTCTGGGACGAACTATTCATTCTCCCCTTCTACTGCATGCACTTCCCTGAGGTAGCAAAATCTGTGCTTTTGTATCGCTATAGGCGGCTTGATGCCGCCCGCGAATATGCGAAACAACACGGTTACTCAGGTGCCATGTTCCCTTGGCAAAGTGGTAGTAGCGGGAAAGAAGAAACCCAGACAGTACACCTCAACCCCGTGTCAGGGATGTGGGGCGACGACTACAGTTCCCTTCAACGACACATCTCTATCGCTATCGCGTACAACATCTGGATGTACTTCAACGTTACTCACGATGTTAGTTTCCTCAACACTAACGGTGGTGAACTGTTCCTCGAAATCTGTCGGTTCTGGGCAAGCAAAACAAAACGGAATAAACTAACCGGCCGCTTCGAGATTGATGAAGTTATGGGACCCGATGAGTTCCACGAAAAACTTCCTGATTCAACTAAAGGAGGACTTAAAAATAACGCATACACAAACATTATGGTAGTATGGTTATTCAGCAAGGCGGCCGAATTGCTCAAACACATTGATGTAACACACAAAAAAGAACTATTCAAAAAGATTGAACTATCAAACGATGAAGTTGATGAATGGCGGGTAATCCAAAAGAATATTGCCCTTTCTATTTCAGATGAAGGAATAATTGAACAGTTCGACGGATACTTCAACCTAAAGGAACTCGACTGGGATGCCTACTCAAAAAAATATGAGAACATACATCGTTTGGATAGAATACTCAAAGCCGAGGGGAAATCTCCCGATGAGTTCAAAGTATCGAAACAAGCCGACACCCTGATGACCTTTTACAACATTGACCCACAAATAGTAACAAACATCGTTGAAGAAGTAGGGTACAAGGTTGATAAAAATTATCTGGAGAAAAACTTCGATTACTACTATAACCGATGTTCGCATGGTTCAACCCTTAGCCGAGTAGTTCATGGATACATTGCCTCACTTATTGGGAAAAATGAGCTATGCTGGGAGCTATACATTCAATCACTTAAAAGCGATTACATTGATATTCAGGGAGGAACAACTGGAGAAGGGATTCATATGGGTGTAATGACAGGCACTGTTTTACTAACTCTTGCGGCATTCGCCGGGTTGAACCTGAAGGGTGACCTACTAGAGTTCGACCCAAAACTCCCAAAACATTGGCAAGAATTATCATTTAACTGCACTTTTCGCGGAGTAAACTTCAACGCCAGAGTGCTTAGCAACTACATACTTCTTAAAGCCAACAAAAATACCAGAGTAGTAATTGGCAGCAAGGAGTACTCCCTAAATGCCGATGCTGAGGTTAAGGTTGCCACTGGCAAAAAAGTATAGATTTTTAATCCTCAATATATTTCTTGTTTATGCTAAGTGATGTTTTACTAATCAACGACCTTCATAAATCTGCTGCTGCATCCATATATGAAATACTTCAGGCCGATAGAGAGCGGAAACTGGAAAAGGATCCGGAATACAAGTATATAGTTGCAATCTCCGGTGAATCGGGAGCTGGGAAATCCGAACTATCCCACTCGTTAGGACTAATTCTTAAAGCAAATAATATTCGAGCAAAGGTTATCCACGCCGACAACTACTACTCGGTTCCACCCTTACTTCGCAAGGAATGGCGATTGGCAATGGGGCTAGATTCCATTGGCCCCAACGAGTACGACTGGGAGCTGCTGAATAAAAATATTGTTGAGTTCAAGAATAACATGATCGCCCGAATACCCTGCATTGATATAATTCCCGACCAGGTTGATGAGCTTACTACCGACTTCCAAAAAATTAACATACTTATTGTTGATGGCCTTTACGCAATTAACCTCGAAGAAGCTGACCTGAAAGTATTCATTGAGCTTACCTACCTCGAAACCAAAATGATGCAGCTAATGCGAGGCAAAGAATCGATTGATGAACATCGCACCCAAATTCTTGAAAAAGAACATATTGGCGTTCAATCTCTTAGATCCTACGCAAACATTATCATTAATAAAAGCTACGAAGTAGAAATGGTTAAGTAACCCCCTCTACAATATTTTATTGCAAATTATATCTTATTATCAGCCAAACTGGTCAACTGTTGTAAGGAAATTTTATATTTTTTTCAAAAAAAAATATGCTATCTATCATACCAATTATTATCGGTATCGATTGATAATGAAATTCATTCAAAAAAAATAGATATTAAAACCAATATGCAAAACGTTACATATTGATAATAATCATTTTACATCGTCCTAAATATTTAATAACTTTAACACCAAATTTAATTCGACATACAATAATCTTTAAAAAATACTTGCCTATGAACGCAAAGGAAATGTTTGCCAAAGCAAAAAAACTGAATGCATGGCAATACACAAAGAAAGAGCTCTATAGAGGCTACACCGACAAAATTCTTTATATAAATGTTGGGGAAAACTCCATTAAAGAAAAGGATGTTCCTGAGCAAATGAAAGAAAAATTTGTTGGTGGCAAGGGCTATGGCTTACGACTGCTTTGGGATGCAACAACCCCAACCACAAAATGGGACGATCCTGAGAATGAAGTCATCATTAGCTCTGGCCCCATTGGGGGAATAACCCAATACTCCGGAACAGGAAAATCACTTCTTGTTAGCATTTCGCCCCAAACCAACTCAATAATGGACTCCAACGTGGGAGGATTCTTTGGCCCCTTCCTTAAATTCTCGGGTTTCGATGCACTTGAACTTCAGGGCAAAGCTCAAAAAGATGTAATTATCTATATCGATGGGAAGAACGGTAACATTGAAATATTTGAAGATCCGGGCTTGGCAAAAGACTCACATATTCTTGCTGAGGAACTTTCCGAAATCTTTGCTGATGATGAGAAAGACTACAAAAACATTGGCATTGTTTCAATGGGCGCCGCAGCTGAGAATTCGCTAATTGGAATGGTAAATTTCACATTTTACGATCCGAAACGTAAAAAAATTAGGTTGAAACAAGCTGGTCGTGGTGGGATTGGTACCGTTATGCGCAACAAAAAAATTAAAGCTATTGTAGCAAAGGTTGAGGGTGTAAAAGGAAACCTCAACAATGTTGCTGACCTAGAAGCAATTACTGAGCGTGGGCGAAAGTATCAGAAAGAGATGCGTGAACTTGATGACCATCAGTGCCAAATGCGCAAGAAAGGTACCGCTAACATTGCCAACGTAATGAACGATTACGACCTACTACCAACCCATAACTTTAAGTTTGGCAGCTCAGAGGATGGACTAAAAATCCACAGTAACGTTTTTAGAGATAACTATTTCACCCAAAATATTCCCGATGGCTGCTGGATTGGGTGCGCCATGAGCTGCTCTAAGGGTGTAGACGATTTTATTCTGAAAACTGGCCCCTACAAGGGACAAGCCGTTATTGTTGATGGACCAGAGTACGAAACTGTGGCCGGATTAGGTTCAAACCTCGGAATTTTCAACCCTGAAGCAATTATCGAAGCAAACTTCTACTGCGACACCTACGGAATTTGTACAATTACCTGGGGGACCTGTATGGCATTCGTAATGGAATGCTACGAGAATGGTATCCTAAACAAAGAGATAACAGGCGGGCTGGATCTAAACTTCGGTCAATTTGAAAATATGATGGAGGTAATGCACCAGCTGGCACGTGGCGAAGGTTTCGGAATGATTGTTGGACAAGGAGTTCGCAAAATGAAGGAAATTTTTGCCAAGGAGTATGGTGGCGATCCAAAATTCTTGCAGGATATTGGAATGGAAAACAAGGGGCTTGAGTACTCACAGTACGTTTCTAAGGAATCGCTTGCACAGCAAGGTGGTTACGCCATGACCAACAAGGGACCACAGCACGACGAGGCTTGGCTAATTTTTATGGACATGGTTAACAACCAAATTCCAACTTTTGAAGATAAAGCTGAAGCATTGCACTACTTCCCAATGTTCCGTACATGGTTCGGACTGCAGGGATTATGTAAACTTCCTTGGAACGATGTGGTACCAAAAGGTAATGCCGAAACTGCTGAACCTCACAAAATTCCCGAGCACGTTGACAACTACGTTGCCATTTACAAAGGTGTAACCGGGAAACCTTTCGATAAGGATGAAATGATTGTTCAGAGTGAACGCGTGTACAACTTCCAGCGTATTTTCAATATCCGTCGCGGATTTGGACTTCGTAAGCACGATGCCCAACCCTACCGTGCTGCTGGACCTGTTACCCGCGAGGAGTACGAAAGCCGTCAGGAACGCTACGACAAGCAGCTAAAAGAAACCATTGGTTTGGATCCCACAAGCATGAATATCGACGAGAAAATTGCAGCGCTTCGTAAATACCGTGAAAACCGATACGAACAACTCCTCGATGCAGTTTACAAGCGCCGCGGATGGAACAACAATGGAGTTCCAACCATCGAGCACCTTAAGAAAATAAAAATGGATCTTCCAGAACTGATTGAGGTAATCAAACCTTTACAGTAAGCAAAGAATATTTCAAACAAAAAACCCACTAAATTCAGTGGGTTTTTTGTTGGTTAAGATATTAAGGTTTCTATAAAACTTCCTGTTGCTTCTGGTTTTGCGCCTCCTCTTGCTTCTTACTTTTTTTCTTTCCCTTCAGCTTCTTCTTCTCCTTTTGGTTGCCATTCCCTTTTTCGTTTTTCTTCCTTCGATATCGAGCAATAAGGTATCCTGTTACTCCAACAATTATATATAAAGGCCAAATTGCAATGAGAAACAGCATGAAGCTAACAAAACCCTTCCACCCATTGTGTAACGATTTTTTTAATCTTTCTACAAAACGTTCGCTGGCCTCAGGAACATACTCGTAATCAACTTTTTGGAAAACGTAGAGTTCAATTGTGCTAAACCTTACTTTGCTCTTTAAATACTTTACACGACCTTCAATTGACTCAATATTTCCTCTAACCTCGGCCAGCTTGCTCTCAATTTTAAGTATATCGTCAATGCTATCCGTTTTTCGCAGAAGGCGAATAAAATTATTTTCAACCTTCCTCAGATTTTTCAAACGGCTCTCAATATCAATGAACTCTTCTGTTACATCGTTACTCTCCACCCGCTGGTATTCAACCCTTTTTGCTACTTGAATAAAATCATAAATCAGCGCATCAAGGCTTACCGATGGAACTCTGATAGAAATATAATTCAAAATTTGAAAATCGGAATTGTGGTAGTTCTCTGAAGAAATCCAACCTTTATGCACTTTCACTAGCGAATCAACCTTTTGTCGGGCAACATTGTAATCGTCAACTTCAATACCTATACTAACATTCTTTATCAGCATGTTACCATGCATTTCCTCTGCATGTATTTCTCTGCCCGATGAAGATAATGGTGGTGGAGGTGGCGGAACATCGGATTGAAAGGCAATAGGAATCATTTCTTCCTTAACATCCATGTCGTACGACTTCGAACCATCAGATTCGTTGTAACCCGAGCCGCATCCTAACAGGATAAAACTAATTGGCAATAAAAGCAATAGGATTCTTTTCATAGGTTCAATTTTTATAGCAAGTTAAATAAAAATGGAAAGTAGCAGTTTAATTCCACCCCATTTTTTTATAATGTTTCACAGCCCAAAAAAATTCAGCAAATTGCGAATTTGTCCTATTTTCATAATTTTGTGGCTTCAAAGTTAAAACACAATGGTTTCGTTAAATCAGGTTACGGTTTCTTTTGGTGGGTTCGATCTGTTCCGCGATGTCAGCTTCTTGGTTAGCAACCGCGAGCGGGTTGGATTGGTTGGGAAGAATGGAGCAGGAAAATCAACAGTTCTAAAACTTATTGTTGGCGAGATGACTCCCAGCAGCGGAATTGTTAGCGTTCCCCGTGAAATAAAGGTTGGTTACCTCCCACAGCAAATGGCTGTAACAAACACGCGCAGCGTAATGAGCGAAACCATGCAGGCTTTTCAAGAAATTCTTCTGCTTGCAAAGGATATTCAGAATTTAACGAAAGAACTTGAGGAACGTACCGATCACGAGTCGGAATCGTACGTTGATATCATCCACCAGCTTTCCGAAAAAAGTGAAAGATACAACCTGCTCGAAGGCGACAGCCTTGAAGCAAAAGCAGAGGTAACATTGCTTGGGCTTGGATTCCGACGTTCCGATTTTCAACGCCCAACCTCAGAGTTTAGCGGCGGATGGCGAATGCGCATTGAGCTTGCAAAAATTTTACTGCGCCAACCCGATATCCTCCTGCTTGACGAGCCAACCAACCATCTCGATATTGAGTCAATCCAGTGGCTTGAGGATTACCTGAAAGTTTTCCCGGGAGCAGTTGTACTTATTTCTCACGACCGCGCTTTCCTCGATAATATCACCGAGCGAACCATCGAACTTTCGCTTGGCAAAGCGTTCGATTATCGTGTTCCCTACTCAAAATATGTTGTTCTACGTCAGGAACGCAGGGAGCAGCAAATGTCTGCTTTTAAAAATCAGCAGAAACAGATTGAGGAAACCAAGGATTTTATCGAGCGATTCCGCTACAAGGCAACCAAGGCAAATCAGGTTCAATCGCGAGTGAAGCAGCTCGAAAAGATGGAGATAATTGAGGTTGACGACGAGGACAACTCAAAAATTAATATCCGTTTCCCGGATGCTCCTCGCTCCGGCGATTTGGTTGTAAAAGTTGATAACATTGCCAAACGATTTGGGAATCACCTTGTTTTTAGCGATGCGAATATCGACATTGTACGCGGAGAAAAAATTGCGTTTGTTGGCCGGAACGGCGAGGGGAAAACAACGCTTAGCCGAATAATTATTGGTGAGCTGGAGCACGAGGGGAACCTAAAAGTTGGTCACAATGTTTCCATTGGGTACTTTGCCCAGAATCAGGACGAGCTGATGGATCCAGCGCACACTGTTCTAGAAACAATTGACAGGGTTGCGGTTGGCGATATTCGCCTGAAAATTCGTGATATTCTCGGTGCATTCCTTTTCCGTGGTGAGGATGTTGACAAAAAAATTGCCGTTCTCTCCGGCGGTGAACGTAACAGGTTGGCGATGGTGAAGTTGATGCTGCAACCCTACAATCTTTTGGTACTCGACGAGCCAACCAACCACCTCGACATGCGATCGAAGGATATTCTCAAAAATGCGCTGCAGAACTACAAGGGAACCTTAATTCTTGTGTCGCACGACCGTGAATTCCTCAACGGACTGGTTTCAAAAGTTTACGAATTCCGCGATGGAAATGTGAAGGAACATCTGGGTGGAGTATACGAATTCCTTGAAAAACGCAAACTAGAGAGTTTAAAAGAGCTAGAAATTAAGAAAGTCCAGCCAAAAGTCGATTCAGAGAATCGAAATGATTCGAACCAGAAAAAATTGTGGATGGAGAAGAAGGAGAAGGAGAAGGAAATTCGTAAGGTAAATTCTCAACTTGAGAAAGTTGAAAAGGAGGTTGAAAATCTGGAGGCTACCATTGAAAAAATGGATTCACAACTGGCCGATCCGGAGAATTCTGAAGTACCAATCGACAACGATTTCTTCTCATTATACCAAAACTTAAAGAATCAACTCTCCGAAAACATGGTGAAATGGGAGGATTTGGCAATTGAAGTAGAAAGGCTGAAAAGCGATATATAAGATCATTATGATCAAGACAAGGAATGTTTTATTTGCACTATTTATTTTGCTACTCATAGCTGTAGGAGGTTGCCAATTGTTGAAAAAATCGACGTCGACCCTTGAGCCTACGCTCGACTACAGACCATCTGAAGCAAACATTCAACCTAACTTTTTTTTAGAAAGAATTTCTGCAACAAAATCAACTCTTCACATTCAAATTCCCAGAAATTTCCTTTTCTCCAAAAAGGATGTTGAGTACCCTTTTTCAGCACTCACAGTCGATACAAAATCTTATGTTGACCCCGAGAACCCTGTTGCCTTCGATTCGTTAAGTTTTTGGATTGAACCTACCCACGAGGATTTCAACAAAACTTATATCTACCAAAAAATTAACCTGTATGCTGCTGAAGTTTTGTACTGGGTTGAAGTTACGCTTACCGATACATCAAACAGCATTGCGCAGCTTTACTACCTGAAGCTACCAAATCAGAATTTTTGTTCAAAGTGCATCCCGTACAATGCTCAAACTAACCAACCGCTTTACCATTATTCCCTTAAACCAAATGAGGGATTCACATTAAAATGTAACGGATTAAAACCCGATAGCATTCTGGTAAAGTACTCACCCTTTGAAAGCTTTGCATCAGAAAATATTGGAACTGATAGTTCATGGTACCAAAGGCCATCCAACCAACAGTTTGGCAACTGGGAAAAAGATGGGACTTATTCAATTTCCTACGGTGATATTAAAGAAGAGATACAATTGAACGTTGTAAGCAAAAGCCATCCCGTGCTAAACACTCCAAACCAGCTGATTGAACCTTTAAGGTATTTGGCTAGCAGAGTTGAATTAACCCAACTCGACACCGCAAGTAAAAGGAAGGTTGCAATTGATAATTTCTGGTTGCGTAGAGCAAAAAATGCCAATGATGCTCGGGAACTTCTTGCGAAATACTACGGCAGAGCCTTCTGGGCAAACAGAATTTTTACTGAACAAAAACCTGGCTGGCAAACCGACCGGGGAAAAACGCTAATGCTTCTTGGTATTCCCGAGGAAGCCTACTCAAATGGGAGAACCGAGCAATGGAAATATAGAAACGAAAAAGGGAAACCGTTTTTCGTTGAATTTACCGATACCGATACAATTTCACTGTTTTCCAACTTCACTTTTTCAAGAAACATCCCACAACAAATTGAGAAGCAAGCTGTGGATATGTGGAATACCGGAAAACCAGCTACCTTTGCGCAACCAAATCAGAAACAATGAAAAAACAAAGCAACTCCGATGCAGTTTACGGAATTCGACCCGTAATTGAGGCCATTCGCTCAGGAAAAGTCATCGACAGAATACTTATTAAGAAAGGGCTTTCAGGTGAACTTTACGGCGAACTTGTTAGTGTTCTTAGAGAGAACGGGATACATCCCCAGCACGTATCTGCGGAACGATTTGCTGCCTTTGGCAGCAGGAATCACCAGGGAGTTGTTGCCTACATTTCTCCTGTGGATTTTCAACCTGTGGAGGAAGTTGTTGCTCAACTTTGGGAGTTGGGAAAAAACCCATTCCTGATTGTTCTCGATGGTGTAACCGATGTACGAAACTTTGGGGCCATTGTACGTACCGCAGAATGCGCTGGTGCTCATGCGGTTATCATTCCCAACAGGGGAACTGCCAAAATTGGTTCCGATGCTGTAAAAACATCTGCTGGTGCTCTGCACCATATGCCAATATGTAAAGTGAACAGCTTGAAATCCACCATTTCTTTCCTTAAACTTTCTGGCATAAAAGTGGTTGCAGCTACCGAAAAATCGTCAAAAAATTATACGCAAGCTGATATTAAACCTCCTGTTGCGATTATCATGGGCTCTGAGGATGTTGGCGTTTCTCCAGAAATTCTAAAGCAGGCCGATGAGCTGGTTTCGATTCCCATTGTTGGGAAAGTTGATTCGCTGAACGTTTCTGTTGCAGCGGGGATTCTGATGTACGAAGCTACTCGAACTTCATAAAACAACAGCAATAAAAAAGAGGCTGTCTCAAAAGTTAAAAAGGATTAGATTTACTCCTCTGTGGAACTCTGTGATTCCCCTGCGATACACTGTGACACAATAAATTATAAATATCACAGAGTTTCTCGGGGTCCTTCACAGAGTCACACAATGAACTTTTGAGACGCCCTCCTATTTATTTTTAGGGATAGGTTACTTTTTATTAACTACTCCCGTAAGCCTTAAAACAATTGTTGACTGTTTGGGATCGTTTGTGATTACAGTTATGCTCTTGCTCTGTCGACCTGAATAGCCCTTTGTTCTGAACGAAGCAGAAAGTGAACTTGACTCGCCCGGTTTTATCACAGTAACCTTTGGCGCAACAGTAGTGCAACCACAGCTTGCCTTTATTTTACGAATAATTAAGTCGCTTTCACCCTGATTGGTAAACACAAACTCATATTCAACAGGGCTTCCCTCGTCAATTGTTCCAAAATCCTTGTTTAACTCGTTAAACACAATTTTTGGGGCTTTAGCAAGCTCCTCTTCAGTTAACTTCGAAAAATCCTCCTCAATATTTGCGCTAACACTTAAAAGGTTTCCCTGAGGTGATTCCCCGTTTAACTGGAGCCTAACTCTTTCAATAATAAAGCCCCAGTCGTTCTGCTTGTTTGAATCGAAGAGAACTATTATACTACCCTTCTCTTTAGGTTTTAACACTTTAGGCTCTGCTGTAACAGTAATATGCTTAGGCACATTCTGGAATGTTATTTCCATGGGTTCACTCCCAAAGTTATATACCGGCAAAGAATCAATTCTTATCTCAGAAAGGAATAGTTTACCCATTGACATGTGTGAGTTCGCCAATCCTAAATCACCTATACGTTTACGATATGTTTCTTCAGGTGTTTTGGTTCTTGGTGTAACCTGACCCTTAATCGAAAGTACAGTACCTGAAGCTGATGCGTTTGAGAAAATAGTGATTGTTTTATTGAAGGGACCTGGCCGACCTTTTGGGTCGTATGTTGCTTTAACAGACCCCTTCCCGCCGGGAGGTATTGGCTCCTTAGGCCAAACCGGAGTTGTGCAACCACACGACGATGACACACGATTAATAATTAGTGGCGCCTCTCCATCATTGGTTATCTCAAAGTCGAACGACACCTTACCATCCTCCTCCTTAATGGTTCCAAAATCGTGAACAGTCTTTACTGGTGAAATACTTGCAGCCTTATTCTGAGCATTGGTTGCCAAGGAAAAGGCCAAAACAATTGAAAAAACAAACGATAAAGTCCTCATATGCATGAAATTATATTGTTATAAAAATCCAGTTATTAATAAAGGAACTTTCAAAGGTAGAAAACATTTATACCAAATTCAAAAAGTGTATTTTAAAAATGCAAAATACGTACCAACAAATAAAACTAAATAGCATAATAGCCATTTTTATTGTAATTTGCGCATAAAATGCTCGGAGTTGAAGCCTACCATTAAAATACTACTGTTGCTTTGGGTCAGTTTTTTCTGCATTAAATCCAATGCACAATTCTACAATGGTACTCAGCAAACATTTGGCAAGAACCGACCAACATACAACCAGTTTCTGTGGACATACCACAGAGCACCACAGTTTGATGTTTACTACTATCAGGGTGGAGAAGAGTTGGCTACTCACCTAGCAAATTTTGCATCGGATGAGATCACCAGGCTTGAGTCGCTTTTAAAATCATCGCTCAATGAGCGAATTGTTTTCATTGTTTTCAACAGGCTTTCCGACTTCAGACAAAGCAACATAGAGCTGGTTACTGGCAAGGAAGACTACAATTTGGGTGGAACAAACCAACTTTTCCGCAACAAGGTAAGTGTTTACTTCGAATCGGATTATACCGAATTTGAGCAGCAAGTATCCTCTGCTATAACTGAACTCTTAATGCGACAACTTTTGCTCGGTGGGAGCAACAAATCGCCATGGAATTCTGATATTGAAAAAACCTACCCAAATTGGTTTTTTAATGGGCTCAAAGCATTCCTCTCGCAGGGCTGGTCAACCGCCAACGACTTGCAGCTTCACTCATCTTTAAAAAGAGGCAAAATTTCAAAGCTAAATAGCTTCGAAGGTACCGATGCTGAGATTGTTGGGCAAGCATTCTGGTTCTACTTTTCCAAAACCTTTGGGTTGCACGCCATTCCTGAATGCCTTATTATTACTAACTATTTCGACAACTTTAGCAAGGCAATAAAAATAATTTCGGGGGAAAAAGAAAAAAAACTCTTTAGCGATTTTGAACAGTACTGGAACAAAAGGCTGGCTAGCCTGCCATTCGATTCGTGTAACAACCAACCAGTTGAGCCTTTAATAAATGTAAGTTACAAAAGAAAAATAAACCAAGTTGGACTCAGCTACGATGGCGACCTTATTTCGTGGGTTGAGAACAACAACGGGAAGAAACGAATTTGGGTTGCAAATAGGGTTACTGGCAAGAAGCATAAAATTTACACAACCGGTTACCGGCTAAAACAGGAACAGGACAACTACATGCCAAATTTTGATTGGCATCCTTCGGCAAATGTTCTGGCATTCGTACATGAGAACAAGGGGATAATTTACCTTGATATCGTTGATACTGAATCAAAAGAGCGAGTTAGCAGGCTGCTTCCAAATGTCACAAAAATTAGCTCCCTATCGTACAGCCCCAACGGGTCGAAAATTTATTTTTCAGCGGTAATCGCCGGTAAACCGAATGTTTTTGAATACTCAATTACCCGAAATAGGATTACAGCAATTACCAGCAACATGGCTTCAGCCCTAAACCCACAGGAATTTTCGAACAGCAAATTTGCTTATGTTTCAAACAAGTTTGAAAACACTGAACCATTAACGGACAGCGAACCTGTCGGGAAAAACCAAAGTCGTTCAAATAATTCTATTTGGCTATCCTACAACACAGTAGCGCCTTTCTCGTGGAAAAAACTAAGCCACAAGGAGTACGAAACAATCGGGAACCTCAAATGGCAAGGCAACAACAACCTATCGTTCGTTTCCAATGTGAGTGGCGCAAGGAAGCTATATTTCGGGAAAATCGACAGCACTGTTAGCCACATCGATACGGCAATTCATTACAGCTACCACATTCAAAGCCAAGCTGCAGAGCTCTTAAACGACCCTTTCTCCCAAATTGACTTCAACTTTGAACTCGGAACAATTGCCTATGCAATAGGCACAGGTCGAAAGAATTCAATTTTCGTTGAAGTACCAAGCTTCGTAGAGCCAGAAAAGCAAAAATCGATTTGGAGAACCGAATTGGAAAAAGGATGGAGCAACATAAACCAAAAAGAGAAGGAAGCACTCCCTCCCGCCGATTCAACATTCTCTAAGCAATTGCTTACCAATCTTTCGCCCGAAAATGCTTCTCCAATCGATGTTTTCTCGTGGGTTTTTGAGAAGGAAAAGTTACGATACAACCTAAACGCATTGGGCTACTCGATGCCACTTGACGGGTATAGAATTGACCGAATTTCGAAAATTGGCTATAATCTGGTATTCTTCCCCAATAAAATTGTAAACCAGGTTGATTTCAACTTCCTGAATTCGAACTATCAACCCTATACTGGTGCACCTGCATTCTTCAACCCGGGTTTAAACCTCAGCTTCGTGGTTGGTGCTGTTGATTTGTTCGAAGATTACCGGCTTTACGGTGGACTGAGTTTAGGCTCCGACCTTGAGAGTTCCGAAATTCTTCTTATGTACGAATACCTTGGGAGTAAGTACAAACATCAGCTCGCATTCCAAAGGCAAGCCTACCAGAACCTTGAATTCGACCGTAGAACAAAGGTTCGTTCGCATGCTGTAACCTACACCCTGCGCTTCCCCTTTAGCCAGGTTACTTCCGTTGGAGGCGGAACAACCGTAAGGTACGACCGAATTACTATTCCCTCTGGCGACATAGAAACCCTATCGGTACCCGATGACCAGCGGCTTTGGAGCGGACTAAAAGCCGATTTAATTTTTGATAATTGTAGCTACTTGGGATTTAACTTAAAGGATGGTGTTCGATTTAAGTTCTTTGCGGAAGCGCAAACTGGAATTGGACTTGGCAAACGCGCTGACCTTTACACATTCGGATTCGACGGCAGAACCTACACCCCAATTTGGCGAAACATTATCCTCGCAGCACGTTTTGCCATAGGAACTTCGGCTGGGCATGCCGGGCTGGTTTACTACCTTGGTAGCGTTGACAGCTGGGTGAATTTCAACCCAATGGTTCCAAACTTTAACAAGGAAATCCCTGTGAATAATGTGCATAAGCTTATGTTTCAAACTCTGGCAACTAACCTACGGGGGTTCTCGCAGAATATTCGAAACGGACCGAGCTTTGGCGTTATTAACTCAGAAATTCGAATTCCGATTTACAGAACAATTACCAACAATGTAACCGGGAATAAATTCCTTAACAGCTTGCAGCTGGTTGGCTTTTTTGATGTGGGAAGCGCCTGGAAAGGAACCTCGCCATGGCATGGCGAGAATGTTTGGGAAACAGCGTCCGTTTCAAACGGTCCGGTAACCGTAACGTTCAAAACACAACGAAGCCCACTGGTGGGCGGCTTTGGAACCGGAATACGTTTCCAAACCATGGGCTACCCGCTTCGTTTCGACTACGCATGGGGAATTGAAAGTGGAATTATTCTAAACCCAATTTTCTACTTCTCTACAAGCCTCGATTTTTAGTAAAAACTCAAGTTCCAAATTCCAAATCCCAAGTTCAAGTAGGCAATTCTCAGTTCTCAGTTGGCAAAGGGCAGAGAGCGAATAGCAAATCCCAAACTTCACTAGTTTACTTTTTCTCCAGTTTACTATTTCACTGAAGGCCGAAGTCAGAAGTGAAAAGTTTGGAGTTGAAAGTTTGCCAACTGCTAACTGAAGACTGCCAATTGAGATGTAGGATGTATGATGTCAAACGTCAAATGTAAAATGTCAAATGTTAAGTTTTCAGTTTCCAAATTGTAATCATGAACCTGTAGAATGATACTTTTCGTAGATAGATAACATAAGTTTGAAGTATGCAAATTGTTCTTCGCCCTTAGCTCACCGAAAACTAAAACTGCCAATTGCAAACTGCCAACTGATTTATTATTATTAACTATATTTGCTTTACCAAAAGAAAAAAACTTTGAGCAATTTAAGGGAAACCATAGCAGGCCTCTCGAGCCAAATCCTTCAACGAATTGTTGATTTGCGCAGAGAACTACACCAAAACCCCGAACTTTCGTTTGAGGAATTCCAAACGTCAAACCTTATTGCTAAAAAGCTTACCAGAATTGGCATTACAACATATTCTGGAATTGCAGAAACCGGTGTAATTGGTTTGATTGAGGGTAAAAAACCAGGCAAAACCATTGGAATTCGCGCTGAGTTGGATGCACTTCCCATTGAAGAAAAAACGGGGCTTCCATTTTCAAGCATGAACAAAGGGGTAATGCATGCCTGCGGACACGATATTCACATGGCTAACCTTGTGGGTACGGCAATGCTGCTCAACCAACTTCGAAATGAAATTGAAGGGAATATTCTTCTAATATTTCAGCCCGGCGAGGAGTTGCTCCCCGGAGGAGCAAAGAGAATTATTGAGTCGGATGTATTCCAACAAAACAAACCCGACATTATGCTGGGGCTTCACATTCAACCCGATTTACCATTCGGAGTTGCCGGATTTCGCCCCGGGCCCTACATGGCCTCCGGCGATGAAATTTACCTCACCATAAAGGGCAAAGGTGGCCATGCTGCGCTCCCGAACACGTACGTGAACCCCATTGCTATTGCTTCCGAAATAGTTGTTGCGCTGCAACAAGAAGTTACACCTCCAAAGGAAACAAACATACCATCGGTGTTGGCTTTCGGTAAATTTATTGGAAACGGAGCTACCAACATAATTCCCAGCGAGGTTAAAATCGAAGGTACCTTTCGAACCCTGAATGAAAGTTGGCGAACCGAAGCGCATAGCCAAATTCAAAGAATTTCGAGCAGAATTGCCGAGATAGCAAAAGCAAAGTGCGAGGTTGAAATCAGAAATGGCTACCCATCAATTTCAAATAACGAGGAGCTAACTACCAAAGCAGTAAAGTTTGCTGAAGAATTCCTCGGAAAAGACAAGGTAGCTAAACTACCGTTAAGAATGACCACCGACGATTTCGCCTACTTCTCAGCGCTTGTCCCATCTACATATTTCAGAATTGGAACCATGGTGGGTAACGAGTCCTTCTCCCTTCACAGCGAAAACCTGAATGTTAACGACAGCATCCTGAGCACCTCAATTGGGCTTACAACCTGGCTGATTGTAAAAATTTTGAGCAACCATTAATTCCCTTAAACTTTAACCAGGTTTTAACAATTACATTTATAGCCATTCTAAATTCCCACAAAATTTTAGTTTTATTTTTTCAATTCAATAAATGAGTATAAATTTGTGATTGCATTCATGAATGAAGTTTAACCAAAAAATCAAAAAGAAATGGCTTATGTAATTTCCGATGATTGCACTGCTTGTGGTACTTGCATCGACGAGTGTCCAGTTGAGGCAATCTCTGAGGGTGATATCTATAAGATTGACCCAGATGTTTGTACCGATTGTGGTGCTTGTGCTGATGTTTGCCCAGTTGAGGCTATTCATCCTGCATAGTTGAAGTTAACAAAACATAAAAAGTCCACGGTGCACGCCGTGGACTTTTTTTTTCAAAAAAGAATAAACCTAATTAAACCCCAAAAAATGTAGAGCATACCTCTATATCTGTTTTAAAATCAAAACAATTTCTGTACCAGAAACATTTTCTTCCCTCCAAAAAAACCACCACAACTCATTTTTTATGCTATATCATAAACTATCAAATAGTTAAAAATAGCAAATGGTTGTTTTATTAATTTATTAATTACTAAGTTTGCCAAAATTTTTAAAGAATGCTCAGGTTTCAAAACATAACCCTTCCGTTTGTGGCTGCAACACTAGCCCTAATAATGGGATTTACAGAATTCAGTAAGGTGGAAGAAGAGAAGAACCTGAACATATCCGAAATTGCTTCGTTGGAAAAAACACTCACCCAAACAACAGGCATTCCGATAGCCGCTCTAGAGCTATCGCTTCAGGGTTTCTATAAGTTGAAGCTGCAGGATAAACTTCCGAACGATTCGTTACTGGCAATTATCGATTTCAGCAAACCTTCTGTTGAAGAACGCTTTTTCATTATCGACATCAAAAACAAGCGTTTAGTAAAAAGCACCTACGTTGCACATGGAGTAAACTCTGGCATTCAAACCCCCGAGTCGTTCTCAAACGAACCCAACTCCAACAAAAGTAGCCTAGGGCTGTTTGTTACCCAAAATACCTACGAAGGAAAGCATGGCTACTCGCTTCGAATTAACGGAGTAAACAAAGGATTAAACGACAATGCCTATAAGCGAGCGGTGGTAATTCACGGAGCGGATTATGTAAGCCAAGAGTACATTGAACGAAATGGGCGTTTGGGTCGCAGCTTTGGTTGCCCTGCCATACCCCAAAACGAAACTAAGGAAGTAATTGATTTAATTAAAAACGGAACCTGCCTTTTTATTTACCACCCAAACCTGCTGGCTAAATCCCAGCCAGCTCAGGGAATACTATAGAAATATCCCGCTTATCGAGTTTATACACATCGTTATAAAACTCTAAATCAGCATTTTCGTTTCCCGAACAGGTGATGTACTGTATATGAATGCTTGCTGTTTTTTCAAGCTGAATCTCGTTATTCTTCCTCGAATTGATAAGTTTTTTGATATTCACCTTTTGGGGTGAGATATACCTGTCGGCAAGGTATTGGGCCAACATATCGGGATTTTCGAGACGAATACACCCGTGGGAAAAAGTTCGGTTCTTCTCCTTAAACAAACCTCTCGCGGGCGTATCGTGAAGGTAAACACTATGTTCGTTGGGGAAAATAATTTTTACCAATCCTAATGAGTTGCGTGTACTATTTGCTTGCCGAATGCAGTACTTATTGCCGAACGGGTCGCTGCTGCTCCAATCGAGCTCTGAGAAAGCAACCACCTCCTCCTTGCCATTAATTACGTAGTAACCATTCCTTTGCAGGTAAGTTGAATCTTTACGAATTTTAGGCAACATTTCGTTTACGGCGATACTCTTGGGAACAGTCCAGTATGGATTTGTTATCAATTTCTCAATATTACCTGAGAAAATGGGGGTAGGCGTGTCCTCCTTTCCAACAATCACGTTGAAGGATTGCTTCTCCTGCTTTTCTTCCACAACATGAAGCCTAAACTCGGGAATGTTAACAAAAAGAAAGTTCCCCTCGGGATCCTCAAATCGTCTTAACCTATTGAGATTCAGACAAGCCTGATAGTACCTGTACTGTAAAAGTGAAACCAAAGCCATGTGATTCTCCTCATTAATGCAAGAGTCAAGTGGAAGACCAAACTGCTTTTCGAGCTTCAGAAGTGCCGAAACGTTACCCAAGGTGGTATCCAATTCTGCCGTTTCAGATATACCTGCATAGAAAAGAGCCTTGGCCAGCAACTTCTCGTCGATGAGTTTTGGTGTGGTATACTTAATGGAATAATGCAAATCGATGAAGTTTGGCAACGATTTTTTAATTCGCTCGAACTTGGCTAAATCGGGCTGAAGGGCAACGAGCTGCAACCTAAAATTATCATTAGCTGCATTGTTCAACAGAGATGGGAACGAATCGGTGCTCGCTGAAAAGCTAAAGAGCGAATCCCTTTCCACAATGCCATGCTTTAAGTAAAGCATAAACTTCAGAGCCGATAAAGTTGAAGCCAGCTCAAGGCTAGCTCGGGAACTTAGTGAGAGTGTTTCTGCGAAGTTGCTTTTCAAAACTTTTAAATTCTGGTTTCCGAAGTAATCGAAGGGGAAACCGAAATACTTTGCGCTATCGAGTAGGTTAATTAAACTATTCAGGTTACTGTTAGCATTGTATTCGGTAGTCCAAGCTGGTAAAAAATCACGTTCTTCGAAGAATCGTTGCAAAAGTACATTTAGCTGTCCGTTAAGAGTCCCAAACGTTTCGGGATTGTTGTAATCAACCAGGCCGTATGCTTTGCCCTGTAAATTTAGCTGGAGGTCAATAGTTTTGTAGGAAACCTGAAATTCTGCAATTCGTGGGGTAGGATTCTGGTAACTCGTAAGTACAACAAGCAAAAAAATCGACATTACCTTGGAAAGAATATTCGACCAGAAACCAGACCTTACATAACTTTCGCTGGTTGCTAAAACTTCTATGTTGTTTTCGTCGAACATACCATCCCCTTTTGTATAAATGTACGACGAAATAAATGCGAAAGGTATCTTTTTTAGATAAACAACCGCTATGCTTTGACGAATAACTTCACGAAATAATTAAACGGACGTAAAATACCTATACCCCTCATTACCTGTTTTTTACAAGATAAAAAAATGAGTATTTTTTCGTTAGTAAAACCAAGAGCAGCATGAGTGCTGGTTTTTCAAATTTACCCAAAAGCACTTTTTATTTCAAAATCTCTGGTTGCATACAAACAACTCCTTGAGTCACCATCGATGAATTTAATACCAATCGATTGGGCCAACCTCTTTGCCTCGCTCAATATTGGTTTCCGAACGTAATAATTCTCATTTGCGAAGTTCATGAACTTAAGGAGCATAAATGCATCGAACCACTGAAAGAATCGTTTTTTGAATGCTTCGGGGTTTGATGTGTTCGCCTGAACCTCTTCAACTGCCTTTACAAAGTTGTTGCTTTGCAAAAATGTTCGTAAGCTCTCATGCTGCTCCTGCATAAAGCTTTCCAATGAAACTTTACTCGCATTGTATAGGTTAGGAGCGTGTTGAAAGAACGGTTTTAGAATCAACCACGAATCGAAATTATAGGTTAAATAATTCTCATCGTTATTTTCAAGGTACTTGGTCATAGCTCTTCCGGTTCCGAACGGAACCCTGTACGAAGGCCGTGGTGATGGATACACGCAGCAGCTATTAAGTTCCCTAAACTTTCCGTGAGGAATAATTTTCTGGAGAAAGTAGAAATCCTCGCCCGCCTTGTGGCGGTTCATACCGCCGTATCGCAAGTAGGCTTCGGCGCTACATGCCATGCTCGACCCAATTGTATGGAACGAAAAGGGGTGTCCCACAAACCGGCTCGCCTGCACGTAGTAACGCAAATGCAGCTCGTACTGCGCAATTCCAAAGTAAATTCTTTCATCAAAATCGTTTCCTTCAACCGGATGCTCGTACCTAATGGAACAGGCTTCGGTTTCGGGAAATTTTTTCCAAAGTTTCTCCAGCTCCACAAGGTAGTTGCTGCTACAGGTTGCATCGGCATCGAAGCACGCAATTATTTTATTATTGGCGTTACTCTGCTGAAACCGCCAGGCTGCTTCATCCATCCCACGCTGACGTGCCAACCCTACTCCCGCATGCTTCTTTGGCAAGTTGAAAGCCATTAAGGGGAAAAACGAAAAGTATTCACCTCCAAACTTAGCATTCGCTTTCTGCACAATTTCAATACATTCCAAAGCATTTGTTACAATTTCTTCAGCAGAATTCTCTGGATAGTTAACCACCACCAACACTTCAACCGAGCAGCTGGGTTTTTCGCAACTGGCAAGAGACTGTAGAGAGCGCCATAGACTTGGTTCATTGTAAGATGGAATTACAACGGATATCCCAAGGTTTATGTTTGGCGCCTCGGCAACTGACGGCTTAAACTGCTGGTTCCTTTTAAAGTAGCTGTGCATTAAGCTTGAAATGAGAATAAAAAAAGCCCCTACAAAAATGGGGCTTTGATTTGTGTATTATAAACTTTACTCTTTTTTTGTTGGTCGGCTATCGATATACTTTTGGTTTAACCCTTTCAGAACCTCATCGGTAATCTCAATGGAGGGATGGCCGTAAAGAACCGGGCCACCGAATGTGCTGCTTAGAATAACATGGTAGCCCTTATCCTTATTATATTCTTTGAGGAAATCGGTTATGTTCTGTTGAATTTGTCGAAGTTTTACCTGCTCCTCTTCTGCAAACTGCATCCTCATCTCATCGCGTAAACGGTAAAGTTCCTGCTCTTTCTGAGCAAGTTCTTCCTGCATTGATTGTGCCTGAGAACGGGTTACTAGTCCCTTTTGTACTTTATCCTGAAAATCAAGCATTGATTTTTCGAAGGTTCTGGTTTTTGTGTTCATCTCCGATTCCATCTTGCGCCCCTTTGCTTCAAGTTCTTTTTGAAGATCGAAGTACATATCGTAGTTGTTAAGAAGAGAATCAATATTGACCCAGGCAACCATAAACTGTTCTGAAAGAACAGCACCTTCGGCTACTTCAACAACTTCATTACCTACTGAAGATTTAGCATCACCTTTAAAATGTAAATAGAAAAGAACAGCAATAGCAACCGCCAACACAATATTGATTACCAAAGATATATTTTTCATTTTTTTGTTGTTTTATCCGGTTAATAACCGGCAAAGTTTAACATTTATGATTTAGGCTTGCAAATATAATTGTTTATTTCATTCGTGATTCAGCATTATAAAAACTACTCAAAAAGCCCCTCGTCGCGAACTAAAAGAAGTATTGAGTTGAACGGAACAATCATGTACTTCTCCTTGGTAAATTCAATTTCAACGCTGCTTTCCTGCAGATATAGAGCTAAATCGCCGATTTGTGCCTGAAGGGGAAAGTACCTTGCAGAATCCTTCTTTTGCCAAGATTCTTCATACTCAGAAATTGCAGGAACGGGGTAACCCGGACCAACCTTCACAACGTAACCGCTGTGTACCTTCTGCTTTTCCTGTACTCCCGGAGGGAGTAATAACCCCGCCTTGGTTCGTTCCTCAGGATTCTTTGGCTTAATAAGAACCCTGTCGCCAACTACTATTAACTTCTCTAAACTTTTATTGTCTAACAATACCGACATACTTAGCATAGTGTTACCTTTGCAAATATACACTTTTTGTAGGTGAGAAAATTGCGCCAAATGAATTTCAATTAAAAAGCGTATTACATTTATAAACATGATTTACAGTACCTTAAATACATAATGTGTGATTTTTTTAAAAAACAGATCGTTTTTATCATTGTTAATTTTTCTTAAATTTATCTCAGTATAAATAATAACGCCACTAACTATGTCAACAAAAATTGCTTTAGCACTCTCAAGTGGAGGTTCAAGAGGGCTCGCCCATATTGGTGCCATTGAAGAGATTACCCAAAGAGGTTACGAAATTGTTGCCATTTCGGGCAGCTCAATTGGGGCATTTGTTGCGGGGTTATACGCTTGCAAAACCATGGAAAAATACAAGGAGTGGGTTCTCGATCTCGACAAGCTAGATGTTTTCAACCTTATCGACTTCACATTTAGCTCACATGGTTTTATTAAGGGCGAGAAAGTTTTTGCTGAAATGAAAAAGCTGGGATTTATTCCAGAAATAAAAATTGAAAACCTGAAAATTCCCATTTCCATAATTGCTTCCGATATCATAAGGAATGAGGAAGTAGTATTTACATCCGGGAATCTTTATAATGCGCTTAGAGCCTCCGTTTCTATTCCAAATGTATTAACACCTATAAAAGTTAAAAACGGATTACTTGTTGATGGAGGTGTACTTAACCCACTACCAATAAACCGAATCCCGGAGTGTAATGCTGATTTAGTTATTGCCATTGATATAAACGCACTTATTCCCTACAAAAAGCCTGCATTACCAAAAAAGCCAAAGCACCTAAAAGAGAAGGAGCATTCAACCGTTGAACACCTGAAGGAAAAATGGATTAAACTTTTTGGGGAAGAAGGGGGAAACAAGAAAGATGAAAAGAAGGACCTGGGATACTTCGAAATTTTTTCACACACCATCCAGGTTATGCAGGACAAAATTACCCAGTTTACAATTGACACTAATCCTCCTGATATTACCGTACGAATATCGAAGGATGCATCGGGAACCTTCGACTTTTTCAAGGCAGAAGAACTAATTGCCGCAGGCAAAGAGGCTTGCAAGAATGCGCTTGATGGTGCAGGGCTTTAATGTAAAAATTTATTCGCTACTCCTCCCCATCCAATCCTCTCATATCCTGACTTTTACCTTCGCCATAAATACCTTCAAGAACATCGGAGTACTTTTCGTAAACCACTCTTCTCCTAAGCTTAAGCGTAGGTGAAAGTTCGCCGGTTTGAGGACTCCACTGATCGGGGACTAAACGAAAACGCTTGATTTGCTCGTGCTGTCCGGTTTGACTATTTATCTCATTTATCTCGCGTTGGTAACGTTTAACAACCTCAGGCATTTGAATAAGCTCCTGATTATTCTGGAAGTGTACTTTATGGCGCGAGCACCAGTCGTGCAAGAAGCTGAAATTAGGTGAAACGATGGCGCTGGCAAACTTCTCGTTCTCCCCCACCACCATTACCTGTTCAATGAAGAACGATTCCTTCAGTTTATTCTCAATAACTTGCGGAGCAATGTACTTGCCGCTAGAAAGCTTAAACATCTCCTTTTTCCGGTCGGTGATAACCAAAAACTTCCCCCTCTCGAACTTGCCTATATCACCGGTATGGAACCAGCCCTCAGGGTCGATGGCTTCAGCAGTTAGCTCGGGCGATTTGAAGTAACCCTGCATGAGGCTTGGGCCGCGCATAAGAATTTCGCCATCGTCGGCAATTGTTACTTCAATGTTACTGATAACTGGCCCCACGGAGCCAAACATCAAATTCCCAGGAACAACTGCCTGGTTAGCAGCAATAACTGGAGATGTTTCGGTTAGCCCATACCCTTCGTATATTGGTATTCCGGCTGCATAAAAAACCCGTGCCAGCCTAGGTTGAAGGGCTGCTCCCCCACTAATTATAAACTTCAGGCGTCCACCCAGCGCTGCTTTCCATTTGCTAAAAATTAGCTTGCGAGCCAGTTTCAGCTGAAGTATGTAGAATAGTCCATTCCCTTCCTCCTTATACCTATAGCCAAGATTTACAGCCCAGAAAAAAAGCTGCTTCTTTATTCCGGTCAAGTCCTTGCCCTTGGCAATAATTTTATCGTAGGTTCGCTCAATTACCCTTGGTACCGCCACAAAAACCGTAGGTCGCAACTCTTTCAAGTTATCGCCAATGGTTCCCATATTTTCGGCATAGTAAACGGAAACTCCCTTGAACTGGTAGTAGTAGTTCACCATCCGCTCGTAAACATGGCTAAGCGGCAAGAAGCTTAACGACATATCGCCGGGCCCAAGGGGGAAAAGCGACTGGCAAGCTTCAACGTTGCTTAGGAAATTACTATGCGACAGCATAACGCCCTTCGACAAGCCGGTAGTTCCCGATGTGTAAATAATCGAAGCGGTATCGGTTGGTTGAACCGAACTTTTTATTCCCTCAAGCTTTGCTTTGAAATTCTCCGCATTTTCTCTTCCCTTTTCAAGAACCTCAGTCCAATTTGGAATTCCTTCCACTTCGTTGAAAAGGTAAACGCCAATAATTTCAGGAATTGTATCGGCAATGGGTTTAATGTTTGCATACAGCTGCTTATCGGAAATAAACACAACCCTCGATTCGGAATGCTTCAGAATATGCTGGTACTCCTCATTGCTTATGGTTGGGTAAATGGGAACATGAACCATTCCTGCCTGGCTAACGCCCATGTCAACAAAATTCCACTCGGGTCGATTGTTTGAAATGGTTGCAACCTTATCGCCCTTGTTTAATCCCAGAGCCAGGAGTCCGTAACTGATATTGTTAACATTTTCAATGTAGTCATCGATGCTCAGCTCAAACCAAGTTCCATTCTGCTTAGCAGCAAGCACCGGATTATTTGCGTACACTTTTTTCCCATGCTCAAGGAGATCAAACAAACGGGTTACTTCCATGTTTTAAGTTTATTAATTCGTAAACTTCTTTTATTCTTTAAGAACGAAACGCTATTTTTACAAAAACAGAAACAAGCTAAAGTATGAAAAAGTTTACAATTATATTGGTCGTTTGTTTAAATATGGGGTTAACTTATAGCCAAACGATTGATGCATACCAGATTTTTACAGGCGCAGGCGAAAAAATTGATTTCAATAAATTTGTAGAAAAGGTTTCTGAGAACCAGATTATTCTTTTTGGTGAGCTACACGATAACCCCATTGCTCACTGGCTCCAGCATGAGCTAACCATTGCGCTACACGCAAGAAACGAGGGCCTTACCTTAGGGGCTGAAATGTTCGAGGCCGACAACCAATTGATTATGAATGAGTACCTAGGCGGGTTGATTCCCCAGAATCGTTTTGAGGAGGAGGCTCGACTATGGAATAACTACAAAACCGACTACAAACCCTTAGTAGAATTTGCCAAGGAAAATGGATTAAAATTTGTTGCCAGCAATATCCCACGCCGCTACGCATCGATGGTTTCCACAGGAGGTTTTAAGGCGTTGGAAAACCTTTCTGCTGAAGCCAAAAGTTACATTGCTCCGCTACCCGTTGAGTTCGATGCTGAGCTTCCTGGCTACAAAGCCATGATGGGAATGATGGGGATGCCGGGGAAAGGTGGTAAGGATCCGAGCAACTTCCCCAAAGCGCAAGCCATTAAGGACGCAACCATGGCATGGAGGATTACCCAAAACCTAGAGGAAGGAAAACCCTTTCTGCACTTCCATGGAACCTACCACTCGAACAATTACGAAGGAATTTATTGGTACCTAAACAAATACACTAAGGACAAAAAAATTGTAACCATTGCAACAACGTTGCAGGAAGGTACTGAAAGCCTTAATGAAGAAAGCCAGAATATTGCCAATTTTGTGATTGTTGTTCCCGAGAGAATGACCAGAACCTACTAAGCGTTTGAGAATTCTACCATGCAAAATTTTTCAATAAATTCAATTGCTTCTTCATAGCTATTTACAAATTTGAAAGGGACACCGTACCGATGGAACGTAAACATGACAATATTTAGGTAATATTTTTTAAAAACTGTTCCATCAAAAATAACAACGCCCAGCTTTAAACCTTTCTTAATAGCCTCAGGGATGGCGTAGTTCTCTACCCAACTCCTCACCTCAGGCAATACCACCTTCTGCTTTCTAATATCCGACAAGTACACGTAAAATGGAACCTCTTTAGAGGTAATAAATTCAAAACCTCTACGGAATGTTTCTTGGTAATGCCCGAGCAAAGCACTACCATACCACTGAATATAAAGCATCCCAAAATTTGGAATGTACTGCATATTCACATAACTCTCGTTAGCCAGAACTGTTTCGTTCATGACTGAAGGAAATTATTTTTGATTCAATAAATTTAGTATAATTTGGAGAATTTATCCCTACGAAGAATAAAAAAACTTAAAAGTATACTTTTTTGAAATAAGCTATTTGCCCTAAATGGTTCTCCTAATCGCTTTCTGTAAATTCTTTTTGAATTTGAAATAAAAGTTAAGTGAGCCTGAAAAACCGAAATAAAAAAACCAAACTTTCCAGACATAAGGTATAAGAATGCCGAAAACCAATCGAGTAGAATACGAAAAGGAATCACCACAAGTAATTTCCTGCCGGGAAGGTTCTTAAGAAGCATGTATAGGTTGTTGCGATGATTAAAGTAAACTTTTCGTGGATTGTTGTTAGGTAGCGTTCCCCCACCTACATGGAAAACTTTCGACTGTGGTACAACCCAGATACTTCTCCCCATATTCTTTAGCCTCCAGCAAAGGTCAATTTCCTCCATGTGGGCAAAAAAATCGTTGTCGAAACCACCAACGCTCCAGAAATCGGTTGAACGAATTAGCATGCAAGCCCCGGAAGCCCAGAAAACTTCGCTGGCATCGTTGTACTGTCCCTCATCAATTTCAGTAACGCTAAGTATTCTGCCGCGGCAGAATGGATATCCCAAGAAATCGACAAAACCACCGCTAGCCCCAGCGTACTCAAACCGATTTGGCTCAGCATAGCTGAGCAATTTTGGCTGACAGGCAGCAACCTGAGGATTGGATTCCATGAATTGCACCAGCGGTTCGAGCCAACCTTCGGGAACATCTACATCGGAGTTAAGGAGCAGGTAGTAATCAGCATCAACCTGTTTAAGGGCAAGGTTATAGCCACCAGTAAATCCATGGTTAGTGTTGAACAAAATGGTTCTAACCTCAGGAAATTCGTTTTTCAACCAGTCAACCGAGCCATCGGTTGAACCGTTGTCGGCTACAACAACCTCTACCTCATGGCCCGTAGCAAAAGAATTACTAACTACTTTTGGGAGAAACTTCTTCAGAAACTTCTCCCCATTCCAGTTTAGTATAACTATTGAAACCTTGCTCAAATCGTTGGGTTTATTCAAATTTTCGTTTATGTTTCCATCGCCTGTGCGACCATAACCAGTACTCGGGATGCTCCCTGACCAAATTTTCAAGCGCCCTTACGTGCATTTCGGTTATTTCGTAGGGTTTACACTCCTTTGGTTTATCGGTAAGAAGTTTAAAGTCAACCACATACTTACCTCTCCGTACTTTCTTCATGCTGCCAAAGAATACGGGTAAATCGAGCTTCTGCGCAATTTTTTCTACTCCTAAAAATACTGGAGTTTCCTGATTAAGAAAATTTGTCCAGTACCTAATATCGGCTGATGGTGGAGTTTGATCGGCGATTAACCCCAATAACACAGGTTTCCCTTCCTTAATAAACTTAACTGTTGTTCGTAGCGTATCGTTCATAAGCACCGGAACGCCACCGAAGCGCTCCCTGGCCTTATTGAGCAAACGCTCAAAACGTTTGTCGTTCAGCGGCTTGTAAACACCTAAAGGAAAGTGATTTAGTTTTGCCCCCATCAGTGCATAAAGTTCCCAGTTACCGTAATGCCCCGTAGCAATTATTGCGCTTTTCCCTTGCTTGTGAAGCTTCTCAAATTGAGCAATATTCTCAAATTTACATCGGCGTAACGCCCGCTCACGACTAGCATGGAGAAGAAAAAAATTCTCAAAGAACAGATCGCAAAGATGAATGTAGAATTTTTTCTCAATCTCGCGCAACTCTAACCTCCCCTTTTCGGGGAACGATTTGACCAGGTTTTCTCTAACCACCTTTACCCTATACCGAAAAACACGGTATATAAAAAATCGAAGCAAGTCGGAAAAAAAACACATTGTTTTTGAAGGGAGTTGAGAAACCAACCAAGTAAATGCGTAGAAAAGTGCGAATATGGGTGAGTACATAGCCAACTATTTTGAAGCCATAAAACCTTTTACAATGCTTAGAAAATTGTTAAAAACAGCACCATTTGCTGCTACAATCTCCTTGCCAAAGATGTAGTTCTGGCCTCCAGAAAAATCGGAAGCGCTACCTCCAGCCTGCTGCACAATGAATGCTCCGGCTGCAACGTCCCAGGGATTAAGGCTGTACTCATAAAAAGCTTCGAAACGGCCACAGGCAACGTAAACCAAATCGGTTGCTGCCGAACCCAGCCTGCGCAATCCATGCGAGAAGCGCATGAAGTGTTCCATGCTGGCCAAAAACTGCTGAATCCTGTTATAGTCGTAGTATGGAAATCCTGTTGCAATAAGCGACTCGTCCACTGAAGATATTTCCGAAACCTTAATTTCGTTCCCATTCAAGTAAGATTTCCCGTTGCCCCACGAGTAGAAGCACTCGTTGAGCGAAACCTCGTACACAACACCCAACACCACTTTCTCACTATTCATTAAAGCAATGCTAATGGCGTAGGGTGGTAACCCGTGAATGAAGTTTGTAGTTCCATCGAGCGGATCGATAACCCAGTTTAAACCGCCGGGATTCGCTTTTCCGGTTCCCTCCTCGGCAATAAATCCTGCCTCGGGCAGAATTTCCTGAAGCCCAGCAACAATCAACTCTTCCGATTGCTTGTCGACGTAGGAGACGAAATCGTGAAGTCCTTTCGACTCGACGCGGTCGATGGAAAATGTTTTCCGCTGCTCGCGGATAAAATCGCCCGTTTGGCGCGAAAGGTTCACAACCCTGTTACAAATATCCTGAAGATCCATGTACAAATATTTCAGCTAAACTATTTCCACATTCATGTTGCCGCTGGCAGAAATCCCGGTCATTTTCACCCTAACAATTTGCCCAATCAGCTCCTTGCTGTATGGGTACTCAACCTTAACGTAATTTCGTGAAAAACCGTACATGAGCTCCTTCTTCCTGGCCGATTCGAAAAGAACCTCATCGGTTGCACCAACATTGCTTACGTTAAAATTGTGGTGCAAATGTACGGAAAGTTGGTTTAATTTTGCTGCACGCTCAGTTTTTACTACCGATTTCACCTTATCCGGTAGCTCAATGGCGGGTGTTCCCGGGCGCTCGGAGTATGGGAAAACGTGCAGGAACGAAGGAGCGAGTTCCTCCATCAACGTGTATGACTGTAGAAAATCGTAATCGGTTTCACCAGGAAATCCAACAATAATATCAACTCCAATAAAGGCAGAAGGAATTAACTCCTTAATTTTCAGAATCCTATCGGCAAACTTTTCGCGGGTGTACCTACGCTTCATCAGGGCCAGTATTCTGTTAGAACCTGCCTGTAACGGAATGTGAAAGTGCGGTAAGAACTTGCCCGAACGGGCAGTTAGGTTAATAATCTCATCGGTTATTAGGTTCGGTTCAATGGAGGAGATTCGGTACCGCTCAACGCCCTTAACCTGCTCGAGGGCTGTTAGCAAATCGATGAATTTTTCTCCGGTGGTTCTACCAAAATCGCCAGTGTTTACTCCGGTAAGAACAATTTCTTTTACTCCAAGTTTTGCAATCTCGTTCGCTTGCTCAACTACCTGCTTAATTGGAATATTCCGGCTTTTTCCCCTTGCCAGGGGAATGGTGCAGTAGGTGCAACGGTAATCGCAACCATCCTGAACTTTAAGAAACGAGCGGGTTCTGTCGGCTGAGGAGTAGGCTGGGAAGAAATCGTTGAGCATGTCAACCTCACAGGAGTAAACCTTTGCTTTAACGTTTGGGCGATGCTTACCGATGTAGCTGGGAATGTTTGCCTTCTCGCTGGTACCCAAAACCAAATCAACTCCCTCCAGCTCGGCCAACTCGTTGGGTTTTAACTGTGCGTAGCACCCAACAACAGCAATGAAAGCGTTGGGCGACAGTTTTTTAAACTTGCTGATTGCCTGCCTCGATTTCTTATCGGCGTGCTCGGTTACGGAACATGTATTAATAACGTACACATCGGCCGGGGCCGAAGAGGGTACCCTTTCGTATCCCAGCTCGGCAAACTGTCGCGCCATGGTTGATGTTTCGGAAAAATTCAACTTACAACCAAGGGTATGAAAGGCTACCCTTTTTTTATTACTACTCATCAAATTTTTGGATTTAAAAAAGTTTCAACCTCTTGTTCTGCAGCTTGTAACTTGAGTAAATCTGATGGATAATTCCATCGGAAATTCCAAACGTTGGAACAATAATTCGCTTAGCATCAGTCCACTTCATTATTTTTAGGAAGATTTCTGATGCTGGAATAATTACATCGGCACGGTCGGGGTTTAGCCCTAAAACCTTTATGCGCTCCTCAACCGTGTAGTAATTTAAGAACTTACTAATTTCATTCAGCTCCTCAAGAATAAGGAACTGGTTCTCCTTTTTCCCAGAAATCTTGAAAATCTTATTGATGTTTCCTCCCGACCCGATTATACTCACTTCCTTCTTATCGGTTTTTAACGACTTGAGCCAGGCTTTCATCCCCTTAAAATCGTTCGGGGTAACCTTTTTGTTGAGCATGCGAATGGTTCCAATGTTGAACGAATGCGACTCAACCATTTTGCGGTTGCTAAACAAACTTACCTCGGTACTTCCGCCGCCAACATCAACATACAGGTAGTTGTTGTCATCGTCGAACATCTCCACAAATTGGTTTGAGTAGATGATTTCCGCCTCACGCTTCCCATCAATTATTTGAATTTCTATTCCCGCCTCGCGTTTCACAAGTTCAACTATTTCGGCGGAATTGCTGGCTTCACGCATGGCCGATGTGGCACAGGCCTGGTAACCTAAAACCTCGTGTACATCCATCAGGTTGCGGAAAGCAACCATTGTTTTTACCAGCTTCTCGGTTTTTTTGGGAGATATTTTGCCGGCAATAAAAGCATCCTCGCCAAGGCGAACGGGAACTCTGACTAGCGAAGATTTTTTGAAAATTATTTTCGAATCATCCTCCAGCACATTCGAGAAGAGCAAGCGAATGGCGTTGGAACCAATATCAATAGCAGCGAAGGGAAGAAGTTTCACGTGTTATTTCAATTTATTTTTTTTAGTGTAGTACCTATGAAGCTCAATTTGAGATTGGAAAGGTTTCTCCTTCGGTTCATTCTTAAATGTATTCGACTGTTTATGATCGATTACTCGCGCCTTGACATTATCCTTAAACCCTGCGTTCATGATATGTCGTAACTCCTTTTGTATATCGGGGTCGAAAACCGGAGCGGCCACCTCAACCCTATGGTCTAGGTTTCGGGTCATCCAGTCGGCCGAAGAAATATAGTATTTTGGATGATTGTTGTTACAAAAAACAAAAATCCGTGAGTGTTCAAGAAATCTATCAACAACGCTTACAACCTCGATATTTTCGCTTTGTCCGGGGATACCGGGCACAATAGAGCAAATACCGCGAACCATCAACTTAATTTTAACCCCCGCCTGGCTTGCCTGATATAATTTGCGAATCACATCCTGATCCACAATGTTATTAATTTTACAGTGGATGTATGCAGGTAGCTTTTTACGGGCGTTGGCAATTTCAGCATCAATAAGCAAGTATAGTTTTCGACGCATATTTGATGGTGCAACCAGCAGATGCCTGTAATTAAATGTTTTAAAGTTAAATTCGAGGAAAGTAAAAACCTTCTCTACCTCGCTAGTAATTCTTCTATCAGCAGTAATTACGCTAAAATCAGTGTATAGGTTAGCGTTTCCCTCATGGAAGTTACCTGTACTCAGGGTTGTGTAGTTGATAGTTTTCCCATCCTCTTCTCTGGTAATAAGCGTCATTTTACTATGAACTTTTAGCCCATAAATTCCGAAGATAACTTTAATTCCTGCCTCCTCCATTTTTTTGCTCCAGTAAATATTTGCTCCCTCATCGAAACGCGCCATGAGTTCAATAACAACTGTAACTGATTTCCCATTCTGCGCAGCATTCATAAGTGCTCTCACCACTTTCGATTCGGTTGCTACCCTGTATAATGTAATTTTTATTGATATGACCCTAGGGTCGATAGCAGCCTCTCTCAGCATACGAGTATAGTATGAGAAACTATGGTAAGGATAGTGAAGAGAAATATCCTTCTTCTCAATCTCCTCAAGCATGCTTTTGGCTTTTTCTAATCTAGGAATAGGAACGGGAGGCAAGGGTTCGTTCACCAACTCTTTCCTTGAGAAGAATGGGAAGTCCATAAAATCCCTAAAATTATGGTAACGACCACCAGCAAGCAGGTTATCATCCTCGTCGAGATCCATTTCTTTGATAATGTAGGCCAGTAAGTCAGTTGCAATGTTTGAGTCGTATACAAACCTAACTGGCTGTCCCTTACGACGATTCTTTACGCTCTTAGAAATTTTCTCTAGCAAACTTTCCGCAATGTCGTTGTCAACTTCTAGCTCGGCATCACGAGTAATTTTAATGGTATAAGCTTCAAAATTATCGTACGGGAGAATACTAAAAACATTATCGAGACAGAAACGTATTACATCGTCGAGCATGATAATATGCTTCTCCCCATTCACATCGGGAAGGTGGATAAAACGCGGAAAATCGGCTGTTGGAATTTCAATGAGCGCATACTCATGCACATCGGGAATTATTTTTTTCGACAATTTTACAGCCAGGTATATACTTCGGTCGGTTAGCTCAGGAAATTTCTCAAGCTTGTTAAGCATGATTGGAGCGATGGATGCTGCAATTTTACTTCGAAAAAGTTCTCTAATAAAAGTGGCATGTTCGGAGGTTAGGGAGTTTTCGTTAACCAGATGAATCCCCTGCTCGGTCAACTCAACTATTATACCCTGAAAGATTGCATCAAATCGCTTTTGTAAGTCCTGAACTATTCTTTGAATTTTTTCAATTACCTTCTTTGGCTTGTCGGTTACGTACTCTTTTATCCCCTTGTTATCGTACTCCAAGAGTCTTCTCTGTGTTGCCACGCGAACACGAAAAAACTCATCGAGGTTATTACTGAAAATGCCAAGAAATTTTAAACGCTCAACAATGGGAACTGTTTTTTCAGCAGCTTCCTGAAGCACCCGCTCGTTGAACGAAAGCCAACTCACCTCACGGTTAACTAAATCCTTCTGTTTAGCCATGCCTAATGTAAGTTTTAAGAGTTCCCAGATAGAACGAAAACTAAGGGAACCTTACAGTAACCTTGTTTACATTCTTTTTCGAAATATTTTCCCAGCAGTCTTCCCGAAAATCAATTCTTACTAGACCAGAAGTAGGAATATTGTCTATCTGTTCATCAACAAATAGATTGGCAAAATCGGTTAACGTGGGGTTGTGCCCAATAATGGCAACTGTTCCCAGATTGTTATCAAGAGCCCTTACAAAATTGAGAACAATTACCTCGTTGGTTTCATACAAATCATCAACAATACTTATTTTTTCGGTTGGAATTCCAACTGCTTTTGCAAATAGTATGGCTGTATGAACAGCTCTGTTTGCCGAGCTGGAAAAAACTACATCTATTTCGCCTAACAGGGTTTTTGTTTCACCCGCTATTCGGACAATATCGTTTATCCCCTTTGGTTTTAGGGCTCTGTCAAAATCATTCTTTTCCTCCTCTTCCCACGACGATTTTGCATGCCTAATAATTACCATCGTTTTACCTTTCTTCATGTCCAATTCATTTTAAAACGAAAAATCTAGAGCAAGGAGCTAGCCAAATCGGCTAGGTAGCTACGCTCCCCTTTTACCAGATTCACATGAGCAAAAATACTTTGGCCGTGCATCTTATCGGAAAGGTACGTTAGGCCGTTCGATTTCATATCGAGGTATGGGTGGTCGATTTGCTGAATATCACCTGTAAAAACGAACTTAGTTCCCTCACCAGCCCGGGTAATAATTGTTTTCACTTCGTGGGGAGTAAGGTTCTGAGCTTCGTCAACAATAAAAAAAACATCGGAAAGGCTTCTCCCGCGAATGTATGCCAGAGGGGTGATCACCAACCTGTCGGTTCGTTGCATTTCTTCAATAAACTGGTAATCCTTGCTGGTTGACTTAAACTTATTCTTTATAACGGTTAAATTATCGAACAGCGGTTGCATGTAGGGGCTAATTTTCTCGTTCACATCGCCGGGTAAAAAGCCTAAATCTCGGTTTGCTAGGGGAACTATTGGCCTTGCTAAAAGTATCTGGTTAAAATGCTTCTCCTGTTGCAGGGCAGCAGCAAGAGCCAGCAAGGTTTTTCCAGTTCCTGCCTTGCCAGTAAGTGCTACCAGTTGAATATCACGACGAAGCAGCGCATCCAGGGAAAAGGTTTGCTCCGAGTTTCGAGGTTCAATTCCGTATGCACGAGTTTTTTCAACCCTATCAATCATCTGGGTTGTTTCGTTGTAACGGCCAAGCGCACTCGACTTGCCACCCTTTATTATATAGTACTGATTTGCGTAGGGTTTGAGTTTGAGTTTTTTAGCAGGAACCCCATCGTTACTCTCATACATCGACTGAATTAAGCCATCGTCAACCCCCTGTAAAATCTCTATCTCTCTATTCAGTGTGTCAATGTTCATTACCTTATCCGACAAGTAATCCTGAGCAACAATACCCAGTGATTTTGCTTTCATGCGAAGGTTGATGTCTTTTGTGACAAGAATCACGGACTGGCTAGCGTTCTCTTTATTAAGGTGGTAGGCAATGGCAAGAATTCTATGATCTGGGCTCTTCTCGGCAAACGATTGTTCCATTTCCTGTGTAAAGGGTTTGCCCGTTTCAATTCGCAGTTTCCCATGTTTTTTCCCAAGAGGAATTCCTCCGTTAAAAAGATTGTCTCCAGCAATCTTATCTAGTTCTCTAGTAAACTCACGGGCATGGAAGTTAATCATCTCATTCCCCTTCTTAAAATGGTCGAGTTCCTCAAGAGCTACAATGGGAATCACTATATCATTCTCCTCGAAGTTATAGATACAAGTATGATCGTGTAGCAATACATTCGTATCTAATACAAATATTTTTTTTGTCTTCTTGGCCATATGCATCACTTTTTGTTAGTTTTTATGCTGTAAAGTTACGAAAAAACAGTAGCTAAGCACCCCATATTAACTATTTTATAGTTTTTATCCGGTGTTAGAATGATTTCCGAGAAAGCTGTTGTTTGTGGGTAGATTCTTGCTGTATATCGACCGTAGGTACAACATAAAAAAAGGTATTATACATTTCGCAAAATAAATTTCATAACCTAAATCTACTTACCATGAAAAAATCTACCTTTTTAACCGTAATTCTCTCACTGTTTTTAGCATTTACAGTGTTTGCACAAAAGGGGTTTGTAAACCCTGCTGCAAAGTACTGTGAGAAGTTGGGCTACCGCTACGAAATTGTGAATTCTAAAGCTGGTGGCGATGTTGGGATGGTACACCTACCCGATGGTAGAATTGTAAACGAATGGGATTTCTTTAAAGGAAAAGTTGGCCAGGAATTTTCGTATCCAGCCAGATATGGGTACGATGTTACAACCGAAACCGTTGAAGAAAACGGATTCCAAGTTGAACGTGCTGTTTGTATTGTACCGGTTAAAGGTATTGAGGAACGTATTCCTCTTATTGAATTCATGGAAATGAATGGCGATCCGCTTATGGAAGAAACCAACAGGAGTCTCTCAGAATTTCATAGCGATGCCAATGTAGATCCAAATTTTGTTACATCAAAATCATTACCTGCCTCTTTCGACTGGAGAAGCTATAATGGCCATGCTTATATTGGTTCTCCACGCAACCAGGGTAGCTGTGGTTCGTGCTACTCTTTTGGTGCCGCCGCCGCTGCTGAAGGAACATACAACTTCGCTACTGGCAGCTATGATAGCAATACTGCTGACTTTGCCGAAGCATACATTGCTTGGTGCTTAAGTACTATGTCTGCTTACAGCAGCCACTTTGGTGGATGCGATGGAGCTGACTACGATTACCAAGAACTTCAGGCTCTTTGTGATGTTGGTATCATTAATGAGTCATACTTCCCTTATGTTGATGCTGATAACCAATCTTGTCCTTCCGCTGCTTCTTCTGCCCCAAAAACCAAGTTCGAAAGCTGGCATCGAGTTGCTTGTAACGATATTGATGCAATAAAAACAGCTATTATGACCTACGGTGTTGTTGATGCTGCTGTGTATGTTTCAACTGCATTCCAGAACTATTCAGGTGGCATTTTTACCGATAGTTACACAACTTGTTCAAGCAGCCCTTGCTACAATACTCCTACAAACCATGCAATTTCATTGGTAGGCTGGGGTTACGATGCAACATACGGTGACTACTGGATTCTCCGTAACTCATGGGGTTCATCATGGGGAGAAGGTGGCTACATGAGAATTAAAGCCACATCTGCCCGCGTTGGTTGTTCTGTTTGTTACATGGTATATCAAGATGATGGAACAACTGCTCCAGTATTAACAACCAATAGCGTAACATCAATTGGTGATAACTCAGCTGTTTGTGGTGGTAACATTACTTCGAATGGTGGCGCAACTGTAACTGCAAGCGGTTTGGTTTATGCAAAAACCTCTGCACCTACCCTTACCTCAGGAACCGTTGTTTCAACTTCACCTGTTACCACAAGTGGTTCATACAGCTTAACCATGAGCGGTTTAAATTCAGGAACAACCTATTACGTTCGTGCATACGCAACTAACTCAAAAGGAACCAGCTATGGCACTGAAAGAACTTTCACAACCACTGGCGAAACTCCTATTGAGTACTGCACCTCACAGGGTAATAACTTCAGCTACGAGTGGATTGCAGGCGTAACCG
>DAOSWM010000020.1:43258-51602 GCA_035380045.1 Tenuifilaceae bacterium | reverse complement strand
ATGTCATTTCGAACGAAGTGAGAAATCTAAAAAATCGAAAATTTAAACAGTTTCTAAATGATATTTACAACTACTACTCCCTTAAAGCCAGCCCCAGAATCGCCAAAAAAATTGTAAACAAAATTGTTGCTAGAGTTGAAGTTTTACTTAAAAATCCGCTAACAGGTCCCAAAGAAGAGCTTCTAAATGAAATGCCTGAAGACTTTCGTTATCTTGTAGAAAACAACTACAAAATAATTTATTGGCAAGAAAATGAAATAATTACAATTGCATCTGTTTTCGACTGTCGTCAGAATCCCGAGAAAATGAAGAAGTTATAGTAAGTTTCCAATCGTATAGTATGAAAAAAATTGGTCGTGAAATAATTGCAGTAATCTTAGTGCTTGTTCTAATCATTTCATGCGATAATGATAAAAGTATCTCCGAGGAGGAGATGAAAGCCATTGTTGAGGAATGCAATACAAAACTTGGAGAATGTTTCAAATCGGGTGATGCTGATAAACTTGCAGAAATGTACGCTCCTTCAGCAAAGCTAAGCCCAAATGGTTACAATTTTGTTTTTGGCAGGGATAGCATTAAAAAATTTTGGGCTGAGGATTTTAAAACTTCCAAAGTTGTGGAAATGATTACCGATGTAAAAACAATTGATGGCGATAGGGAAGTGATTTACGAAACAGGAATTACTTCGTCAAAAATTCTTTTTGAGGATTCCCTTTACCACGTTTCGGTGAAGTATATTAATGTTTGGCGCCATCAACCCGATGGTAGGTATCTTCTTGATGTTGATTTTTGGAACAGTACAAAAAGATAGGTTTTAAAAAAAGAGGGTGTCTCAAAAGTTCATTGTGTGACTCTGTGAAGGACACGGAGAAACTCTGTGGAATTTATAATTTATTGTATCACAGTGTATCACAGGAAAATCACAGAGTTCCACAGAGGAGTAAATCTAATCCTTATTAATTTTGAGACACCCTCATTTTTTATTTGCCATAATTATTCTTATAACTCACCTTTTGACCCTTCATTAATTGCGTACCAGTCAATTTTTCGTGAGAGGTACATTATAGTTGAAAGGATAATAAATAGCCCGATACTTCCCATTAGCAGCGCGTAATCCTGCATTTGTAGAAGGATGTATAAAAATACGTAAAGCAGAATCAGGATTCCAGCCATCATAGCTGCAAGCTTCTTGTTTTTAAATATGCTTAAGGAGTAGGAAGTAATCATTGTAATAATTCCGATGCTTGCAATTAAATATGCAACTGCAAAGTGCATCTGCTCGGCCAACGATAGCAGTAGCAGGTAGAAAAGAACTAACCCAAATCCAACCAGAATGTACTGAACCGGATGCACTCGCAGTTTGCGCATAATTTCAATAAAGAAGAAAACCATAAAGGTTAATGAAATAAAAAGTATCGCATACTTCATCGAACGTTCTGTGATTTGGTATGTATCAACCGGAAGAAGCAGGCTAACGCCAAATGCAGCCTCAGAAAGCCTTACCTTGTAATCGTCCCAATGCTGTGGGAAGTTCCTGTTTAGTTCGAGAACGTGCCACTGAGCATCAAATCCTTCCTCGGAAATTTCCCGTGTTTCGGGAAGGAATGCCCCATCGAAACTTGGATTTTGCCACGATGATGTAATTCTGGCTTTCGTTTCCTTGCCAACCGGAACAAGGTTTAAGCTGCGCGAACCATTTAATGAGATGTTGAAGTTGAATTTGTATTCAGGTTCTTCGTCCAGCGCAGAAAGTGCGTTGTTTACTGTAATTCCCGATTCAACTAAGCTGTTTGATTTTACTCCCGGATCGCACTCAACCTCTTTCCCATTCCAACCGAAATTTATATTTTCTTTAATTCCACGTAAATCTGAAATTCCAACTGTAATATACGCATCCTCCCACATTACATCCAGCTTTTTGGAAGCATCAAAGGTTGGCTTTTTAAATTTCCCGCTGAAATTTAGATTTGTATTGTAAACAGCAACTTGAAAAATTCCTCTATACCTAACTTCGGGCGACATATCACCTGTTACATCAAGATTTTCCGGAAGAAAATAGGCGAGATGCCTGGTTAGTACTTCAGCTTTCTTTTCAGTGTCGTAATCGTGCGAGTAGTAAGGAATTGTTAGGATTGGTCCGGTAATTTGCTGCTCCGTTCCCCATTTAGAGCTGATTTCATGGGTTGCTTCATTTAATCTTTGCTGACGCTCAGAAACCAAAGATTGGATCATGGCTGTTGGAATCAACAGCATTAGCGACAGGAATGCAATTGCTGATATTTTTATTATCACTGCATTCTTCTCAAAAAATGATTGCGTTTTTTCTGTCATAGTTGTATTATTTTAGGTTGATTAAAGAACTTTGAAATGCAAAGTAAGTTGATAAAAAAATTATTTGTTTGTTTTAATCAGATTTTCAAGCGCTGCAAGATGTTCCTCGAAGGCTCTGCGTCCTTCGATGGTTGCACGGTAGCTGGTGTTAGGTTTACGACCAAGAAATTGTTTCTTCACCTCAACGTAACTTTCATTCTCAAGCGCCTTTATGTGGCTGGCCAAATTACCATCGGTAAGGGTAAGGGTCTCTTTTAACGAGCTGAAATCGACCCAGTCGTTCACCATCAGCACCGACATAATTCCAAGCCGGATGCGGCTTTCGAAATGCTTATTAAGATTTACTATTAGCTCTTTCATTCTTCCAGTACATGGTTGTGCCGTATATAATGTGCAGGATTCCGAAACCAAAAGCCCAGAAAAACAAGCTGTATCCTGCAAAAAACATGGAAATTAATCCTAGAATTATTTCTGAAAATCCCAGATAACGAATATCGTTCAGCGTAAACTTGCTGGCGTTAATAAGCGCAATTCCGTAGAAAACCAGTGTTGCCGGCGCAACAAGGTAGATTTGTTGATGATAGAAAAGTGCAAGGCAAAAAATTCCTCCGGCAGCAAGTGGAATAAAAAGATTTATGAGCATCCGTTTTGCGCTGGAATCCCAGTAGGGAAGATTTTTCCTGCGTGCGTTCCGTGTTGTGAAAAGTACACCAAAAGTTAAGGCGACTATAAGTACTATTGTAGCTGTTACAATTAGAAAATAAATAAAATGAGTGAGTTCTGCTCCGTAAATTAAATTTCCCCTGAAGTATACTCTTTGCTTATTGTGGAATTGTCCGTAGAAAAATTCTGACTTGTAAATGTAAACTGCCAAAGCACCCAGCAAAGCTGTAATGCCGGCAAAAACTCCTGAAAGTCCACTGAGAGAAATGAATCTCGACGAACGTTCCATCATCGACCTGATTTCCTGAAGGTCCTTTATATGCTCATCTTTAGTCGCCATAGTTAGATTTGATTAAAAGAACTTTGAAATACAAAGTTAATACATTTTATTTATCAGCAAAAAAAATTGAGCTTTTTTAACAAAAAAACCGGACGAATATTTTTTCGTCCGGTTAATTGAATGGTTAGAAATTGTTTGAAATTTAGTTTTTGCCATGGGCTTTAGCTTGCCTACTGCAAGCAGGCCCATGGAATTTATTGGTTTTGAAAACAGGCTTAAGCCAAAATATGAGAGAAAAGTTTGGCTAAAGCCATGTTCGATTTTTTTATAACCAATGGGCCTGCTTGCAGTAGGCAAGCTAAAGCCCATGGTAATTGATAATAAAAAAATCTTTTAAAAATAGACAGTTTCTGAGTATTGAACTTTTATCACACTTTAAGGATTTGCATCCTGAATCTTTTTGGTTATTTCATCGTATCTTTTTTGGTATGCAGGATTTTCATGACATTCATTCATGTTTACCCATTGCGTTGAGAGTGCTGCATACTCTTCCATCAGCGTGCCCAGCTGCATTGCTGAATTAACATCCATCGGATTTGCTTTAACTTTGCTGGCTACAGGAATATACTTTTGGGAGTAAGCCTCATAGTCCGCTAAGAATTTTTCGCAATCGGGATTTGATCTTCCAGCACTTGAATTTATTTGACCATTTCCACCTGCATTTGAGCTAGCTTTCGTTGATGAAGTTGATGTGGTTGTAGTTGAACTCTGGCTCGGGCTGGCTTCCTTGTTGCTTTTCTTCTTTTTATTTGAAATAGGCATTCCATCGTTGTTGCCCGAACATTTATTTGTTACCTTAATGCTTCCCTTCTCTTCTCCTTCGGGAGTAATAACGAGCTGAAAAGTAATTACGCTAACTTCGTCATTTGTATCTGGATGCTTCTCATCCAGCGCCCAAACCGATATTCCAGGAGTGCCTTTCCCTTCACCTTCGGGCATGGTTGCTGTAATTGTTGCAGTTCCATCACCGTTATCTTTGAAATTAAAAATATCGTTTTGGATAATGGTTTCGAACTTGATTTTATCGCACTCAGGGTCAGACGCTGTAATCGTTGCAGTCCAACTTTCACCGGGTTTTAGGTTAGTTTTTCCTGTGTGGTTAACAATTTTTGGTGGATAGTTACAATTCTTTGTGCTACTTTGTGGCTTAGCGGTTAGAAACCGTAGCTGGTTATCGTAGTTTGAGGTGAAAAAGGTGTAAACCGTATTATCACTTCCAATAACCATAGCCACCTGGTCAGCCCGGTGAGCTTCAAAAGAATATATCTTTTTGTATTCAGCATTGCAATCGCAGGTTTGATGCCACAATGCATATTCGTTTCTCCCAAATGCAATGTAGAATTTCCCATTATTATCAAAAGCAACTTCGGGGCTATATACTGTTGTAGCCGAAACCGGCAAACTTTTGCTAAAGTTAAAGCCTTTCCACTGGTTGTCGCCACAGTTGCTTCTACTAAAAATATTTACACCATGCCTGTCACTTTCATCATCAGCGTCCGTTCTGTCTAAAAAAGCTAATTTAATACTTCCGTTGGGAGAAATAGCGAGCGAAGTTTCATCTTTACCGGAGTTGATTGCCTTGTCGGGCGTGTAGAGCAGCCTTTCGATATCCCATTTTCCGCCAGATATATTACCAGTTCCGAAATGTAGCTCGTTTGCGCCTCCTATTACCGCATACACTTTGTCGTCGTAGCAAGCTATTGATGAGCTGGTTCCGTAACTCCAGTTACGGTCGTCAAACTGTGGGTCGTAAATAAGAACCTCCAAATTCCAATTATCAGACGATACGGGCTTATGGAAATAGGTGGCGCATTGAGAGTATTTTGTTTCGTCCTGTGTTCTGTAGTCTGCTTTGCAGATTAGGTGTAAGCCTCCATTCTTGTCCACAGCCAAATCAGAGTACTCCTCTCCATAACCTCCATACACTGAGAGATAGCGCGGCTCTGGTGAGAGTTTTACGGTTTGTAACTTAAATTCCCCTGAACTTGCGGTTTTTTTGCCGTAAACCACTTTCTCGCCGTATCGGTCGAAAGTAACAATATGAACGTTATCGTTGGCATCAACGGCAATGTTGGTGAGTTTTACAACATCAAAAGTTTCTTGCTCCTGCGTATCAAAATATTGAAGCTGCTTGAATTTCCAGCTTCCACTCTGGTTTGTGCCATAAAAAAAATGATTTTCAAACTCGGTAAAAACAACATGTAAATGCTCTTTACTGTCTATGGCTGCTTTTACGTGCTGTAAATTCACCGATTTGTGTTCCGACGTGAAAATAACCTCCATTTTTGTTGTGTACTCCTGCGCCAGAAGGGAACGTGTAAAAAATAGGCTAAGTGTGATAACTAAAAATATTTTTGCTTTCATAGTTCAATATTTTTGGTGTTTGCTTTTCAAGGTACAAAAAAATTAGTTCATGGCATTATCAACCTTTTCCTGAATTTTTTCAACCCGCTCAGCGTACTCTTCATTATTAGCGCAATCGTAAAGTTTTGTCCATTTTTCTGACCATTCGGCCATTTTGGCAGTTGCTTCCATCATTTTTTGTGTATTCTCCACGTCGGTTGGATTTTCCTTTACCTTTTTGTAAACTTCAATTACTTCATCGGCCCACTTTTCGTAGTCGTCAAGAAACTGATCGCAAGCGCTAACGTCTGTGCTTTCGGTTGTTGATGTGGTTTTGTTTTCGCTGTCAGTATTTTTCTCGTTTGTTGATGTGGCACATGATGTGGCCAGAATTACTCCTAAAAAAAGAATTAGCTTTCTCATAGTATTTGGTTTTATTTGATTAGTACTTTATTTTGATTTAAAATATTATAGCTTTTTCAACCTGTGAGAATTTGCCATCAGAGACAACAATTAGGTAAACCCCAGAATCAAGATTGATTTTGCTGCAAGTACTGTTGATTGGTTGGCTTGCAATAATTTTCCTGCCGGAAATATCGTAAACTTCATATAATGCATTCTGCATACTCTCAGTAAGTTCGATGTTTATTTCTCCATTCGAAGGATTTGGGTAAATCCTGAAAATATTTTTACCGGTTTCCATTCCAAAAACAGATGTGTTGTCGTCAACAATATTTCCTGAGCGTTTTAGGATTATACCTTTGCCACAGGCAAAAACTGAGCTATTGCTGGCAATGCTTACACCATTTAGCTGAATATCTCCATCGTACTCCTTTGTGTAGCTGGAGCCCAAATTTTTCAGAAAGTAAATATCGCCGGTTGATGTGGCTCCAAATCCATGGTTAATGTCAAGAAAGTTGAGAGCATTAATGTAAAGAGCATTCGTAAGGTTATTTGTGATTTGGTTGTCCTCACCGGGATCGGTAACTCTTACAAAACGAGTTCCGCTGCTGGCAAAGTAAACATCATCGGAAACTGCAAAAACACAGCTGAATGGATTTGCATGTGTTGACTCGTACACTGAGTATGCTTCTTCTCCATCGTACATGTAGAGTTCTCCATTATCCGATCCGTAAGCAAAGAGTGCCTTATTTTCTGAACCAAAACTAATCCCGTTTCCGTTTGTAAGAACAGCAGTAACAAAAACGTTGCTTCCGTGATTGTATGCTAATTCCCAGTTTTCGCCCATATCAACAGTTTTGTATATTTTGCTTGCTGTAAATGCGTAAAAAACATCCGCATCGTTATAATTTCCGGCATATTTTACTGTAAAAACGTTGCCATCCTCATCGGTTAACATTTGTGTCCAATTTTCTCCGCCATCGGTTGTAAGGAATATTTTCCCGCTACTGAGCGTAATAAATCCCGAGTTAACATCGGAAAATGCAAGCGTGTTAACGTATCCCTCGGGTAAATCGTTGGCAACATCAGTCCAGTTTTCACCACCATCGGTGGTTTTTAGAACAACTGGTGTGGATGATTCCGGACCGCTACCAATAACGTAACCTTCATCCTCATTCAGGAACTGAACAGCATTGTAATGGTAATCAGCGTTTTCCTCAATAACACTCTCCCAGGTTTGTGCTGTTAATGAGATGGAAAGAACTGTAAGTAGTAAAATCAGTGTAGATTTTTTCATGGCTGTAGATTTTTAGTTAAACATCAATTTTTCAACTAAATTACAGCGTTGTAAACTGTTATTTTTTGATGATTTGAATTGCTAGGGAGGTACTTTGAATTTGAATATTTTCATTTTGAATTCAGTTTACAGCGATTCGAGATATTCAATTAGCAAAGGTTTTTTCTGGTTTGAAATGGGAACGTTGGAATTATCGGACATCACCAAAAATCCACCCTCGTGCTTGTTGTAGTATGAGATGTAGTTTGTGTTTATTAGGTGAGACTGGTGAACTCTCATAAATCCCTGAGAACTCAGCATTTCATCGAACGATTTTATGCTTTTCGAAACCACAATACTTTTCCCGGTATTTACCACAATTGTGGTGTACGCGTTATCCGATTCGCATCTTACAATATTTTTAATATCAACCACATGGATTTTGTCGGCGGTTTTTAGAACGATTTTCTTTTTCTCGGGAGTTGCTTGGTTGATATTGTTGAAAAATGTTTGCAAACGCTCCTCGTAGCCAAATGTGTTCTCCTCATCAATTGCTTTGCGAACTGTCTCAATTAATTCTTTGGGATTTATGGGTTTTAGTATGTAGTCGAATGCGCTGAACTTAATTGCCTGAATTGCGTACTCCTGATAGGCTGTGATGAAAATTATTCGCAGGTTTTTGTGGTCAACTTGCTTTAGAATATCAAATCCATTGCCGTCGGGAAGGTTGATATCGAGAAAAAGTAGCTGAGGTTGGAATTGTTTAATACCATTAACTGCTTCAGCAACGTTGGCCGCTTCGGCCACAATGTTTACATCATCGCAGGACGATTTTAGTATTGCACGGATTGTTTGCCGCGCATGCGCTTCGTCGTCAATTATAATTGCATTTATCATAACTTCAGTCGTTTTTGCGGAATTGAAAGCCTTACACTGGTTCCATTCGAACTGCTCGAAATTTCCATTTTAATATCGATGCGCAGAGTTCG
>DAOSWM010000020.1:22763-43158 GCA_035380045.1 Tenuifilaceae bacterium | reverse complement strand
TGGTTCCATTCGAACTGCTCGAAATTTCCATTTTAATATCGATGCGCAGAGTTCGGCGAATATTCTCAATCCTTTCATTTGTAATCTTCATTGCCAGCGATTTATGTTTTGGTTTTTCCGATTCTATTTTTTGTTCAATTCCCGGTCCGTTATCGGAAACGGTAATGTTTAGCAAACTATCGCTTTGTTCGAATGAAACTTCAATTTTCCCTTCACCTGCAGGAAGATTCCGCATTCCATGTTCAACCGCATTCTCAATAAACGGCTGCGAAAGCATCGGGGGAACTTTTGTAATATCCGGATTTACGTTTTCACTAACATTTATTTTTGCCTCAAATGAGTTGTCGAATCGTAGCTGCTGCAACTTTAAGTAGCTTTCAATAAGTTTTATCTCATCGGATAACGGAATTAAGCTGCTTCGCGAACCTTCCAGCACCAAACGCATCAGCGCAGAGAATTCGGAGATGTACGAAACGGAATCGAGCGGATTATTCTGTAGAATAAAGTTTTGGATTGCAGCCAGCGCATTGTAAATAAAATGCGGGTTCATCTGTGAGCGAAGAAGTCGTTGCCGGTTCTGCTCAGCAGCAAGCTGCAGCTTAAGTCTTTTTTGCCTGTAAATTAGCAGAGAAAGGGATAACGTCAGAAGGATTAACACCACTGATGCGCCAAGCAGAATTTTTTGCGATTTTAGCTTTGTTTCCTTTAAGCTATTCTCACGGTTAAGTAGTTCGATTTGTTGCTCCTTCTGTTCGGTTTGGTACTTGGTTTCTACCTCACGAATTTTTTCCTCTTTTCCAATATCAAACAGGGAATCTTTCTGTTCAATATATTTTTCAATGGCTGTAAACGCCTGATTTTTATTGCCAATTGCTTTGAAAATTTTGTATTTCAGGAGCGAGATTTGAGCCTGCTCGTCGAGCAGATTGTTGTTTTCGGCCATCTCCTCCACATCGGTGATTAAACTCAACGACTCAGAAAAACGATGGGAATCGATGTAAAGCTCGGCAATGGCAATATTCGATTGAACAATTCCAATTTCAAACCCAATTTCTTTATACCTTTCAACTGTTTCAAAATAAATCTCAACGGCTTTTTTTCTATTGCCAAGGTTTTTTTCGATACCAGCGCTGTAGCTTTGCAGGGTTGCAATTCCTCGCTTGTAGCCAATTTCGTTGCAGTAACTCATTGCAGTATCAATGTACGCCTTTGCTACCTGATATTTTTCTCGATTCTTGTTAACCAGCGCAAGCTCGCTGTATATGTACGCTAGCGTTCCCTTGCTCTTAATGTGTTCTTTGTTTTTTAGCGCCTCGTTGTAGTAAATTTGCGCGTTGGCGTACTCCTTTTTTATTCTGAAAACCTCCCCTATTGAAGTCAGACTTGTAACGTAGTCGTTGATATCGGAAATCTGTTGCCGAACATTTGCCGATTTTACGTAGTAGTCGATGGCTTTATCGTATTTTCCTTGAAAATAGTAGGCTAAGCCAATATTGTAAAGACTGGTGCCAATTCCTACACTATCGGGTATTAACTTGTCGTTCTCAAGGCTTTTTTCGAATGATTCGATGGCAGCATCGAGGTTATTCGTTAGCCCGTAGCACATTCCAATTAAATTGTAAATGGTGGAAAGTTCGTTTACAACATGCTCCTCCTCGCAAATTTCTTGGGCAACCCTTAAATTCTTAAGAGCAAGGTTGTAGTTAGTCGAATCGACGTAAAGTTTTCCGATTAGCTTATGGAAAATTGCAATCTGCTGGTTCTCTCTGGAGAGATTTAATCCTTTTGTAAAATATTCCAGAGCAAATGAGTAGCTGAGGGAATCGTGGTAAGCTTTGCCAATTTTTTTGCAAAGTTCAATCTGTTCTTTTTTATCATCAGCCTTTTCAGCCACAGATAAATCCACCAGCAAGCTGTCCAAACTTTGCGAAAAAGCAGAAAATGTTGAGAGAAAGAAAATTATGTATAAAAAAAACTTCAAACCTTTTGGGTTTCTATTGAAAACTATTTTATGTAATCAATCAAATTTAACTGTAAGTTTTTAAACAAAATATTGCACTAATATACAGAAATACAAAGATTTGATAAATATAAAAAAATTAAGTTAAGATACAAAATATAGATTTTTTTGATGAAAATCAGTTTGCTATGTTCTTGCTTAGGAATTCTAGCGGGTTGTAGTAGTATTTTTTTAAATCATGACTGGTAAAGCAAACAAGTGAGTATGAGCCGTAATGTCGGTTGGGATGATTGCTGTCGGGTTCAAGTAGAATAGGTTTTAATTTCAAAATCTCAAGGTGGAAATGGTTAAACTGCCAGCCGTGCCTGTTTAACTCATCTTTATTCATAAAACGAGCAATAGGCTTGTGGGGCGAAACGCGCTCTCCAACTTCTACGCTAATTCCGGCAACATGCTCGTAGAGCGTCCAGAATTTCAGCTCGCTTGTTGAGTGTTCAACAATAATTTGGGCGTAAGGACCGTCGGTTCGTTTGCTGATAACAATTCCTTCGGAAATTGGAAAAATTGGCTCATTGTGAAAATTATTTCCGGGACGCTTAATGTCGATTCCTGTGTGGTAATGTGCGGGAATTCCTTCACGCGCTTTTCTCATAACACCAAACTGGCCGATATCAGTAAGCTGAATTGTTGAAATACTTGTACGATTCGCAGAGTTTATCGGTAGTAAACAGAGATTGATGCTTATATAAAATGCAAGTAAATACATGCTATTTTTTTACCATTTACAATTCGTTCCAGATTTGGGAATTTGATGGATTAAAATATTTCTCCGTTGGAAGAGGAAGAAATGGATATTTTACCTGTGAAAGGTAAAGTCCTTGCGGGTAGGCAATTGTAATTTCTTTGGGAATGTTTTTTCCGGCAAGTATCGCTTCAAAATCTTCAACCGAAAGTTTCCCGATTCCAATATCGAGCAGTCGCTTTGCAATAACTCGTATCATTCCCTGGATGAAACGATTTGCTGAAATCTGAAATCTAATCCTATCGCCCTGAGGATTTACAAAAAGGCTAGTTGAGAAAACCTGGCAGATATTGCTGTCGTTTTTATTTGGACTTTTACAGAAGAGCGAATAATCAGAGTAGTTTGGAAGAAGTTGAACAGCCTGTTTCATTTTTTCGAGGTTCAAATTTTCCTCCTGGTAGAGTGCACTTAAACTATGTAGGAATGGATTTTTTTGGGTGTGGATATAATATTCGTATGTTCTTTCAACAGCATCGAGCTGAGCGTGCGGGTAGCCATCCATTGGAATAATATCGAAAATTGCGATATCATCGGGCAACGATTTGTTGAACTTGAAAAGGAAATTTTTGGGTAGCTCCTCATAAAAATCGAAATGGAAAAAATACTGCGATGCATGAACCATCGCATCGGTGCGACCGCAGCCAATGCAAACAATTTTCTGTTTTAGCAGCTTGCTGATGGTTTCCTCAAGAACCTGCTGCACAGAAATTATACCTCGTGCTTGCCGTTGCCAGCCCCGGTAGTTAAAACCATTGTAACCAATATGCGCAAAATATCTCATTCGCAGGTTTTTGAATCGATTATCATTTTACGTTTTCCAATCCAAAACTAATCAAATTCAGCGAATGAGAATTTTATTTAATTGATATTCCGTTTTGATTCTTCAAGTGAATTTTGTAATCGCCTACCTTTGCTGTTAGGTTAAGTGAATAATATTATCGCCGCTCTGCGGCTAGGGTGGTTTTTTTGTTGCTTGTAGTTACAAATATTTTCGCTGCTCTGCAGCTAACGTAACATTTGGTGCGTTAGAACCGAAAATATTTCCGCAGCTGCGCAGCTAGAGTCGTGTTTGCTGGGGTTTATTTACAAATGTTTCCGCCGCTATGCGGCTACCATTCAATAGGCGCAGAGCATAGTAAATATTGGTAGGGTGAGCCCATGCGAGTAGAGTCTAGGTGCAGCCTGCCTGTGACAGACAGGCGCACCGAGAATATTGAAATCCGATGATATTACCGCAGATTTGCAACTTACTTAATATTAGGTGCGTAGCACCGTAAATATTTGTAGGCGTGAGCCCGCATGGAGGGAATGGAGGTGCAGAGCACCGATAATATTCATAATCATTAATTTTGTAAGAAATAAGCTATCGAACTATGGCAAATACCTATACCCAATTTTATGTTCACTTGGTATTCTCTCCCAAAAACAAACAATCTCTAATTATGAGAAATTGGAAAGATGACTTAGAAAAGTATATAACTACTATTGTGCAAAATCATAATCACAAATTACTCGCAATAAATTGCATGCCCGATCATATCCATATTTTTATTGGGTACAATGTTAATCAGCTTATTCCTGATTTGGTCGAAGAGATTAAAACTTCGAGCAGTGCATGGATAAAATACAAAAATTTATCAAGGTTTAAGTTTGAATGGCAGCGTGGGTACGGTGCGTTTTCACATTCTCGTTCGCAAGTAGATACTGTGGTGAAATATATATTAAATCAGGAGGAACATCATAGGAAAAAAACATTCAAAGATGAATATCTTGAAATATTGCGTAAGAATGATGTGAAGTACGACGACCGATATGTGTTCGGGTTCTTTGATGATGTTTCTGGATGGGAGGATTAGGATTTATGCATTTAATATTACCGCAGCTACGCTGCTAGAGTCGTGTTTGCTGGGGTTTATTTACAAATGTTCTCGCCGCTAACGCGGCTAAACATATATACGCTGTTACGCAGCTATAATAACATTAGGCGCAGCGCGCCGGAAAATTAGCAGGGGTGAGCCCGCATGGAGGGAATAGAGGCGCAGCCTGCCTGGCAGACAGGCGCACCGATAATATTGAAATAAGACGATATTACCGCAGCTCTGCAGCTATTATTTGTTCATATTTTTTTAGTTACAAATATTTCCGCCCTAACTGCCGTTCAGGCAGGTGCTACGCAGCTAATGAAGCAGTAGGCGCATCGCGCCGGAAATAATTGTAGGTATGGGATTGTGTGCAGGGAATTGAGGTGCAGAGCACCGATAATATTGTTTAAGAATATGTAAAATTTGATATTCCCGTCCTGACTGCCTATATACAGGTGCTCTAAAACTATTAGTTGTTTCTATTGTAAAGTATAATCAAACTATTCCCAACTCATGCATCTGGTTTACCATATCAACAACCGTTTCGTCAAAATCAGTGTACTTCAACCCCAACGATTCCCTGCTTTTTGTTGAGTTGAGTTTAAGCGGATAGCCAACATTCAGCTTTACAAACTTTGGTGTAACACCAAAAAGTCCGCCAACCAGGTAAAGAATTGGTTTTGGCGCCATCATTAAAGGAAGTCTGTATTTCCCTTTGAAATTTTTACCGATAACTTTTGAGAGTTCCATTACGTTCATCTCACTTTTCGAAAGGATGTGTCTTCCCTCGGCATTCTCGTTTTCAAGTGCAAGTACGTGAGCCAGGGCAACATCGCGAACATCAACAAATCCGAAGGTAAGATCGGGTGCACCAAAAAATAGTTTTCCTTTCAGGATTTCCTTCACAAAGTTTAAACTTTCGGAATCGGAAGTGTTTGCCAACGATGGGCCCATTACAAACGAAGGATTTATGACAACCAGTTTCCATTGATTCTGTTCCTTAGAAATTTTCCAGGCTTCCTTCTCGGCAGAAACTTTCGAAAACGAGTAGGGTTGATGCGTTGCCGAGCTGGTTGTGTTAAAATGTTCCTCGGTAAATTCGTTTAATCCTTGATTCCGCATATCAACATTATCGCCGTAAATTGCAGCAACGCTCGATGTTAGCACAATCCGTTTTACGGTTCCCGATTTGGTTGCAGCGCTCAGTACGTTGCGGGTTCCATTAATGGCGGGTTCAATCAAATCGCGCTGCGCATCCTTAAACCGAAGGGTGAATGGCGATGCAATGTGTATTACTGCATCGGCACCGCTGGCTGCCTCATCGTAGGAGTTTTCTTTCAGCAAATCGGCCTCGAAAACCTCAAGTTTTCCGTTGGTTTTCTCTGCAATATCAAGCAGATGCTGATACTTTTTTGTGTTTGTTTTGCTGCGTACAGCAATTCGTACGGTGTAATTTTTTTCGAGTAAATATTTTGTTACCCACGACCCGATATATCCTGTAGCGCCGGTAACTAGTACTATTTTGTTCATGTTTTTTAAATTAATTATTTATCTGATAGTAAGATTAACAAAAATTCTGCGTGTTTGTTTTTGATAATAAATATTGGCCTAGAGTAAACCAAAATATTTTTGCTGAATCTCAATTTGAACTGGTAAAACTGGAGTACATTTGCAAACTCATTCCTCGGTTAATGCTTACTAAAATTCGAAAATCGCCCTACTTCGCATACATTGCGCTTGCTTTTGGGATTCTTTGTATTGGTTTCTCGGCAATATTTGTAAAGATAGCGAATGTTCCCGGCTCGGTATCATCGTTTTACCGAATTCTGATTGCGCTGGTAGCGATTCTTCCCATTTGGATTTTCCGGGGAGCACGAATTCCTTCAAATCACGACCTCAAACTGATTTTTATTGGTGCACTTTTCTTTTCTGTCGATCTATTCCTTTGGAACACGGCGCTCCTTTTAACCAGCGCAGCAACGGCAACTTTACTCGCAAATAATGCTCCCATTTGGGTTGGACTAATTTCGCTCATCGTTTTTCGAGAAAAACTATCGAACCGTTTCTGGCTTGGCTTGCTGGTTGCCATTGTGGGTTTGAATATTCTGATTGGGCTACAGGCTTGGCAGAATATGGATTTCAATCACGGTGATATTTTATCGCTAATTGCAGGTTTTTTCTACGCGCTTTACCTGCTGTTTACGCTCGATTCACGAAAACGGGTTGATACTATTGCCTTTATGACGTTCTCCTTAATATTCATGACTATCTTCCTTTTTGTCACAAATATTTCGTTGGGCAATCCGTTTACCGGATTTTCACCTAAAACATGGTTTGGCTTGGCGGGCTTAGGATTGGTTGCACACTTTGGAGGGTGGGTTTCAATAAACTACGCGCTGGGGCATCTGAAAGGCGCCAATGTTTCGGTTACGCTGCTTTCGCAGTCAATTGTAACCGCAATCCTCGCATTCTTTATCCTCAACGAAAGCCTTAACTGGAACCAAATTATTGGAGGGTTACTAATTCTTACCGGAATTTTCGTGGTTAACAGAAGAGGAAACAGGCGCAGCTAATTAGTGAAGTTCACTAAAACAAGCCTAACGAAAGCAGAATAAAAATCCACCATCTTTTAAAATTTACTTTACATTACATCCTAAATAAATTGTAACTTCGCACCTCGATTTGGATTTATTTGCAAATGACCAAGAAAGAAGAGTATAAATCGGCGCTATCCGTTAATCCGGGGGTAGATCAGCCTCCGGCTGTAAACCCAAATGTTGCCTCGCATTTTCACGGTAAGAAAAAGAAAATGCTGGAACTTTCGGAGTATGTTGATGGCATCCTAAACCGAAATGTTTCAATTCTTAGTCAGGCAATTACGTTGGTTGAAAGTTCGTTGCCACAACATCACGAGCTGGGACAGCAAGTAATTGAGAAATGTTTACCATACACCGGGAAATCAATTCGTATCGGAATTACCGGTGTACCGGGTGTTGGAAAGAGCACTTTTATTGAGGCTCTTGGCGGAACCATTACTTCGCAGGGCGGAAGGTTGGCGGTTCTGGCAATCGATCCCAGCAGCGAGCGCAGCAAGGGAAGTATTCTGGGCGACAAAACCCGGATGGAAACTCTCTGCGCCGATCCAAATGCATTCATTCGTCCTTCGCCTTCGGCAGGCTCGTTGGGCGGAGTTGCACGCAAAACTCGCGAAACAATTATTCTGTGCGAAGCAGCAGGTTTCAATACCATTTTTATCGAAACGGTTGGTGTAGGACAAAGTGAAACTGCTGTTCACTCCATGGTCGATTTTTTCCTACTGCTAATGCTTGCCGGTGCCGGCGATGAGCTGCAGGGAATTAAGCGTGGAATTATGGAGATGGCCGATCTAATCGCAATCACAAAAGCTGATGGTGAAAATGTTCAGAAAGCAAGCGCAGCCAAAGTTCAGTACGAGAGCGCGCTTCACCTATTCCCTCCGGCCGAGTCGGGCTGGGCTCCAAGAGTGAGAACCTGTTCATCCGTTACGAAAGAGGGAATTCAGGAAGTTTGGAATCAGATAAACGATTACGTTGGCTACACAAAATCGAGCGGATACTTCACCGCTCGCAGGTTAAGCCAGTCGAAGTATTGGATGTACCAGAGCATAAACGAAACACTTCGCGATCAATTCTACACAAACAAACAAATTGCCGAACACCTTGAGCAACTCGAAAAGGATGTGCTTCTGGGGAAAATTAGCTCCTTTGCTGCCGCAAAAAAAATTATCGATTTCAGTAAACATATTCCACAAAACCCTGTTTAAAATTCCAAAAAACAAAAACATGAGAAAACTATTTATCTTATCGGCACTTGCAATCGGAATGCTTTCGTGCCAAACCGAAGGCTTTAAAATTAACGGCAACATTGAAGGGGCTACCGACCAGCAGGTTCTCCTCCAGCTGGTGAAGAACAACGAGCTGGTTGCCATTGACTCAACCATGATGGAGGGAGGAAAATTTCAGTTTAAAGGTACTGTTGAGGTTCCCGATATGGCAGCCTTGGAATTTACAACAAAGGGTGAGCGAGTTATTATGTTTCTGGAGAATTCGGAAATAAACGTAACCGGAACTGCTGATAATGTGATGGCCAGCGAAATAACCGGTTCGGCCAGTCAGGATTTGCTTAACAACTTCAGCAAGCAGCAGCAGGAGAAAGCTCAGGGAATTACCGAAGTAAACTACAGGTATCAGCAGGCAGCTCAGGATGGAATCCTAACTCCCGCCCTGCAGGAAGAACTTTTTGCTGAGTACCAAGCAGAAAACGAGAAATACCAAGTGTTTATTAAACAGTTTGTTAAGGAGAATAATGCTTCCGTAGTTGCTGCCTACATAACCCTTCGTGAGCTTGCAAATTCGCTAAGCACAGAGGCTCTTGATAGCATTGTGTCGGCTTTCCCTCAGGAAATTCAAGCTTCACCATTCGTTACCATGCTCAACGAGCAACTCGAGGTACAGAAACGAACAGCCATTGGGCAACCCTACATCGACTTCTCACAGCCCGACCCCGATGGAAATGAGGTTGCTCTTTCATCGGTTGTTGGAGGGAAGTACGTTCTGGTTGATTTCTGGGCCGCATGGTGCACACCCTGCCGGAAGGAGAATCCAAACCTGGTAAAACTATACAACCAGTATAACCCAAAGGGTTTCGAAATTTTTGGGGTTTCGTTCGACCGTGAACGCGATGCATGGCTTGCAGCCATTGAGAATGATGGATTAACCTGGCCACAGGTTTCCGATTTGGGCGGATGGGAGAATTCCGTTGCAAAAGTTTACGGAATCATGTCCATCCCATCGAATGTTCTTCTGGATAAGGAGGGAAAAATAATTGCCAAGAACCTGCGTGGAGAAGATTTAGAAAAGAAACTAGCTGAGCTGCTCGACTAGACAGTAAACAAAAAAAGAAAACGTTCCAGCTTGATTGGTAGATTTACCAAACTAGCTGGAACGTTTTTATTTATGCCTACACATGAATTACCTCACCATAGGCTGCGGCAGCGGCCTCCATAATTGCCTCGCTCATGGTTGGGTGCGGGTGAATGCTCTTAATTAGCTCATGACCGGTAGTCTCAAGATTCTTTGCAACAACCAGCTCGGCTATCATTTCGGTTACATTGCCTCCAATCATATGGGCACCAAGAAGTTCGCCATACTTGGCATCGAAAATTAGCTTCACAAATCCATCGCGCATACCAGCTGCAGTTGCCTTCCCTGAAGCGGTAAAGGGGAATTTCCCAACCTTAATCTCATAGCCTGCTTCCTTTGCTGCTTTCTCTGTCATTCCCACCGAGGAAACCTCGGGCATTGTGTAGGTACAACCCGGAACGCTTTTGTAGTTAACCGGATGAACATCCATTCCAGCAATTTTTTCAACACAGGCAATTCCCTCGGCAGAAGCAACGTGTGCAAGAGCGGGACCGGGAACTATATCGCCAATGGCATAAATTCCTTCAATGTTTGTGCGGTAGAACTCATCAACCTTCACTTTTCCCTTCTCAATTTCAACACCAACTTCCTCGAGTCCTATTCCTTCAATGTTTGGCGAAACGCCAACAGCCGAAAGCACAATTTCAGCCTCAACAACCTCAACGCCCTTTTTGGTTTTGATGCTAACCTTGCACAAATCGCCAGAGGTATCAACCGACTCAACGGTTGAATCGGTCATAACTTTTATTTTACTCTTTTTGAAGGAACGCTCCAAGGTTTTCGAAACCTCCTCATCCTCCAAAGGAACAACGTTTGGCATAAATTCCACCAGAGTTACCTCGGTTCCAATTGCATTGTAGAAGTAGGCAAACTCGCTTCCAATTGCACCCGAGCCAACAACAACCATGGATTTAGGCTGCTTGGGTAACGACAGAGCCTGACGGTAGCCAATTACTTTTTCACCATCCTGTTTTAGGTTAGGCAACTCGCGCGAGCGGGCACCGGTGGCCAGAATTATGTGCTTTGCAGTAACCTCATGCTGCTTCCCCTCCGAATCGGTTACAACAACAACACCTTTGCCCTTCAGCTTTCCGAAGCCATTAATAACCTCAATTTTGTTCTTCTTGAAAAGAAACTCAATTCCCTTGCTCATGTTTGCAGCCACTCCGCGGCTACGTTCAATCATCTTCTCAAAATCGGGTTTAACATCGCTGGCCAGCACGCCGTACTCGGCAGCATGCGAAGCGTACTCGAATACCTGTGCGCTTTTCAGAAGCGCTTTTGTGGGAATACAACCCCAGTTTAGGCAAATTCCACCTAGATTCTCCTTCTCAACAACCCCAACCTTCATTCCTAACTGGCTGGCGCGTATGGCGGCAACGTATCCACCCGGACCGCTACCAATAACAAGTACATCGTAGTTCATAACTTATTTTGATTTATTATTATTTCGAAAAAGTTTTACAAATTAAGCATATTGTGTTTTAATTTTCACCATTACATAGCGGGTAATTCGGGAAATCAGAAAAATTATAGTTAACGCAAGAATGATTGTAACCCCCGAAGGCACGTTTAATCCATATGAAACTACTAAACCCAATATGGCTCCAACAAAGCCAACAATAATGGATATGTAGATTATTCTGTCGAACCGCTTTGTGAACAGGTTGGCAATGGTTGGAGGAATGGTGAGCAGCGAGATGAGCAGGATTATCCCAACCAGCCTAATGCTAAGCACAATGGTAATTGCCACAAAAGCCTTCAGTATATATGTAAAAAGTTTCTCGGGCACTTTTTGCGTACGCGCAAAAACCGGATCGAAGGCCAAGTAAAGAATTGGACGATAGAACAGAATGAAAAAGGCTATCATAGCTGCATCGAGAATCAGCAATAAAACAATATCCTGAGTTGAAACAGTAAGGATTGAACCAAAAAGGAAACTCATGAGGTTTGGTGCATAACCGGGAGTTAGGAAAACGAAGAAAACCCCAATAGCCATCCCAACTGACCACAGGATTCCTATTGCAGAATCCTCACGAACCGTGAATTTCTGTGAAAGAGCCTCAACGCCAAATGCCGTTAGCACGGCAAAAACCGCTGCACCCAGTATTGGGTTTAAACCAAGGTAGTAGGCAATGCCTATACCACCAAAGGAAGCGTGAGTAATTCCTCCGCTTAAAAACACCAGCCTACGCGCCACAATGTAGGAACCTACCAAGCCCGCAGCAACAGCAACCAGAAGCGCTGCAAGAAACGCATTGGTAATAAACTGAAAATCAAAAAAATCTTTAAAAATCTGAAACATATCTACTTACTGTGCTTAGGTAAAACAGTATGAGGAACGGTGCCGTGGGTAATAAGTTGAATTGGGCAATCGTATGCTGCCAGCTGTTCGGTGGAAATTACATTCGAAGGATGGTAGTGCAGGTTACGGTTTACGCAGGCAATGGTTTTTACGTGGGTTGTTATTGTTCCCAAATCGTGCGAAACCATGAGTATGGCCATCTCCTTATTCAGCTCCTTTAGAAGCTGGTATAGCTCCTTCTCAAACTTATTGTCAACAAACGTGTTAGGTTCGTCAAGAATTAGTAAGCGTGGGTGAGAAACGAGCGCCCTGCTGAGGAAAACCCGCTGCATTTGACCACCCGAAAGCTCACCGATTGCTTTCCCCCTCAAATCGGCTATGCTCATCCTTTCGAGCATTTCAAGCGCCAGCTTCTTATCGTGTTTAGTGTAACGGCCACCGATCCGTTTTCGGCCAAGCAAACCCGAAAGCACAACCTCCAGCACCGATATTGGAAACTTGTGGTCGATGCTCGACACCTGTGGCAGGTAGCCAAACATTGTCTCGTTAGGAGCCATTGGGAAATATTTTACTGACCCTTTAACAGGCTTAATTTCACCTAAAAGCAAACGTAAAAGGGTTGTTTTCCCTCCCCCATTTGGTCCAATAACCCCAACAAAGTCTAAGTCGGACAGCGAAAAATTAATATCCCTCAGGATAATATCATCATCGTACCCAACCGATGCGTTGCTTATTTCAAGAATTTTCCCCATAGAAACTACTTTCCGTTCATTGCCTCCTCAAGAAGGTTCGCTGTGTAAAACATGTTTTCAAGCCAGTTTGCCTCTAAAGGATTCACCACCACTACCCTTCCGCTAATGTCGTGTGCAATGGTTTCGGCTGTTTTTGCATCGAACTCTTTCTGAATGAATATGGTTTTCACGCCCTCACCCTTTGCCTGCTGAAGAACTGATTTCAGATGCTTCATTGATGGGGATTTACCCTCCTCCTCCAACGAAACTTGCTCCAGCCCGTAATCGCGAGCCAGGTATGTGAAAGCGGGATGAAAGATAAAGATTTTTCTCGATTTCACGTCGGAGAACGATTCCTCCATTTTTTTATCGAGCGAGTCAATTTCTGCAATGAACGCTTCAGCATTCGCTGAGAATGTACTTTTATGCTCGGGCAATAGCTCCGAAAGGTTCCTCTCTATTGATTTCACCATGGTTTTCACCTCCCGGGGTGAAGTCCACACGTGGGGATCGTGAGCGTGGATATGCTCAGCTTCGTGCGAGTGGTTATGACCACACTGCCCTTCAATTAAATTCAGTTCCAGCGAATGGTCCACAAATTTTACGTTTGCATTCTGCGAATGCAGCTTACTGAGCGTATTCTTCTCGAAATCGAGAAGGCCAAGGGAAAAGTAAGCCAGCGAGTTGTTCAAATCCTTCAATTGCACGGGGGTTGGCTCGTAGGTTTCGGGGCTTGATCCCGGAGGAACAAGAACCTTTACCTCAACCAGCGTATCGGCCACACGCTCAACGAAGTACTTCTGAGGGAGAATACTAACGGTTACCAAATTTATTGAGCGCTGGTCTGTTGTTTTCTGCCCACAGCCCGAAAACAAAATAGCCGAGACCAACGGTAGGACCATAAAAACTCTTTTCATACGAAAAATATTTAACGTTGAATTTATACTTTACTTCTGTTTTTTATTCAAAATTATCTACTATATGGCAAAAACACAAGAAGAATGAAATAGTTCCCCTAAAAAACGTGTTTTTAAAAATATTTTGGTTTTTCGTAAGAAAGTAGCTTATAACAGTATATTTTTGTAAAAAAAAGTCGGTTTTTCCCTTTTTTTTCATTTCTTTGATTTACAAAAAATAAAACTAATGTACAAAATGTACAAAAGTAGGCTATTAATAATTCTCTCCTTTTTCATTATTACCTCTAGCAGCCTTGCCCAGCAGAGCAGGGTTGATAGTTTAACGAATCTTCTTCAAACTGCGGAGGGGATTGAACGTTTTGACATACTAATTGAGCTTAGCAACGAGAATATTTATGAGGAAATTGGGCTTTCCTATGCCAACGAAGCGTACAATCTTGCAAAAAAGTTAAATAGTGTAACAGCCGAAATAAAATCGCTTAAACAACTTGGCGAATGGTACTACTATCAAGATCAGAACCAGAAATCGCTTGATTATTTCTTCATGGCGTTGGAAATTGCAGAGAAAAACAACGAAGAGGAGTTGATTTTCAAGAACTTAAATAGCATTAGTAGCGCATACTTCTACCTCGATTCCTTTAGCAAGTCGTTAGATTTCACGAACAAATCGTTATCTCTCTCTCGTAAGATTAAAAATAAAAAATACGAGGCAAACGCTTTGCTTGATTTGGGTAGAATTCAACGTAAATATGGAAATTACGACAGTGCTCTTCATTACATAAACCTTGCTCTTAAGATCCAGGAAGATGAGAAGGAAATGGATGATGCCTCGTTTGCATACAACCTTTTAGGACAGGTATATTATGACCTTGGAGATTATAATAATTCAATAAAATTTCATAAAAGAGAGATTGCAATTAAAGAAACGCTTGACGATCTAAACAGTTTAGCAGTTGCATACTACAACCTTGGCCGAATTTACCGAACGCAAGGTAGCTTTCAACTTGGGCTTGAGCAATACCAAAAAAGCTTAACAACCTTTGAGAAGATCAATAATACAACAAACGTTGCCCATGTATGCAACGAAATAGGACTTGTATACGGTAACCTTCAACGAAGCAATTTGGCTATTAAAGACAATGAAACCAATTTCCTGAAAGGTTTAGAATACCACGAACGTGCATTAAAAATATTCCAAGACCAAAACGATTTACTTTACACCGCATTCTCCCTTAACAACATCGCAAACTCCTACTCACGTTTAGCTGCAAATAAGTTTGTTGCTAGGTTTGGTGAATTTTGGGAAGACTCTCTTTACAAAGTCCCCTCAAAAGAAATTGTTGCTTCTTTTCAAAAAGCGATTGATTCCTATAATCAGGCCCTTAAAATTTTCGAAGAGATTGATAACCAGGGCGAGATAGCAAACGTAAACATTAACCTTGGGAGCCACTTTGGGTACGCTAGAGAATGGGGAAAAGCTAAAGAACATTTAAGCAAAGGACTACGCATCTCAAGAAACTTAAACAATTCGTATGATATTTCAATCGCCCTCTTTCATTTAGGGGACATTAACTACTTGCAAGCGAACCTAGAACAAGCAGAACAATACTTTCTTGAAAGTATGAGAATTCAGGATGATCTGGGGGTTAAGGATTACCTGATGCACAACTACTATAAACTTGCAAAAATTTACGAAAGAAAAGACGATTTTGTAAAAGCTTTAAAGTACAATAAACTTCACAACCAGCTAAAGGACGAGATCTTCTCGGAGAAAAGTCAAAAAATTATCACCGAGATGCAAACCAAGTACGAAACCGAGAAGAAGGAGCAGGAGATTAAGCTGCTGAGCAACGAGAAAGCGCTGCTTAACTCCGAGAACCAACGGCAACGGCTTGTAATTTTCATCACAATTGGCGGGTTGCTGGTAATTCTCGTTTTTGCAGGAATGCTTATCAACATGATTCGCCAGAAGCAGAAGGCTAACAAGATACTAGAAGAGAAGAACGAGCTTATCTCACACCAGAAACAGGAAATTACCGATAGTATCCGCTACGCCAGCCGAATTCAGGGAGCCATACTTCCATCATCAAACCTGCTAGCGGAATCGCTCAAGGAGCATTTTGTGCTGTTCCTGCCACGCGACATTGTGAGCGGCGATTTCTACTGGTTCTCACAAGCCGGTAAAAAAATGGTGCTGGTTGCTGCCGACTGTACCGGACACGGCGTTCCCGGAGCATTTATGAGCATGCTGGGAGTTTCCTTCCTCTACGAAATTGTGAACAAAGAGGGGATTACCCAACCCTCGGAAATCCTTAACATGCTTAGGGAACTCATTAAACAAACCCTGTCGCAAACCGGCAAGCAGAACGAGCAGAAGGATGGAATGGACATTTCGCTCAGCGTTCTCGATGTTGATAACATGAAACTGGAATGGGCTGGCGCTTATAATCCGCTGTACCTAATACGCAAAGGCGAACTAATTGAATACAAAGCCGACAAAATGCCAGTTGCCATCCACGTTAACGATCACCTTCCGTTCACGAACCACGAAATTGACCTTGAAAAGGGCGATACGTTCTACATGTTCTCCGATGGTTTCCCCGACCAGTTTGGCGGTAAGGATGGGCGTAAGTTTATGTCGAAACGCTTCAAGCAGCTTCTGGTGGAAATTAACAACCACACCATGGATGAGCAACGAGAAATCCTTCTACAGGAACACCTCGCATGGCGAACAGGTTACGAACAGATTGACGATGTTATTATTTTTGGAGTAAGGGTATAGTAGTTAAAACTTAACACAATCCAAATTCTTTCTCCGCATACTAGCTATAAGTTTATTTCTTTATGAATAAAACTGTAGAAATTTTCGCGGTTTACTACCTCCGTTGATTTAACATTATAGTTTTTTGTGAACGTTTCTGAGAACTTATGGTTCTTACCATCGCTCCATTTAAACTCATAGGCATAAAGATCACCATTACGCTCTTCAATGTAATCAATCTCTTGTTGCTGGGTTGTTCTCCAAAAGAATGAATTTGCCTGAATATCCTCGTTGTTTAAAAACTTCTTCCGTTCACTTATTAAAAAGTTCTCCCAAAGTGCACCTAAATCTGAACGAGAATTAAGGGGTAGAAAATTACCAAGCACAGCATTTCTTATGCCATTATCGAAAAAATAAATTTTTTTACCTTTCTTAATTTCGTTTCTAACATTTCTACTTAATGCTGGTAAGCGAAAAACTATAAAAGCCTGTTCCATGTAGTCGATGTACTTCTCAACCGTAATGCTATCGGCACCAACTAATTGACCAATTTCGTGGTACGAAACCTCATTACCAACTTGTAATGCCAGGGCACGAAGGATTTTATCAATAAGTTTTGGCCTCTTTATTTGCTCCAACATTAGTAAATCCTTGTAAAGGTAACTTCCTGCAAGTGATTTTAGTCGTTTCTCCTCTTTTCCACATTCTGAAACAATTTCAGGATAATAACCATAAATCATTCTGTTTTCCAGCAAACTATATTCATTAACAAAACCGTGATGCTCAACCATTTCAGAGAAAGAAAGCGGGTAAAGTACGAATTCAAACTTTCGTCCGGTTAGTGGCTCACTAGCCCTATTTGCCAACTCAAAAGAAGAGGAACCAGAGGCAATCACTTGAATTTCTGGAATATAATCGACAATTACTTTAAGCAAAGTACCAATTTCGCCAATATTCTGTGCCTCATCAATCACTACTAACTTACTGTTACCAAAAATCATTCGTAGTTTTTGAGAGGAATAATCGCTTAACAATGCTTTTATATCTGGTTCATCGCCATTTAGGAAAATTGTGTTTAACCCCATTCTTTTTGAAAAAGAGTTTAAAAGAGTAGTTTTACCTACTTGTCGGGCACCAAAAAGCAGAACAGCTTTTTTTTGCATCAAGTAACCCTCAATAATCTGGTCGAGTTTTCTTCTTATCATACTATTATTTTGATATCTCAAATATAATATTTTTTGATTTAACTCTAATTTAAATATAATACTTTCTGATTATAAACCAAATTTAAATATGTATTTGCATGTCTAACCTCAATTTTTCCCCTAAAAAAGGGATTCCGGAATAATTCTTCAACCCTAACTTTACAGAATAAATTTTGGTAATCCATTTTCGCTAACTTTAGGAGTAAATCCTAACGCCATTGCCATGATAATTAAGAGAACTATCATTCTCAGCATTAGCCTTTTTGCCATTCTATGGCAAGCATGTAAACCAGTTGTCAAAACTGAAGCGGGTTCGGTTTTTGAAAGCGATTCGCTGTATGTAATGAAGCTGGCCGATTCGCTTTGGTACCTTTCAAGCCAGGGCGATACCGTTCAAGCATTCCAAGTTAACAGCCTTCTGCTATCGATTGCCGACACACTTCCTCATAGCATAACAAAAGGTGATGCTTACAGAACCTCGGCCATGTTCTACAACGATATAGTTGACTTCGAGAATGCACTCAAATACTACAACCTTTCCGAGGCTATTTTCGAAACCTTTCCAAACGAGGTTGGCGAACAGTACTTAGCTCGCACATGGCTCAACATGAGTTACCTGTTCTTCCTTGGCGACGACTATGCCAGCGCAATAGAATACTGTACAAAAGCCGAGCCCATTTTCCTTAAGTACGAAATGAATCGCCACCTAATTAACCTGTACTCCAAAATGGGAGAGTTTCAGGATAGGCTAAACGACTCAATTCGCGAGAAGAACTACCACCAGGAGGTAATAAAACTTGCAAACAAAGCAAACGATTGGTTTAGCTTGGGTTCAGCCTACAATACCTATGCAACCTACCTCATGCAACAGAAAAGAACTGAAGAGTCGCTTGAGTATTTAGAAAAGGTAAAACATATTGCCGATTCAACCGGGTTCACGCAATTCAGCGTAGCCTACTTCATTAACAAGGGCTACATTGAAGCCAACATAAACAACAACCAGCAGGCTGCATTGAAGATTTACTTTGAAGGGCTCAATTTTGCCCGAAAATCGGGCAGCGCCTGGGAACTGGCCGATATGCTGGAAAGAATTTCGAGAACCTACATCAAACTAAACAATCCAAACCTAGCAATTAAGTATGCACAGGAGAGCCTTGAACTAAGCAAAAAGTATGGCATAATGGAGCATCAACGAAGGCTTACTGAAACCCTCTTTAATGCATACCAGATGACCGGGAACTATAAAAAAGCTAATGAGTTTGTTTTTCAATACCTTGAACTGCAGAAGAAATTCTTTTCGAGCGAGAACAAGAAACAAATAAACTTCCTGAATGCTAAGAATGAAGCGCAAAGAAGAGAAATTAGAATAGCAAACCTCGAACTCGAGAAAAGGGTAAGCGAAGCGGCTCTCAGCAGGCGAACCCTCATGCTTTTCATTTCACTTACAATTGCATTTGCAGGATTAATTGTAACCCTTTTACTTTACCGAAACCACCGTCAGCAAATTCTACTTACACATCGTGAGCTTGAGCTGAGAGAACGGAAAATACTTGACCTTGAACGGGAGAAGGAGCTTGCAGTAGCCCAGTCGACCATAAAAGGTGAAGAGGCAGAACGAAGCAGAATTGCCCGTGAGCTGCACGATGGTTTAGGCGGATTGCTTACCGTTGCCCGATTAAACCTATCAAATATGCAAGGAAACCACTTTCTTAACGAGGAAAATGCGAATGCATTTCAGAATGCCCTCGAACTAATTGACAGTAGCGTTAAAGAGCTACGAAGGGTTGCTCACAACATGATGCCAGAAATTCTTCACAAAAATGGGCTAAACAGCGCCATCGAAAATTTTTGCACCTCACTTAACAGTGACGATTCACCTTTAGTTAGCTATAACTTTTTTGGTGAAGATTTTCGGTTTAGCAATGCGCTTGAGCTAACTGTTTACCGAACAGCACAGGAACTTATTAATAACTCAATTAAGCATTCACTTTCGCCATCGGTTGAGGTTCAGCTACTACTGAATACTACTAGGCTTTGCCTAACGGTTACCGATTTTGGCGTTGGTTTCGACCCCGCAAAAATGGAAGACGCAAAGGGCAACGGGCTTCCCAACATCCGGTCGAGAGTTTCCTCCTTCGGAGGGAAACTAGAGGTAAACAGTTCTCCCGGGAAAGGCACCGAAGTTGTTGTTGAATTCGATAACCCTCAATCCATAAAATCGAATGATTAACGTACTTATAGTTGACGACCATCCGTTGATTGCTCAGGGATTAGTAAAATCCCTAGAAAAATTGGATTCCATAAAGGTTTGCGGAATAGCAATAACCGGGAAAGAAGCGCTGGAAAAGGTTGAGTTTCTAAATCCCGACGTTGTACTTCTCGACATTAGGTTACCCGATGATAATGGGATTAATATCTGTAAAAGCATCACCAAGAAAACACCTTCGCAAAAGGTGATAGCACTTACAACCTACAACCAACGCTACTACATTCAATCGATGATTGATGCAGGAGTTCAGGGTTACTTGCTAAAAAGCTCTAGTGCGGATGAAATAATTGAGGCAATTATTTGCGTTTCAGAGGGTGAAACTTACTACTGTGAGGAGGTTGAAAAAATCTTGCGCCAGCAAAACGAACAATCGATATACATTAGCAAGCGCGAAATGGAGGTACTGAAACTCATTGCCGAAGGATTTACAAACCAGGAAATTGCTGAAAAACTGTTCATTAGCCCGCTAACCGTGGATAGCCACCGAAAGAATTTGATAATGAAGCTGGGCGCAAAAAATACGGCCTCGCTCATTAGCATCGCCAACAGTGATGGTTATCTGTAGTTGGTGGTTGAGCCTGTCGAAACCACCTATCCTCCTTCGGTTTCGGCAGGCTCAACC
>DAOSWM010000020.1:0-22663 GCA_035380045.1 Tenuifilaceae bacterium | reverse complement strand
GGTGGTTGAGCCTGTCGAAACCACCTATCCTCCTTCGGTTTCGGCAGGCTCAACCTCCGGAAAACAAAAAAACCTCAGCAACTCTGCTGAGGTTTTTTTGTGCGGGTAAAGGGACTCGAACCCCCACGCCTTACGGCACTAGATCCTAAGTCTAGCGCGTCTACCAATTCCGCCATACCCGCGTAACGAGGTGCAAAAGTACACTTTTTTTTGTTTCACCAAAACTTTTTTACTCTTTTTAAATCATTTTTTTCAATTCCAACCCATAGATTAATAATCTTTTATAACTTGCTGTAAAACTAAACGTAAGGAGAATGAAAATAAGGAAGCTTTGCGTTATAGCAGGATGCACACTACTCCTCTTTACTGGCTGCTACAAGGAGAAGTTCGAACCAATTCCCACGAGCTTAGAGTGGACTCCCGATTTTGCCCTACCATTAATTTCAAAAAAATTCACCATCGATAAATCGATGGTACTAGAAGGTATGCCAACCATAAATCTTGAGGATGATGTTCCCGAATGGGCAAAATACAAAAACCTTACCCTTACTGACACTTTAGACTTTGCCCTATCGGATATTAGCGAGGAAGCAGATCAAATTCGTTTTATCGAGTTCAACCTCCGGCTTGATAATGAGTTCCCATCTACCGGTGGAATTCAACTTTTCTTTATTGATGAGTATGGTTTTGTTGTAGACTCACTTTTTAATACCAACTCTTTAGATATTATTTCGAGCAGCTACAACGAGGAGGGAGCCATTACTGCCACTGGGAAATCGAGTCAAAAAGTTGAAGTAACCAAGGAGCGTCTTGAAAGAATTGGTCGCGCAACCCAGGTTGTTCCCATTTGCCGGATTACAAACTTAAAAGTTCCAATATTCTTGTTTAACTACTATCCGGGATACGGTTTCCAAATTTCGCTCAGCGCCAGAGTGGGACTTTCCATTCCTGTTTAAAAAGAATGCTTTGAGAAGATTTGAAATTATAATAGCTGTTTGCATACTCTTTTCATCTTATGAAGTGACTGGACAGCAAAGTCGTACGCTATTTTTTATGCACGATTTGCCGCAGGCAGCGTACGTTAACCCAGCAATTCAGCCCCGTTGCAATTTAATGATTGGAATTCCTGCGCTTAACTCCCTTTACATTAACGCCACTTCAACCGGATTTTCGTACAATGACCTCTCTGCCGGGGAACAGCAGCTAAACATCGAAAGCATTGCCGATGGATTACACTCTGTGGATTACCTAACTTCAGAAATTCACGCAAACCTAATAACACTTGGATATAGATACTCCGATTTTTACTTCACCTTTAACATTGCTGAGAAGGTTGATGTTAAAGCATTCTACCCCAGCAAAATTATTGATTTGGCCGTTTACGGAAACGACAACCTAATTGGCCGAACAATGTCAACCACCGGGTTAGGTGCAAACGCAACGCACCTGCGCGAATACTCTCTGGGCATAGCAAAGGAAACCAACGACCAGCTTAGCTGGGGTGCACGTGCAAAGCTAATTTTTGGGAAGGCGAATATTACTACACGCAGAAAACCTTTCTCGTTTACCACCGAGGATGGCAGCTACAATCTTTTGGCCGAATGGGCAGCACAGGTAAACGCATCGTTCCCGCTGGTAGTTACAACTAACGATGAAAATGAAGTTAATGGAATTGATGTTGGCGAAATCAATATCATGAAATATCTGTTCAACAGATTGAACATTGGTTTTGCCGCCGACTTTGGTGTTATTTACAAAACCGATCCAATTGTTTGGTCAGCATCAATCCTCGATCTTGGCGCCACTTGGTGGCGCTCCGATACTCACCAGTTCAACAATACGGGTAGCTTCGCATTTAACGGCTTAACCGATGATGACCTCAACAACACTGGAGAACTTCTCGAGACTCTATCGGATTCGATTCAAAACCAGATTAAAGTATTCGAAAACACTGAAACCTACGCATCAACACTTTGTCCCAAAGTGAACGTTGGAGGAACCTACGGATTTCACCCAAACTTTAATGCAGGCGTTTTAGTACGAACCGAGTTCTATCCTCGGCGTCCGGTTCCATCGCTAACATTATCGTTAAACACTGTTCAACTTGAGTACCTTGCCGGAAGCATCAGCTACTCGATAATGAATGGCTCATACAATAACGTGGGTGTGGGGCTAGGAATTGGCTCAAAAAACTTTGTTTTCCACCTTATTTCCGACAATGTTCTAGCATTTATTTGGCCCAATAAAGCACAAACGGCAAACCTTCGGTTTGGCATGAACCTACTTTTTGGTTGCAGTGAGAAGCAGCAGAAAAAGAAGAAGAAATCTTTTAAATATTCCGGACCGGGATGCTACACGTATCGATAAAACTAGGGACAGCATCTTACACCGCGTTATCCTTCTTTTTAAGTTAGTTATTTTACAATCAGATTATTTATAAATTTGTTCTAAAAAAACATCATTTCAATTGCTGCCATAGAGCATTCTGTTCAAAAACCATAAGGTAATAAGGTAGTATCTCAACTAAGGATAGAATCTTTACTAAGGTTAGTAATGAAAAATAAGGTTTTTTAGTCGATATCAACCATATTTCTCTTCAAAAAATCTTATTTATCAGAAATTATAATTTGCTCTCACATCGAACTCGCGTAATACTGTAAATATCAATCCTTCTATCCTTTAAATTTCTAACACTTCCAAACTGGTTAAGCTCACGCAGCAGGTCAATATCCACATCGGCAATAAGAATCATTTCGGTATTTGGCGTTGCCTCGGCCTTTATGCCATTAACTGGGAATGGGAAATCGCATGGGGTAAATACCATCGACTGGGCATATTGAATGTCCATGTTGTGGACCTTTGGCAGGTTGCCAACGCTACCGGCAATTGCTACGTAACACTCATTCTCAATGGCTCTAGCCTGTGAGCAGTTACGAACTCGTGAGTACCCATTCTGTGTGTCGGTTAAAAATGGTACAAAAAGAATGTCCATTCCCTCATCGGCAAGTAATCTGGAAACCTCAGGGAACTCAACGTCGTAGCAAATTAGGATGCCAATTTTTCCGCAGTCGGTATCGAATGCCTTCAGCTGGCTACCTCCCTGTAAGCCCCAAACTTTTGCCTCGTCGGGTGTTACATGCAACTTCTCAAACCTTTCAACCGAGCCATCCCTTTTGCAAAGGAAACCAACGTTTAACAAACGGTTGTTCTTAAATTCGGGCATGCTGCCCGTAATTATGTTGATGTTGTAGGAGATTGCCAGCTCTGAAAACTTGCGCATTAGCATATCGGTATGCTTTGCCAGCTCCCTTATTGCCTCGGCCTCAGTTAGGTGGTTGTTCTCAGCCATCAGCGGTGCGTTGAAGAATTCGGGAAAAAGGGCAAAATCGGAGCGGTAACCCGAAACAGCATCAACGAAGTACTCGGCCTGCTGCATGAGCTCATTCAAATTCTTGTAGGGCCGCATTTGCCACTGAATAAGCCCCAGGCGAACAACCCGTTTAGTAATTGCGGCCTTCTTTTTGGGTTTCTCGTAGTAAATATTGTTCCATTTTAGCAACACAGCATACTCGTTCGATTCTACATCACCTAAAAGGTAGCCCTTCAGAATTTTTGTAGGGTGGAAATCGTTCGACATCTGGAAATCGAGAACCGGATCATGAATTTCCTTGCGCTTCACTTTTTCAATGTACTCCTTCGAGGTGAGAGAATCGGCATAGGCATGATAATTTGGAATTCTACCACCAAATGCAATGCCCTTTAGGTTCAGGCGCTCGCAAAGCTCCTTGCGGTAATCGTACAATCGCCGGCCTAAGCGTAATCCTCTGAATTGAGGACGAATAAAAATATCGATTCCGTATAGCGTATCACCAGCTGACGTATGAGTATCGAACGTAAAGTTCCCTGTTACCTGCCGGTAGGTATGACCATCCTCAAACAGTTCGTAATCAACAATAATGGATAATGCACAACCCGCAAACTTATCGTTTACCTTAATTGCCACCTGCCCCTCGGGAAAAATCTTAATCAACTTTTCAATCTGCTCCTTCTTCCAAAGCGAGTTCGGCATATTGGAATAAGCCTCCATCATTGCTTCCCGTAAATCCTGGTAATCATTAGGTTTTAGGTAAACCAAATTTATGTTTTCAATTTCTTTCATAGTTGATGGTTAACGTATTATTTACAAAGTTAGTTTTTTATTACCTTGCAGCATAAATAACCTAGTGTAGTATTTTACTTTTTGCAAAAAATAACAACCTAAACACAATTGGATAGAGCGAACAGAAGTGCCTTTTCAGTAGCTATTATTTTAATGGTTACCATACTGGCAATTGGGGTTTTAGGCTACATGGCCATTGAAGACTTCTCTTTTACCGAAGCCTTCTACATGACCATAATTACTATGGGTACCGTAGGTTTCAAGGAAGTGAGAACCCTAAGCGTACCTGGAATGTGGTTCACCATTCTGTTAATAATTATAAGCTTAGGAATTTTTGCCTTTGCTCTTTCGCTAATTACAAAACATTTTGTTGAACTTATGGCAAGCAACTTAAATAACAACAAGAAGGTGGAAAAGAAACTAGAAACAGTAAGCCAACATGTAATTGTTGTGGGTTACGGACGAAACGGACAGCAGGCTGTTAAGGTGCTGCTTTCGCACCGTATTCCGGTTGTAGTAATTGATAACAAACCCGAGAATATTCAGCTTTTAGCTGAAATACCCGAAATACTTTACACCCAAGGCGATGCAACGGAGGACAAGGTGCTGCTTGCTGCCGGAATTAATCGCGCACGGGCAATAATAACGGCACTACCCAACGATGCCGATAACCTTTTTGTTGTAGTTACAGCCCGCGAGCTGAATCCCAAAATTAAAATTATTAGCCGGGCATCCTCTGTTGGTAACGATAAGAAGCTAAAAATTGCCGGGGCATCGAACGTAATTATGCCCGACACTGTTGGAGGACAGCGAATGGCCACGCTGGTTATTCAGCCCGACATTCTGGAGTTTATTGAAAACATAATGCTGGCAAACCAAAGCGACGTATCGCTGGTAGAAATATCTTGCGCTTCAATTTCAGAAAGAAACAACAACCTATCCATTGGCAATCTGAAAATTCGTGAGGTAAGCGGCGTAACGATACTGGGATTAAAAAATGGCGATAACGAATACGTTCTTAACCCCTCTCCCGATACCTTGCTTACACCTAACGACATGCTGTTCGTTCTGGGCTCACCTGAGCAAATCAATGGGTTAAAGAAACTTCTGAGCGAAAACTCATAGGAAATCAAAATGTTAATTCAAGGTTTAATCAATGGTCCCATTCAGTAACCCGGAACTTCAGCTAGCATTCAACTTTGTTCAGTACACAAACCGCAATATTTTTCTAACAGGGAAAGCAGGAACCGGAAAAACCACATTTCTGCATAACTTAAAAAAGGTATCGCCAAAGCGCATGGTAGTGGTAGCGCCAACCGGCGTGGCAGCCATAAACGCCGGAGGCGTTACCATTCATTCGTTTTTCCAAATGCCCTTCGGCCCTCAAATACCTGCCGAACTTTTGGGAAAAAACCAGCAAAACGTTGATTTAAAAAATCCACGCGCAGCAGCCAAAAAGTTTAACCGCGAAAAAATAAACATCATAAGAAGCATTGATTTGCTTGTGATTGATGAGATTAGCATGGTTCGTGCCGATTTGCTCGACGGAATCGATGAAGTGCTGCGTCGATTTCGCGACCGATCGAAGCCATTTGGCGGTGTTCAGCTGCTTATGATTGGTGATCTTCACCAGCTGGCACCTGTGGTGAAGGACGATGAGTGGAACCTGCTGCGCCAGTACTACGACACCTACTTCTTCTTCGGAAGTAAAGCACTGCTGAAAACCGACCACGTGAGCATTGAACTGAAGCACGTTTTTCGCCAGAGCGACCGCCATTTCATCGACCTGCTAAATAAAGTTCGCCAGAATGAGATTGATGAGGACGTAATTTTGGAACTCAATAAGCGCCATAAACCCGGTTTTGAGCTGAGCGAGAACCAAGGTTACATAACTCTTACAACGCATAACTTCCAGTCGCAGGCAATTAACGAAAAGAAGCTAAGCAAGCTCGAAAACAAACCTGCCACTTTTAAAGCAATTGTAAACAACGAGTTTCCAGAACACGCCTACCCCACCGATTTTGAGCTTACGCTCAAGGTTGGCGCACAGGTAATGTTTGTAAAGAACGACCCCTCACGCGAAAAACTTTTCTACAACGGTAAAATCGGAAGGATTGAGGATATTGACGAGGACACCATTATGGTTCATTGTCCAGGCGACGACGACCCGATTTCCGTTGAGCGAACCGAATGGCAGAACGTAAAGTACTTTATCGACGAGGAGAGCAAAGAAATTAAGGAGGATGTTATCGGGACTTTCGTTCAGTTTCCGCTGAAACTGGCCTGGGCCATAACAATTCATAAAAGCCAAGGGCTCACATTCGAAAAAGCAATAATTGATGCGAAAGCAGCATTCGCCCACGGGCAGGTTTACGTGGCACTCAGTCGCTGTAAAACGTTGGAAGGATTGGTGCTCAGCTCACAAATAAACCAGCACAGCGTAAAAAGCGACCGAACTATAAGTTCGGTAACTAAAGAAATTGAGGAGAACCAGCCAACACAGCAAACCCTCACCGAAGCGAAAATTAAGTACCAGCAGGAACTGCTTATGGACCTTTTCAACTTCGAAAGGCTTCAAAGGCAAACTGAATTCGTACTAAAAACCGTAATCGAGAATCTGGCGAGCCTCGATAAAAGCACCTTCGACCTTTTCGACCGCATGAAGAGTGCCGTAAAAACCGATATTGCAGAAGTTGCCGATAAGTTCAAGGTGCAAATCCAACAACTTTTCTCCCAAAAACCAGAAGTTGAGGAAAACGAAACGTTGCAAGTGCGAATTCAGAAAGCATCAACATACTTCCTGGAAAAAATTGAAACACAAATTGAAACCGTACTAAATAGCTACAAGCCCGAAAGCGACAACAAAGCAATTCGAAAAACAATTTCCGACAGCATTGAGAAGCTGAACGAGGAGGTGAAATACAAGGTAAAATGCCTTACTTCCACCACCAAGGGATTCGTTTTAAAGGAGTACCTGAACGACCGCGCAAAGGCCTCCATCGATTTGCCCCCAAAGGGCAAGAAGCAGAAACAGGTAGATGAGATTCAACACAAGAATATACCACACCCAAAACTCTACTCGTTGCTCCGTTCGTGGCGCGACGACAAGTCGGAGGAGCTGGAAGTTCCAATCTACATGATTCTACCCTACAAATCGCTGGTTCTACTGGCCAACAAGCTTCCCACATCGCCGACCCAACTCAAAAAAATTAAGGGACTTGGCGAAAAAAAGATAAAACAGTTTGGTTACGAAATTTCTGAAATTATCAAAGCATACTGCATCGACAACAACATTGAAATTCCTGAGCCGGAAATTGAAGCACCCAAAGTAAAAAAGCAGAGCAAGGGCAGCTCAAAAATGCTAAGCCTTCAAATGGCGAAGGAGGGTAAAAACGTGAAGGAAATTGCCAACGAACGAGGTATGGCTATCTCAACTATCGAGGGACACCTGGCAGGTTTTGTGGCTACGGGAGAGTTAAACGTTGAGCAGTTTGTTTCAATCGATAAAATTAAACTAATTGCCGATTACTTTACCGAAAGCAACAACAAGAGCATTGGAGGTGCAAAAAATTCACTGGGCGAAAAGGTATCTTACTCCGATATTGTTTTTGTAATGAAGCACTTGCAGAGAAGAGAGGCTTAAACTAGTATTCAGATAACAATGAATCGTAAGGAATTTTAAGCTTCTTATGAAGTTGTCTAATCATACTTAAAGACAATTTTCTTTTTCTGCTAAGTATTTCTGACACCCTGCTTTTATAGCCAATAACTTCAGCCAAATCCTTCTTGTTCATATTCATCTGTTCCATCCTAAACAGAATAGCCTCAACTGGATCGGGGGATTCAATAGGAAAGTTTTCTTGTTCATATTTTTCAATAAGAATCATTAATAATTCAGCCTCATCGCCTTGAGGTGAATCTGCTGGATCATCAAATATCACCTCCAACCTATTTAATGCTAAATGGTAATCTTCTTCGCTTTTTATCACTTTAATTTTCATTCCTAAATTTTTTTTGCGTCAACAGTATCATACTCATTATGAGTTCCTATAAATCTTATAAAAACCCATTCCCTTTCATAATTAATCTTTACGATTAAACGATATTTATTGCCACAAATATTAAAAACTACTCTATTCTCGCCAATTATACTTGCTTTTGCGTATTCATTTTTTATTTCAACAGGAGACTTCCACCTTGCACTTGAAGCCTCTTTGTACCAAGTTTTCAACTGTTGTTCTGAATCAGTATGCTTTTCCCAAAAATCTCTCAGTATCTTTTTTGCAACAACCCTCATAAGTCCATTACATGTACAACAAAAATACGAAAAAAGTTACCAAACTGGTAATTATTTCTTGATAAATTATATTTCAATATAGAAAAAACTAGAACCTAAAATAAATAAACGGTTGAAGTTCAGCCGATTTGGTTTGAAAAATAATTATCGCAACCAGCAGTGCAATGGCCAACTTTGCCACTATGTTGCTATTTATAAAAGTTCCACGGTAAAACTCCTTCCATTTCACTGGAAACCAGTGAACTGCGTATGCAATAGCCATTAGGCTAAGTACCGGAACGTAGGAAGCCAACACCTCCCAAACCGATTGCCAGCCAAAGCGTGTGCCAATTTGTCGAATCATATCCAAAGCCATGCTCATGCTCTCTCCACGGAAAAATATCCACGACAGGCAAACCAGGTGAAACGTGAAGAAAGCGGTAAGGAATCGCTTCCACCACGAGGAACGGAACCTGTGATGCGGGAATAGCTGCATCCAAAGCTTGTGCAAGGCAAGCGAAACCCCGTGAATGGCTCCCCAAACAACAAATCGAATATTTGCGCCGTGCCACAATCCGCCCAGCAGCATTGTTACCATTAGGTTCACGTAGGTCATAACTTTCCCCTTTCTATTTCCGCCCAGCGGAATGTAGAGGTAATCGCGCAACCACGACGAGAGCGAAATATGCCAGCGATGCCAGAAGTCGGTAATGTTCAGTGCCTTGTAAGGTGAATTAAAGTTAATGGGAAGCCTAAAACCAAGCAGCAGCGCAAGCCCGGTAGCCATATCGGTGTAGCCCGAAAAATCGCAGTAAATTTGGATGGAATACCCGTAGGTTGCCAGCAAATTCTCGAACCCCGAGAACGAAAGCGGGCTGGCAAAAACCCTGTCGACAAAATTCAGGGAAATGTAATCCGAAATAACAATTTTCTTAATCAGTCCATTGAGTATTAGAAACAGGGCGTACCCAAACTCACGCTGCGAAAGATTGTACTTGCGGTAAAGCTGTGGGATGAATTCTGCAGCACGCACAATGGGCCCGGCCACCAGCTGCGGGAAGAACGAAACGTAGAAACCAAAATCGATAATGTTGGTTACCGGTTTCACCTTCCTGCGGAACACGTCAACGGTGTAGCTAATGGTTTGGAATGTAAAAAACGAAATTCCTACAGGCAGCACAATGCTGGCAACATCGAAGTTTGAACCCACAAGCAGGTTAGCCCAATGGGCTAGAAAGTTGAATGCCTCGTACTTTGTCCCAAGCAACGAATTAAGAGAATCGGCAAAAAAGTAGCTATACTTGAAGAACGACAGCACCGAAAGGTTAATAAAAACGCTTATTGCAACGTACAACTTTCGCTTCCAATGAATTTGCGATTTGCTAATGAGCAACCCCAGCACGTAGTCGCAAACCGTTGAAAATATCAGCAGGAAAAAGAAGTAACCGCTCGATTTGTAGTAGAAGAAAAGGCTGAAAATTAGAAGGTACAAGCTGCGCAGAAAGTTTGTTCGGTAAACGAAGGAGTAACCCGCCAGGAGGATTGTAAAGAATATCCAGAACGAACCCTCCGTAAAAATCAAGGGACTATTCTCGCTGTAGGAAAGGAATGACGCTATATGTTTGAATACCGATGTCATTTTTGGGCAATGTTGTTTCTTAGGTTTTGGTATTCAGAGTCCCAAAAATCGACCAGTGCGTTGAAGAGCAACGCTCCCTGCAATCGGTATCCGTTTCTGTTCAGGTGCAACATGTCGGGAGCACAAAGCCCGTAATGTCTCCAAAGCTGAATGCTTCCCTTTCCTCCCATTACACGGTAGAAATCCCAAACCCCACAGCTACTTTCGCTGGCAACAGCGTAAATATCTTCTTGTATTCGCTCAAGGGCAGGGTTCTCGCTGGTTCGGGAAACCAAATGGTCACCCGGAGTTGTGAGAATTATGAATGCATCGGCACTGGCTGCCCGAATTCTACTAACAAGTTCTGTTAAGTTTTCTCGAAAAACCTTGGAATTAAACGCAGGGTTATACGCATCGTTGGTTCCCAGCGAAACAATAACCATATGCGGATTTAGCTGTGCAATTTGCCACTCAATATTCTCCGAGAGCAGGTATGTTCTCACCTCGGCTCCGTTAACGCCTGCAGCATGGTAAACAACTTTTGAACTTGTACTGAGCAGCTCGATACCATACAGCCGAAGGTTCGTTTTTTTTGATCCAACCTGAAACCTCAGCGTAAGCGAATCAACCGGTTCATTAAGGTAGCAAGTCCAAACTCCTTTTCGGATATCCACAACACTTTCTGCTTCGCAGCTAAAATGTACCTTGCTGGCCTCGTTGAAATACAACTTCACAAGGTTAAAATCCCTCCCGGAACTCCATTTTGGGTTCAACTTTACGGACAGGGAACCTTCCTTTTCACTTGCTACCACTGCAATCCCCGATACTCCAAGGTTCGTTTTCTGCTTAACGTCCACAACGCGTTCGCGCTGCCACTTAACCGATGAGGAGACCTCGAAATCGAAGGGGTTGTTCGTTTCGGCAAGCTGGTAAGGGAATGTCAGACCTCTGGAAGGATTTTCATCGCCCAGCCACTGGGCAAGCAGCCTTCGGGTTTCCCCGGTAAACATATCAGCCTGTATGTGCGAATCGCCAATGTGAAGAATCCGCAAAGGCTCTCCACCATTTTTTGAATGATCTATGTGGTTGCTTAATGAGTTTTGGTTATGGGATGTAGGCTTGAAAACTAGCCGGTTATCGTTGAAATTAATGAACCAGAAGGGCAACGAACGCTCTGAGTCAACAGCTACGGGTATTGACTTCCCAAGTGGCAAAGAGAAGCTAACCAGCAGAACCAGCAGAAAAAGGGATGCTCCCTTTGCAGCAAAAATTTTCAAACTGTATAGGTTCGGGTTAGGCTTCATCTCTCAAAAATAGTTATCATATCTAATTCTCGTTGGTTTCAAACTCCAAATTTTCAGCTTCATTCTGCGAAAGCTGACTACTTTGCATTTTGCTTGCAAGGAACCTGTCGTACTCGGCCATTAGCGATGAGTAAAACATTTCGGCAATCAGCTTCGATCCGCGAAGCGAAAAATGCACAAAATCCTTCGATGCAAGCGGTGGGTTGGCAAAAACCCATGCGGGCATTGAGTTTTCTCCTCCCATGGCTCGGAAACAATCCCAGAATGCGGCTCCGGCTCGCATGGCTGCATTACGTTGAGCATCACGAATTTTTGAAATATTTGGATACGACACGAACGCTGCTCCCTCCTTCCTCGACATGTCGGATACACCAACGAGAACCACGGCTGCCTTTGGATTTGCCCTTTTCAGAGCAATAATTTGGTTGTACAGCTGGTTCTCGTAAAACTTGTAGCTATCAACAATATGTGGCACGAGGTTAACGCCAAACTGAAGAATGATAAGCCGAACGTTAAGCAGCTGCATAAACTGCTTCAGGGTTGCGTCGTCGGAGCGTGTGAAATCGGTTCCTGAACTTCCCCTCAGGGGAATATTATCGACAATAACGCCGGTTTTCGACTCCAAAGAAATTCCGTAAACCATTGGGCTCTCATCACCCTTTATGTCGATGGTAAAAACATTCTGCGAAGTGGGAACGCTCCAAGTATTGCTGCTAACCCTCTTGGTGGGTGCAACCATTTCGGCATCGGCAGTTTTGCCGTTATAGGATAACGATACTAGGAAAGGTTCAACGTTGTGCCCGTAAAAAATACGGCACTGTGTGAAGTTTCGGGCAGTTGAGCCTCTGGGGCCAATGCGCTGGAATTTAACCCACGCCTCACCAAATCCTCCCTTCGAAAAAAGCCTTTTTGATGTAAAGGCCGAGTAGCCACCAAGAACCCCGAACCTGTTTCCTACGCCGCCTTTCCCCATGTCGGAAACCAGAATTTTTTCCCAGTTCGAGGAGTTTGTTTGGCGAATCGATCCCGGCTGGTAGCTGTGCGGAACAGCATGAAGTAAACCAACTCCTCGCCCACCGAAACGTTTTTGCAGCCTCGCCCTAAGGAAGGAAGTAATCCTATCGCCCTCAATTTGGGAATCGCCAAAGTGAAGAACCCTTACCAGCTGCTTCGCGGGCAAATTGCTCTCGAGAGCAAAAAAGAATGGCTCAAGCGCAGCAAGAGAGCTGTCGGGATACTCAATGGGAATATGACGGTTTTTGAGAACCTCGGAGGTGAGACTCATCTCGACATCTTCTGCCTCAGCCGGAACTAGGATTGAATCGACCTCGGCAACAGGAGTTGAATAGTTTTTGGGTAAAAACGAATCAACCTCAAAGAAGGACAGGTTGTACGATATGCTATCAATTAAAAAATCGAGCCTGGCTAACTCGGGATCGAGGGAGTAACTTGAAACGATTGTATCTTCCGAAATATCGAATAGTTCTGGTAGAGTTGGGAATTTTACTGTAAAACCGGCAAACTTGTAACCACCATTCGTAACGAAATAGCATGGTAGCGACAGTAAACCTATTAATATAAGAAGTACTAAAAAAAGTTTATAGGGCTTTACCATATAAATTGCCGGTTTGGTAAACTCCCTAAAGGTAAAAATTTTTTGGAAATACTAGCTACTACGCTTAATCTTGAGGGTTTGTCCTGGAACCAACCTGTCGTTGGTTAGGTTATTAAGCCGTTTAATATCGGTTAGCGAAACGTCGGAGTACTTCTGAGCAATATCCCACAAGGTATCGCCACGTTGAACACGGTAGTAAATGTAGTTAGCATCAGCATTCTCGGGAGTTGGCTCGCTAATTTCCTTTTGGGTATGCCCTAGCTGTTTGGCTTTCCTTTCAGGAACGTATATGGTAAGCTTTTGGCCAATTCTAATTATGTTTCGCCTGCTAATGCCATTCCAGCTTCTGAGCTGACCAACTGAAACTCCATAGCGTTCCGCAATTGTACCAAGCACATCGCCCTCCTTAACCCTGTATGTAATTTTTTTACTACCGCTGGGGATATCGTATTTATAGGAAGCGGTATACTTCGATGGGTTTACAATGTTGTTGGGGTTGAAGAAAACCGAATCCTTGTAGGCAAAAATTTCCTCTTGCCTGTCGATAAACGGCCCAACGGCTTCCAGCGGAAGCTTTATCGATTGCTGCTTCTCACGGGCAGGAATAATATCGAGTTTATACTGCGGGTTCAAATCGCGTAGGGTAGTTATGGGAACATTCAGAACCTCTGATATTTGCTTTAGGTGAAGCATTCCGCTTATCATAATGGTATCTGAAGTAAGGGGAAGCATCATGGGAACAGGTTTAAGCCGGTGCTCCTTATGGTATGTAATTGCGTATGTTGCCGCAATGAAAGCCGGAACGTAGCCACGGGTTTCACGGGGCAAGTAGTAGTAGATATCCCAGTAGTTACGTTTTCCACCGGCCCGGCGAATGGCCTTGTTCACGTTTCCGGGTCCGCAGTTGTATGCAGCAATAACCAGTGTCCAGTCGTTATAAATTGCGTATAAATCGCGGAGGAAACGGGCAGCAGCATGGCTCGATGCAATGGGATCGCGTCGCTGGTCGATATAGGAGTTAATTGTAAGGTTGTACATCCTTCCGGTTCCGTACATGAACTGCCAAAGTCCGGTTGCTCCGGCACGAGAAACGGCACGAGGATTTAGCGCCGACTCAATTACGGGCAAAACCCGCAGCTCCTGCGGAAGCTGGTAGTAGTCGAGAATTTCCTCGAAAATGGGAAAGTAGAAATCGGTAAGCCCCAGCATCACCTCAACCCTGTCGCGCTGTTTTTGGGTATAAACGTTGATGAAGTTGCGCACAATGCCGTTGAACGACATTTCGATGGCCGAATTTATTTCAGCCAAACGCCTCGCATATATTGAATCGTGAAACTCGGGGATAATTCCCACGCTATCAATATCAACCCCAGCCACCATGCTGTTGGTATCGAGCGCCTGCTGAACGTACCAAAGGTTCAGTAAGCTGTCGAGATTCTGGTGGAAACCAGCAATTAAATTTATCCCTTCGAGGGTTGAATCCTTAAGAACCGGAACAGAATCGTTCTGTGAAAATGCGAACGAGGAAACTGAAATACAACCAGATATTATTAAAACAGCTAACTTTTTCATGGTAATAACTAAAAATTGAGTTTACACTTAAAACCTACCGTTGGGGCAGAGCTGTAGCCCCTTGCCAGAACACCACCGTTAAGTGTTGGTTCAAATCTGAGTGCTAAATTATCGCTAATATCCCAATCGTACAAGTTTGCATCAACATTTGCATCGATAATGTTGGCTGCATACAGAACAAACATTCCAATTACTGTTAAGTCGCGACTTCTTCGGTAGCTATCCATGTAGTAAGCTATGGCTTCATCGCTCAGGTTTACTAAATCAGTGTCAACTGTAGTTTCATCATTATCAATTCGATAATTATATGCAGTTCTGAGACGTTGGTAATTTCTATTGTTAAAATCAAATACAAAGTATAACGAAGCAAAGCCCCCATAAATAATGGGAACCTTCCAGTATTTCTGGTTGTATATTTGTCCTAAACCCGGAACGAATGTAGAAAATACCGTGGCGGTTGTTGGCGATTGCCGCCCCCTGGTGTATACTAGCAAAGCATCGGCTACGCTTGCCATGTAGCAGAATGCGGCTCCAGTGTAGTATAAATTCCGCTCCATACGCTGTAGTTCCCAACGCTCCGTTTTTATGGCAATTTCTTCGGGGCCATAGTAAACCGGATCGAAACCACTCTGGAGGCGTTTATACTCGCTATTGGCATTGTATCCAAGATAAGCAAAGGTTCCCATTCCGGCCCAGAAAACCGGTATTTTCCAGTACTGCTTGTTTATTACCTGTCCCGAACCGGGAAGTAGCTGCGCCGCGTACCAAACGTGCTTATCCTTAATTGAATCGAGTTTGAAGAAACGATTCTGAGCCTGAGCCGGCATCAGCAAAAAGAAAATCAGCGCAAACAGGACTGAATGCGCTATTTTTGAACTGAATTGAAATGATTTTTTGTTTTGAGCCAAGGCTTTAAACACGAGATTAACTTGTTAACTGGGAGTAATAACGATAAAAGCAATGAAATGTTACTCCTCCAAACGATTAAATTTTTCCATAATCTCGTCGAGTTCCCCAGATGAACGGTAGGAAATAATAATTTTCCCATTCCCCTTGTTACCTGGTTTCACTTCAGCACCCCAGCCGAAAATTCGGCTCAACCTCTGCTTAAACTCATCAACAACAACATTTTCAGACGTTTGCTCTTGCTCGGGCTCCTGAAGGTCATCAACTTTCTCCTCGGGTTTCTGAGAGTACTTACGGGCAAGCTCCTCGGTTCTACGAACCGAAAGGTCGTTGTCAATAATTTTTCGGAAGAGTTTAACCTGAGTAATGGAATCATCGAACGAGACCAATGTTCTGGCATGCCCCATGGTTATTTTTTTCTCCTTAATTCCAAGCTGAATTTCAGCGGGAAGTTTTAGCAGGCGAATGTAGTTGGTAATTGTTGTACGCTTTTTCCCAACACGTTCCGAGAGGGTTTCGTGTGTGAGATTACACTCATCGACCAGTCGCTGAAAGCTAATGGCAACCTCAATGGCATCGAGGTTTTCGCGCTGAATATTTTCAACCAGAGCCATTTCGAGCATGCCCTGGTCGTTGGCTGTTCGAACGTATGCGGGAACAGTTTTTAGTCCAGCCATTTTCGCTGCGCGAAGCCTACGTTCGCCCGAGATAAGCTGGTACGAACCATTGACAAGCCTAATTGTAAGTGGCTGAATAATTCCCAGCTTGCTTATGGATTCAGAAAGTTCTGCAAGTGCCTCCTCATCGAAAGTTGAGCGAGGTTGATATGGGTTTGCCTCAATTTTGTTAATGTCGATTTCGCTAACCAACTCGTTGGTGGCTTCTTTTCCGGCAGCCTTATCCTCCTTAAATTGTGGTGAGTCAGCATCCTCAATAAGTGCTCCCAGTCCCCGCCCCAATGCCATCTTTTTTACCATTTTTCTTTTATAATATTACACATCAAGTATTTAAATCGATTTTTCGGCTTCAGCCATTTGTGTTTTACCGTTCTTCTGGAGAAGCTCACGGGCCAGGTTAAGGTAGTTTGCCGATCCGGTTGAAGCAGCATCGTACAGGATAACTGGTTTGCCATAACTTGGAGCTTCGCCAAGCTTGATGTTTCGTTGAATTATTGTGTTAAAAACCATCTGCTGGAAATGCTTCTTCACCTCTTCAACCACTTGGTTCGAAAGCCTTAGGCGGGCATCGTACATGGTGAGGAGGAAACCTTCAATTTGAAGTTCGGGATTAAGGCGAGCCTGAATAATTTTTATTGTATTTAGCAGCTTTCCAAGCCCTTCGAGAGCGAAGTATTCGCACTGTACAGGAATCATAACCGCATCAGCGGCAGTAAGCGCGTTAACCGTAATTAAACCCAGCGAGGGTGAACAGTCGATTAGAATGAAATCGTAGCTATCCTTCACTTTTTCAACAACGTTCTTCAGCATCTTCTCACGGTTCGGAAGGTTGAGCATCTCAATTTCAGCACCAACCAAATCGATATGGGAGGGGATTAAATCCAGGCCTTCGATTTCACTCTTTAGAATGATATCAGAGGGATTAACGCTATCAATTAAACACTCGTAAATGCTGGTTTTAATGTTTCGTAAATCAAATCCTGTTCCTGATGTTGCATTGGCCTGCGGGTCAGCATCGATAAGCAGAACCTTCTGCTCAAGAACAGCCAGACTGGCAGCAAGGTTAATGGCTGTTGTTGTTTTCCCAACTCCACCCTTTTGGTTTGCAAGTGCTATTACTTTTCCCATACTATAATCATTTAAAACAATTGTATTTTCTCAAAAGTTACAAAGATACCTGTTCGCTAAAAAACGCTGAAACGATTACAATTGCACATATAAACAATCGGGCTGTTTTTACTAACAGGTTATTAACAACTCGGTGGTTCTCCCTGCAAAAATAGCTATTCTTTTCCATAGTTACGATTAAAATATAGATGATTGATTGAGATTATGGAACGCAGATGCTTCGACAAGCCCAGCACAATTGACACGGGATTAACTCCTGTCTGCCGAAGCGGCAGCTCAGGCAGGGATTTGCGCTGATTTTTTCTCCATAAATAAATTGAACGAATTATTGATTACATAGCTACTAGTTTGCGCGATATACTTTCGCATCATTCGCATATTATCATAAAGCTAAACAATGGTTAAACGAATGTTGTATATTTGCAAATGGATTAAATATTTTTGAGAAATTGAGCCCAAACAATAAATGGTTTGCAATAGTTAACCCAAAGGCCGGAAGCGGGAAAGGCGAGAGCGATTGGCCAAAAATAAGGCTTTTACTCGAAGAGAAGGGGGTTGACTTCGAGTTCAGGTTTACAGAAAGGAAGTTTCATGCTGTAGAGCTTTCAGTTTGGGCTATAAACAACTCTTTCAGAAAGTTACTGGTAATTGGTGGCGATGGAACCCTGAACGAAGTTGTGAATGGGTTGTTCATCCAAAAAAGCGTTTCACCAAGCAACATTCTCATTGGCGTAATTGGTGTTGGCACAGGCAACGACTGGCAGCGAACATACTCATCGGCAAAAGGATACACCGAAAAAGTTGAAGCCATTAAAGAAGCCAAAAGCTTCCTTCAGGATGTAGGGGTAGTTCGGTTCTTTGAGTCGAAGGTTCAGCAAACCCGCTACTTTGCCAATGCTGCAGGCCTAGGTTTCGATGCTGCCGTAGCGCAAAATACGAATAAGCTGAAGGAGAATGGAAGGAGAGGAAAATTACTATACATTCTCAGCCTGCTAAAAACTCTTGTGAGCTACCAGTCCTCACTAATTAGCTTATCGATTGATGGGCAAACTATTGGTGGAACCATTTTCAGCGCAACCCTTGGAATTGGAAAATACAACGGTGGAGGGATGATGCCAACTCCAAACGCAAAGCCCGATGACGGGCTATTTGACATTACAGTAATTACTAACATTTCCCGAAGCGGTGTGCTCCGCAACCTGGGGAGGCTTTACAACGGATCGATACTTAACCACCCACACATAAGCGGATTTCAGGGGAAAGAAATCACGGTTTCATCGAGGCCTCCGGTGAACCTTGAGGCCGATGGTGAATCGCTGGGGAGTTCGCCTTTCACATTCTCAATTATTCCAAAGTGTATAAATGTAGTGGTTGGAGCCGACTTTGAGAATATGTTTGAGAGCTAGTAAGGGTCAACATCAACCGAAACGAACAGCGAGCCGTAGGGTTTATACTCCTTAATTCGGTTTATTTCCTGTACAATTACATCCTTTGCCTTGGGCAAAGCGAGGTTTCGCTCAAGCTTCAGCAGAATATCCTCGATGAACAGGTTTTGCACTCTGAATATTTGTGGTGGCTCGGGCCCTAACACACGGCCTTTGAAGAAAACCCTGAGATTATCGGCCAGCTGCTTTGCTGCTACCCCGGCCGTATTCTCGTTTCGATGCTTTATTGAAATTCTTACCAGTCTGTAGTAAGGAGGATATCGGTACTGGTTCCGTTCAACAAGCTGCTCACGAAAAAGCGAGAGGAAATCGTTCTTTACAACCTGCTGAATAACCGGATGATCGGGTTTCGAAGTTTGAATAATCACCATCCCTTGCCTATCGCGCCTACCAGCACGACCGCTTACCTGCGACATGAGCTGAAAGCTTCGTTCGTAGGCTCTGAAATCGGGGAAGTTTAGAAGGTTATCGGCATTGAGAATGCCCACAAGGCTAACCCTGTCGAAATCCAAACCCTTTGTAACCATTTGTGTTCCAACCAGAATATCGATTCTCCCCGATTCAAAATCGGAAAGAATTCGCTCGTACGATTTGCGCGACCGGGTTGTATCCATGTCCATGCGCTCAATTACGGCGTTTGGGAAAAATATTGACAGCTCATCCTCCACCTTCTCGGTACCAAAGCCCTTGGTTGAAATTCTTGTACTTCCGCAGGCCAAACAGGTATTCAGCGTTGGAATAGAGTAGCCGCAGTAGTGACAAACCAACTGGTTGCTGTTCTTATGAAGCGTTAGGCTAACAGCGCAGTGCTCGCATTGAGGAACCCAAGCGCACTCCTCGCACTCAACAAACGGCGAGTATCCGCGTCGGTTCTGAAACAGAATAACCTGCTCACCCTTAGCCAGCGTTTCTCCTATGGAATCGATGAGCTGGGGTGAAAACAGCGACTTCATTTGCTTCCGCTTTCTCGCCATAAGCGTATCAACCACAACAACTTCAGGAAGGCTAACATCCTTATAGCGTTGATTCAATTGAACCAAGCCGTACTTATCAACCTGAGCATTGTAGTACGATTCAACCGAGGGAGTTGCCGTTCCCAGAAGCACTTTTGCATTAAAAAAGGATGCCAACACAATGGCCGCATCGCGGGCATGGTAACGCGGAGCAGGGTTGAACTGCTTATAAGTGTTCTCGTGTTCCTCATCGACAATTACAAGCCCAAGCCGCCTGAAGGGCAGAAATACTGACGAGCGAACACCCAGCACAATATCGTATGCGGGCTTGGTGGAATCGTTGCCATCGGCGAGCAAACTCTGGTACACCTCAACCCGCTGGTTATCGCTAAACTTGCTATGGTAAACGCCAACCCGATTTCCGAAGAAACGCTTAAGCCGGTTAATAATTTGCGCAGTAAGCGCAATTTCGGGGAGAAGGTAAAGAACCTGTTTGCCCTGAGCTAGCATTTCGGTGATAAGCTGGATGTATATTTCGGTTTTCCCGCTCGATGTAACACCATGAAGCAGAACCACATTCTTTTCACTAAAGTGAGAAAGAGTGGACGCATATGCTTTCTGCTGAACCTCAGAAAGCACAACCGTTGCGCTGCTGTTGTCATCATCCTCATTTATTCGCGAAACCTCGCGTATTTCAACCTCAAAAACATTCTTCTCAACAAGTGAACTAAACGATGTAGCAGAAACCTGAGCTTTTTCCATTAGCTCTTTTTTTGGAACCCAGCCCGTGAAGATGCTATTGCTGGCTGCTGTAAATGAAAGGAATGCCATTAGCAGTTTCTGTTGCGCCGGTGCTCGTTCGAGATCGGCAAACAGCTGGTTCACATCGGAGTCGGTTTTTAAGCGGGAATGTAACCGAACGTATGTTTCGAGTTTGGGCTTGAATGCTGGCTCCATTGATTCATGCACGGTAAGCGCCCCCTTCTCGAGTAACGATTTTACCACGCCCAAAGGATTGCGAACATTTGCTTTAGCAGCAAGTTGTTGTACAGTTAGGTTATGCACATCATCGAACAAAGCCAGCACTTCAGCCTCATTGTCGGAGTAAATTTTTTCGTACTCAACCTCGCTATTTACTGAGAGTATGGTTTCGCTCTCCATTTTCAGCCCAGAAGGCAGAGCAGCTTTCATTACATCGCCCAGTGGGCACATGTAGTAGCTAGCCATCCACTCCCAGAATTTTAGCTGAATTCCAGAAACCAGAGGTTCAGCATCGATAACCTGCAGAATATCTTTGGTTTGATAGGCTTCGGGTGGATTTGAGTGAATACGGTGAACTATGGCCGAGTAGAGTTTCTTTTTACCAAACTGAACGGTAACCCTAACGCCAACCTTAACCTCGTTAACCAGCTCGCTGGGTACCGAGTAAGTGTAAAGTTTTGGCAGAGCCAAAGGTAGAATTATATCAACAAATATTTTTTTTTGCATTTTCAGTTGGGCAAATTTGCAAAAGCAAAGGTAACATTTTTGCGTAGGGTATGCGGAATCCAACGAACGTAAAAAAAAGGCTGAGAAAAAAATCTCAGCCCTTAAACAAATGGAATAGAATTTCGCTTACTCTTTTTCTAAAATTAACTTTTCAAGCCGTTCGAGGCGGGCTTTCAGCTCCTCGTTTTCGGCTTTTGCCTGCTTTAGCTCATCAATTTCAGCTTGTTGCTCTTTAATGGCTTGCAAGAGTACTGCAGACAGTTTTCCGTATGCAACAGACTTGTAACCCTCATGGTCAGTAAATACTAACTCAGGGAATACTGCCTCTAATTCCTGAGCTATAACGCCTATTTGTTCTCTTTCGGAGAAACCTTGTTTTACAAACTCATCTGTTCTGAACATGAATCTTACTCCTCTAATCATTTTAATCATTTCAGTAACTCCCTCCAAGGTTTTAACGTCTTTTTTATACCGAACATCCGAATCACTGGCCCAAGAACCATTTGTTGTTGCTCCTTTCCTCACATACATTGAGAAAGAAGAACTGAAACCACCATCAACCCAAAGACCATAAACGTCATAAACAGAACCAGGATTATAATTAACAGATGTAGATGCATTAAACTTTAAATACCGAGGATAAGGAGTTGTTCTAAACTCTCCATAAATTATAGGTGGATAGTTCGAGTTGTTGTGGATTCTTAAAGTATTGCTTTCGTTTAAGCCGTAGCCAACATCGTACCCAATATAAACGTTTCCGCTACCTGTTGTTTGGTCCTTGGCAGCTCTCCAGCCAATAATTGTATTTCGAGAACCGCTGGTAATTTTAGCACCAGCATTGGCACCAATTAGCACGTTTCCAGTCCCTCCTGTACATAAGTTACCTGCATAAGAACCAACAAAAGTATTCATTCCTCCAATTGCCATTTCACCGCTTGCATAACCAAGAAAAGTGTTGGAATTACCTGATTCATTAGTATAGCCTGCTTTGTATCCAAGAAAAAGGTTTGAATCGCCAGCAACATTTGAATAACCAGCCATATAACCCATGAAAATATTATTTACACCATCAATATTATTGTAGCCCGCTTGGTAACCAATGAAAGTATTATTGTTTCCGCCTTCATTATTATATCCGGCACGATAACCCATAAATAAATTATAGTTTCCATCATCATTATCTCTACCAGCTTCGAAACCAATAAAAACATTATTTGCACCTGAAATATTGGCTGTTCCTGCCTTATTGCCTACAAAAACATTACTAGCTCCACTTGAATTTGCTTTACCAGCCTGATAGCCCAGAAAAACGTTATAACCAGCATTATTAGTATAACCGGCCTCGTAACCTAAAAATGTATTGTAGTCAGCAGTTGTGTTTGTCCACCCACTTTTATAACCAATAAAAACATTGTAGTAACCATAGGTGTTATTGTACCCCGACTCATTTCCAAGAAAAACATTTGAGTATCCAGAAATATTACTATACCCACTTAAGTTTCCTAAAAACACATTGTAACGG
>DAOSWM010000019.1:0-53101 GCA_035380045.1 Tenuifilaceae bacterium | reverse complement strand
ATGGGTTCTTCTCAACCTCAGGAGCAACTAACGCACCGCAAAACGAGTAGAACTCATCTATGCTTCCTCCCTTTCCGTGCACATTATCGATAATTCTCATGGCCGACATGTGATCGATACCAGGATCAAGACCGAGTTCATTCAGAATAATAATTCCAGCCTCCTTTGCTTCAGCATCAAGTGCACGCATTTCAGGCTTAACGTATGAAGTGGTTACCATATTTTTCTTATGCTTCAGGCAATGTTTGGCCACAGTTAAGTGGTAAGCATAAGGTAGCAAGCTAACCGATAAGTCGTGCTCTGAAATTAATTTATCGAGTGTAGCTTCGTCCTCAACAGTCCAAGCCAAAGAAGTACCGTTAGGATGCCCCGCAATCATTTCATCAGCTTTCGATTTTGTTCGGGTAGCCACGGTTACCTTAACATCATTGTTTAAAAGGTATTGCACAATAGGTTTTACAACCATACCAGCTCCAAGAATAAGAACTTTTTTCATGAATCAATTGTGTTTTTAGGTTACTAAAATGGTTTAACAAACTGTAAAACTTAGTTATATAGCATTTTCATACATTATTAAATGAAAATACTGCCAACGAAAATAATACTTTTGATTGTAACCATACCTAAAACTTAAAGAAAACGTTTGCACATACCTGAAAAAATCAGAATACGATAGGTTGCATTATCCAATTTCAGTTTTCGAAGTGTTAAAACCCTCAAACTTCTTCAAAATTTTGAATACCCTGGCGGCCAACACAAACATGCTGTACTAACCTTAAAATGTTAAGTTTACACGACTAGCAGCAACCAACAGCAATAACAATCAAAAGGTTTGTTAACATTTTTTTTATTTTTTTTCTCTTGTTTGCCCATCGTTATTGATTTTTTTTTACTTAAATTGCATCGTGAAAGTCCTAAAAAAGTCATTAATTGTTTAACCTAAATTTATCTACTATGAGAAAAATTTTTACTCTACTTTTTGTATCGATGGTTTTTACATCATTCGCACAGCGTGATGTAGTAGCAACCAAACAATTCCAATTACCCGATTTGAGCAAATCCTCAAAAACTTACCTGGTACCAGGTAACTGGGAAAATGCAACGGGCGCAACAACCTATAACTGGTCAGATGACGGAACTAATGTAGGTAGTATATTTGGAATTAATTCATATGGAGACCTTGCGTACGGGCAAATTTTCCAGATAGCAGAAACCTACGAAATTAGCGGTGGTATTTTCTGGATTGGAAAAAAACTTGGAACCGAAGGTGAAGTTGTATTCACAATTTGGGACTACTCAACAGGTTCTGTTGGTGACGTTCTAGGTTCAAAAACAGTTAGTTTTGCGGATATTACAGCAAGCGAAAGTTTTGACGATGCTTTCACTGTTACTTTCGACGAACCAGTTACCGTTGAGGCTGATTTCATAATGGGCGCAGATGTTTCTGGATTAAATGCCTGGGAGTTAGACGCATATGACTTCGCAAACGTTTCTTCGAAACAAGGTGATGGCGCTGAAGGTGCACTTGCACTTGTTCAAGACGCCGACGGAGTTTGGGCTCCAGTTTTTGATCTTGGTCTTGATGCTGATATTGCTATTTTCCCTGTTATTGCAGAGGAAGGTGAAACCTACAACGTTACCTTCAACGTTGATATTACCGATCTTGAAGGCTTCGATCCTGAAACCCATAAAATTTACCTAACCGGTTCCATTACAGGATGGGCTGAGCCAGGAACCGAAGGTTCAATTGAAATGACCCAGGTAACCAGCAAAGAACTTCCTACTACTCTTTCTGAAAGTTTTGAAGATTTTGCTGACTTTACTACCGACCTTACCCCTTGGACCACCATTCAGCTAACTACTGGTGAAACTTACGGTTCAGATGGTTTCGACTTCGATGGTGAATCTACAGAATTTGCGTTCATGGCTTTCAACCCTGCTGCTACTGATCCTGCAATTGACGGAGATTACCCAGCTCAGGATGGTTCAAAATTTGCTGTTGCAATTCAGTACTCTGGTAAGGATGATAACAAATGGTTAATCTCACCCCAAATGATGGGTACCTCTACCTCAGTGCTTTCATTCTACGCCATGTCATACACACTTGATTATGGTGCTGAGCGCATCAAGGTTCTTGTTTCTACTACCGATAACGATCCTAACAGCTTCTCAGCAATTTCTGAGGGTGACTATATTGAAGTTCCTGGCAACTGGACCAAGTACGAATTTGACCTAAGCGATTACGACGGACAAGAGTTCTACTTTGCAATTCAGTACGTTTCTTACGATGCATTCATCTTCATGCTTGATAATATTCAAGTTACTTCATCAGGTGGTGGTACTGAAGAAATTTTCTACACAGCTACCGTTGCTGTTGAACCTGGTGAAATTCAGTACAAGTACTTCTCCGATTTAGTTGGAACTGGATGGGATGGTGGTGAATGGGTTGGAGATCCTGACCGTGTTGTTACCATTTCTGAAGCAACCACACTAAACGATGTTTGGGGTGACAAACCACAGGATGTTGACACCGAAACATTGAACAATGCAACCAGCATTTACCCTAACCCAGTATCCGATGTACTTACTGTAAGTCACAATAGCCGTATCAGTGGAATCAGGGTATTCGATGTAACTGGCCGCATGATGTACAACGCTGAGGTTAGCAACCTCAACACTACCACTGTTGATGTAAGCCGTTTCAACGAGGGTGTATACATCCTCCAGGTGGTTACCAACGAGGGTATTGCCAACAAGAAATTTGTTGTTAAATAATAATGTATTTCTTAACTAAAAAAAGAACCGTGGAGTTTCCACGGTTCTTTTTTTTTAGATTTTTTAATATTCAAATTTTCAAACATCCACTTTCCTTACGCAGATTATTCCTATCTTGCGGTGTTTTTTCTACGTAAACCAATAATAGACAAAGAAATGATATTCAAGGCAAAATTAGTGTTAAATTGTTCGTTATTATGTTTGCTTTTTGCATCTGCTGTAAATGTAAAATCGCAAGAATCCACATTATATTCAAATATTTCAAAGGGAAAAGTTACTAATAATAACCACGATGCTAAAGATGAAGTTCGCCTTTGCTGGGACGATAGTGTTTTTTACAACTCTGTTGGGTTAACCGCAGGCGGTGCCTTCACAGCTGCCATTCGCTTTAATACCGATACGTTAGCATTTTACCAATCATACCTACTAAAAAGAATCGACATTTTCTTTAACCAATCACCATCATCTGCAACCATAAAAATATGGCAGGGAAACAACCAGAATAGTTTAAATGAAAAAGTGAGTTTTTCGTACGTACCCCAACCCGAAAGTTGGAACGAGATAACACTAGAGAATCCTTATACAATCGATAGTTCAAAGGAGCTCTGGGTAGGGGTTACTTTTGAATCGGACGCTGGAGTTAAACCTGCCGGTACCGACACCCTCACAAACGCTGAAGGGTACGGAAACATTGTGAGGATTGGAGATAACGATTGGACAACCCTATCCACCTACCAGGTTAACGGTGACTGGAACATCCAGATTGTTATTGAAGAATATGTAATCGAGGGTTTTACGGTAAACTTTAATCTAGATATGACCAACGCAATCTTTGGTGACCCAGGTGAAACCTTCGACCCCAGAAATCATAAGGTATTCATCAGCGGAAGTATGAATGATTGGGCGATACCCGGCTCCGTAGAAAATTATGAAATGCAGCTTAGACTTGAAGACCCTGAAGAGGGAGAGCTGCCAACCACCCTTTTTGAATCATGGGAAAACTATGCTGAATTCACTCAGGATATTTCCCCCTGGACTACTGCAATTGCAAACGACAGCACTGATACATGGTATTTCGATGGTTTCGACTTTACCGATGAGGGCTCACCCTTCTCTTTTATGGTATTCAACCCCGATTCTACAAACCCTTCAATTACTGACAGTTACCCTGCGTATTCAGGAGAAAAATATTTGATTGCTGTGCAATCAATTGAACCTAATGATGATAAATGGCTTATCTCACCTCAACTTATAGGAACACAAACCAGCAAGTTAAGTTTTTGGGCAAAATCTATCAGTGATGCCTATGGGGCAGAACGAATTCAGGTGCTGGTTTCAACATCTGACCCTGAGTTATCAAGCTTTTCGGTTATCTCCAATGGCGACTATGTTGAGGTTCCCGATAGCTGGACAATGTTTGAATTCGATTTAAGCGAATATTTGAATCAACCCTTTTACTTTGCAATCAGATACGTATCACAGGATGCTCAAATGCTCATGTTAGATGATGTTGAAGTTTCAGGAGAAATTACCTTACCCGATGAGTGGATATATAGTTATACCCTAAACCATGAAGGTTTTCTTGATTATAAATACTTTGTTGTTAAGGATGAACCTACTTCCGAATTCGGTGAATGGCTCGAAACCGAATACAGAACAGTTAACATACTAACCAACAGAACTATTAATGATGTTTGGGGTATGCCAACTAGCACAAAACCAATTAGCAAGGAATTAAGCGTAAACATATATCCCAATCCAACATCGGATATACTTTACATTCAGTGTTTTGAAAATATCAGAGAAATCAAATTTTCTGATATCTCTGGAAGGATTGTTAAAACGATATCGGACGTGAACAACGAAAAATTTTCAGTTAGTGTGAATGATTTGAATAAGGGAATATATATCATTTCTATACAAACTGCCAATAGTAATATTTATACCGCCAAAATAGCTGTTGTTAAGTAACGCAACCTCCTAAAAAACAAACATAAAAACTTAATACCTAATAATTTGTTTGGTATTAAGTTTTTTCTTTTTGAAATAATGGGAAAAAGTATGATGTATTTATCATTTTTTCAACTTGAGTTTGATGTAAGAGCAAATTTTAATTGCTGATTAATAAGGTAATAAGGTTCTGTTTTGTACCTCTTGTTATGTTACTAAGGTTTTTGAAGAGATTGCGCTATGACAGCAACCCGAAAAATGCAATTTCTTAGTTCGAACTCACGTTAAATTACCTATTCTACCCTCTTAAGAACAATCCTATTGCTGAACTCAATTATAACAAGTATGTTATTTGAGAAATGAAAATAATTTAGAATTCAAATGCTACTATTCATAAGAAGGAATACTATATTCGTTTCCACCAACTTAGAAGTATAACTTCTTGAAACGTATTCAATAAATAATTCCAACTCCTCTCAATTATTGAGGTTATTCATTATCTACAGAACAACAAGCTATGTAAAACTCTCCAACTAAACATAAAGGCTATAAAAAGTCAGAAGGGGGAGCAAAACTGCTCCCCCTTCCTTCTGTATATTTTGAATAATTCAAACCTATGTTACTTCTTACAATATTATGCTTTAAGCATATAGGTCTTATGAATTAAACATTTTTAAATTAATCGGTTACACCATCCTTTAGGTCTGGGTTTTGCTCAGGAACAGGTAATGTTCCACCATCGTTCTGAATAATACCTGCATTTGTGTTAACCTCTGCTTGAGGAATACGGTTTAATAACCATCCATCATTTGAAGTTAAGTTAAACATATAAATAAGAGGTACACTAGATGGTTTTGATGGGCTAAAACGAACCACATTCTTACCTAAACGCATGATATCAGACATGGCAAAACCTTCACCCCATAGTTCTATACGACGATGGAACCAAACCTCATCCTGAAATGCACGGGTTGAAGCATTAACATCGTAACTTGGGTCTCTATAGTTTGAAACAAACTCTTGAAGAATTGTTTTACCCTGAGCCTCATTGCTTTTTCCAGTTGCTTCAGCTTTAATGAGAATCATTTCTTCAGCACGCATTAAACACCAGTCGCCTGCGTTAATGGTACTACCAGGACCACCATATTGTCCAAATTTAAGTTGAGTATAAGGTAACCAGGTAGCAATACCGTCAACTCCAGAAGTAGGAATCTCATTGCCAGTAAAATCGCCCCAAGTAACAGTAGCTAAGTTTGGTGATTCAAGGTTTTCGTCAACCCACCATCCTTTTCTAACATCGGTAGTTGGGATAAGATTCCAGAGCAAGTTGTTAATTGTTTTGTAACATTGTACAGCTGTTGTATAACCATATCCAGTAAATGAGCCTAATTTTGATGGCCAGGTAGGGAGGTTATCAGGTACGTTAGATGGGTCTATCATAATAGCCCAAATCCAGTTTGGATCTGTAGCTGTTATAAAAGTAGGTTTCGAAACGTCATCACGTGAGTAAGGTGTATAACCAACCATTGCCATATCAGCATCGCTGGCAGCTTGTGCCCAGTTCTCCATATAAAGGTTTGCGCGAGCACGAAGTCCATAGGCAACTTGCTGGTCAATTTGCCCCTTCGATGTACGAGTGTAACCATCAAGTAATTCAATAGCTTTTGTTAAATCAGAAATAATTAACTCGTAAACCTCAGTTTGTGGAGCTCTGGGGTTTGAAGATACATCACCAGTCATATCCCATGTTACAATTGGTACTGATGGTTGATCCTCATTGCCTTTGTACTTAAACTGAAAGTAAGGAACAAGGTTAAGATAATCGAACGCTCTAATTGCGTAGGCTTGCCCCATATAATACTTCAAAGTTTGGTTTTCGGTATCAACAGGGATTGAAGCAAGCACATCGTTAGCAAGTTTCATCTGCTTATAGAATAGGCTCCAACGCATATTAGGGTTAGCGTAAGTGTAGGTTCTATCCTCGTATGCGCTACAAGTTGAATACCAGTTGTAGTTGCTCTCATCGGTAATAAAATCAGGTCCGTTTGCTTCCCATGAGATACACATTGAGGGGTACCCAAAATCATCATGACGTCCTGCGTCACTACCATACACTGCGTACTGTTTTCCAAGAATAGAATACATACCAGCAATATCGGCAGCAATCCTATCGGGAATTGACTCAACGATATCCTGCTTTTGTTCAGAAGTAAAAATACCACTTTCTGGTTGTGTATCTAACTCGGTACAGGAATAAAAGTTAAAAGTAAATGCGCCCAATGCTAAGAGCAGCAATTTTTTATTTGTTTTCATAATGTTCATAATTTTAAGATTAGAAGGTTAGGGTTACACCAGCAGAAATGGTTTTTAATGCTGAGTAAGAGAAGCTACCCGAACCGGTTGAACTACCACCACCTAAGTACTGACGAGGGTCGAAACCTTTACGAGTAGAAAGAAGTGCAAGATTATCCCCTACAGCATATACTCTAAGTGAGGAAATACCTGTATTCTTAAAGAATTTTGAAGGGAAGGTGTATCCTAAAACTATGCTATTAAGAGATAGGTAATCGCTACTTACCACAAAACGTGAAGAAGATTTCTGGTATGAATCATCTGAATAGCTAAGGCGTGGTACATCGGTACTAGTATTCTCTGGAGTCCATGCATTTTGAATGTCCATGTGCCAGTTGTGACCAATGTTGTCGCCATTGTGCATTAAGGCCTCGTATGAACCATCATATACACTACCACCCAGCTGGTAAGCAAACTGTACAGAAAAGTCTAAGCCAAAGCCATTAACTGATGTTCCAAAACCTCCGTATACTTTTGGCAAACTACAACCTAAACGAGCTTGATTTGCATCGCCCCAAACATCAGTAGTAGTGTAATCATCATTATCTGGATCAACATAGTAAAGTGCTCTTCCTGTTTCAGGGTCAACACCAGCATACTCGCGCATATAAATATCATATAGCGATCCGCCAATTTCAATAATGCTATTTGAGTACTTAACGCCTTCTTCTTCAATACTCTCGTGAAGAGCGGTAATCTCATTCTTATAAGTGGTAGCATTAATGTTTGCCTGCCAGGTAATTCTATCGTTCTGGAAAACAACGCCATTCAAGTCAACTTCAACACCTTTGTTCACAACATCACCAATGTTCATTGGTATTGATGTGTAACCAAGTGAGTTAGGTACAGGTAGGTGGTATAGCTGGTCTGAAGTATTTCTGAAGAAATACTCAATGGTACCGTTTAACCTGCTTTTGAAAAGCTCAAAATCGAAACCAGCGTTCATTGAGGTACTGGTTTCCCAAGTAATATCGGGATTACCTTTGTAAGCGAATGCTACAGCAAAATCGCCATCATTGTTAGTTACTGTAAATTGATCGAGGTAAGCGTAGTAGTAATAACTAGAAGATCCAAGGTTATCATTACCTACCGAACCAATACTAGCTTTAACTTTTAACATATCAAGCCAATCTATCCCGCTCATGAACTCCTCCTTATTCATCAACCAAGCTAAGCTGAAGCTACCAAAGTTACCCCACCTGTTATCGGGATGGAAACGTGATGAAGCATCGCGCCTATATGATGCACCAACAAAATACTTTCCATCATAATCGTACTGTAAGCGTGATAGGTAACCTTCAACAGCGTAGCTGTGAGTATATGACTCTGGCCTGTTTGAAGGTGTTTGAAGCGCATTGTTAAGTTCACCTACGAATGGGTTGTAAAGCATTTCATTGTATCCACTAATGTCCTGCATTTTTAGCTGGTAACCTTCGTAACCTACAAAAAGATCTACGTTATGAACATCAGCAAAGGTTTTCTTATAGTTAATAAAGTACTGCTGAATAACGGAGAACTGACGGTAGTGTTCAACATAAGCACCTCCCTGTGAAGTAACACTGCCACCGTAAAACTGGTTATACAGGTTGTTACGTCTACGGTTAAGCACGTTTGAACCAATGTTTGCGGTAACAGTAAGACCTTCAATAGGAGTAAAGATTGCATACCACTTGCTGTTTAGCTCATCGTTGAATGAGTTATACTTATCAAGTTTTAAGGTGATTGCGGGGTTTGACATTGACATGAAACCACGAATTCTGTTGGTTGAAGCCAGGGTTCCAAAGTCATAAACGGTAATACCACGGTCATCAACCTTAATTGAGCCATCGGCGTTACGAACATAAATTGGGTAAATTGGTGCAATGTGGTTTACAACGTAGAATAGGTTTCCGGATGAACCCCAACTGGTTTGGTTACCTGGTGCCTGAATGTTGTAGTACGAGTAACCAATGTTTGCACCAACCCTTAACCAATCTTTCGCTTGGTAGTCAAGGTTTGAACGACCTGTGTACCTGTCGAAACCAGAACCTGATACGATACCGGTATCATCAAGATAACCACCTGAGAAGTAGTAGTTAAAGCGGTCGGATGTACCTGATACTGAAACATTGTACTCCTGACGCATGTTTTGAGAAAAGAAAATTTCTTTATACCAGTCATCGGGTGTGTAGTAATATTCACCATCGGAAAAACCTAATGTTGCGTTGGGGTTTAGTTTAAAATCCTCACCAATAAACCTCTGTCCTTCAGGAATGGTGTAAACCTGGTATCCAAGAAGGCTGAAAAGTTGAGCATCAGCATAAGCATAAGATTGCTCTGGGGTTTGACCATTGTAAGCTCTTGAATTGTAGAGTCCCTTGTAGAAGTACTCGTAATACATCGCAGGATCGGTCATAACATCATAGTTAGGAACCGCTCTGGAGTTATTACCCCATTTTGAATCTACAGTAATGATGGCATCTTTTCCTTTTGCTTTTTTGGTTGTGATAAGGATAACACCGTTAGCACCACGTGCGCCATAAAGAGCATTAGCAGCAGCATCCTTCAGTACTGTCATAGTTTCAATGTCCGAAGGGTTAATCGCTGAGATGTTACCATCGAATGGCACACCATCAACAACATAAAGAGGAGTATTGCTAGCGTTCATTGAACCGATACCCCTGATTCGAACTGTAGCTTCCGTTCCAGGCTGTCCGTTAGAGCTAGTGATTTGTACACCAGCCACTTGACCTGACAAAGCCTTGGTAATGTTAGAAACTTGTCTTTTCTGTAATTCTTCAGCTTTAACAACGCCAGCAGAACCAGTGAAAGAACTTCTTGTTGTGGTTCCATAGGCCACTACAATAACTTCCTCAAGTTCGGTAGCATCAAGCTGCATAACTACGTCAATCACAGTTTTATCACCAATTTCAATTTCCTGGGTTAACATCCCAACGAAACTAAACTTTAGGATAGTACCTGTGGGTGGAACATTAATCGAGTACTTACCATCTACATCAGTAGCTGCACCGATTGTTGTTTCATTAACTAATACAGACACTCCAGGAATAGGTAAACCATCCTCAGCGGATGTAACCGTTCCAGTAATCTGCCTTGTTTGGCCGAGGACAACCTGAATGCTCAGGAATGCCATTAAACCAAGTAAGACTGTTAGTTTTTTCATAGAACAGAATTTAGAGTTAATAATTATTGAGGTTTAGGTAACTTAGGGGACTATTCCCCATAAATTCAAATTTGTGTTAAGCCCTTAACAGAACTTAACATTTGCAAAAATAGTATCACTTTTTTAATAAACAAGTATTTTTAACATTTATCGGCCATATTTGAACCCTTTTTGATTTAAATATTAACATACCATTAAGCAATATTTTATTGTATTTTAACAATATATTCAAAAAGGAACATTCCTATCCTTATTAATAATCAATCGTAATATAATATTGTTATCCATTCTTTTTATATCTTCGTATGCTAAACACACATATATTCAATATGCAATTATATTTTATACTCCTATGTTTGCTTTTTTCCACTTGTAGCTATTCACAGGATACCTCAAATGAAAACGAAAAGATTATTACTGGCAGTGAACAGCTAAACGAATATCTGCCTTTCATTGAAAGCAAAAATATTGGAATAGTTTCTAACCACACATCGCTTGTAAATGAAACCCACTTGGTTGACACGCTCCTTTCTCATAACATACAAATTCAGAAAATTTTCAGTCCAGAACATGGTTTCAGAGGAGAAGTTGAGGCTGGTGAATTAATTGATAACCAAATTGATAATATATCAAAACTCCCTGTTATCTCGCTCTATGGAAGCCATAAAAAACCTGCCAAAACTGATTTAGAAGGCATAGATATCATTGTTTTTGATATGCAGGATGTAGGTGTACGGTTCTACACATACATCTCAACCATGCATTACGTAATGGAAGCTTGTGCAGAAAATGGCATACCCATACTGGTACTCGACCGACCAAATCCAAACGGCTGGTATATTGATGGACCAATACTCGACACTAACTTTCGTTCCTTTGTAGGGATGCACCCGGTACCACTGGTACATGGGATGACAATTGGTGAATTTGCTCAAATGATAAACGGTGAAGGATGGCTTAACAATAATGTAAAATGCGATTTACGTGTGGTAACATGCAAAAACTACACTCATGATTCGACCTACTTACTACCTGTAAAACCCTCTCCTAATCTTCCCAATCAAACATCCATTTACCTATACCCATCGCTAGGTTTTTTCGAAGGCACAGTAGTAAGCATAGGGCGTGGAACCGATTTCCCTTTCCAAGTATTCGGTTCTCCAAATTTTCCTCAAACTGAGTTCTTTTTCACTCCAGAAAGCAGATTGGGCATGAGCGCTAACCCACCTTCACTTGGTGAAAGATGCAATGGATTAGATTTAAGGGACTACACCGTTGACTATTTCTACAATCGAAAATCTATAAATTTAGATTGGCTTATATACGCTTATCAATTATACCCCCGGAAGAATGAATTTTTCAACAGCTACTTCAACCTTCTTGCCGGAAACGAAATTTTGAAAAGGCAAATAATTGAGGGGCAGGATTCAGAAACAATCCGCGAAACATGGAAGAAGGATATTAGCGAGTTTAAAAGAGTTAGAAAGAAATACCTTTTGTACACTGACTTTACAGATGAACAATGAACAACAGCGATGAGTGGAACAGCAGGTATAGTAATCCCGAGCTAATTTATGGAATTGAACCGAATAGTTTCCTCAAAAAGGAGCTAAGCAAGCTAACGCCCGCAAAACTGCTGCTGCCTGGCGAGGGTGAGGGTAGAAATGCATTATGGGCTGCTAAGAATGGATGGGAAGTTACCGCCTTTGACTTCAGCGAAGTGGCTGTTAATAAAGCGAATAAACTGTTTAAAAAAAACAACGTAAATATTCATTTTTTTTGTAGCGACATTCAGGGTTTCAACTCAAAAATAAAATTTGATGCCATTGGTTTAGTTTACTTGCATTTGCCTTCAGCCCAACGAAAGGATGCACACAGTAAAATGGTATCGCTCCTAAACCAGAACGGTACCATCATTATTGAATGCTACCACCCCGACCAGCTTGGCAGGTTTTCTGGAGGACCAAAAAATCCCGATCTTTTTCCTACCATAAATGAACTTGAAAGTTCTTTTAGTTCACTATCTATACTATCTTTGAGCCGCGAAGAAATTACACTCAACGAGGGTATTATGCACAAGGGAAGCGCAGTGGTAATAAGAATGGTTGCTAAAAAAGATTTAACGTAAACCGGAATGGCTAAAGCAAAGTACTACGTAGTATGGGAGGGAGTTGAACCCGGAATTTACGAAAGCTGGGATGAGTGCCAAAGGCAAATCAAAGGGTTTCCCAATGCGAAATACAAATCGTTTCCAAGCAAAGCTGCTGCCGAGGAAGCATTAAAAGGAAACTACGCTGACTTTGCTGGCAAACCCGTTTCGCTGGAAATTCAGCTTACAGGGCTGAAAGAGAACCAACCAAAGCCTATAGTTCCATCGCTTTCGGTTGATGCTGCCTGGAATACCGCCACGGGCGATATGGAGTACCGCGGAGTTGACACCCTTACGGGCAAAGAAATATTTCGCCAAGGCCCCTACTTCGACGGAACAAATAACATTGGCGAGTTTCTCGCCATTGTTCACGGATTGGCTTTACTTAAAAAGAAGAATAGTAACCTCCCAGTTTACACCGACTCCATGACGGCTATTAGCTGGGTTAGGAAAAGGAAAGCCAACACAAAATTGGAATTAACCGCTCGGAATGCCATTCTTTTCGAACTAATTGAACGTGCCGAAAAATGGTTGAAAACAAATACCTGGAGCAACCCAATACTAAAATGGGAAACCCAATGCTGGGGTGAAATTCCTGCAGATTTTGGCAGAAAGTAGTAAAGGTTTCATACAATAATGTAATGTTTAACCCAACTTTGAAAAACCATATAAATTGAAACTCGAGCATTTCATAGCGCAACGTTTGGTTAGTGGCAAGGAGCAAAAGAGCAACCTTTCCCGCCCCTTCATAACAATAGCAACCATTGCCGTTGCCCTTAGCCTGGCTGTAATGATTATTTCAGTTTCAGTAGTCACAGGGTTTAAAAAAGAGATTGGTGAAAAGACTATTGGCTTTGGAAGCCATCTTCAAATTGTGAACCTCGACCGGAACCTCTCGTTCGAAACGAACCCCATAAGCAAAAATCAGGAATTCCTACCTGAGCTAAAAAGCATGAAGGGAATTAAGCACATTCAGGTTTTTGCTGTAAAACCCGGAATTATTAAGACCAACACAGACATTCAGGGTATTGTACTGAAAGGAGTTGGCTTCGACTTCGACTGGAGCTTCTTCGAAAAGAATTTGGTTGACGGAACTTTACTACAGCTAAACGACTCCACCACCTCGAATGGTGCGGTAATTTCAAAAACCATCTCGCTTCTTCTGAAACTTAAGGTTGGCGATACGTTCGACATGTTCTTTGTACAGGAACCTCCTAGGGTTCGGCGTTTCACAGTAACCGGAATCTTCGATTCCCAGATGGCCGAATTCGATAAGATGTTTGTTTTTGCCGACATGCGCCATATACAGCGACTTAACGGCTGGGATTCCGATCAGGTAACCGGCTTTGAAATTTTTATTGATGATTTCAACCAAATTACCAGCCTAAAGTACGACGTGGAGGATAAAGTTGTTTTCACATTCCTGCAGGACGGTTCGAGGCTAATGGTTCAAAGCATAATTGATAAGTACCCGCAAATTTTTGATTGGCTGGGATTGCAGGACCTTAACGTAATTGTGCTGCTAGTACTAATGCTTGCTGTAGCAGGTTTCAACATGATTTCGGGGCTGCTTATAATTATCCTGGAGCGAACCAACATGATTGGAGTTCTGAAAGCACTTGGTGCGGAAAACGGACTGATACGCAAAATATTTTTAATCCAGTCGGGCTACATTGTAAGCAGGGGCTTACTCTGGGGAAATGTAATAGGAATTGCCCTCGCATTTATTCAAATGAAATATGGTATCATTAAACTCGATGAGGCAAACTACTACCTGTCAACTGTTCCAATAAACTTGAAGTTGCTGCATGTTATTTTACTTAACATTGCTACGTTTACAGTAACCCTGCTAATGCTCATTGTTCCATCAATGGTGGTTTCAAGAATTAGTCCTGATAAAACAATTAAGTTTGAGTAAGCAGATGTTGCATTATCAACGAAACTGTCACACTGTGTATATCGAAGTGTGACTCTCATTAAAAAGAAAAATTCAAAGATGGTTTTTCCCTGGGGCGATACAAGGCGATTCAACAGCTACTCGCGATACATAAAACGAGTATTCGGGGGCAGGGTTCAAAAGCTTACCCTCGATGCGGGGTTTACATGCCCAAACCGCGATGGCACAGTAGGAACGGGCGGTTGCACGTACTGCAACAACGATTCATTCAACCCCAGCTACTGTAACCCACAAAAACCAATAATTAAGCAGCTTAACGAGGGCATTGAGTTCCACACGGTTCGCTACCGCAGGGCCGATAAATTTCTGGCTTACTTTCAAGCGTACTCCAATACATATGCCGACTTAGACTACCTAAAATCAATTTACAACCAAGCGCTTGAACACCCGAAGGTTATTGGAATTGTGGTTGGAACCCGCCCCGATTGCGTGGATGAAGCAAAGCTCGATTACTTTGGCGAGCTCGCCAAAAAGTTTTACGTTTCGGTGGAATACGGCGTTGAATCGTGCTCAAACCAAACGTTACTTAACATCAACCGAGGACACGACTTCGAAAAATCGGTTTGGGCAATTGAGCAAACCTCCAAGCGAGGCATAAACGTGGGTGCGCACTTTATACTAGGATTACCCGGCGAAAATTCCGAGTACCTAATCGATCAGGTAAAAACCATAAACAAGCTAAAAATAAACACCATAAAATTTCATCAGCTACAAATTGTGCGAAATACCCGAATGGAAATCGATTACCAGAACAACCCCGATACTTTTAAGTTCTACGATGTTGATGGGTATCTCGATTTGATGGTAAAAATTATTGAGCGCCTGAACCCAAAGTTTGTTGTTGAACGCATTACAGGCGAAGCATCGCCTCGAACGCTTATTGCACCCAAATGGGAAAAGCTTCGTACCGATCAGCTCCTCAATAAATTCGAGGGACTAATGGCCGAAAGGGATACATGGCAGGGGAAGTTTTTTGAGGATTGATTGGTAATCGGTAATCGGTGGTCGGTGGTCGGTGGTCGGTGGTCGGTGGTCGGTAATCAGAAATTTGTATTTTGAAAAAGTTAAAACATCCAGCGTTCATTATTTTTCCCTTTTTCTACTAAATTTGAAAAAAATTGCTGCTCGATGCAGCAAAAAAAATCTTTATAACGTCATTAAAGCAAATGTATGAAGGTTGAAGGCAAGTATGTGAACGTTCATCAGGCACTTATCAATCGCTGCAGAGAGGGTGATAGCCTGGCACAGTTCGAAATTTACAAGCTTTACTACAAGGCAATGTACAACACATGCCTGCGAATTGTGAACGACACAACCGAAGCCGAAGACATTATGCAAGAATCGTTCTTTAAAGCGTTTGAAAAGATTGGTACTTACAAGAATGAAGTAAGTTTTGGAGCCTGGTTAAAACGCATAGTAGTTAACTCTTCCCTCGATTTTCTGAAAAAGAAGAGGCTACTTTCCGTTCCAATTGACGAGGTGATTGGGCTACAAAACCAGCAGGAAGAGAGCAATGACGATTTTGTACCTGAATCGGTTGAGCAACTGCGAGAAGCCATCCAAAAGTTACCCGATGGCTACAAACTCATAATCAACCTGGTGCTTGTTGAAGGCTACTCGCACGATGAGGTTGCTAACATGCTTAGCATAAGCGCATCAACCTCGCGTTCTCAGCTGGCAAGAGCCAAAAAGCGACTAATTGAATTACTAAACACAAAAAAATAACGACCATGGATAAGCTAGAGAACTTTTTTAGCACGCAACGTGGGGACTTCAACACAGAGGAACCTTCGCCGGGTCACTTTGAAAGGTTTAGAAGTAAGCTCGAAAATCGACAGAGCGATAGAAAACCGAACCTACTTCTGGTTGCCAGCGCAGCTGCAATAGCAGGAATTATTGTTACAGCCAGCCTGAGTTTACTGCTTAGCTACAGCGGAATTGAAATGTTAAACAACAACTCCTACTCATCGCAAAGCCTTACACCCGAAATGGTGAACGTTGATGAGTACTACAAAACTCAGGTAAGCAAAAAACAGGAGGTTATTAACATGCTGATGATGAACTCAAATCAAGTACAAAATCAGGAAATCGCTCAAACACTTATCGATCTCAATCAAGGATACGATAATGTTTTGGCAGAAATATCCTCCTCTCCATCAAAAGCACGGGCTGTGCACGTTCTGGTGCTACACTACCAAACCAAGCTCGATGTAATGGAGCAAATAATTGACAAGCTAGAGAATGTTAACCATAGTAAGTAGAAAAATAATAAAACCATAATACAATGAGAACTTTCAGAAATATCCTACTAGCCCTCGGAGTACTGTTAATCACAATCCCATTAACAAGTACTGATGCTAATGCTGAGAAGTTGAATAAAACTTACAACAAAGAATTTAGCACCGAAAAGGGAAACCAGGTTACAATCGAAAATCGGTTTGGCCAGGTGAACATTGAGAACTGGGATAAAAATGCAGTTTCAATAACTGTTGAGGTTACCGTTGAGCATAACAATGCCGACAAAGCACAAAAAATGTTGGATGCGATCAACGTTACAATTGAAAAAGTTGGTGATGAAATTAAAGCAGTTACCGAAATCGACGAAAAAGCCTTCAGAATTTCTAGCGGTTTCAACTTCAGCTCATCATCCAAGGAGTTCAGCATTGACTACAACGTAAAAATGCCCAAGGATTTAAACCTCGACCTGTACAATAAGTTTGGTGACGCTTTCATTAACGAGATAACCGGACACGCCGATATAAAAATAAAGTACGGAAACCTAAAGGCAAACCGAATATTCCGCGGAAGCGAGGAGCCTCTTAGCTCACTTACACTTGGGTATGGCGATGCTTCAATTGAAGAGGTTGACTGGATGAAACTCGATATTAAATACGCCAACCTGAGCATTACAAATGGCAAAGCCTTAGTTCTAATTAGCAAGTACTCAAAAATTTCGGTTGACAATGCCAGCTCGCTGGTTGTTGAGTCGAAGTACGATGGAATTAACATTGGAAACATATCCAACATTGTTGGCGAGAGCGGTTACACAACCTACAAGATTGGGAAAATTGGGAAAAAACTGAGCATTACAACCCGCTACGGCGATGTTAAGGTTCAGGAAGTTGCCCCTACCCTTCAGGAGCTTGTTTACAGAGGAAGCTACGCCAGCCTGAGCGCTCCAATCCCAGCTTCGGTATCGTACCAAATTGATGCTACAGCTTCGTATGGCGGGCTATCGTACAACTCGCAGGCCAAAGTTAGCCGGATAGAAAACAACAGCAAGGTAAGTGTTAACGGAATAGTAGGTTCCAACGAGAATACAAAAACTAAAGTGAGCGTTACCGTTAAGTACGGAAGCGCGAACCTTGATTAGCCAACCACTAGGTTTTAAAAGCTGCGATTCGTTCATCCGGATCGCAGTTTTTTTTTTGCTAGTGACTCACAACCAACTTCAGAACTTCCCTCCCACCGTCAATCAGAATAATGTTTACAAAGTAAACTCCATTGGGAATATTTAACGTAAAAATTACCTGCAATGAACCTTCCGGATTCTTCCGATTTTCAATTTCAACTCCACTCACAGATAGAATTGCAATCGAGTTCATAGGAATATCCGACTCAACAACAACCTGATCCTTTGCTGGATTTGGATAAATTTTCACGCGTTTTTCAGTTCCCAGAATTGTATGGGAATCAGTATCGATGCTCGCAAAAACTTTGTTTGAAGCATCCGACTCGTAATCGGGCGAAGAGTAAACCGCAGTAACGTAGTAATAGTAATCAGCCTTACTGCTGTAATCGATTTGGTACGAAAGTTCAGCAGAAGAAAGCTGCGCAATCTCCTCGTCATTCGAAAAAACTTTGTATCCCGAAAGTCCATCGATGAATAGTGGTTCTTCCCACGATAGGGTAACCACCTTCTGCTCAACTACAGCAGAAAGATTTTTGGGAACCAAAGGATCGAAACCATTCAATGCAGTAATCTCAACCCCATCGGGATTTAACCAATGACTCAACTGCTGGTCATTCTCCTCACCGTTCGAATCCCAGTGGTAGCTGAATTTTCCATAGAAATCGGTTTCCGAAGGATTTGAGCATGAAGAGTTTCCTCCGGCAAGGGTGCCAATAATTAGCCCGCAAGTATCGAAAAGTGGAGCACCCGATGAACCGGGTTCGGTTACGCCAAAATTCGTTTCGGTTTCATCCCAGTAAACCCGCCAAGCCGAGTTCACAGCCATAATACTTCCTCCTACATTTGGAGTGGTTGTCGTGAGCGTTCGGGTAAAGGTTGAAATTTTCTTCACATCACCGTTGGGATGATGAATGCTAACGCCCTCCTTGCTGGCAACGCCGGAAATATCCCAACCGTTGAAGTACGGCAAGCTACTTCGGGAAACCGGAGAAGAAATTTCCACCAGCTGAAAATCGGAACCTCCGCTTAACGGGGCATGGGAAACGAGCGAGCATCCCTGAACAAAATCTGAATTTACCGGATCCTCATCGTTGCTGCATCCCGGGCGCTCAAACTGAAAGTAGAACTGCCAAAGCGAACGTTCCTCCTCGGTTGCATCGCCTCCGCAATGATCGGCAGTAAGAAAGTAAAGTTTCCCGTCCTCGTTGGTATTGTTCACTAAAGTTCCCGTACAGTTGTACCACGAACTTCCCTTTTTGAAAAGCATTTTAGCAACGCCACGCTTCTGGCTTTGCCAACTTGCCCCCTCGGGGCAGTTTACATTTACCTGGCACCACTGGCTATCGCCCAATCCCTTTGACAATCGGCTTACCCCACGGAAAAGATGAATTACCTCGCTGATTGAAATTCTTGCACCTGATGCAAACTGCTGCTTGCTGGCTTTCTCTGAATATTCGACGATTACCTCGTCGCCACTGATAAAATTTGTCACAAATGGTTTACTAAAAACACTGCTTTCAGAATCGTAGTATCCAAGAATTTCTTGGCCATCGGGCGAGTAGATAAAAAGTTTCCCGTAATCCGGAATTATGAAATTTTCAAAAACTAAACCCAGCGCCAGCGCTCCTTCCGAAATTATTCGGTGCTGCCAAACCACTCGATCGCCTTCTATATTAAAGGTATAATCCTGGTCGATTCTTACTTCAGCAGGAACTGAAAAGCCCATTCGCATTGGTATTCCATCCTTCCCTCGGTTTGCACCTTCGGATATTTCATTTTTAAACTCTTCAGAGTTTGGTGTAAACTCACTGCAACTTATCGATGAACTTATCTCAGGATAAATAATCCCGTACGGAACTCCTCCCCGCTGACGGTTTTGTCCCGATGCGGAATTTATTCCAACAATAAAAATAAAGAGTAGTATAAAGTATTTAACAAACCTCATCCAGAAAAAATTTCAGTAATAAAACTCCAAAGTAAAAAGAATAGTGTTGAATTCTCTAATTTTTTGAGCCAAATTAAAATATTTTGTTCTTAAAACTAAAAATTGGAACAATTTAGCTAGCGCTCATTGTATTGGATTACGTTTTTTCATACCTTAGCATTCCTATTTCTACATTTTTTTACACCTAAGTTATTGATGTAAATTGAATTACGCATTTTTTGTATTGAGCCCAAGGTTCGATATGAAGTATTATACACTCAAAATTTATAAAAATGGAAAGCATTTACGGAAAAATAAACGAGCTGGCAGAAAAGTACAGCGATTATACCGCCAACAACCTGTCGAAGCTAATCCAAATTAAATCGCTTAGCCTTGGTGAGAAGGATGTTCAGCTGGAGCTGAAACGCCAGATGGAGGAAGCCGGATTCGATGAGGTTCGCATTGACGGATTGGGAAACGTGATTGGTAGAATTGGCAACGGTAAAAGAATTCTTGCCATCGATGGACATATGGACACAGTAGATATCGGACTGCGCGAGAACTGGGATTTTGATCCACTTGGCGGAGAAGTTAAAGATGGATTTGTACACGGTCGTGGAACCGTTGACCAAAAAGGCGGTCCTGCTGCTTTTGTTACTTCAGGAAGAATTCTGAAAGAAATGGGATTCGATCGCGATTTAACTATCTACTTTGTTGGTAGCGTAATTGAGGAGGATTGCGATGGACTTTGCTGGAAATATATCATTGAGGAGGAAGGTTTAAAACCCGATTTTGCTATCAGCACCGAGCCAACAAATCTGAATATTTATCGCGGTCACAGAGGTCGTATGGAAATGCACGTTCATTTCTACGGAGTTTCCTCACACGGTTCAGCACCCGAGCGTGGAAAGAATGCAATTTACATGGCATCGAAAGCTGCGCTTGAAATTGAGAAACTGAATGACAGACTTAAGCATGACGATTTCCTTGGGAAAGGAAGCGTTACTATCTCCGAAATCATTTCTGGCAGTCCATCTCTTTGTGCAGTTGCCGATTATACCAGAATTCACCTCGACAGACGTTTAACCTGGGGCGAAACAAAAGAATCAGCAGTAAAAGAGGTTGAAGAAGTTATCAAGGGAATGAATGCAAAAGTTGAGGTTCTGGAGTACTCAGAAACTTCCTACACCGGATTGAAGTACGGAATGGAGAAATACTATCCTACCTGGAAAATCGAGGAGAAAGAGCACATTGTTCAAACCGGAGTAAAATCATTTGAAGGATTATTCAATAAAGCACCAAAAATTGATAAGTGGACATTTTCAACCAACGGCATAGCAATTAACGGAATGCATGGAGTTCCAACCATTGGATTTGGTCCCGGAAACGAAGTGTTGGCTCATGCTCCAAACGAAAAAGTTCCCGTAAGCGATTTGGTTGCTGCATCAGCATTCTATGCTGCATTTGCATACGATTTATAGAACACAGATTAAGCAGATTTCTGGATTTTCGCAGATTATAAAATTTTTAAGAAGACTCCTTTGAACGAGTTCAAACATAAAGAATTATCAGAAATTCTAATTGGAATATTCTACGATGTGTACAACGCTCTAGGCTATGGCTTTTTAGAAAAAGTTTACGAAAATTCTTTTGCTTTAGAACTCAAAAATTTTGGAATTCCATACAAAGTACAAGAACCAATTGAAGTGTTTTATAAAGGTCTGCAGGTATGATATTATAAAGCAGATATTGTAGTTGATGATAAAATTATTATTGAACTAAAAGCTGCTGAATCTCTTTGTGAAGAACATGAATATCAACTATTAAATTATCTTAGAGCAACAAATATCGAAGTTGGATTACTATTTAACTTTGGTAAGAAAGCACAGTTTAAACGAGTCGCTTTTTCAAATTCAAGGAAAATAATTTAATTTGACTTTTTCTGAAACTTTAAATAATCTGCGTTAATCTGTATAATCTTTTAAATCTGCGTTCTTAATAATTTAAATCTACTAAATATGAAGCTAAAAAAACGTATCGAACTACTTAGCGAGCTAAAGACTAAGCTTTACCAGAAAGATTTCCTGCTCACGTGGGAAAAAACGGATAGCGAACTTATGGCTATCCTCGAGATAGCAGATATCCTAAAAGAGATGCGTGCTGAAAATATATCACCACGAATTTTCGATTCAGGACTTGCTGTATCAATTTTCCGCGATAAATCAACCCGCACACGTTTCTCATTCGCATCGGCCTGTAACCTGCTTGGTTTAGCTGTTCAGGATATGGACGAAGAAAAATCGCAGGTTTCGCACGGCGAAACAGTTAGGGAAACCGCACAGATGATTTCGTTCCTAACCGATTTCATCGGAATTCGTGACGATATGTACCTTGGCGAAGGAAACCGGTACATGCGTGAAGTTGGCGCATCGTTGGATGAAGGATTTGAAAAAGGAATTCTTCCTGTTCGTCCGGGAATCGTAAACCTCCAGTGCGATATGGACCATCCAACCCAGGCAATGAGCGATCTTCTGCATCTTCGCAACCATTTTGGTTCGCTCGAAAATCTGAAGGGAAAGAAAATTGTGATGAGCTGGGCTTACTCACCAAGCTATGGAAAACCACTTTCTGTACCTCAAGGAGTTATTGCTCTTATGACACGTTTTGGAATGAACGTTGAACTTGCTTACCCCGAGGGATACGAATTGATTCCTGAAATTGTAAACATCGCAAGAGATAACGCAGAAAAGAGTGGCGGAACATTCAATGTTTCAAATTCAATGGAAACTGCCATGAAAAATGCGGATATAGTTTATCCAAAGAGTTGGGCTCCATATCAGGTTATGGAAGAAAGAACCATGTTACTTCGTAACAGGGACAAAAAAGGACTTGAAGATTTAGAAAAGAGATGTTTGGCACAAAACGCTAACCATAAGGACTGGGAGTACAACGAAAAAATGATGAAGCTCACCAAAAACCAGGATGCACTTTACATGCACTGCTTGCCTGCAGATATTTCAGGAGTATCGTGTGAGGAAGGTGAAGTTAGCGGTGATGTTTTTGAAAAATATCGTTTGAATACTTACGAAGAGGCTGGTTACAAACCCTACATTATTTCAGCAATGATGCTGGCAAGCAGGTTTGAAAATCCGGCTGAACTTCTGAAAGAAATTCTCAAGAGAGAAAACAAGAGGGTGGCTTACTAGCCACCCTTTTTTTTATACTTTTACCCACAACTTAAACCCTAAAGCAAAAACTACATCATGATTATCTCTAGCATCGACTGGATAATAATTATTATCTATCTGGTTATCAGCATTGGCATTAGTTTATATCTTGCTAAAAGAGCTGGAAAAAGCACCAGCGATTTTTTTCTCAGCGGCCGAAACCTTCCCTGGTATATTGCCGGAACCAGTATGGTTGCCACAACTTTTGCAGCCGATACTCCGCTTGCAGTAACTGAACTTGTTGCGCAACGTGGTATTGCCGGAAACTGGCTTTGGTGGAACATGCTGCTGGGCGGAATGCTTACAGTTTTTTTCTTCGCAAGATTATGGCGGCGCGCTAATATCCTTACCGATGCAGAGTTTGTAACAATCCGTTACTCCGGCAAGGAAGCATCCTTCCTCAGAGGATTCAGGGCTGTTTACATTGGAATTGTGATGAACGTTGTGGTAATTGCGTGGGTAAACCTTGCCATGGTAAAAATCTTTCAGGTAATTTTCCCTGATTTTACTTTTCTAGGTTTAGAATCCGTTTCGTTCCTGGGAATTGAGTTCTCCTCTCACCTACTTCTTGTTGGATCATTGCTCCTTTTTGTCGCGCTATACTCATCGCTTTCAGGACTCATGGGAGTTTCAATTACCGATTCAATTCAGTTTTTAATGGCCATGACCGGAAGCATTGCTCTTGCAATAGTTGCCGTTAGGCAAGTTGGAGGAATTTCAGGATTAAAGGAAAGTCTTGCCGGAAGCAAGTGGGTTTTTGATTTTTTACCCGATGTCAATTCAAAAGTTGATACAAGCGCAGGAACAACCGGAATTCTTAAAATGAGCATCACGGCGTTTGTGGCTTACCTCGGCGTACAATGGTGGGCCAGCTGGTATCCGGGAGCCGAACCGGGCGGTGGCGGTTACGTGGCTCAAAGAATGATGTCGGCAAAGGATGAGAAACATTCGTTGTTGGCAACTCTCTGGTTTCAGGTTGCTCACTACGCGTTACGTCCGTGGCCGTGGGTTCTTGTTGCTCTGGCAACACTTGTTCTTTATCCGCACGAGGCCGATAAGGGAGCCGCATACGTTATGGTAATTCGTGATTATTTGCCAGCCGGATTGGTTGGACTTCTGCTTGCAGCATTTTTCGCAGCATTCATGTCAACCATTGCTTCGCAAACTGTGTGGGGAACTTCATACATTGTGAACGATTTATTCAAACCTTTCCTAAAACCAAATGCATCCGAAAAATATTACGTTAGGGTTTCCAGAATCACAACTTTCGTTCTGATTATTTTCTCTCTGATTGTCACAACTCAATTCAGCAGAATTAGCGATGCGTGGAAATTTGTTATTGCCATGAGTACAGGAATTGGACTGGTACTAATTCTTCGCTGGTTTTGGTGGAGAATAAATGCCTGGTCGGAAATTTCTGCAATGATTGCACCTTACCTAATATTTCCGGTTTTAAAATTTGGATTCGATTTAGATCCAATTTCTGCCGATTTTGAAACTTGCCTAATTATAATTGTAATCTGGTCAACTGCTGTTTGGCTTACGGTTACCATGCTAACAAAACCCTGCAAGGAAGAAAAGTTGAAAGATTTTTACACCAAGGTTCACCCCGGAGGTTGGGGATGGAAAAAGTATTCGAAACTTCATCCTGAAGTTGAAAAAGATTCCGGTTACGGTTACCTGTTCCTGAACTGGTTCCTCGGATGTATCATGGTACTTTTCATTCTATTCGGATTTGGGAAAATCCTCTTCCAGGAATATTTACAAGGAACAATTTATCTTCTAGTTGCTGCAATTGCAGGAGCTGGAATTATTTATGTTATGTCAAAAATTGGCTGGAAAAAAATTAAGTAATCATGCGAAATATCCTTCTCATTTCAACCTTTTTAGCAATTGTTTTTCTTTTTCAAGGATGCAATTCTGAAAAAACAATAGAAACTGTAAACGTTATTCCGCAACCGGTAAAAACGGTAAAATCAAAAGGAAAGTTTACGATAAATCCAGAAACTTCAATAGTTTACAATGATTCTAGTTTGCTATTTTTATCAACCTACGCAGCCGAACTCTTGGACAAAGAGTTGAACATAAAATTGCCTGTAAGGCAAAATTTACTGGAAAATGAAGATTTAATTAATCTTGAAATTCTTGAAAATCAGGTTGACAGTTTAGGAGACGAAGGTTACTTTCTGGATATTAATCCGAAAAAAATTCAGATTTCAGCAAATACACCTGCCGGTGTACTTTACGGAATTCAAACCGTTTACCAACTTCTTGGTGCCAATCCAAATGGTGAATTGCCCAGCTTGCAAATTACCGATTATCCCAGATTCAGCTATCGGGGAATGCATCTTGATGTGGCGCGTCATTTCATGCCCATCGAGTTTATTTACAAAGTAATCGACTACCTCGCAATTCATAAAATGAATACTTTCCATTGGCATTTGACTGATGATCAGGGCTGGCGAATCGAAATCAAGAAATATCCAAAACTCACCGAAGTTGGTGCGTGGCGGGTTGATATGGAAAATTTACACTGGAATAACAGACCGCTGATTAACGATCCGGCCAATGCAACTTACGGCGGTTTCTACACGCAGGATCAGGTGAAAGATGTGGTTGCCTATGCAGCACAACGGAATATCACGGTAATTCCTGAAATTGAAATGCCGGCACATGTAATGTCGGTTTTGGCTGCATATCCCGAACTATCGTGTACCGGCGAAAACCTGGGAGTTCCTCCAGGTGGTGTTTGGCCAATTACACATATTTTTTGCGCAGGAAACGAAAAGACTTTCGAATTTATCGAGGGAGTTTTAGCCGAAATCATGGAGATTTTCCCATCGAAATATATTCATATTGGTGGCGATGAAGCTGATAAAACCAACTGGAAGAACTGCAAAAAATGTCAGAAAAGAATTAAGGACGAAGGACTTAAAGATGAGCAGGAGCTGCAAAGCTACTTTACAAAACGTATTGAAAAGTTTTTAAACCATAACGGAAGAGTGCTCATTGGTTGGGACGAAATTCTTGAAGGCGGGCTTGCTCCCAACGCGGTTGTAATGTCGTGGCGCGGCGAGCAGGGAGGAATTGAAGCAGCAAAACATGGAAATCATGTTATAATGACTCCCGGAAGTCACTGCTACTTCGATCACTACCAGGGCGATCCGGCTGTTGAGCCGCTGGCAATTGGAGGCTACACAACGCTGAAAAAAGTTTACGGGTACGAACCAATTCCTGCTGAACTTTCAGCTGATGAGAGCAAATTTGTGCTGGGAGCACAAGCAAATCTTTGGACCGAATACATGCTTACTCCTCAACATGTTGAATACATGATTTTTCCACGATTAGCAGCTTTATCAGAGGTTGTTTGGTCGCCAAAAGAATCCAGAAATTGGGACAGCTTTACAAACCGAATGAAGACACAGTACGAACGATACAGCAAGCTGGGAATTAATTATTCAAAAAGTGCGTATCAGATTAACGTTGAACCAACTATAAATCCCGAAAAAAAATCTCTTTCTATAAATCTGAGCGCAGAAATCAGCAACCCTGATATTCGATACACAACCGATGGAAGTCAACCGAATTTTAGTTCTATGAAATTTAGCAAACCATTGGAAATATGCAAGACTACAACAATAAAATCAGCAATTTTTGATGGGAAGAATCAGGTTGGAGAAACCCAAACTTCAACTTTTAATATCCACAAAGCATTTGCATGCGAAGTTAACTTGGAGTATCAAAACCGTCCAAAATACGATGCCCGCGGCGAGTTCGGACTTGTTGATGGAATTTCGGGAAGCATCAGCTACAGCGATGGAAACTGGAAAGGATTTTTGGGGAAAGACATGGTTGCAACCATCGATCTTGGCGAAGCCAAAACAGTAAACTCAATTTCGGTTGATGCGCTGCAAAATGTTGTTTCGTGGATTTTTCTTCCCACAAAAGTCTCCTTCGAAATCTCGCTCGACGGCCAACTTTTTACAATGATTGGAACCGCCGTAAATAATATTTCTCCCAACGAAGGAGGAAATTTTATTGAAGTTTACTCAATAAAAGAAAAAATTGAAAACGTGAGGTTTGTGCGAGTACACATGTATAATATCGGAAACTGCCCGGTTGGACACTACGGCGAAGGAAATCCGGCATTCCTGTTTACCAGCGAAATTATTGTAGAATGATTTATTGGAATGATGGAACGCTGATTAAACTGATTAAACAGATTGTCACGGATTGTTATCTGATAATTGCCATCTGCCAACTGAATATTTGTGTTCATTATTTTCAATAAAAATTTGTGTGATTTTGTGAATTTTCATTCGTGCATTCGTGGTGATAAATGGAACGCTAATTAAACTGATTAAGCAGATTACCACGGATTGTGGACTGAGAACTGCCAACTGCCAACTGAATATTTGTGTTCATTGTTTTCAAAAAAAACATTTGTGTGAATTTGTGAATTGTTAAAGATTTTTCACTCAAAAACTAAAACGTTTTAGTATTTTTTTATATTTGTAGAATAAATATAAAGAGATGGCTAAGAAGGTTTCAATTGCCGATATTGCCAAAAGTTTAGGCGTATCGGTTACGTTGGTTTCGTTGGTGATAAATGGGAAGGGCGATTCACATGGTATCAGCGCTGAAACACAGAAGAAGGTTTTGAAAAAAATTAAGGAACTAAACTATAGTCCGAATGTTTTAGCACGCGGTTTCCGAACCGGTAAAACCAACACCATTGGACTAATTGTTTCCGATATTTCCAACCGTTTCTACTCGCGCATCGCGCGAAAAGTTGAGGATTACGCATGGATCCACGGTTACAGCGTTGTCATTTGCAGCACCGACGAAAGCGAGGAAAAAGAAAAGAAACAGATCAATCTCCTGCTCGATCGTAAAGTGGATGGTATAATCGTTTCTTCATCGCTGGAAAATGCAGAACAATTCAACAAACTCACAGAAAACAATTTCCCACACGTACTAATCGACCGAACTTTTGAGAACTCAAAATCGCCCACAGTTTCTGTCGATAATTTTGGAGGAGCACAGCTGGCTGCCCGCCACATTATTTCTCAAGGATTTACAAAAATAGCTATGATGTGCATTAGCCCCGAGCACATTTCTACAATTAACCAGAGGGTGATGGGATTTGTTTCGGCACTGGCCGAAAAGAAGATTGAAATTCCCAACGAGTGGAGAATTCAGATTCCTTATAACAATATCGAAAAATCTGTTAAAGAAAATCTGCAGAAACTTTACCAGAAAGGTGAAATGCCGGAAGCAATCTTTACTATGAACAACAATCTTACAACCAACTGTTTGATGTGTTTACGCAAACTTTCGTTGGAAATTCCCAACGATATTGCCCTTATTGGTTTTGACGATCTGCAGTACTTCGAATTCACCCAACCTTCCATTTCGGCAATCGATCAACCAGTTGAAAAAATTGGTGAGGAAGCTTTTGATTTGCTGCTAAAACAAATTGAAAAGAAAGGAATTGCACCAGAGGATCGAACGGTAATTTTGCCTGTCGATCTCATTATCCGCGAATCATCCATTAAACAAAAATAGTATGTCAGGTAAAAAGACTTTTCCCATTTTCCTCGCATTTCTCGCCATGGGATTTGGCGATGCGGTTGGTCCATTTGTAGGACTGGCAAAGGAACAGTTTGCGTTAAGCAATTTCGAAGCTCAACTAATTGCCTTCATGGGATTTATAATGTTCGGAATCCTTTCGGTTCCCATGGGAATTTTTCAGGATCGGAAAGGAAAAAAAACTGTTCTGATGCTCGGTTTGGTTATCGCACTGGTTGGGTTATCCATTCCTCTTTTGGGGCTGAGCAGCTACGCACTTTTCCTGATTACAATTCTGCTTCTTGGCGCTGGCGCTGCAATTCTTCAAGTTGCCGGAAATCCAATAATGCGCGATGTTTCCGCTCCCGGAAAATATTCACGAAACCTGAGCTTCGGACAATTTATCAAGGCAATCGGTTCACTCTCAGGATCGCTAATTCCGTTTGCTGCGGCTAAGTGGTTTGGTGCCGATTGGAAAGTTCTTTTCCCAATTTACGTTGCTGCGCTCCTTTTAACAATAGTAGTTGTTGGCCTGACGAAAATAAAGGAGGAAAAATCCGATCGCGAACCTGCAAACTTTGCAAGCTGCTTGTCGTTGCTCAATAACAAGTTTATCCTTGCCATGGTTCTGGGAATTTTCATTTACGTTGGAATCGAAATTTGTATGAGTTCTGGAGTTCCCATTTTGCTGAGTTCCCGGTACGGAATCGATCTGAAAACCTGGGGATTGCTTGGAAACGCATTCTTTTTCATTGCCATTCTAACAGGTCGATTTTTAGGTTCAGTTATTTTAAGTTGGATAAAACCTTCAACATTTTTCAAGGCAACCACAATCTTTTCAATCCTAGGAGTTCTTTTAATTTTTATTGATAATCAGATTGTAACAATTGCAGGAATTTTTATTACCGGACTCGGTTTTGCTAATATTTTCCCGCTAATTTTTTCCATCACTGTTGATAAGCTCCCCGAACGTTCCAACGAGATTTCGGGGTTGATGGTAACAGCTATTGCAGGTGGCGCATTTATTCCACCAATCATGGGATTTATTGCTGATACTTTCACCGTTGTTGCAGGATTTTCAATTCCTCTGCTGGGACTAATTTACGTAACCTACCTTGCCTTCGGCAAGAAATTGTAGAAAACAGATTTTAAAATGATTAGAAACGATAAACGCATTGTACTTACGCTTGACGCTGGCGGAACCAACTTCGTTTTTTCAGCAATTCAGTCGGGTGAAGAAATTGTTACTCCGGTAACTTTGCCTGCAAACGGAAATAATCTGGAGTTGTGTTTAAATAGCATTCTGCAGGGATTTAGCGAAGTAAGCAAAAAGCTAAACCAGAAATTCGATGCGATTAGCTTCGCGTTTCCCGGTCCGGCCGATTACCCAAACGGAATTATTGGCGATTGCGGAAATCTTACCGCGTGCCGCGGTGGAGTTGCGCTTGGGCCAATGCTCGAGGATAAATTTCACGTTCCGGTTTTCATAAATAACGATGGCGATCTGTTCGCATATGGCGAAGCAATTGCCGGATTTCTACCAGAAATTAACAGTGAATTTGAGAAAAAGGGAATTTCAAAAAGTTATAAAAATCTGCTTGGTGTAACACTGGGGACTGGATTTGGCGCCGGAATTGTTCATAACCACCAACTTTACTTGGGCGACAATTCTGCTGCTGCAGAAATTTGGGTTACCCGAAATGCACTGGTTCCTGAAACTTTTGCTGAGGAAAGCATCAGCATTCGTGCCGTTCAGCGTGAGTTTGCAAATCTTACAGGGAACGAAAACGATAGGAATCTTACACCCAAAGATATCTTCGAAATTGCCACCGGCGCAAAACCCGGAAATATTGATGCAGCAAAAGGAAGCTTCCAGAAACTTGGCGAAGTTCTCGGTGATGTGCTGGCAAATGCAATAACCCTGCTCGATTGTAATGTTGTAATCGGTGGCGGACTGTCAAATGCATACAAACTTTTCGCTCCGGCGATGATGAAACAGCTGAACGGAAAAATCTCAACTTTCAACGGAAGCACAGTCAACCGACTGGAAGTTAAAGCATTTAATTTGGAGGATGATTCTGAAAGAAAAATCTTCTTCGAGAATAATACCAAAATGGTGGATGTTCCCTTTAGCGAAAGGAAAGTAGTTTACAATTGTCATAAAAACGTGGGAATTGGGTTAACCAACCTGGGAACAAGCAAAGCCGTGGGAATTGGTGCATACGCATTTGCACTTCAGAATATTTAAAAGATATTTTAAGAAACTGTTATAATTTTATTTATTTTAATTGCCAAGGGCTTTAGCCCTTGGGGTATTTATGCTAAGAAGAATGGGCTTCAGCCCAATAAAGAACCCATATTTGGCTAAAGCCATGTCCTTTCTCAATATTGACCCAAGGGCTAAAGCCCTTGGCAACAGTTATAATATTCAACTTAGATTTAACCTGTTTATAAAATTTTCGCCCTTTCACAAATTTAGTGTGACATCAATTTTTATAATCTTTTCGCCATGAAAAAACTCAATATTATTCTCTGCGGATTTTGCTTTGCAATATTTTTAGCTGGTTGCAAACCAAATACAAAAGTTGAAAATCCTGCGGATTTTGTAAATCCGTTTATTGGAACCGACGGGCACGGACACACATATCCCGGAGCAAGTGTTCCGTTCGGAATGGTACAACTTAGCCCCGACACACGCCTTGGCGGCTGGGATGGCGCTTCCGGTTATCATTATTCCGATTCGGTAATTTACGGATTTACCCATACAGCCCTGAACGGAACTGGAGTTGGTGATTACGGTGATATTCTGATTATGCCGGTTGTTGGCGAACCAACTTTTAAAAACACCGAATATCTTTCAACTTTTCAGAAAAAAAACGAGAAAGCCGAAGCAGGATTCTACAGCGTTTTTCTCGATAAACCAAAAGTTCTTGCTGAGCTAACAGCAACTACTCGGGCTGGTTACCATCAATACACATTCCCCGAAACTACCAGCGCAAATTTTATTATTGATCTTGAGCATCGCGACAGAGTTACCGATTCGTGGATTGAATTTATTAGCGATACACAAATTCGCGGAATGCGGCGATCAACTAACTGGGCAAACGATATGATCTGGTATTTCCACATGGAATTCTCCAAACCATTTGTCCGTAAAGGAATTGCAGTAAACGACACACTCCAAAATGAAATAAATTCCGCTCGCGGAAATAATATCAAAGCATTCGTTGGATTTAAAACTTCGGAGAATGAAAAAATCGAAGTTAAGGTTGCTCTCTCGGCGGTTGATTCTGATGGAGCGCTAAATAATCTTACAGCCGAAATTCCCGGCTGGGATTTTGAAAAAGTTAAGCAGAATGCATACGAAAACTGGAACAACGAGCTGAAAAAGATTATTGTTACCGGAAATTCCGACGATCAGAAAACGGTTTTCTACACTGCAATGTACCACGCATTTCTGCAGCCAAACACTTTTATGGATGTTGATAAGCGTTACAGAGGAATGGATAAGGAAATTCACTTTGCAGAAGATTTTACGAATCACACCGTTTTTTCGCTCTGGGATACGTACCGAACATGGCATCCGCTAATGACAATTATCGATCAGAAGCGAACTGTAGATTTTATAAAAACGATGCTGAACATGTACGAAAAGGGAGGACTTCTGCCAATTTGGGAGCTGGCTGCCAACGAAACTTACTGCATGATTGGAAATCATTCAATTTCGGTTATTGCTGATGCGTACAACAAAGGAATTCGTGGTTTTGATGAAAATCTTGCACTAAATGCAATGATTCACAGCGCTACGCGCGATCATTTCGGATTAAATGCCTACAGAGAATTTGGTCATATTCCCGGCGACAAGGAACACGAATCGATTTCGAAAACTCTTGAGTACGCTTATAATGATTGGTGTATTGCCGCAATGGCAAAAGAAATGGGAAAAGATGAAATCTACAAGAAATACATTCAGAGAGCGCAGTACTACAAAAATATCTTCGATCCGTTGGTTGGATTTATGCGTCCAAAATTGAATGGAAGCTGGTTAACTCCTTTCGATCCCACAAAAGTCGATTGGAATTTTACCGAAGCCAACTCGTGGCAGTACAGTTTCTATGTTCCTCAGGATATCAGCGGATTAATAAATCTTCACGGTGGAAAATTAAAAGCTGCTGCGCAAATCGACAGTCTATTTGAAACAACCTACAAAATCTCCGGACGTGATCAGAAAGATATTTCCGGGTTGATTGGTCAGTACGCTCACGGAAATGAGCCCAGCCATCATATGGCTTACCTTTACGATTACGTAAACCAACCATGGAAAACGCAGCAGCGTGTTAGGCAAATCATGGACGAACTCTACACGCCAAATCCCGACGGACTTTGCGGAAACGAGGATTGCGGACAAATGTCGGCCTGGCTGATAATGAGCGCCATGGGAATTTATCCTGTAAATCCCGGACAACCAATTTATGCAATTGGAACTCCATGGTTTCCTCGGGCTGATATAAATCTTGAGAATGGAAAAGTTTTTACAGTCACGGCTCAAAATGTTTCCCTAAAAAATATCTACATACAATCTGCAACGCTAAACGGAAATCCTTATACAAAATCGTTTATTTCGCACAGCGAAATTATGAATGGAGGAAACCTGAATTTTGTAATGGGAAGCAAACCCAACACAAGTTGGGGAACGGGCGAAAGTGATGTTCCAGTTTCACAAATTTCAGAAAATTTGATACTTCCGGTTCCGTTCTTTGATGCTCCCGAAAAGCGAATCAGAGAAAAAATGGAGGTGAAAATTGAAACTATCGTTCCCGATTGCGAAATTTATTATACGCTTGATGGGAAGCAACCCGACAAGCAATCGAAAAAATATACTAAACCAATTGTGCTCGAAAAAACTACAACGATAAAAGCAATTGCTTACAAGGAAGGTTTTGGGTACAGCTTCCCGGTTGAGGCAAGTTTTTATAAAATTGATATTAACCGAAAAATCACGCTAACATATCAATATAATACAAGTTACAATGCCGGCGGACCCGAAGGACTTATCGATGGAATTCGCGGAGCGGAAAACTGGCGTCTCGGTGGATGGCAGGGATATCAGGATTCCGATTTTGAAGCGGTGATTGATTTGGGAAAAACCCAACCAATTTCGTACCTGGCAGCAGGTTTTGTGCAGGATATCCGTTCGTGGATTTGGATGCCAACCGAGGTTGATTTTTATATTTCTGATGACGGAAAAAAATTCCGGCAAATTGCAGTTGTCAAAAATTCAGTTCCTTCCGATGATTACACGATGGTTCAAAAAGATCTTGGGAAAAAAGTAAAAGCAAATGCCCGATTCGTAAAAGTTCACGCCAATAATTTTGGTACAATCCCCAAATGGCATCTTGGCGCCGGTGGCGAAGCATTTATTTTTGTTGACGAGGTGATTATTGAGTAACGCATTTTTGACGTTTCCATGATCCGCCTTCTGGCGGACTTTGACACTCCATTTATTCAAATCCTTTATACTGAAAACTATATTTTCATTAATTTCATTTGTATAACTGAATATATTTAGTTAAATTTGTATAGTTTAATGCATGTAATTAAAAATGATTAAAAGATTCATAAAAACAACGATTGAAAAACAACTTTTTAAGAAAAAGGTTGTACTGCTTTATGGGGCTCGAAGGGTTGGGAAGACAACAATTGTAAAACAAATTTCAAACGAACATGACTCATCGAAATATATAAATTGCGAACTTCTTCAAAATAAATCAGCACTTCAAACAACAAATACTGAACTGCTAAAGGCATTTATTGGAAATTTTAAACTTGTTGTACTTGATGAGGCTCAGGATATTACTGAAATTGGAAAAGTTCTTAAGGTGTTGGTTGATACGTACCCAGACATGCAAATACTTGCGACGGGTTCTTCAAGTTTTGAACTTTCGCAACAGGTTGGTGAACCCCTTACGGGACGAAGCCGACAGTTTACGCTTTACCCCTTTTCTTTTTCAGAATTGGTTTCGGATCGAGGGTTCGTTGATACCCATGCGTTGCTTGAGAATATATTGAGGTTTGGTATGTACCCCGAGGTTTGGGGAAAAGTTGAGAGTGAAGCCATTGAGGAACTTCAGAACATTGCATCAAACTATCTGTACAAGGATATACTTCAATTTGAAAGGATCCGAAGACCCGACATGCTAATCAACCTGCTTAGGGCTCTTGCTCTTCAGATCGGGAATGAGGTGTCGTTAAATGAGTTAGCTAACTTACTTGGAGAGAATATCAATACTATAAAACGTTACATCGAACTGCTTGAGAAAGCTTTTGTTATCTTCCGATTGCCTTCCTTTGCCCGAAATCTTAGAAAAGAGATAGCGAAGGGCCAAAAGATCTACTTCTACGATCTAGGAATTAGAAATGCTCTAATACAGAATTTCAATAACTTAGCGATGCGTAACGACAAAGGAGCACTTTGGGAGAACTTTTTTGTTGCAGAGCGAATGAAGCATAACCACTACAACCGGAAATTTGTTAACTGCTACTTCTGGAGAACCTACGATCAGCAAGAGATTGATTACATCGAAGAGCATTCTGGGAAATTGACGCTCTTTGAATGCAAGTACAATCCAGCAAAAAAGGCAAAAATTCCTACTGTTTTTAAGCAAAACTATCCTGATAGTGAACTTTTTGTTGTAACTCCCGAGAATTATTGGCAATTCTTTGAGGCTGTTTAAAGTTAACTTTCAAACTGTCGCTGCCTTCCTCTGCTACCATGCTATTTTATCGCGTGGGAATTCAATAAAAACTCCATCCTTGATTCCGCTACCTCACGAGAGGGCTCGTGCGGTTACGAGGGCGCTTAGCGATTGAAACGTTGAGTTTGGGATTATATTCTTTTTGACGTTTTCATGTTCCGCCTTCTGGCGGAACATGAAAACGTCAAAAAAATATCCCTTGGGTTTGACTTTCCATTTTACCTACCAAAGGCAGGCGTCCGCCTGTATTTTGGCAGACATGGAAACGTCAAAACAAAAAATTATTCCACTGATTGCAAATATGATTAGGAGTTTCGCCGCATTTCAAATTAATCTCCGCACATTTTGCGGTATTAATTCACTTTTTTCTCCGCATGAAAATTTGTTGTGGATATTATCCCTGTCTTCTTCGAAGAAGATTTCCCTGCTGTAAACTTTGCTCGTTGTTTAAATCAACAATATTTCCTGATTTGATAACAAATTCTGGGAATCCTTTAATTGGGAAACTTTCAAAAATATTCTGATCACAACGAGAAAGATGAGTTTTTGCAGAAATTACATTTTCAATATTTGGATTCCAAATAACCAAATCTGCATCAGAGCCTTCGGCAATTTCTCCTTTGTTTGGGTATAACCCAAAAATTTTTGCGGGTCCGGTTGATGTAACATCAACAAATCGGTTGAACGAAATTTTGTTTTTCAAAACTCCATATGTGAACAGCAACTCCAACCTATGCTCCACTCCTCCTGCCCCGTTGGGAATTTTTCGGAAATCGTTCAAACCAAATTTTTTCTGATTGAGGGAGAAAGGACAATGATCGGTTCCGATTGTTTGAACAATTCCATCTGAAATTGCATTCCAAAGCGCTTGCGAATCTTCCTTTTTCCTTAAGGGCGGACTTAGAACATACTTTGATGTTTCATCAAAATTTCCTTGAAAAACGGAATCGTTTAGCAGCAAATAGTGTGGACAAGTTTCAGCAAAAACTTTTTGTCCATTTTCCTGCGCTTCCTTAATATGAGTCAACGATTCCTTCGTGGAAACGTGAACAATATATAGCGGACAGCTGGCCGCTCCGGCCATCTCAATAATTCGTTTTACTGCTTCGCTCTCAGTGTGTGGCGGTCGGGAAAGCGGATGGTACAATGGCACAGTTTTTCCTTCCTCACAAAACTTGCTTCGCAAAATATCAATTTCATCGCCCAGCTCGGCATGAACCGTAACCATTCCACCAGCGGCCGCAACCGCATTCAGAACTTTCTCCAAAACATCGTAGTTTAACCCAACCGACGATTTGTAAGCCATGTAAACCTTGAACGATGGAAATCCCAACTTTACGCATTCGCGTATTTCCTGCTCAGTGGTTTCGCGCCATTCAACCGGGCTAACATGGAAAGTGTAATCGATAACAGAATTCTTTGCTTCCTCAATCCGAATATTCAGCGCATCAACAAGCGATTGTCCTCTGTTGGGCGTTACAAAATCGATTAGTGTAGTTGTTCCTCCGCGCAAAGCCGATTTGCTTCCCGACAAAAAATCGTCCGCGGAAAATCCTGCTGGAGTCGGCAAATGCATGTGAACGTGCGGATCAATCCCTCCGGGAAAAAGGAATTTTCCTTCTGCATCAATAATATTTAAAAGGTTGAGAATGAGGTTTTCACCAACTGCTTTAATTTTTCCGTTTTCTACAAAAACATCTGCCTGAAAAGTTCTGGCTGATGTTACAATGGTTGGATTTTTTATTAGCAACTCCATTATTTACCATATTAGAAACAGTAATATTATTGAAAACCTTGAAAGAAGAATGTTACTTTTTAATTAGCTCCTTCTCCAAACATCCATCTTCAGTTTCTGTAAATCCAAGTTTTTTAAGATACTTCGAATGGTCCTTGCTCGATTTGCTAGCTACAACTTTTGTATAGCCTGCCTCAATGAATTTATTACGAAGGTTATAGTAAACAAATCGACCGTTCTTAAAATCGCGATACTCTGGAACAACATAATCCAACCCAACCTTCAAATCAGTTTCGTTTATTCTATGTGCCAGAAAAACACCGGCAACAGCCATATTCCGAAGAATGATAAAACTTACAGTATTTACCTCTGGTTTATAGGCGAAACCGGGGAAAAACTTTTGAATATCCTTCTCGTGAAAGTTAATGAAGCGTAACATATAACGGTTATCGTTCCTTACCTCAAGAATTTCAAAAACTTCTTTTTTTGAGAAAATTCCGTACAGGTAATAAATATCAACCATTACTATAAAACCGTTCAGAATTCCAACGGGCAAAGCGCCAATTAAAAAACCGTAGGTTGAAAATAGTGTTGCTCCAAAAAGGTTGATAATCCTGAATTTAACAATTGAATTCATTGCCATTGATGCGGCAATTGTAACGGAAGCAACGTAGCCAATCCATTCTAGAATACTAATATCCATAAATTACTGATTTTTGTACAAAGGTAATGAAAATGAAATACCACAATAGGCACAATAGACACAGTAAATTAAATCAAACTCTTTTTCATAATTGAAAAAAAGCACCTACTGTGACTAATGTGTCTATTGTGGTAAATTTATTTACTCATTAATTCCCACAACCGTTTTCCATGTTTTTGTGAAAGTTGGTGAATTTCCTCCTCGTTAACTGTAGTGATTTTTCTGTCTTTCACAATCAACTTTCCGTTGGAAATTACGTGCTGCACATGCTCCGATTTTAGTCCAAAAATGAAATGCCCCAAAAAGTTATTCTGATTTATTTCGGTTGCAGTGCTGTAATCGAGAACTACAAGGTTATTTTCACCATCGCCAGTAAATTTGTTTTGACTTAAGTAGCGATGAACATTCCTGAAGCGCTGGTACGACGAAGGATAATCAATATTATCGAAACGTTGTCCTACAAAAAATGCTGCTTTTGCGCTCTGCAACATATCGCTGTGCATTCCGTCGGTTCCCATCATAATATTGTTTCCCAATCCGTTACCGTTAAAGTAACCAACGTTGTTGTTCATGTTACTTTCGGCATTTTGCGCCAGCCAGCACGACGACTTTTCGATAAGATTTCTTTCTGCATCCTCAAGATGCAAGCAGTGAACAAGGATAGTTTTTGAAAAATCCAGTATTCCTGCATCGGAGTATCGCTGAGTTACTCTTTTTCCGTAAGTTGAAACGCAATGTTCCTGATCGTATAAATCCTCCGCCAAATGAACGTGTGCCCCGGAATTATACTTTTTCATAAGATCAACGGCACTTTTTAAAGTTTCATCACCAACCGTAAACGATGCGTGCAAACCAACCAAACCCTGACGGTTTTTAAGATAATCTTCTGTTTCCTGTAAGCCCTGTTGGGCTTTATCCAACCCATCGCGATCGGTAATTTCGTAGCAAAGCAAATGGTTTACACCAACTTTATCGAAAGCTTTAGCCATAAGTTCGAGCGAACCTTTTATATAATTTGGCGATGCGTGATGATCTATTACAAAAGTTGAACCTGCTTTTGCGCAAGCCATTGCTGTAACAAGCGCGCTTAGTTCAACGGTTTCTTTATCCAAACATTTGTCGAGTGTCCACCAAACGTACTGAAGAATTTCGTAGAAATTCACAGGATTTTTCTTTGGCGCCGGCATTCCCTTTGCCAATGCAGAATACGCATGGTGATGCCCAACAGCAAACGATTTAGTAACCAGCTTGCCGGAGCAATCTATAGTTTCTGAAATTTTAGAATTATCAACGTTTTCCAAATTGGAAACTAACTGAATACTTCCACCAACTCCCTCGTTCACAAGAATGTTTGTATTCGTAAATTCAAGCGTTTCCCAGTTGATGTATGTTGCGTTTTTAAGTAGAATTTGCATAGTTTTACCACATTAGGCACATAGGCACATTAAAAATTCTTAATATCCTTTTGGTAATTTAGAAAATAGTTCAGTTACCATGGTCTTTTGACCTTCATTGAAAATATTAGCAGAATTAAAATTCAACAGAATTCCTTTTGGTTTCTCTAGTAATTTTAAATAAGTAAAGAGTTGTGCTTCATGAACAGGCAAAAATGATTCAACAGCTTTAATTTCAACAATAATCAAATCTTCAACAATTAAATCAAGCCTTAAGTCACAATCTAAATAAATTCCTCGGAATTTAACTGGGACTTTTTGTTGTGAGGAAACTTTTATCCCTTTCTCATTCAAAACATGAATCATGCACTTTTCATAAATGCTTTCAAGTAAGCCAGGTCCAACTTCTTTATGCACATCAATAGCTGCACCAATTATCTCATATGTTAAATCGTTGAGATATTTTTTAGTCAACATAAACTTGAAGTTATTTCACAAATAGCAACTTGTTTAGTGTGTCTAATGTGCCTATTGTGGTTCACCTTTCCTTTTTAACGGGAGTTTTGTTCTTTTAACTCCATCAAAATTATAGAATGCACAGGCAACCGCCGCTGCAGTTGGAACAAGTCCAATCTCTCCAATTCCTTTTGCTCCGTACGGACCAACCGGGTCGGTAACTTCAACTCCTTTCACCACAATTTCGGGAGTTTCGTGCGCACGAAGAATTTGCAGATCGCGCATCTTATCGCTAACCAAGTATCCATCCTTCATTGGCAAATCCTCGGATAGAGCGTAGCCGAGTCCCATATGAACTCCGCCGTGAATTTGTCCTTCGAAAAGCATTGGATTCATAATTTTTCCGGCATCGTGGGCAGCAACAATCTTTTCAATTTCTCCCTTATCATCGAGAATACAAAGCTGCACTGCATATCCGTACGAGTAGTGAGTTTTCTGCTCAACATTCGGAGTTCCAGGTTTTGTAGTCCAATCGCAAACGTATTGTCCTCTGTACGATTTTCCTGAAAGTTCGGCTAAAGAATATTTTTTCAAATCATCTTTTAATGCGATACTCGCATTAATTATTGCCAACCCAAGTAACGCAGTTCCGCGCGAAGAGGTTGTCATTCCTGTTTCAATATCAGCCTCGGTATCAACAGTAACTTCAACAATTTCAGGATTTATTCCGGTTTCCTCACAAAGCGATTGTAATGCCATGCTGTGAACTCCTTGTCCCATTTCGGTCCAACCGTGTTTAACTACAACTTTCTTATCGGAAATAATATCGATTATAACTTTCGACTCATCAATCATTCCGTTACCAACTCCTGAATTCTTTATGGCGCATGCTAAACCTGAATATTTTGCACTGTAAAAATCTTCCTTCACCGCTTCGAGACAAGCACGAATTCCAACACCGTAAACTTTTTGTCCGGTTGAAGTTGCTAAACCATCTACCAGCGCATTATCGTAACGGAATTTCCAGCGATCGAATCCAGCCTGGTAACAAATATCATCAATGCAACTCTCAAGAGCAAAAGCAACTTGATTTGCGCCAAAACCTCTCATTGCCCCACAGGGCAAATTGTTTGTGTAAACTGTTTTTGCTTCAATATCCACATTCGGAACGAAGTAACCGGCAGTAGCGTGACCCGCAACCCGCTCAACAACTTTTGTTCCTACAGATGCGTATGCTCCGGTATCGCCAACAGCTTGCAAACGTAATCCAACAAGTTTTCCATTCTCGTCAGCAGCCAACTCCATATCCATAACAACCGGATGCCGTTTTGGATGATGGCGAATTGATTCGCCTCTGGTTAACGAAACCTTAACCGGTTTATTCATTAAGAATGCAAAAAGCGCTGAGTGCCCCTGAACGGTTAAATCTTCTTTTCCACCAAATCCGCCACCATTGGGAACAAGAATTACACGGACTTTACTTTCGGGAATATTCAGGATTGACGCAATCTGTGTACGATCAACGTAAACTCCCTGTCCCTGACTGTAAACTACGATTCCTCCATCTCCATCGGGATGCGCAACTGAAGATTCCTTTTCGAGAAATCCATGCTCAATTCGCTGAGTTTCAAACCGTCCCTTTGTTACAAATTTTGCATTTGCAAAAGCTTCGTTGGTATTGCCAACTGTAAATTTTGTAGTATTGAAATTATTCGGTTTTTCCGGATGAACACGATCACCATCAATGGCTTCAAAAACATCCGTTACTGGTTTCAGAACTTCGTACTCAATTTCAATCAGTTCAACTGCTTTTCTGGCGATAGCCTCAGTTTCAGCAACAACCCCGGCAATTACATCGCCAATAAACGTTGTAGTTTTTCCCTCGCCAACCATTACAGATTGATCTTTATAAATCAACCCAATCAACTCCTCGCCTGGAATATCAGCGGCAGTAAATACACGATGAACTCCCGATAATTCTTCTGCTTTTGATTTATTTATCTTTTTAACAATTGCTTTTGGGTAATCGCTAAATTTCAATGCACCGAACAGCATTCCTTCCAGATAAATATCCTCAGTGAATTTTCGTGTTCCGACGGCGGTTTCGTACGCTCCATATTTTGGATGATCAACGCCAACCTTTCCGCTGGTTTTTCTTATCTCAACCGTACTTTTTGCTTTCAGAGCACTTGCTGCAGAAAGAATTGATTCCTCAATCTTTTTATAGCCTGTGCATCTGCAAATATGAGGTTTTATTGCCTTGCGAATCTCCTCAACTGTTGGATTGGGATTTTTTTCAAGAAGAACTTTTGTTCTCGCAATAAATCCTGGAATACAGAATCCACACTGAACTGCTCCACCATTCACAAACGATTTTGCAATGGTATCCTTTACGTACTCCGGAAATCCTTCCATGGTAAAAATGGTTGCTCCTTCGAGCTTGCTCATCTTTATTACGCATGCCAACTTTGCCTGACCGTCAATTTCAACAGTACATGCACCGCAGGTTGCCTGTCCTGAACATCCGTCTTTTGCAGCAGTCAGATGCTTATCGTTACGAAGAAAATCGAGTAAAGTACGATTCGTATCACCTGAATAAGAAATTTCTTCTGAATTTAAGTTGAAGTTTATCATTGTGTTCAAATTTACCACAATAGACACATAAGTCACACTAAATTTTATTGTGTTTTATGTGTCTATTGTGGTGATTTTTTCAATTCTTCAATATTCGCTTCAATCGCTTCCGGAATTTTCACAATACTTGCCACGCCCTTTAAATCCTTAAGGCCGCTTCCGGTTAAAAGTACAACATTTTGCGATTTTTCAGGCAATTTCCCTTCCTCTTTATACTTTAACATTCCGGCAAATGCTGCTGCTGCTGCGGGTTCGGCAAAAATTCCTGTATTTTTTGAAAGAATTCCCGATGCCTGAATAATTTCTTCATCCGAAACAATTACGGATTCACCATTGTAGTTTTCAATGAACTGTTTTGCCATGTAGAAATTACGGGGGATATCAACTGAAATGGAATCAGCAATCGTATTGCTCGGGGTTATTTTAAAAGATTTTTCTCCAATATTACTTACCAAATTTCGGCTTCCGGCCGATTGGACCGCAACAATAGTTGGCATTCTGCTTATCAATTCCAAATTCAGCAAATCCTCAAAACCTTTGTAAACGCCTGAAATTATTACTCCATCGCCAACCGGTACAAAAATTTTATCGGGAATATTTTCACCAAGCTGATCGAAAATTTCGAAGGAAACGGTCTTCTTCCCCTCAATTGTAAATGGATTGAATGCAGTGTTGCGATTATACCAACCAAACTCCTTTGTGGCTTTAATGCTCAAATCGAACGCATCGTCGTAGGTTCCTTTTACAGGAATAATTGTAGCTCCGTACATCACAATCTGCGTAAGTTTGGCTGCCGGCGCTTTCTCGGGAACCATTATAATTGCCTTTTGCCGCTGAGCGGCACAAATTCCTGCAAGCGACGATCCTGCATTTCCGGTTGAAGCCGCCACAATTGTGTCAATTCCTTGCTCCTTTGCGTAAGCAGAAACTACTGCCGAGGCTCTGTCCTTGAACGAAAAAGTTGGATTTTGAGAATCGTCCTTCAAGTAAAGTTTAAAAGACAAAGCTTTATTCTCCAGCGAATTAATCTCGTAAAAAGGAGTATTTCCTACCGATAAGTAAGGCAAACTATTTACTGATTCAATCGGAAGTAAATCAATAAATTTCGATGATTTTAACTTGCTAAAATCTACTTTCAATTCCTTTAGACTCTCGTATTGGTAAACTGCTTTAAGAACGCCTTTCGGCGGAAGGTTGCTTGAGTTTTCTTTTTCGCAGCTGGGGCAAAGATATTGCACTTCACTCGGTGAGTACTCCTTACCACAATCGATGCATTTTAATATAAATTTCATATGAAAAAAGTTGGAACACAGTAAACACGGATTCAACAGATAAACGCAGAATAATTAAACCAGCGAGAATCTGTAAAATCCGTGTCATCAGCGTTCTATACCAACCCTGTTTTTTTGTTGAAATCAACTATCAGCTCATCCCATCTTCCAACCTGAAGGAAAATATTATTCCAGATATCACGATCGTACCAAAGCTGATTCAAATCCTCTACATCCTTCTCCTGTTGTTCAATCCATGTATAATACTTTAGGTTGTGAATGGTTTTCTTATCCATATAAGTTAACTCCTTCATGTAATCAACGGTTTCGCCTAGCAAGCTACCTTCAAAATCAATTGCTGCCTGTAGTTCAGAGTAAGTACCCTTATGCTGATTTTGCTCTGCTAACCGCGATTGGTACATTTCTGCTGAATCGGTTGTGATTGTAATAACCACATCATCTTCAGTCATTTCATAGTATTTTGCGGTTTTGATTGCTGAAAGTAGATTTCCGATACCAGAAATTCCCAACAAAGGAAGCTGATCAACAAGTTCTGCACTAATTCCTTTAGATTTAAGATAATCATGTCCTTTCTTCTCGTTGAAAAGACGGAAAACGCGCATGCAGTCCTCATCATCAATTGCAGTTACAACATCGGTATTTTTTACGTTGTGAATCCATGGAACGTGCTTATCGCCAATTCCCTCAATTCTGTGTCCGCCAAATCCGTTCATAAGCAAAGTTGGGCACTGAAGTGCCTCCGATGCAACAACTTTAATGTGAGGAACTAACGTGCGAAGATAATCGCCAGCAGCGATTGTTCCTGCTGAACCTGTAGCAGATACGTATGCAGCCAGATTACTCTTATCGGTTTTAACGTAATTGTAAACTTCCTCAATTGCGCTTCCGGTGATATTGTAGTGCCAAGCTGCATTTCCAAACTCATCAAACTGGTTGAAAATAACGCACTCAGGACGAGTTCTGCGAATTTCCCAGCACTTATCGTAAATCTCCTTTACGTTCGATTCGCAACCAGGGGTTGCAATTACTTCAGAGCCAATCTCGTTTCTCAGCCAGCTGAAGCGCTCTGCGCTCATCTCCTCAGGAAGAATGGCAACCGATTCAGTTCCCATCAATTTTGAATCGAACGCACCTCCGCGGCAGTAGTTTCCTGTTGATGGCCAAACCGCTTTATTCACGTTTGGATCGAAACCACCGGTTGTAATGTTTGGAGCCAAACAACCGTATGCTGCTCCAACTTTGTGAGCTCCTGTTGGGAACCATTTTCCAACCAGCAATACGATTCTTGCCTTAACTCCAGTAAGTTCCTTTGGTAGTTCAATGTAGTTAACCTTTCCGAATAATCCGCCCTTCTCTTTGGGCTCGTTCTTCCAGGTAATGCGGAATAAGTTAAGAGGATTAATTTCCCAAAGACCAACGTTTTTTAGCTGATCCTTAATTTTTGGGGGTATTAGGTCGGGATTTTTCTGCTGTTCGAAAGTTGGAAGTATAATTCCTCTTTCTTTGAAACGTTTTACAGCATTCTCTAATGCTTTCTGGTTCGTAACGTGGTCGATTAACTTAATCATAAAATTGTTATTAAGATTTGTATTTATGCTATTGATTTTTCAAAAAAAGTTTTAGCACTCAAAAAAGCATGTAAAATTACTTATTATATACTAATATTCTACTAATAGTCGTATTTTTAGTATTTTATTCTATTATTTTTTATTTTTACAGACTATTCTTATTTTTACATGCACAATGGTTATATAAAATAGCAAAAATGACTAATCCCAGGAAGATTGATGAAACTGACCGTAAAATACTGAATATTTTACAGAAAAATAGCAGGGTTACGATTAAAGAACTTTCAGAAAGGTTGAACCTTTCCACCACACCAATACATGAGAGAATAAAGAAGCTGGAAAAAAATGGTTATATAAAAAACTACATCACACTTATTGATCCTAAAATGGTTGGGAAAGGTTTGTCGGTATACATTTCTGTTTCCTTAAAAGATCACGCAAAAGAAACAGTGGAGGAATTTGAAAAACAAATGAACCGGCTCGATGAGGTAATGGAATGCTACTATATCTCAGGAAACTTCGATTTTTTACTCAAAATTCAATGTAGCGATATGGATGATTACCATCAGTTTATAACCCAAAAATTTTCAACAATAAAAAACATTACTCAATTTTACAGTTCATTTGTTATGCTAGAAGCAAAAATGAAGTATGATTTCAAACTTTAGGGCATTTTTTTTTCAAATAGAACAGATCATTTCAGAATAGTATGTTATATTTACTTCATAACTTTCACCCTGTTAATGAATATTGAACTGCTAAATACACTTTTCTACGATTTACGTGAGGATGATTTAAGCTTTGCCTACACAGGATCATTCTCTGATTCTCTTACAGTAAAAATAATCGACCTTGCTCGCTATAATATCGACTCGCAGGGGATGAATACCGGCCTTAAAAACAAGGTTAGCTTCATTATGGGCGAATGTTACCAAAACATCGTCCGCCATAGTGTTGACACATCAACGATTAAACAATTCGATGAGAAATCGAACTATTTTTTCCTCAGAACAATTGGTAGTAGTTTCTTTATAACATCAGCGAATCCTGTTGAAAATGATTCTATCAACGAAATAAAATCGAAGCTCGACAGGGTAAACAACCTTTCACCCGATGAACTAAAAGAACTTCAAGCTCAAATTTTAATGAAGGGGGAGCTAAATGAAAAAGGGGGAGCTGGTATTGGTATTATTCTTATGGCCCGAAAAACGGGTGAAAAACTTCTTTATAAGTTCGAGAAAATAAACGATAAAACATCGTTGTTCTATCTGTTTGTGCGACTTCATGTGGCCGATACCAAAGCGGTTTGGGAGAACGACGAACTTTTAAAGAGAATGATACTACTACACGACAACCTCGCCATTCATGGAGTCCTAATCATGCACAAAGGCGATTTTTCAAAAAACACCTTCTTACCAGTTATTAAAATGATTGAGGGTAACCTTGAGAAAAACTTCGAAAAAAACTTTTTTAGCTCAAACCTATACCACCTTTCGGTTGAAATTCTCCAAAATATTTCTCGTCACGGTTACAAAAAAGATGGGGTAACTGAAGGAGTTTTTACCCTAGGGAAAGTTAACGATAAATACATAATTGGTGCTGCAAATCTTATTGAGAAATCGGAAGCATCAACCCTTGCTTCACAAATGAATGAGCTTAGTAAACTTTCTGTTGAACAACTCAATCAGTTGTACAAAAAAAGACTACAAATGGTTATTGACGAAGTTAACCTAAGCATTGGGCTTGGTTTAATTGACATCTATAAGTATTCGCAAAAAGTTGAGTTTTCAATTACCCCACATAACGAATCAGCTCTTTTTTCCCTTATTGTAACCATTTAAACTATGAAAAAACTTGCTGCTATTGTTGCGAGCCTGCTAATGATTGCATGCTCAAATCAGGACAAAAACCTCCCTATAGTATCTTCTGGAGCACTAGTTCGTATTGAAAATTTTGATTCAAAATTTGTTGATTCAAGAAACATAGATGTCTGGATACCATATAATTACTCGCCAAAAAATAAGTACGCAGTAGTATATATGCATGATGGACAAATGTTATTCGATAGCACAAAAACGTGGAATAAGCAGGAGTGGAAGGTTGATGAAATAGCTTCGAAACTTCTAAACGAATCCTTAATTTCAAACTGTATAGTTGTTGGTGTGTGGAATAATGATGGTTATAGACACTCTGAATACTTTCCACAGGCAATTATTGATAGCTTGCCTTCTCTTCATTTAAGCAAAGTACTTGACGCTTTGAAGAATAAACCTCAAGCTGACAACTACCTTAAATTTCTTGTTGAGGAGCTTAAACCATTCATCGACAAAAACTACTCAACAAAAACTGATAAAGAGAATACTTTTTTAATGGGATCGAGCATGGGAGGAGTTATTTCTATTTATGCAATATGTAAATACCCCGACACCTTTGGCGGAGCAGCCTGCCTATCAACACATTGGCCACTTTACATTCCAGAAGATACTACAATGAGCGAAACTATTTTCAATCATTTCAAGAAATTCATCGATGAAAATATACCGGTGGCTGACAGCCACAAAATATACTTCGACTTCGGAACAGAAACTCTCGACAGATTCTACGAACCTTACCAACAAAAAATTGACTCTATTATGATTGGCAAAGGTTATAACAATAAAAATTGGATTACCCTTAAGTTCGATGGTGAAGAACATTCAGAACATTCCTGGAGCAAACGACTGGCAATTCCGTTGGAATTTTTGCTGAAGAAATGAACCCTTTTTCCTTTTTTTCATTAAATTGCAAGATTGTAACCAAAAAAAGCAAAATAGATGGATATTAAATCTTCCCTTGAAATATTTAACTTCCTGGAGGCCGATAACCTCTGCTTTGCTTACTCCGGTTCAATTTCCGATACCATAACCCATAAAATAATTGAGTTAACACAATTCAACATCGACTCCTCAGGAAACTTCGTGAAACTGAAGAACAAAATTAGTTTCCTGCTTGCTGAGTGTTACCAAAACGTTGTAAGGCACGGTAAGGTTGAAATCGAAACCGCTTCCTTTCATGAAAAATCAAGCGCATTTTTTGTAAGGAGCATCGGCTCATCCTTCTTTATCACATCGGCCAATATTGTTAACAACAGCACCATTGATGTTGTTAAGGAGAAGCTCGACAGGGTAAACAGTTTATCTCCCGACGAGCTACGACTTCTACAAAAGCAGGTACTTGCTAAAGGCAAACTATCAGAACGTGGAGGTGCCGGTTTGGGAATTATTGAGATGGCCAGAAAATCGGGGAAAAAAATTATTTACGATTTTGAACCCATTAGCGACTGTTCCTCAATGTTCTACCTACAGCTAATGCTCAGCTCCGCTGAGGATAGTTCCAAACAGGAAGATGACGATTATCAAAACTCCTCCCTCGGCATAATGAAATCCCTGCACAAGTTGATGGTGAAAGAGGATATTCTTATATTACACAAAGGCGATTTCGCCGAACACTCCGTTCTCCCTGTTATCCAAATGATTGAAAAGAATCTTCACAAGGAAAACGAGACCCACTCAGGACGTCAAAAACTATACAACATATCGGTTGAACTCCTCCAGAATATCTCGATGCACGCCTTCCGTAAGAATGGCACCAACGATGCACTTTTTATTCTGGGGAAACAAGATGATGATTTTTACATATCAACCACAAACTTTATTGAAAACAATAAAGTTGAGAACCTTACAACCCAGCTGAACAACCTCAAGAAACTTACTAAAGAGGAACTCAATGGCCTTTATCGACAAAAACTACAAAGCATTATAGACAGAAACGAAACGGGACTTGGTATAGGCTTAATCTACATTTTTCGAAAATGTAACTCAGTCGACTTCGTTTTCAAACCGAATGAGGAGTTGATTGGTCTTTTCAACCTGGTGGTAACAATCAGCATGTAAAAAACACTAACTGAAAGTTAACTGCTTACACCCCTCCAAAATTACGCTCATTACCGCAGCATTATAAGTTGAAAACTCTGTGCATTCACTATCCATAAACTGAATATCAACAATATTCAAACTATTGCTTGAGAGGATAACCCGAGCACTTTGGTTCATGAATTCAACGCTACCATTCTTCTCACAAAATGATGACACATCACCTTTGTTCTTGAAGTACAGTATTTCATGTTCGTCAGTTCTATCGAGGTAGAAACCTTCCTCTGCATCATTAAATGATGATTGGGTAAGAAAGATTTTGGGCTTCTCCTTGTAGGGAGCGCCACTACTCGGACAAAAAGTGTTACAATTCCCACACTCGTTACAGAAGTTAGCAATGTTCAGTATTTGGTAAGGCTGCTTTACCTCGAACAATCCTGATGGTTCAATTGCGAAACTGCCTTCATCCTTTCGTTTCGCAGTTTGAAGCAAAATGCTGGTTGGCTTTACGTTGTATGTAACATTGGCCATGTTTGGACAAACAGTTGCGCAAATGCTGCAGTACTCGTCACAAAGCAAACAACGGCTGGCCTCATCAATAACCTCATCCTCAGTTAAAGTTTGAGTAACCAACTCAAAATTTTTACGATCACTGAGTGAGGTTTCAAGAACTTTTACGGGGTTAACCTTTCTCGACCTTTTTGCAATGTGCCAGGAAGAATCCATCGGTTCACGAATATTCTCAGGTCGTGTTTTAAAGTCTATCCCTTCCCTATCAATAATTAGCTGTGCAACCTTTCGACCATCTCCAATGGCATTAATTGCGGTTGATGCACCACGAAGAGCATCGCCACCAATAAACACATTTGGAATTTTGGTCTCATATTTTCCAGGCTCCGAGCAAATAAGTTCCCCATTCCCAAAATCGAAAGCCAGCTCCTGGCCAACAGCCGGAATCACAGTATCAACCTCCACCTCAAACTCAGAGTTCGGAATTTTTATCGGTCTTCGTCGTCCACTTTCATCCTTTTCACCCAACTCCATACGCGAGCAAAGAATAGCCGAAACTCTCCCATCTGTAGAAAGAATTTTGTCGGGAGAGGTTAACTCCATTACCGCCACACCCTCTTTTAGGACTGCAATTATTTCTCCCTGATCTGCAGGCATTTCCTTAATAGTTCGACGGTAAATTATGGTTACTTTTCCATCGTTTCCAACAAGTCGGAATGCTGTTCGTGCAACATCCATGGCTGTATTGCCACCTCCAATAATTGCAATTCTTTTGCCGTAATCGGCAGTATTTCCCTTCTTAACATCCTCTAAAAGTTTAAGCGGATCAACAACTCCAGCTGAGGAAGAAATTCCAGCAATCTCCAACTTCGCAGAGTTCTGCGCACCAGCAGCAATATAGACATAACAATTCTCTTCCTGAAGTTTTTTGAAAAGTTGCACATTAATTTTCACATCGAAGTTAACTTCAACCCCCAACTCTCTCACTCTTTGTATATCGTTTGAAATAGCCTTGTTGGTTAATCTAAATGAAGGTATTACACCAGAAACCATTCCTCCTGGATTGGGTTTACTCTCAAAAACTTCAACTCTAAAACCGGCTTGGGCAAGGAAATAAGCACATGATAGCCCTGATGGTCCCGCCCCAATAATTGCAACTCTCTTCCTTTGTGAACTATTTTTAGGTTCACGGGGTTTTGATGATTGGCTTGCAATTGCTGTTTCTGCTACATATCTCTTGATTTCACGAATCAAAACTGCCCCATCATAGTTAATTCTTGTGCATTTTGTTTGGCAAAGATGATCGCAAATCATTCCGGTTGTTTGCGGGAATGGATTGGTTTGAAGAATTATTTCTCCTGCTTTGCAAATATCTCCATTTAGAGTGTAATAGTTATAATTTGGAATATCCTGATTTGTTGGACACGTATCAACACATGGAGCATGGATACAATCAAACATACCTAACGGTCGGTTTGTTTTTATTGTGGTGTCATGAATGCTCGTTTTCTTATAATCAAGGGTTCCTAACACCACTTGAGCATAATGATTTAAATTCACCTGTAAACACTGAGGCAAGTTTTCTTTTGTAGTACGACACTTTTTTTGAATGAAATCGTCAATTGAGTTTGCTCTTACAACCTTAAACTTCTTTCTTAACTCTTCAATATACTGGTTTAAACGCGTGTATCCTCCTGGCTTTAAAATATCAGTAGAAACTGTTACGGGACTCATCCCACACGCAACTACATCGGAAACATTAAATGCGTGCACTCCTCCACAGAAGGAAATATCGAGTTCGCCGTTAAAATCCTTTTGAAGTTTCGCCGCTAAATTCACCGAAATGGGATGCAGAGCCCTGCCGCTCATGTACATCATTTCTTGGTCGGCCGAAAAAACATCCTTGTGATTTACGCTTTCGAGTGTATTTGTAAGTTTAATGCTAAGCTGCAATTTATTTTTGCTCGCTGTTTCTTGAAGGTTTTTTATTATGCTTAACGCATCGGGATACTTTAAATCGTGCTCGAATGCGATATCCGGAACGTTGGTTTCAAATCCCGATTTTAATAGAATTTCTCTTAACTTTTCCTTACCAATAAGTGTAGGATTTAGCTTAATTGCAGTATGTAATTTTTTCTCGGATAGCAGGTAATGTCCGATTTTCTCGATCTCATCGGGCGGACAACCGTGCATTGTAGATAGAGTGATATTATCCGATAATCTAGGGCTAATTTCAATTTCACGAACCTCAGGATAAATTTTCTCAATCGATTTTATCTTCTCTTCAAGTTCTGCTGAAGCATCGGCCATTTTACTGAAAAACCACTGAACATTGTCCTTCAGGATTCCTTCCATGTTGTAACCAACGCTCATGTTAAAAATTACGCCAGGCGAACTTGGACTGCCAATTCCTAACTTGTGTTTCAGAATGTGAATTATAATCCATGCATCGAGGTACTGATCGAACGATTCGTGAATTTTCAACTCCTGCGACCACTCGCAGTTGTAACCCTCATCCTGCATGTCGATACAGGGTTTCGAGATCTCGAGTTCGTCTAAAGTTTGAACTGTTTTCAGCTCAATAAATCGTGCTCCGCAAATCCATGCTGCAATTATATTTTGTGCCAACTGTGTGTGTGGTCCGGCAGCAACGCCTATTGGTGTTTCAAGTAGCTGACCGAAACGTTCGCTACGAAAAGATTCTACTAATTCGGGTGAGTAAAAAAGCTTTTTAGGAATACCAAATATCTGGTTATTTTCATCTAACTGCTTAAGAATCATTCGTAAAAGATGCTCTAGCTGAATTGGATAAAACTGATCTGTTTTCATAAACTAATTATTTAAAGAGGGGCTAATATATGAAAAAGCAAGTATAAACCTTTTAAATAAATCCATTTTAAATATATTTACCAATTATGATAGAGCAATTAAATTTCAAAACAAATAATTCTGCCTTAATACTTTCAGCAGGGAAATCTGAACGATTTGGAGAACCAAAGTTTATGCTTCCCCTTCCCAACGGGAAAATTTTTCTGGAAAATATTATTGATGGTTACCTCGAATTTGGATGCGAACAAATTGTTGTTGTGATTAACCCGCTAGGATTAGATAAAATCCATCAGAGCAAACCAGATCTATTTGACAAAGCAGATTTTGTGATTAATGATACTCCCATTCTCGGACGATTCTTCTCCATAAAACTTGGAATAAACCGGTTAGAAAGCCCAAAAAGTGTTTTTATTCAAAATGTCGACAATCCCTTCGTTTCATATAAAACGCTTATAACTTTAAACAAAAATTTAAGTGAACTTGACTATGTATTTCCACGCTATAAAGAGAAAGGTGGACACCCAATTCTTGTAAGCAAGAAAATTATTGAATCGATAGTAAAAAAGGAAACTGAAGATATAAATTTCAAAACCTTCCTAAATAGTTTTAGGGGAAACTCAGTGTACGTTGATGACAAAAAAACAACCTTAAATATTAATACATCAGCAGAATACAAATCAATGTTGGGTGAGTTTTTCGGTTCCTCCTAGGCGCTAAAAATCAAATTCGTTTTTTTACTTATTTTTGTGATTATTGCTAAAAAAAACAATACATCATACATGAAGGACATACTTTTCCATTTATCAGAGCTTAAGGATCAGGATTTGGCATTTA
>DAOSWM010000018.1:22610-55204 GCA_035380045.1 Tenuifilaceae bacterium | reverse complement strand
TTTCAACTAAGGAGCCAACCTTTCAATTTGCCACTCATCGTTAAGGAGCGTGTACTGAATTCTGTCGTGCAGCCTGTTTGGTCTGCCCTGCCAAAATTCGAAAAGGTTTGGTTGTAGTGCGTATCCGCCCCAGTTGGGCGGGCGTTGAATGGTTTTTCCTGAAAATTCCTCCTTGAAGTCGGATTGTAAGCTTTCCAGGTACTTACGGTTTGGAATGGGCTGACTTTGGGGCGAAGCCCAGGCACCAATTTTACTGCCTTCGGGGCGAGTTTTAAAGTACCGGTTCGATTCCTCATCGTTTGCCCTTGCTATTTTTCCCTCAATGCGAACCTGCCGTTCCAGCTCTGCCCACCAGAAAACAATTGCTCCGTAGGGGTTTTGAAGTATTTGTTTCCCTTTTTTGCTCTCGTAGTTGGTGAAGAACGAGAAGCCATTTTCCCCAAAATCTTTTAGAAGCAGTAATCTTGCGGATGGTTTGCCTTCGAAAGTGCTTGTTGCCAGCGTCATGGCGTTGGGTTCGCAGCACTCAGCAGCAACTGCATCGTTGAACCACTCCTCGAACTGAAGTAAGGGATTGGGGTTTACTTCCGATTCGTTTAGCTGCTTTAGGTTATACTCCTTGCGGAGGTTCTGGATTTTCGTGCTCATACTCAAAATTATTATTGGCCTCAATAATATCAATACGAGCTCTGTATATACTTGCATTCAGGTCGAACCCTACTATCAGTCCTATGGCATTAAAGTAAATCCATATCATTAAAGCCAGCAGGCTTCCAATGGAGCCGTAAAGGGTGTTGTACTGCCCAAAGTTGTTTACAAAGTACGAAAACCCCAACGACGAAACCAGCATGAATACCGTTGCCATAATTGCTCCGGTGGAAATGAAACGGAACTTGGTTCGCTTGGCCGGAGCCAAATAGTAAAGGAACGATATTGAAAAAAAGAACAGAGCTACAATAACTATCCACTGACTAACAACAATTATGTAGTACGTAAAGTTCATTTTTATCAATTCATAATCAACCAGAAGCGATAGTGCCATTTTTCCAAAGAAAAGTAGAATTATGGCAATTGTTACCAGTAACGGCAATAGAATTGTAAGCAGAAAAGCAACTAAATGCTGGGCAAAAAAACTTCGTGTTTCGAAGGTATGATAGCTAGCGTTGAACGCATCGATAAGCGAGTTTATTCCGTTGTGCGAAAAGAAGAGCGCCGCAAAAAAACCGAAGGAGAGCAATCCTCCGCTTTTGCGTGTAACTACATCAACCAGCGTTGTTTCAATCATGTCGAAGGCGTTTCCTGGGATAAGACCCTTCACCAAGTTGAGCAGCTGCTCCTGAAAGTTCTCAATGGGAATGAATGGTAAAAGTGTGAAAAGAAAAATGATGGTTGGGAATAGCGCAACAAAGAAGCTGAACGCTACTGCTGAAGCACGGGTTGTAACGCTTCCCCTTATCATTCCCTTCACAAAGAATGAAACCACGTAGTAAATTGGAACTCCATCGAACCCGGGAATGGCAATACGTTTTGCTTTTCGCCTAAGGGCGATGAAAACAACGGTGCACTTATGGATAAGGTTTTTGAGGCTCATCCCATTTTTGGAGTATTGGAATTATATTTTCTTCAGGTTCATATCTAGGCTCTTAATCTGGTGCGTAAGCGCACCAACCGAAATGAAGTCGACACCTGTTTCGGCGTAACCCCTTATGGTTTCGAGGGTAATTCCGCCCGATGATTCGGTTTCAAACCTTCCATTCACCAAATCAACCGCTTTGCGGGTTTGCTCCACAGAAAAATTATCGAACATAATTCGGGTAACCCCGCCAACGGAAAGGACTTTCTTTATATCGTCTAAACTTCGGGTTTCAACCTCAATGGGTAAACTTCTACCCGTAGCCTGCAGGTAATCATTCGCTTTCCTAATTGCCTGCTCAATTCCTCCTGCAAAATCAATGTGGTTATCCTTCAGCATTATCATATCGAAAAGTCCCATGCGATGGTTGTGCCCGCCACCAATTTTTACGGCCAACTTGTCGAGAATTCGCATTCCGGGCGTTGTTTTTCGTGTGTCGAGAATTTTTGCATTGGTTCCCTCAACTACCTTAACATACTTTCGGGTTTGGGTGGCAATACCGCTCATGCGCTGCATTACGTTTAGCACAATGCGCTCGGCTTGCAGCAAGCCGTGAACGCTACCCTTTGCCAAAAATCCGAAATCGCCTGGGGAAACTTCATCTCCATCGGAGAGGAGCGGAGTGAATTCTGTTCCGGGTTCAATTCGTTGGTAAATTTTTGAGGCAACTTCAATTCCAGCCACAACTCCCTGCTGCTTGAACATTAGCTTTACGCTTCCGGTAGCATTTTTTGGTATGCACGATAGCGAGGAGTGGTCGCCATCGCCAATGTCTTCAGCTATGGCAAGTTCAATAAGTTTTTCGATATAATCGTTGCTGTTCACTTTGCAGCGTTATTTAGTTTGCAAAATCACCATTCCTGAGAAAACTGATGGTTTTTTCAATCTCCTTGTACATCACCACGTCAACCTCTATGAACGGAACCTCCTTGCGGTAGCTGGCAAGCAGCTCCTCGAGGTAGGGCGAAGTTTTTGCGGGACGGCGGAATTCGATGGCCTGGGCTGCGTTAAACAGCTCAACGGCAAGAATTCGCTCCACGTTATCAACCACTTTCAGCAGCTTGGTAGCTGCGTTTGCGCCCATGCTTACATGGTCTTCCTGTCCGTTCGACGATACGATGCTGTCAACCGATGCTGGCGAACATAGCTGCTTGTTCTGGCTAACCATAGCTGCTGCAGCATACTGAGGAATCATAAAACCTGAGTTTAGGCCGGGGTTGGCAACCAGAAATTCGGGAAGTCCTCTCAAACCAAAAATTAGCTGAGCAACCCTGCGCTCAGAAATATTGCCGAGTTCGGCAAGTGCGATGGCCAAAAAATCGTAAGTGAGGGCCAGCGGTTGGCCATGGAAATTCCCGCCGGAAAGAATCAGATCCTCATCGGGCCAAATGGTTGGGTTATCGGTTACCGAGTTTATTTCGGTAAGCAGTACGTGCGAAACGTAGTTAATGGCATCCTTCGATGCGCCATGAACCTGCGGCATGCAGCGGAAGGAGTAGGGATCCTGCACATGTTTTTTTGGTCGGGAAATTAGCTCGCTACCTTCCAGTACCTTGCGAATATTTCGTGCGGTTTCGGCTTGCCCCGGATGCGGACGAACATCGTGAAGATTCGGATGGAACGGATCGATTCGGCCATCGAACGCCTCAAGCGAAAGTGCCCCGATAACATCGGCCAGTTTCTGGATTTTGAAGGTTCTGAGCATCGCGTAAACTCCATGTGCGCTCATAAACTGTGTTCCATTCAGCAGCGCCAAGCCTTCCTTCGATTTTAGCTTTATTGGTTCCCAACCAAACTTTTTTAAAACTTCTGCTGCATCGCGCTTTTCTCCTTTGTACCGAACTTCGCCCATCCCAATTAGCGGAAGGAAAAGGTTTGAAAGGGGAGCCAAATCACCGGATGCTCCCAACGATCCACGATCGTAAACGATAGGTAGAACATCGTTGTTGAAGAAGTCGAGAATTCGCTGAACGGTTTCTACTTGTACACCCGAATTCCCCAATGATAGCGCGTGTGCCTTAAGAAGCAGCATCAATCTTACAACTGTTGGCTCAACCTCGTCGCCTGTGCTGCAGGCGTGCGACATAACTAAATTATTCTGAAGTTGCGAAAGTTCATCCCTCGAAATGGTTTTGTTGCAGAGCGAACCGAAACCGGTAGTAATCCCGTAGATTGGCTTCTCCTCGTTCTCCATTTTCTGGTCGAGGTAGCTACGGCATTTCGAAATCAGATTGATGGATTCCTGCGAAAGTTTTAGCTCAGCATTCTCTTCAAGAATAGTCTCAATTGCTTGGTATGATAATGGTTGGGGTGAAATTTGGTGTATGGTTGACATTGTTAACTATGTTTTATTATTGTTTAATTTTACTAAGGTTTACAACTGAAATAAGGTTTTGAAAATCTTTTAAAAATCAAAATCTTAAAGTGAATTTGATAGAAAAGATACAAGATTTTCAATATTAATCGTTTCCTGATTTCCCGAATGCATATTTTTTACCGAAACATTCCCGCTTTGCATTTCCGATTCGCCGATAATAACTACATACGCAATATTCTTCTTGTTGGCGTAGTCGAACTGTTTTTTCATTTTTGCAGAATCGGGGTAAAGTTCCGCTGAAATTCCATTAACACGCAATTCTTGAATAATTGGAAGAGAAAAAGCTGATTCTTTTGAACCAAAATTTGCAAACATCACCCTGCTCGATGCGAGCAAACTCTCGGGGAAAAGGTTTAGGTGAAGCATCACATCGTAAATTCGGTCGGCTCCGAACGAAACCCCAACACCCGATACGTTTTTCAATCCAAAAATTCCAGTTAAATCGTCGTAACGTCCACCGCCGCAGATGCTTCCCATTTCCATATCGTTGGCCTTCACTTCGAAAATTGCTCCGGTGTAGTAGTTCAATCCACGTGCCAGCGACAGGTCAATCTCAACGATTGAAGTAATGTTTTTTGCATTGTTGAGATATTCAAAAATCTCCTCCATCTCAGCAACTCCTTTTAATCCAACCTCTGAGGTTGAAAGTACCTCCTTCAGCTGGTTCAACTTTTCAGCGTTTTCACCCTTTAGGTTGATAATTGGTTGCAGCATTTGAATTGCGTCAGCAGAAACGCCTTTATCTGCAAGTTCGCGATTAACACCTTCAATCCCAATTTTATCAATCTTATCGATGGCAACCGTAATATCAACTATTCGCTCCAACTCGCCAATAACCTCGGCAATTCCGCTTAAAATTTTTCGGTTATTGAGTTTGATGGTTGTGCTAACTCCCAGCTTGCTGAAAACTTCGTTGATGATGAGAACCAGCTCAACTTCGTTTAGCAATGAATTCGAACCGATTACATCCACATCGCACTGGTAAAATTCGCGGTAGCGACCCTTCTGCGGCCTGTCGGCACGCCAAACTGGTTGAATCTGGTAGCGTTTAAATGGGAAAGTAATATCGTTTTGGTACTGAACAACGTAGCGTGCAAACGGAACGGTTAAATCGTACTTCAGTCCCTTTTCGCAGATTTTTACCGAAAGCGGATTCAGATTTTCGCTGTTAATATCATCAGGATTAACTCCTTTCAAAAAATCGCCCGAGTTGAGGATTTTGAATAGCAGCTTATCGCCTTCCTCACCATACTTTCCCAGCAAAGTGCTAAGGTTCTCCATGGCGGGCGTTTCGATGGGTTGGTAGCCGTAGGTTTTAAAAACCGATTTTATGGTATCGAAAATGTAGTTTCGGCGCGACATTTCGATAGGCGAAAAATCGCGCGTTCCTTTAGGTATGCTTGGTTTTGATGAAGACATTTGTAGCCAGATTTAAATTGGCTACAAATATAGAAATTATTTAGGGAAGAAGTTAATTACAAATATGTTCCTTAGCTTTTAAAGAACGAAACCAGCTTGTGCATTTTATCAACCTGTTCCGAGAGCTGAATGGTGTTTGATGCCATGGCTTCAGAGGTTGCTGCATTCTCCTGCACCACATCGTTTAGCTGGCGGAGGGCATTGTTCACCTGCGTTGCAACTCCGGACTGCTCGTTGCCGGCGGCGGCAATTTCCTGAATTAAACTAACCGTTTTGTTAATATCGGGGAGAACGGAAGCCAGCTTCTCGTTGGCCATCTCAACCACTTCGTTTCCTTCGCGCGAGAGGTGAATGATTTCGTCGGCAGCCTGCCGGCTCTTTTCCGCCAGCTTTCGTACCTCAGAGGCTACAACGGCAAAACCTTTCCCATGCTCACCGGCACGGGCGGCTTCTACCGCTGCGTTAAGTGCTAAAATGTTGGTTTGGAATGCAATATCGGTAACCACGTTAATTTTCTCCATAACGTGGTTCATGTACTCAGCTGCCTTAGCAGCAGCACTGCTTCCGCTTTTTACACCCTCAAAGGCTTTAGCAATAGCGGTTTCAGTTTCCTTTGAGCCCTGAGTATTCCTGTCGATTGAGGTTACAATTTCATCCATCGATGATGCAATTTCTTCGGATGTTGAAGCCTGGTGGCTGGCTCCGTCGGATACGGTTTGGGCTGCATCGGAAAGTTCCTCTCCGGCAATCTTAATTTTTTCAGCGCCATCGGTAATTCCTTCAATAATTTCCGATAGATTATTGGCCATGCTCTGCAAGGAATTACAAAGTAATCCAATCTCATCTTTACGTGATAGATTCTCTTCCTTAATTTTTACATTCACGTTCCCATTGGCAATACTTTCAGCAACGGCAACGCCATCCTTAACGCCAACCGATATTTGCTTTGTAATTACTACCGACAGGACTATGGCAATTACAATTGTAAGAAGCAGAAAACCAAGTATTACGGTTATTGTGCTGAAAATGGTTTCCTTTAGGTTGTCAACGCCAGTATTAAGGAAATCGGTGTTAACTTCGGATATTTTTTGCGTCAAATCATCCATTTTTGCTGATAATTCAACCTGCTTTTGGCTAATGTCAATGTACTTTCTTACGCTTGAAGTGTAGCTTTCAAATATTTGTGTTAGTTCGGGGTGGTGTAAATCAATGTACTCTTTGATTTCGTTCTCATTTTGTGGATTCCAACTTTGAGCGATATGTTTATCGGCATTACGAATCGACTTGCTTTCCGATGTGAAAAGATTGTAAAACTTAATAAAAATGCCGATACTGTCTTTGCTCTCAGCATCCTGTTTGCAAACTATGGATAGCTGCTCTCTGCTGTTTTCAATAGTGAGGTAGGTTTCGTTTTTTTCATTTTAGAGGGAAACAAACTCGTTGAATTTCGAACGGTAACTCGTTAGGTGCTTTTCCAATAGCTCTAACTTATCCATCTGGAGAAGGGCAAAATCCTCCTCCGAGTTCATCACCGTTTTAAGGTTTTTTTCTGATTCGTCGAGGAATTTATGCATTTCCTCCCTGCTCGATTCGGAGGATGTTAGGGCAAATGTTTTCTCGTGTACACGAGCAATATGCTTATTAGAGTCAACATTCCTGCTTATAGCAGTTTCGCTTGCAAAACGGATTCCAAAGAAAAATGTGTTCAACGTTGCCCCAATTATTGCAATTGAAAGCACGATAATTATTAAAAAACTGTACGACAGTTTTTTACCTACGGAGATATTGCTTAGTTTCATAGTCAACAGATTTTTTTTCGCAACACAATTTACGTGTTTTTTAAAAAGTGTTGACTTGAAAACCTACAATAAAATGATGATTTATATCAAGCCTAACTCGTTATGAAATAATTTTTAACGAGAGCGGATATTGGAAACGTTCGCCATTGTTTGACTTGACAGCGGCAACTATTATTACCACAAGGTTTAGAATGCCGAGTACTACTAGGAGGATGATTCCTACTACAATAAGCACAAGTATGCCGGAGATAATCATATAGATGAACATTGATATTTGAAAGTTCAATGCATCCTTACCCTGACGGTCAACTTCTGTGTACTGCTCCCTTTTAATAAGCCAAACAATCAGTGGCCCAAGTAAAAAACCAAAGGGGATAATTAATCCTGCGAGAGCAGAAAGGTGGCACAGCATCGACATGGTGCGCTCCTCGTTGTTGACGTAGCTGATAGTTTCCATAGTATTCATTTTAAAGAGATTATAATTATATTCAATCAATCAATCAATCAATCAATATTGTTACTCAACCAATTTTCTGTACTTAATTCGATGTGGTTCTTCATCTCCAATACGCTTCTTTCGGTTCTCTTCGTATTCAGAGTATGAACCTTCGAAGAAGTAAACCTGCGAGTTTCCTTCAAAGGCAAGAATGTGCGTAGCAATTCTATCGAGAAACCAGCGGTCGTGGCTAATAACAACGGCGCATCCTGCAAAGTTTTCTAACCCTTCTTCCAGAGCACGTAAAGTGTTAACATCAATGTCGTTAGTTGGCTCATCGAGCAGAATTACGTTACCTTCCTCTTTTAGCGCGAGCGCTAGGTGTAACCTGTTGCGTTCTCCGCCTGAAAGAACGTTGCACATCTTCTCCTGATCGGCACCGCTGAAGTTAAACTTGGCTACGTAGGCGCGAGAGTTTACCTGCCGGCCACCTATTAGAATATGTTCTAGCCCAGCTGAGATTACCTCAAACACTGATTTCTCGGGTTCAATGGCTTTGTGCTGCTGGTCAACGTAGGCAATCTTTACCGTTTCACCAACTTTAAAATCGCCTTTGTCGGCATTTTCAAGTCCCATAATTAAGCGGAAGAGCGTAGTTTTTCCGGCTCCGTTTGGCCCAATAACCCCAACTATTCCGTTGGGTGGAAGCTTAAAGTTCAGATCCTCGAAAAGAAGCTTCTCTCCGAAAGCTTTGGCAACTCCGTTAGCTTCAATTACAACTTCTCCAAGCCGTGGTCCGTTGGGGATGAAAAGTTCTAACCGTTCTTCTTTTTGCTTAACATCCTCGTTTAGCAGCTTATCGTATGCCGAGAGACGAGCTTTTCCCTTTGCATGGCGGGCTTTTGGTGACATACGAACCCACTCCAGCTCACGTTCCAGTGTTTTCCGGCGCTTGCTTTCCTGCTTTTCCTCCATGGCCAAACGTTTGGTTTTCTGCTCTAGCCACGATGAGTAGTTTCCTTTCCAAGGAATTCCTTCACCACGGTCGAGTTCAAGAATCCAGCCAGCAACATTGTCGAGGAAGTAGCGATCGTGAGTAATGGCAATTACCGTTCCCTTGTATTGTTGAAGATGTATTTCTAACCACTGTACGCTTTCGGCATCGAGATGGTTTGTTGGCTCGTCGAGAAGTAGCACATCGGGTTCCTGAAGAAGCAGCCTGCAAAGAGCAACTCTTCTACGTTCTCCCCCGGAAAGAACATTCACCTTAGCATCGGGTTCCGGGCAACGAAGAGCGTCCATAGCCCGTTCCAGCTTGGAGTCGAGGTTCCAGCCATCGAGGTGATCAATTTTTTCTGTTAGTTCTCCTTGTCGTTCAATGAGTTTGTTCATCTCATCATCGCTCATGGGCTCAGCAAACTTTGCATTCACCTCTTCGTACTCTTTCAGTAACGAAACCACTTCATGAACGCCTTCCTCAACTACTTCGCGTACGGTTTTTGTTTCGTCAATCAAGGGGTCTTGCTCAAGGTAACCAACGGAGTAACCAGGCGAAAAAACTACTTCCCCTTGAAAGGCCTTATCGATTCCTGCAATTATTTTCAGCAGGGTTGATTTTCCGGAACCGTTTAAGCCAATAATTCCAATTTTTGCTCCGTAGAAAAAGGAGAGGTAAATATTGTTCAGAACTTTTTTGTGGGGAGGAAAGGTTTTGCTGACACCCACCATTGAAAAAATTATCTTTTCGTCGGACATATGTTTTTTTCTGATTTTTGATTATAAAAAACACCGCTGATACCTTTTCGTGAAGGATTCAACGGTGTTGAAGTTAATTAACTGTAATACTATTTGCTAAGTTTTTTTAGGTCTTTTGCTAGTATGCCGTCCCCGTTTTTTTCTGTAATCATATGGTAGTCAAAATAATAGAACTGATCATCGCCAGCTCCTATTATCACTTTATAGCAACGAGCTTGCAGACGGGTTCCTTCTGGTCCAACCTTGTGTAGGAATAATATTTTATCATTTTTCTCTGCAATTGCTTTCTCAATATCCTCCTTTGTAACAATCTTTACAGGGTGCTTGTAGTTTTTGCGTAAGTCGCTCATGCTGCGGGTTCCCTTGTCAATATCATTTTCAAGCAACCATAGCTCCTTGGTTTTGGCATCCTTCGTATTCTTGTTGTAGTAGTCGAAAAGGTTACCCTTTTTTATAAGTTCTGGGTTTTGGTCTAGCATTTTGATGTGATTCTGAGCGAATCGAATCAAACTTTCGAGTTTGTAGGCGTAGCTGTCCTCTGGAACGCTAGAGTAGCTTAGGGGAATAGAACATATATCGGGCAAATCGGTGTGCCGTTTTACTGCAGCACCCAGCACAACGCTTAGAAAATTATAGGTTGCTTCGAGTTTATCCTTACTAAATTTTACCTGTAGTTTTACCAGGAATGATTTCGAAATATCGGTTCTCATTTCCTCAAACTGTGTAGCAGTAATAAACTCGTAGGGAGTAATTGTCCATGAACCTTCCACAGCCTTTTTAATTTTAAAGTTGTACTCCGACATGGGGTTGTCTTCTAGCACAATGTAGGTTGTGGTTTCAAGGAATGTTTTAATGTCCTCGTGGCGTGCAACATACCTGTCGGCAAATGAAGCAATGCTAATTCCCATTATGCAAAAAAATAGAGCTAGTTTCCTCATGATATAGTTTTTTTAGTTTGTGTTTTCCTTATGCAAATTTAAGGGATTTCGTTGATTGAACAGATTTAAGTACTCAATTTTTCTTCTTTTTTGTTTACGTCTTGATAGTGAGGAGTATTTGTTGGTTAACTCAGTGTCGGTATCGAAAAGTTTTTCGAGTTCAATGGGGTCAAATCGGTGCAGCTTACCAGTTCTCATGTCAATAATTACTTCAATGTTTTCATAGGTTTGGAAGTAGTTGTCTTCATTATTTTTCGTTTCATCAATGGATTCAACCATGCTGCGGTACCGAGCTTCAGGAACCTTCTCTGGGATTAGTGAAAGTGTGTTGATTGCTGGTAACAAGTAAAATTTATTTCCAACATTTATGTAAACAGAACAATGATAGCAGTAACCCCAAATGGTTGAGGTTTTAATTTTTTTGTAGTTGGCTATCGAATCGATTGAGTACACATTTCTATGCGATAAGTATGAAATTATTGTATTGTGGTTCTCTGGGTTGCCTTCAGTGGCTATACTCGTAAAAGGGAGGGGGGTGTTGCTTTTAAACTGACTGTATTCCAGATAAATACCTTCGTTAAGTCTGCAGTTTATTTTTGTAATAATCTCAGCCGGGAGACTTTGTCCTGAACAAATAAGTTGGTTACAAAAAAGTATGATAAAAAAACTAAATCTTTGTATCATTATTTTGGAGTGTTTATATATTGGAAAGCAAACCATGTACCACAAAAAATTATGCGAATTAATAAAGTAACCTTTTCGAAATAAATATACAATAATTCAACATATACAGTTAAATTTGCATTCCAAAATAAAAAATTATGGGATTACAATGTGGAATTGTTGGGATTACCAACACAGGAAAAACTACAATTTTCAATTGCATGTCGGCTACCAAAGCGCAAACCGGGAATTTTGCGTTTAGCTCAAATAAATCAAATATTAGCATTATTAACGTTCCCGATGCACGCCTTTACGAATTGGAAAAATTCCAACCAACAGATCGAATAGTTCATACAACAGTTGAAGTTGTTGATATTCCGGGTTTGGCAAAGGGTTCCAGCAAGGGAGAGGGTGTTGGGAACAAGTTTTTGGCCGATATTCGCAACTGTGACGCCCTGATTCATGTGCTTCGGTGTTTCGACGATCCGAACCTTCCTCACGTTGACGGATCCGTGGATCCGGTTCGAGATATTGAGAATGTGAACTTTGAGCTGCAGGTGAAGGATTTAGAGTCGGTTGAGAAAAAGATTCAGCGGCTCGAAAAGGTCGCCAAATCGGGTGATAAGGATGCCAGGCATGGCATTGAGGTGCTCCATGTCTATAAGAACCACCTTGAGTCGTTTCAAAATGCCAGTTCCGCTCCAGTTGCTGAGGATGATAGGAAATATATCGATGATTTGTTTCTGCTTTCAACGAAACCAACTATTTACGTTTGTAATGTCGATGAGTCTTCTGCTATTGAGGGTAATGAATATGTTCAAAACGTTAAGCACTACCTCAAGGAAAGTAATTCAGAAATATTGATAATTGCGGGGAAACTTGAGGCAGAGATTTCTGAGCTGGAGAGCGAGGAGGATCGCCTGGAGTTTTTGAACGAAGTTGGCTTAACTGAACCTGGTGTTAATAAACTTATTAGAGCGGCTTACTCACTACTAAACCTAGAAACTTTTTTTACTGTTGGCCCGAAGGAAATTAGAGCTTGGACAATAAAAAAAGGCATGACAGCCCCTCAGGCCGCTGGGGTAATTCACAGCGATTTAGAGCGTGGTTTTATCCGGGCTGAGGTGATGAAGTACACCGATTTTGTTTCGCTTGGCTCCGAGCAGGCCTGCAAGGAGAAAGGGAAGTTGAGTGTTGAAGGGAAAGGTTACATTGTTGATGATGGCGATATTTTGCACATTCGTTTCAACGTGTAATAATAAATACAAATAATCGCTATTTCAGTAGAATTGAAGGCGGAAGACGGGAGACCGAAGTGATTCCTTATTACTTCGGCCTCCCGTCTTCAAACTTCGGTTTCCCTATAAATCTTTCGCCTCAAGGATTAATTTTAGCGATTCCTTTTTACCCAGCTGCTTATCAATTATTGAGTGCATTAGGTAAATTAGCGGAGTTAGGACAATGGCAAGGAAAATCTTGTAGAGATATTGAATTAGCCCAACCGCAAAAACCTGTGTGAGAGACCAGTTCCCGAGTAGGTAGAATGCAATAAAAAGGATAAGAAAACTATCAACTAGCTGCGATACAACCGTTGAACCCGTTGCTCTTAGCCATAGGAACTTGTGTTGCGTTAAAACTCTTAGGAAGTGGAACGTGTAGGCATCCACCAGCTGCCCTACAAGGAATGCTGTTATCGATCCAATAATTATCCCTAGCCCCTGTCGGAAAATTGAGGAGTATGCAAAATCAATGTTCATTGGACTCCCCGAGGAATCGAAAGCGTTGTTCTGAAGCCAGAAATCGGCGGGAGGAGCCTCTGTTGCAATGTATATCACGAAGAATGAGTAGGCAATCATTCCGGCTCCAATGTAGCTTATGCGTTTTACTCCGCTTCGGCCAAAATACTCGTTAATAACATCAGAAAGAATAAAAACAATGGGCCAAATAAGTACCCCAACACTCATTTCAAGGTTTAGCGTTGAGTTACCAATAAAAGGAAGGTTTAAGGGAGGGATATTTAAAATCTTTTCAACTGACAAAATTTTCGACCCAATTACTTCGGCAATCAATGCGTTTGTGAGAAAGAGGGTTGAAAGTATTATGAATAGCTTGTGTTTTTTTGGAATATTTTCGTGGGCGTGTTCCATTAACATTTTCTTAACCAATGGTAAATCAAAGGTATAAAAATATTTGTTCAATGCAAGTTCTTTAAACCCCAAAAAAGATGACCTACAATTTGTAATTCTCTTAATCCTTTTGCTTTTTTGCAGGTCTAAATGTACTTAGTTCAATACTTTGTTAAATTATTATTAAGTTAACTATGAGGATAATATATCTATTTCTTTCTGTTTCTTTACTACTTTCAAAGGCAGCAACTTTACCTGCTCAGGAGTACTACATTAAGTTGGTTGAAAATAATAAAGAAAAAATAAATTCTGTTATAACATCAACGGTTTCAATTGATAAAGTTGGTAATGGGTTTGTTTATGCATATGCAAATAAGCAGGAGTTGGAGAAGATTAAAATGGCCGGTTATAATCCCGAGATTCTTCCTCACCCTTCAGCACAAGCAAAGGTTCTGAACATGGCTAATACCCTTGAGGAGATGGCCAACTGGGATCGATACCCAACATATCCCGTTTACCGTGAGATGATGAAGAAGTTTCAGTCCGACTTCCCCGAGTTATGTAAACTCGATAGTATAGGTACAACCGTTCAGGGGAGGAAACTTTACGTTGTTAAAATTAGCGATAACGTAACGGATGATGAATTGGAGCCAGAACTATTCTACACAAGCACCATGCATGGCGACGAAACCACAGGCTACGTTTTAATGCTTCGTTTAATCGATTATTTTCTTAGCAACTACGAAACCGATGAAAGAGTCCAGAATTTAGTTAACAATGCAGCAATATTTATCAATCCAAACGCCAATCCCGATGGTACCTATGCGTACGGCAATAGCACGGTTAATGGTTCTAAACGCTACAATGCCAATGGGTATGATATAAATAGGAATTTTCCCGATCCACGCGAAGGAAGCAATCCAACTGGACCCCACCAGCCCGAAACCACTGCAATGATCGATTATGCTTCATCCCGGCACTTTGTGCTTTCGGCAAATTTTCACGGTGGCATTGAGCTGGCCAACTTCCCTTGGGACACCTGGACCAGCTACCAGAATAAGCATGCCGATCATAATTGGTTTAACACAATTTCAAGACAATACGCAACTTTGGCTCAAGAAAATAGCCCATCGGGCTACTTCACCGGTGAAAATAATGGAGTAACCCATGGTGGCGACTGGTACGTGGTTGCCGGAGGCCGACAGGATTACATGAACTACTGGCACAACTGCCGCGAGGTTACCTTTGAAATTTCTGATACAAAACTGCTTTCAACCGATTTGCTGGATGCATACTGGAATTATAACAAGGAATCGCTGCTCACCTACCTTGAACTTATATTTAAGGGGTTTCAGGGAACTGTTACAAACTCTAATGGAGAACCCTTAGATGCTGTGATAACCGTTGAGGAGCATGATAAAGATAATTCGTTCGTTGTTACAAACCCACTACACGGTAACTACTATAGAATGATTGAACCTGGAACATGGCAGGTTACCTATTCAGCCGATGGCTACGTTGACCAAACACATTCCATCACAATTGATGATTACGAATCGGTGGTTACCAAGGATATTGTTTTGTACACTTCCACAGGTATCTCACAGAACCAGCTGAAAGAGCCTGAGGTGAAAACATTCCCTAATCCATTCAATGAGCAGCTTACAATTACAGTAAGCGTTGCAGAACCAACTACGCTTGACATAGAGGTTTATAACCTTGCCGGACAAAAGGTTGTTACCCTTGCATCGTGTTTCAGGGTTGAAAGCCAGCACTCATTCTCTTGGGATGTTGCAAAAAAATCATTTTCTTCAGGTGTTTATCTCATAAGGGTAACAACGAACGAAGCAACCCTGACAAAAAAGGTAAGTTTGCTATAGAGTTGGAGGTTTTAGAAATTCTTTTTATAATTTTGCGTGGGGAGCTTAGCTGTTCCCCTTAGTTTTTACCTATTCAAATATAAACCTTCTATGAAGTTTCTTTTCAATGTATTGATAATTCTGATTGTATTACCCCTCATTTCATACTCTCAAATGGTGATTCCACCTGAACAACCCAAATTAATTGTTCAAATTGTGGTAAGCCAGTTCCGGTACGATTACCTTCAGCGATACGCTGAGAAAATGAGCGATAATGGCTTCAAACATTTAACTACCGAAGGAGCATTTTGTAAGAACTCTAGATATAACTACCTGCTTACGCAAACGGCACCAGGAATTGCCACCATTGCCACCGGAACAACTCCGAGTGTGCATGGAATCGTTTCGAATAAGTGGTTCTCACGTTATGACAATAAAGAGGTTGATGCGGTTGCCGATGAGAAATGTGAAACCATTGGAGGAAGTTTTTTTAGTGGCAAATTCTCCCCAAAAAATCTTATTACCAGCACGTATGGTGATGAGATACGTTTGGTGAATCCACGTTCGAAGGTAATTGGGATTGCCCTTGAACCCGCTTCAGCAATACTTTCGTGCGGGCATAATGCAAATGGGGTTTTTTGGATGGATAACGAGCGTGGGAAATGGGTAAGCTCAAGCTACTACCTCGATTCTATCCCTTCGTGGGTCGATACTTTTAACGCTAAAGGGTTGGCCGATTTGTATATCCAGAGAGAATGGCAGCTGCTAAACGACATTTCAAAATACGATGAGGCTGATACCTCAGTAATTAAGGAGCCTGCTGCAAAAAAAAGAATTGGTGAAAAACTTAAGCGGATGCTAGTGGGACTTGTTCAGCCCAAGAGTTCTGTTAAGAATTACTCTTTACTCCACGAGAATCCTTTCGGTAATATCTATACTAAGGACTTTGCCATTGCAGCCATAATTGGCGAGGATTTAGGGAAAGATGAAAACACCGATTTGCTAACCCTAACATTTACACCCTCCAGAAGAATTGGACAGAAGTTTGGCCCCCACTCCATTGAGATGGAGGATGCATTACTTCGCATGGATAAAGAGATTGCTCATTTCATCGAGTTTCTTAACTATGAGGTGGGTAAGCAAAATTACCTCCTAATTTTCACATCCGATCATGGAATTGCATCGAGCCCCGAGCATCTTGAGAAATCGAAAATTCCGGGAGGATACTTTGATCCTCGGCAAGCAATGGCGCTACTTAGCAGCTACATGAATGTGGTTTATGGGGTTAGTACCTGGGTTAGTGGCTACCACGAAAAACAAATATTTCTCAATCGAAGGCTTATTGAGGATTCTAACCTGAGCTTGAGCGAAGTTCAAAATCGTGTTGCTGAATTCATGCTACAGTTCACCGGAGTAGCCAACGCTGCAACAGGTAATGCATTACAAATGGGTAGCTTTACCAACGGAGTATTCGAGAAACTTCAGAACAGCTATAATCAGCGTCGCTCCGGCGATGTGATTATTAACCTTGAACCGGGTTGGGTTGAGAAGAATGGACATGCAACTTCATCAAATTCCCCTTATACTTACGATACTCATGTCCCCCTTATTTTTTACGGTTGGAAAATGAAGCGTGAACAAATTCTTACACCTGTAAACATGTCAGATATTGCGCCAACCATTTCAACCCTAATCGGCATAGGATGGCCAAATGGTGCAACAGGAAAACCAATTCGTGAAATAATTGACTAAACAATTACCTGTTAGGTTTTTATCCTGAGAAGTGGTTTTTTCCCGCTGGAGGTATATTTCTCGCTTTAGTTTGCTATATTTGAGAGTTTACATAATTCCTCAAAAAAATGCAGGAAGCTAATAGTTTGCAAAACCAGAACTTCGTTGATTTTACGGAAACTGCTTTCGATAAGCTCATGCAGAAACGCATTTACCGGGTTCTACTTATTTGTAGTCACTACGATGCCTTCATGCTTGAAGAGGATGGCAGAATTGATGAGCAGATTTTTAACGAGTATGCTTCGCTTAACCTTCGATACCCGCCCAGTATAATACAGGTTCACTCAGCACGTGAAGCTTTAAAAGTTATTCAGGATGAACATATCGATTTAATAATCTCTATGCTCAACATCGGCGATGTTGACACTTTTGAGCTTGCCAAGCTCATAAAAAAGCGAATGCCTAGCACCCCGCTGGTAGTTCTTACCCATTTCTCAAAGGAAGTTTCGGCGAGGCTTGAGGTAGAGGATCTTTCTGGTATCGATTATATTTTCAGCTGGCTGGGCAACGCCGACCTGTTGTTGGCAATTATTAAGCTAATTGAGGATAGAATGAACGCTGACCACGACATCCTGCATGTTGGCGTTCAGTGTATTATTTTGGTGGAGGATTCAGTTAGGTACTACTCTTCGTTACTGCCCAATCTATATAAGATAATCATGCGTCAGGCTCGTAGCTTCATGAAAGAGGCGCTTAACGAACACCGACGGGTGATGCGCATGCGCGGCCGACCTAAAATATTACTGGCGAAAAATTATGAGGAAGCCTTGGAGCTATACCATAGGTACAAGCCCAATGTGCTTGGGATGATTTCTGATGTTAGCTTTAAAGTGAACCAAAAGCGAGATCAGGTTGCAAAAGAAGGGGTTAAGCTTTGCAAAGAGGTACGCTCCGACGATCCCAATATTCCATTCCTCCTTCAGAGTTCCGATTTGAGTAATAAGGGCCTCGCACTAGAACTTAACGCTGGTTTTGTAAACAAGTATTCAAAGGTTTACCTAATTGAATTACAGGATTATATTATTGCCCACTTCGGTTTTGGTGATTTCGTTTTTATCGACCCAAAAAATGGCTTTGAAATTTGCAGAGCACAGGATTTACCCTCCCTTCAAAAACTTATCCTTTCAGTTCCTGATGAATCGCTCGAATTTCATTCACACCGAAACGATTTGTCGAAGTGGCTAAACGCTAGGGCTATATTTGCCATAGCTCAACTTTTTAAGCCCCTCTCGTTAAACGATTTTAACTCCCTTGGCGATGCACGCCAATTTATTCATCATGCTATTTCTGCATACAGGTTAAGTAGGCATCGGGGGGTTATTGTTTCATTTGAGAAGAAGCAGTTCGACGAGTATAAGTTCTTTTCACGTATCGGTAATGGTTCAATTGGAGGGAAAGCACGTGGGCTTGCTTTTACCAACACATTAATTAAGGATAATCATTTTCATAATCGATTTCCTGGTGTTATTGTTGCAATTCCACGAACCGTTGTTATTAGCACAGAATTTTTCGATGAGTTTATCGAAACAAATAACTTGTTCAAGATCGGAGTTTCAGATATTGCCGATGAGAAAATTCTTAATCATTTTATCAATGCGAAACTACCTGATAGGCTGTTATCCGATATTGAAGGTATGATTTCGGTAATGAAAACTCCTATTGCTATTCGCTCATCAAGTAAGTTGGAAGATTCACATTACCAGCCGTTTGCTGGAATTTACTCAACCTATATGGTTCCACATACCGAGGATTCGAAGTTGAAGCTACATATGATTGCTCAGGCAATAAAAAGCGTTTACGCTTCGGTTTTTTTCAGGGCCAGCAAAGCATATATGACTGCAACAAGCAACGTGATTGACGAGGAGAAGATGGGAATATTGCTTCAAGAAGTGTGTGGTAGTCAGAAAGGTGGTGTTTTTTTCCCAACCCTGTCGGGGGTTGCCCGTTCAATAAATTTTTATCCAATTGGTTCGGAACGACCCGAGGATGGAATCGCATCCATAGGGTTTGGATTGGGGAAATTGATAGTGGACGGAGGTATTTCGCTGAGGTTCTCACCCAAATTCCCAAAGAAAGTTCTACAAATTTCGCAACCCGAGCTGGCACTGCGCCAAACACAGCGGTCATTCTATGCACTTGATATGAACCCCCAAAGCTTTACTCCTTCAATTGATGATGGTGTAAATATCCGTAGGATTGAGATTGCGGAAGCCGAAAGTTTTCCCGATTTCAAACACATTGCCTCAACGTATGATTACCACAACCAAACATTGCGCGACGGTTTCCTCGAGGGAGGGAAAAAGTTAGTAACTTTTGCCAGCATCCTGAAGCATGGGCAATTCCCGTTAGCTCAAATTCTTGACGAACTTCTAACTATCGGGCAGAAGGAGATGGGATGCCCGGTTGAAATAGAATTTGCTGTTAATTTAGTCCCAGAACGTGAAACGCCAAAGGTTTTTAACTTTCTTCAAATTCGTCCCATTGTGGAATCGGAACAATCCGATGATTTTCCCTGGAATCAGGTTGAGATGTCTGATACACTTATTTACTCATTATCAGCCTTAGGACACGGTCGAATTGATAACATCAGGGATTTTGTGTACGTTATTCCCAGCAAATTTGATCCCTCTAAAACTCAAATTATTGCGGAGGAAGTGGAGAGTATTAACAGGAAGTATATGGAGCTCCAACGAAACTACATTCTAGTTGGACCAGGTCGTTGGGGTAGTAGCGATCCGTGGTTAGGAATTCCAATAAAATGGTCGCAGATTTCTGAGGCCAGGGTAATTGTTGAATCCGGCTTGGAGAACTTTAGGGTCGATCCTAGTCAGGGAACCCATTTCTTCCAAAATTTAACATCGTTTAGGGTTGGTTACCTTACCGTGAACCCTTTTATGGGCGATGGTTTATTTGATGCCGATTTTTTGGGAGGAATTAAAACCTGGCATGAAACCGAATACATTAGATGCGTTCGATTTAATGACCCGCTCCTTATCCATATCGATGGGAAAAATAACAAGGGCGTAGTTTTTAAGCCCGGGATGGGAACCAACCTGCTTTCATACTCTGAAATCGATTGAAAAAAGAGAATGAAACCTGTTTAATATCATATTTTTATCCCTCGGTTTTCCTTTGTAAATTCGTTTTTTAAGTTCAACTTTACAGCAGTTTATTCAAGGGGGTTTTCCCTAAATTATTTATACATTTACCTTGTTATCAACACTTTAAAAAAGTTTTCAGACATGGATGTAAAAAAAATGATGGCCGAGCTTGAGATGAAGCACCCTGGTGAAAAGGAGTACTTACAAGCTGTTCATGAAGTTCTTGAGTCAATCGAGGAGATCTACAATCAGAATCCTCAGTTTGAATCAGCGGGTATTATTGAGAGAATCGTTGAGCCCGACAGGATTCTTACCTTTAAGGTGCCTTGGGTTGACGATGAAGGAAAAGTTCACGTTAACTTAGGTTACCGCGTTCAGTACAACAACGCAATTGGACCATACAAAGGCGGACTTCGTTTCCACCCAAGCGTAAACCTTTCAATCCTAAAATTCTTAGGTTTCGAGCAAATTTTCAAGAATAGCCTAACTACACTTCCTATGGGCGGTGGTAAGGGTGGTTCCGATTTCAACCCAAAAGGTCGCAGCGACAACGAAATTATGCGTTTCTGCCAGTCGTTTATGCTTGAACTCTGGAAGATTATTGGACCAGAAACTGATGTTCCTGCTGGTGATATTGGTGTTGGTGGACGCGAAATAGGTTTCCTTTACGGAATGTACAAGAAACTTGCTAGCGAGCACACTGGCGTTCTTACCGGAAAAGGTCGCAACTGGGGTGGATCACTCATTCGTCCTGAAGCTACTGGTTTTGGTAACGTTTACTTTGCTCAGGAAATGTTAAAAACTAAGGGAACTGATTTTAAAGGTAAAATCGTTGCTATTTCTGGTTTTGGTAACGTAGCTTGGGGTGCTGCCCAGAAAGTTACTGAACTTGGCGGAAAAGTTGTTACTCTATCGGGTCCCGATGGTTACGTTCACGATCCTGCTGGATTGAACGCTGAGAAAATTAATTATATGCTTGAACTTCGTGCTTCTAACAACGACGTTGTTGAACCTTACGCTAAGAAATTTGCTGGTTCTACTTTCCACGCTGGGAAACGTCCTTGGGAAGTTAAGTGCGATGTTGCTCTACCTTGCGCAACCCAGAACGAACTTGACGGAAAAGATGCTGAAATGCTTGTTAAGAATGGTTGTATCTGCGTTGGTGAAGGTGCTAACATGCCTTCAACTCCAGAAGCTATCGCTACTTTCCACAAGAATAAAATATTATTCTCTCCTGGAAAAGCTTCTAACGCTGGTGGTGTTGCCACTTCAGGTCTTGAGATGACCCAAAACAGCATGAAGCTAAACTGGACCAGCGAAGAGGTTGATGCTAAACTTCACCAGATTATGGTAAGCATTCATGAGGCATGCGTTAAGTATGGTAAAGATGCTAGTGGTTATGTTGACTACGTTAAAGGAGCCAACATTGCTGGTTTCATGAAGGTTGCCAACGCAATGCTTGACCAAGGAATTATTTAATTAGTATAGTTGTTTAATAAAAAAGGCGCAGTTTTTTGCGCCTTTTTTATTGGGTGATTTTTACAAAAAAAAAGTGAATGCGGAAATTATTAACTATGGCTTAGTTTAATTCCAAAATTGTTTTTTTAGCAGGTAGAACTTTCTATTTCAACCTATCATCGCTTACTTCAATTCTGATTTGATGAATAAGCATCCTGTCATTCTCTGATTTAAGGAAAACCGATATGCGGTAATTTTTGGTTGTGGTTACCATTATCCCAATCGCAAAACTCGTAGAACCTTTTGTGCCTTGGTGGTTAAGTTTGAATGAGGTTGGTTTGTTCTTTGCAAAGAAATCCTTTAAAAGCAACTCTGCTTGTGCTTTGCTGTAAACATTCTCTTCTCCCAAAATTTCCATTTCAACCGTTGGGTTGAAAAGGGTTGCCAACTCACCCGCATTACCTTCCTTTAATGTTTGTGAAACTTTTTTAATGGGATCAGGTTGGTCAGTATTCTGGGTAAAAGCTACAGGTATCATCAAAAAAAATACGGAAACAAATGTGGCAAGCACTCTTTTTTTCATACTGTAATTAATAATCATGATTAATCCTTTTTATTTAACAAAATTTAGACCAATATGCATGTCGCCAAGTGGTAATGTAACATGTAAATTTATTCATTAATATCACAAAATGCAAACCATTTTAGGCAAAGTGCCACAATTTAACTTATTTTGTTCCACGTTTATCTATCTGAAAATTAGAAAATATGAGGATTACGCTGCTGGTGGTTGGCAAAACCGATACCGATTACCTGGTGAAAGGAGTTTCGATTTACGAGAAGAGAATTAAAAATTACTTAAACTTTGAGGTTAAGGTTATTCCTGATATTAAAAATACTCGAAACCTTACAACTCAGCAGCAATCAGTGCTCGAGGGCGAGCAAATTTTGTCGAAAATCAGCAAACCTGCCGATACAATTTTACTTGACGAGAAGGGAAATCAACCTACATCCAAGGAATTTGCCGAGCTAATTGAAAAAAAAATGATCTCGGGAATTAAAGAGCTGACTTTTGTGGTTGGTGGTCCATACGGTTTTTCGCCGGATGTTCGATCAAAAATCTCCAGATCAATTTCGCTTTCGCGATTAACATTCTCACACCAAATGGTTCGGCTGGTTTTCACTGAGCAGCTTTACCGTGCAATGACAATTATCAGAGGCGAACCGTACCACCACGAGTAAACAAAAGTGTTGTCAAGATTCTGATTTATTACAATCAATTAGTGTTTTCTTTGTGTCCCTGTCTACCCTGACTGCCGTTAGGCAGGCGACAGGTAGATTTTAGTCTTTGTGGCTCAATCTATACTCCATGAAGTCACAAAGAAACACAAAGTCAGCATTTTAAATTCCTAGTAACGAGCAATTGTTTGTTTTAGCTTGACTTATTCTTCAAATTTTTCAACAGGTTCATCAACTCTAAATACATTTTCTCCTTTGTTAATAGTGGGAGCTACTGTGACTGTAACAATAATTCCATTAATTGGAGAATGATATTCTTCTAAAATATTTCCCCAATAATCAGTGGTATATCCAATATAGGTTCCTTTTGTAACAAACTGACCTTTATTTACAAAAGTATATAAAATGCCATTGTAATTGCTTTGAATAAAATTTTCATTAATCAAATAAACAGGATGCTCATTTGTAAAAATATCTCCTTCGAGCATTCCAACTGTACGTATTACATTCAGTAAACCTTTTTTCGCAAATTCTATTTCTTTTAAATCTACTTTTCCTTGATCGCCCCACTCTAAAGTAATTGATGGAATTCCTGATTGAATAGCAATCAAATCAGTATATGTGGATTGTGGAGAACCATCATAAGCTTTAAATTTATCAGGAATTAAATAATTATTTCCCATTGCTTGAGCTAGCATTCTTGACTTTTTACATAAGTCATCATCAGGGCATCCATAATAAAAGTAAATATAATCGACTAATTCTTCATTAAACTCTCCACCGTGTAAATCAATAAAATAATTACTTTTTTTTATTACCTCATTGGTTAATGTATATGCAATACGTTCAGAAATTGAACCGTCTTTTTTCCCAGGAAAAACCCGATTAAGGTTTTTGTTATCTATTTGACTCAAGTATACGTTTCTATGGCTGAAAGAAGGTATATTGGCAATATGAACAAGAATAACTGTTCCTGATAATTTATTTGGATCAATTTCTTTTAATAATTTTTGCAATGTAATGATTGGTACGTATTCAGTTCCATGAATTCCTGCAAAAAGTGAAAGAACAGGACCAGGCTTTGCTCCATTGATAATTGTTATTGGAATGAATGTTCCTTCATCTATTCCTTTTTCAACAACTAAACTACCTGATACTTTTTCACCACTTTTTGCTTCAATTGAACCAATAGTGAAAGTTTGATTTGTTTGGGCATTAAGAAAATTTGAAAAAAAACTTAAAAGAAATAGAATTTGTAGAACTCTCTTGACCCTTGAGACAAGTTTGAAAATTGAAGTTACTAATGATTTCATAGTTTTGCTTTTTATGAATATTAGTACAAGTTACAACTGGAATAAAGTAAAAGTCAAGTAAATAATTCTTTTATTATACAAACAACAACTTGTAACTCCGGGTCTCAATGCATGCATGCATGTGTTTGTTGTGGTTTGAATGGTTTTTGTTATACTTGTTTAAAGGTCAATGAGTGGACATGAAATACGACGGCTCTCCAGCACGCTTCAAACCCAAATACCGTTACGCAACACTTTAAGAAAAAACAAAAAACTTTCCTTTTCTGGGCAATAAATCATTAAATTGTAATGTTTTATTGAAAAGTTGGTGGTGTAAATGGCAAGATTACTTCTGATCTTCCTTCTCAATTTTAGTATCAATTCTGGCTCGTCAAATTATGTTTCTCCTCAGGAATACTTTGGTGAATCGTACGACGAGGCGTTAAAATATTGTAGAATTTACCAAAGAGAAATTTCTCGATATTGTTTTCAATTTCAGATCGATCCCAAGGTTGCCAGCTCTGTTATATTCCCCGAACTAATCAGGTACAATCGCTTTCGCGATATGATGGAAACTACAGCGCTTGAGCTGGCCTACGTTTCGATGGGAGCAGATGTGGCCGATTTTTCTATCGGATATTTTCAGATGAAACCTTCATTTATTGAGAAGCTTGAGCGTGAAATTCAGAATTTTCCCGAAATCTTTTCTCAGTTTCCTGAGATTCCAAAATATCCAAATGATTTTTCCGAATCGCAGATTCGAAACGAAAGAATCTCAAGGTTGAAGAAAAATGAGTGGCAGCTAAAGTATTTGGTTTGCTTCGTGAAAATTGCCACAGAAAAGTATTCAGAAGAAATTTTAACGCACCAGAACGAAACGCTTATGATTCTATCATCTGCATACAACGCGGGATTGGAATCAAACTACGAGCATTTAAAATCAATTTCAAATACAAAAACATTTCCTTACGGAAACCGATTTACCGGCCGTTTCTCGTACTTCGATGTTGCAAATTATTACTACACAAACCATTCTAACCAAATATTCCAAAAGCCATGAAAATTAAAACTATCCTTATCTGCAGCTTTGCGTTTGCAATGTTTTTTTTATCAGGTTGTAAGCATAAAGAAACTTGGAAACCTCAACCACCTTTTGCCGGATTGGAGCAAAACGTTTCAACTTTTCAAGTTAGCACCGAATCTGATACGATCATCACGCTGGCAAGCGGTACAAAAATTTCAATTCCAAAAGGAATTTTTGCTTTTGCCGATGGTTCACCCGTATCGGGTGAGGTTGAGTTGCTTTACCGCGAATTTCACGATGGGCTGGATATTTTCCTTGCAGGAATTCCAATGGATTACAGCTCGATGGGCGAGAAGCGAACTATGCAAACTGCAGGAATGTTTGAGATTGATGCTAAAAAGGATGGAAAACCGCTAAAGTTGATTTCCGATAGTAAAATTGATATCGCCTTTGGCTCAAAATATCAAGGAGAAAATTACAGCTTTTTCTATTTAAATCCTGAATCAGGAGGCTGGGAATGGGTTGATATGCCTGAGTATGAGGTTAACGCTGAGAAGGTTGCAGCGCTTGAGAATTTACAAAAGATTTCTCCAAAACTTTACATGGGCGAGGATTTCTTTGTGTTGAATTACAATCGGTTTTTGGATGTTTATCTCAAGGACGATTGGGAGAAAATTTATAAGCTACGTGAAAGCAAAACGATTAAGAAAAAGTTGGAGGAGTATAAGGTTCGTTTCAACGATTTGTACGCCGATGGCGAATTGGTTTTTGGTAAATCATACTACCATCCGGCCGAAATGCTTTGGAAGGATTTGGATGGAAAGGATTTTCCCCGCTGGCTGAAAAAGTTTGAACCCGAATGGAAAAAAACAGAAAAGGGACGATGGTACATATCAAACTACAATTTCAAATCGCTGGGAAACAATACTTACGAAACATCATATGTTGTTGGTGGCAAAAAATTTACAAAGCGATTGGAGGCTGTAATTCCGCTAAAGAATTTGCTCAAGCTTCCTGCTGCCGAATGGCAAAGTCGTTACGATGAAGCGATGAAGCAGCTGGCCGAGGAGCAGTCAAAAATCGACCTGATGGCCGAATCGTTCCGTTCTTTTTCCGTTAATCGGCTAGGAACCTATAATTTCGATTGTTTGCTTAAGCAGCTGAATGAGTGGTTTGAGATAGTTCCGGAATTTTCATTGAACGGAAATTCTGTTTTGCCCAATCAGGTAATAATTCTTTTGGGCGATAACAGCGGATATATTTCAATTTCAGCCGATAAGCTGAAAACAATGAGAATTAACCCGGCATCAAAACATCGAATAATTGCTTTCCTTCCCGAAAATACGATGGGTGTTTTCCCTGTTAGCAAGCTTGATAGCATTCACATTGCCGATTTGAATCAGAACGAAAAACCTGCAATTAATTTCGATCTTGTTAGCTACCAACCAACTGATGCAGTTGCGTTGAGAGAATTTTTAGGGTTTGATTAGGTTTCTGGATTGAATATTCTGAATGGCTTAATTTTTGTAGTAATCTTGTGCTAAATAAAGTTGAAATCACTAAGTTTGCCTTAGTGTATAACCCTTTTAATTCTTTATAAGCGTGAGTAAGCGGAGTCTTTTAATTTTAATTATTGTATTAGTAGTTGCTTCACTTGCTTCGTTTGTCATACTTAGGTTTGTTCCTGATATTGTTACCCAAAAACTTTCAGTTCCTCCACCGCTAACAAAAGCACAATCGGTACTTCTTGAGCGAAGCAAGGTTGGGCTCGATTACATGTCAACCATGATGGAGGAATCGCTGAATGGCGATTTGAATCATTCATTCTCTGAACTCAAAGAAAACTTAGCAAAGGATTTGGATGAGAAGGGTTTGGCAATTTTCCTTTTTCGCGACGGCGAGCTTTTCTTCTGGTCGGAGAATATTGATATTTCTTCGGTAAAGGAGGAATCAGTGAAGCTGATTTTTGTACAAAATACCTGGTGCATTTCTTACTGGTTATCGGGCGAGAATCTCAAAGGTTTGTTGCTGGTAAAGGTAAAGTACGATTATTCGTACCAGAATCAATTTCTAAAAAACAAGTATCATCTATCGCTCTCGTTCCTGAACGATTATAAAATTTCGCCAATTGCTCTTAAAGGAGCATTCCCGTTAACACTTTTGGGAAATAATGCGGTTTTTTATCTGAGTCACATTCCCCGGTATTTTGAGGATGAGTGCGATAGCCTTTCGGCAACAATTACATGGCTGGGATTTGGATTCCTAATTTTTGCAGTGTATGCATTCTTCTGGTTTCCTTTCTTCCGAAAGCATGGAGTTTTCAGCTCCATCTTGTTAATTCTGAGTTTGGGTTCAATAAGATTGGCAACGCTTCACTGGCAACTTTTGCCGCAGGCAAGCTGGCCAATTTTTAGTCCCGAAGTTTTTGCGTACTCTTGGATTTACCCATCACTTGGCGATTTCCTCATAAACTCATTGCTTGTATTTGCATCTGTTTGCTATTTATACCGCAACTTTTCGTTCGGATTCTTTAAGCACAGCAGGCTGTCATCAGTCCTTTCGGTTTTGATACTGGGATTAATAAATTTTTCGCTGATATTTTTTACCGATCATCTTTTCTCAACGCTAATTCTAAACTCAACCATTGTTCTTGAGGCTTACCAAATATTTAACCTCAATATTTTCTCGGGAGTTGGTTACCTTTCCATGTCGTTTTGGTTTGCTTCAGTAATTCTTATTGTTCACGGAAGCATCAACCAGCTAATCAGGTGTAAACGAAAATACTTGATAATTCTCCAATCTTTATCATTTCTAACTGTTCTTGGAATATTTTACATTCTTGGTATTTCCCCATCTTACTATGCCTTAGCGCTTTCAGTTGTATTGATTCTTGTAATGTTGCACTTTGTGAAAAGAGGGAAGGGCCTGGGATCCGGATTTATTATTTCACTGGTTTCCATATTTTCGCTCTATACGGTTCTTCTGGTTTTTGATATTGCTGCCGAAAAGGATCTAAATATTCGAAAAGTAATTGCGCTGAATTTGAGCAATGAGCGCGATCCGATTGCCGAAGTTCAATTCCCTTCAATTGCAAAACGTTTACATGCTGATAGCCAGATAAAACAGTATCTTGAAGATATTTCCGATAATGAGCAAAATCTGTATAATTATCTCTACGAGGATTATATGGGAGGATATTTCAAGAAGTACGATTTTCAGGTAACTGTTTGTCTTTCCACTTCCGATCTATTTATCGAAAAAACAGGTGAAACTACACGCTGCTACGATTTCTTTGAGGAAATGCTGAACGAGTACGGTTTCCGTATTCCCGGTTCAAGTTTTTATCATCTTAGCAACCAGAACGGACGAATCAGCTATTTGGGAATTATTGAGTACGTTCTTTCCGATGGATCGGAAATTTGTATTTACCTTGAACTTGATACGAAAGTTAGCCGCGAACTTTTAGGCTATCCCGAACTTTTACTCGAAGGGAAACTTACCGGTCGCTCAAAAATCGATGCGTTTTCAACTGCAAAATATAATAACGGGCAACTTCTGGCGCGAACCGGTTCGTTCAACTATCCTTTAGTTAATCAGTTCCCAACTGATTCGGTAAGTAAGTTTTCGTACATTAAGGAGAATGGGTTTAACCATCTAATTTATAACAGCGAAGGAAATGTTGTAATTGTTTTAAGTAAGCCAAATGTTAGCCTCTTCAATATTACTGCTTCGTTTGCCTGGGTTTTTCTGTTTTTCTATATCACGCTGCTTGCTTTCGCAAAACTTGGCAGCATGCCAATCAACCTGAGCACAACCATTCCAAGCTTTAAGAACAGAATTCAACGAACCATGGTTCAGGTGCTATTCCTGTCGTTAATACTTGTTGGAATTGTTACCATTACCTACAATGTGAAAAGTTTTCAGCGAAAAAACCACGAGAGTTTGCTGGAGAAGCTTACCTCAGCAAAGCTGGAAATTGAGAACAATCTGATAAATGAGAATTTACTGTACCCTGAGTACAAAGATTACATCACATACTATCTGATTCATCTTTCGAATGTTTTTTACAGCGATATCAACCTTTACGATTCCTACGGAAAGCTTTTAGCATCATCGCGACCGGAAATTTTTGAGCGCAAGCTGCTCGGCAGGATGATGAATCCGCTAGCTTGGAATGAGATGGCTATCAACCATCAGGCACGATTGGTTCATACCGAACGGGTTGGCGATATGAGTTACCTGTCGGCGTACGTTCCGCTACTGAATTCACGAAACGAAACAATAGCATATTTGAATCTTCCGTACTTTACTCGCCAGAGCGAGTTTATTCGCGAGGTTTTTACTGTTGTGGTTGCGCTGGTAAATCTTTATGCATTACTTATTCTTATTACAATATTTTTGGCAATTCTAATCAGCAACCAAATTTCACGCCCACTTGAACTGATTAGAGAAAAAATCAGGAAGATTGATATTACAAAGCACAACGAACCAATTAGCTACGAAGGCGAGGATGAGGTTGGCCGATTAGTTAAGGAGTACAATAGAATGATTATGGAGTTAGCCGAAAGTGCAGAGAAGTTGGCTCACAGCCAACGACAAAGCGCTTGGCGCGAAATGGCAAAACAAATTGCCCACGAAATAAAAAATCCGCTAACTCCCATGAAACTTAGCCTGCAACATTTAGTTAAGGCTAAAAACGAGGGACAACCAAACTGGGAGCAGCTATTCGATAAGTTTGCTGCAACGCTAATCGACCAGATTAACACGCTTAGCAACATTGCAACGGAGTTTTCGAATTTTGCCAAGATGCCAACTGGAAATATCGAGGATGTTGATCTGCGTAAAATCCTGAATGATGCGGTAAATCTATTTTCAAGTTACCCCAATATTGAGCTAACCCAGGAGCCCGATTCGCTTGGCGAAATCTTTGTTAGAGCCGATAAGGAGCAGTTAAGCAGAGTTTTTGTAAATCTTCTGAAAAATTCGGTTCAGGCTATGTCAAGGAGTCAGCAGGGAAAAATTAATATTGTAATTCACGGGAGCAGCGATCAGATAACAGTAATAGTTGAGGATAATGGCTCGGGAATTCCCGAGGAAGTTCAGAGCAAACTGTTTAGTCCAAACTTCACAACAAAATCTGGTGGAATGGGACTTGGCCTCTCCATTTCAAAAGGGATTGTGGTAACTTTGGGCGGAAATATCTGGTTCGACACCGTTCCTCAGCAAGGAACAAAATTCTTTGTTCAGCTGCCTCGAATCTGAAAGAATATCAATTCTGAATTTTATAAAGAAGTTTAAGTTCAATGTTTAAAAGATTTTTCAGCTGGTTTTCAAAACCTTTCCCATTCTTTGAAACTTTACGTGAAAAGTTGACCTTGCCAGTTTACGTTGGACTTTCCGTAGCGGTAATTCTAATTCTCTTTAACCCATCGCAAAATTTTGAAAATCTGGATTTACAGATATTTAAAGTAATATCATATGCGTTAATTGCATTCGGGGTTTCGGCAACATTCAACATTTTTCTACCGCTGCTTTTCAAAACTTTTTTTGAAATTGACCGATGGAATGTTTGGAAAATCATTCTTTTCACTGTTTTGAAAATCATGACAATCGGAGTTGCCAACGCATCCTTCGCTTACTATTTCGATAATCTCTCAGCGAATATCAATTTTCTTAACTTTTTTTGGAATGTTCTGGTTCATACATTCATCATTGCGGTTGTTCCGGTTGTAATTCTCGTTTTCTGGCTCGAGAAGTTTTTCTATAAAAAACACTTTCGGATAGCAAATGCTACCAGTGAGAAGATTAGAAGTTTAGAATCAAAAATTCCTGAAAACAATTTCTTCGAATTTGATAATTTTCGAATAGCGCTGGATGCATTGTACTACATAAAATCTGAGGGGAATTACAGCACATTCTTCTACATGAGCGAAGGGGAAGTTCGTAAAAAAATGATTCGGATTTCGCTAAAAGATGTTGAGGATAAATTTGATTCGCAGAATCAGCTTGTCCGTTGCCATAAATCGTACATCGTAAATTTGGAGAAAATTCAAAAAGTTGAGGGAAATGCACGCAGGTACAACTTTCTGCTCGATGAGCAGGGGATGGTAGTTCCCGTGTCGCGGAGTTTCCCCAAAACACTTCTCAGTGAGATAGATTAAACCTTTCCCAATCGTCACAATTTAATCCCATTCATCACTTCAATTTTTAAAGTCGGATTTTATAGCATACTATTGTAGCTGTATTTAATTCGACTTAAATCATGAGCGATTCTGCAAAGCATTACCTTGCATTTTTTGGGTTTCCCGTTGCAATTATCCTGCTGGGAAATATAGTAATAAAGTTATTCTACCCAATTTTTCGGGAGTATGCATTTATTCCAACAGTAATTTTTTACTGGATTTTAACCTTCGGAATTGTTTACTTCGACAGCAAAAGTAGGAATATTGGAATTGCCAGCTATATCAAGAATACAAAGTTTAAATTTTACCTTATTCTTCTGAGTTTAATTGTAGGTTGCCTTCCGTTGCCACTTTTTATTTTAAATATTAAAAGTCTGAATACTCCATTTCTGATTTCAACATGGATTATTGTTGCGCTTGTAAATCCATTTTTCGAGGAGATTTTTTGGAGAGGCTACATGATTGGCCATGGTGCGAAAATGCCATTCTACATTAAATCGTTCTACTCTTCGCTACTTTTCACGCTTTCGCACTTTTTTATTTGGGGCGTTGTTTCCGAGGCGATGAAAACAAAAGAGTTGATTATTTCAGTTTTCATTATGGGATTTGCTTGGTCGTTTATCTACCAAAAAAGCAAAAGCATCGTTTTACCGTATTTTTCGCACATGCTGGTTGATATTTTCAACCTGTCGGTTTTAGCGTTTATGAACCTGATTCCCATTGCAGTAATGCATTAATAAAGTTTTCTGATGAAAAAAATCTTTGCACTAAACACAATTTCAAGAATTGCTTTCTTGCTCATAACTCCAGTGTTCTTTCAGTTTTTTGCAATTGGTTTTGTTTGGCATTCAATTTACTGGGGCGTGATAACTTCCGTTGTAATTATCTGGATGGTTTTTATTCTTCTTTCGCCAATATTTGGCCGAATTGGTTGCGGTTGGTTCTGCTTTATGGGAACAACCATGGATTTTTCAAGCAAACATTCGATTATTAAAATGAAATGGCGAAAACCAAAGTTTTGGGTTCGATTGCTAATTCTGATTCCTTTTTTTGCATCCGCAATTACATTCTACATTTTCAATAAGCAGCGTGGAATTACCCACGATTTTGAGATTATTCCGGATTTCCTGAAACTTGATTTCAGCATGCATTACAAGATTGTTTGGATGGTTGATATTTTTTCTGCAATCGTACTTGGGTTACTTCTCGAAAGAAGATGGGCTTGCCGAAATCTCTGCTTTATGGGCGCACTTTGCGCTGCTGGCGCAAGTTACTCACGACTTGTTCCTGTGGTTGATGAAAGCAAATGTACTCTGTGCGGAAAGTGCGAGAAGGATTGTTTGGTCAGGATTCCCATTATCGACTATATAAAAAATGGCGAAGGATTAATCACCAACTCGGAATGTATTCTTTGTGGCAAGTGTATAGATGTTTGTAAGTTAGATGCAATAAAATTCAAATTCGTTTGGAACAGAAGGAAGTACAGGGAAAAAGTTAAAAGT
>DAOSWM010000018.1:0-22510 GCA_035380045.1 Tenuifilaceae bacterium | reverse complement strand
AATAAAATTCAAATTCGTTTGGAACAGAAGGAAGTACAGGGAAAAAGTTAAAAGTATTCCATTGAAATAATTTGATTTTCAAAGGTTATCTATCCATAAAATAATTCAAGTAAAAATTCCTTCCTGAAAAAATAGCTAAGCATTTTTCTAAAATTCTTTTTAAATCTTTTGTTAAGTTGATGTGAACCTTTGCTATATTTAGCAACGAAAAGGTGTATATTTGACAAAAATTCACATCAATTTTTAAAACAATTTCTGAACTGCAAAATTAAATTCAGAAGGGTATTATTTTTTATCATGCTCGAAGTAATTATATACATAGTTATCGGTGTAACATTTGGTGGATTAGTTGTTTGGCTTTATGCACGAGCAAAACGGAACGAAGTTTCGCTGGATTCTTCATCGTCGAATCAACAGGTTGTGATCGATCTTGAATCGAATTTAAGAATCGCAAACGACAGGTTGCAACGTGCCGAAATCGAACAGCAAAAATTACACGAGGAGTTATCTCAGCTTGCCAAGCTGAAGGAGCAGCTAGTAACCGAGCATTCATCGGCACTTACTCGTCTTGACGAAATCCAAAAACAGAATGCAAAATTGCAGCAGGAAAGCAGCGTATTGAAGGAAGAAATTACAAAGAAGATTGACCAATACCAGGAAGTTACACGAAACCTTTCTTCGTTCCAGATTAAATCGCAGAATCAGCAGGAGCAAATCGATTCGTTCACGAAAAGCGTTGAGGAGTACAAAAAGTTGGAAAATCAGCTGCGGAGCGAGCTGGCGCAATCGCGCGAAAAGGTTGTTGAGCTCGACAAGGAGAATAAGTATCAGAAGCAGCTACTGGATGAGCAGAAGGTGAAAATTGATGAGATTGGCCAAAAGTTTGCCAGCGAGTTTAAGCTGCTCGCCGATCAAATTCTTGAGGATAAAAGCAAGCGATTCACCGAGATGAATCAAACAAACCTTGAGCGTTTGCTGAAACCTTTGGGTGAGAATATTTCGGTTTTCCAGAAGAAAGTGGAGGAGGTGTACAGCCTCGAAAGTAAGGAGCGTTTCTCGCTAGGTAAAGAGGTTGAAAAGTTGGTTCAGCTGAACCAGCGAATTAGCGAGGAGGCCAGCAATCTTACCAATGCGTTGAAAGGACAAGTTAAGCAGCAGGGAAACTGGGGCGAGATGATTCTGGAAAGTATTCTCGAAAAATCAGGTTTGGTAAAAGATAGAGAATATTTCGTTCAGGAATCGCTCAAGGATGAAGAGGGAAAAAGATTGCAGCCCGACGTAATCATCGTTTATCCCGATGAGAGGAGAGTTGTAATCGACTCAAAAGTTTCGCTGGTTGCATACGAGCGTTACGCATCGGCAAAAACTCCTGATGAGCAGGAGAAAGCGCTGCAGGAACATCTCCGTTCAATTAAAGCGCATATCGATGCGCTAAGCAGCAAAAGTTACCAGGATTTGGTTGATTCGCTCGATTTTGTGATGATGTTTGTTGCGGTAGAACCGGCATTCATGCTGGCAATGCAGAGCGATCAGGATTTGTGGAGTTATGCCTACACGAAACGGGTTCTGCTAATCAGCCCAACAAATTTGATTGCTGCGTTGAAACTGATTTACGATTTGTGGAAAAGGGAACACCAAAACCGCAACGCGGTTGAAATTGCTGAGCGAGGAGGACAACTTTACGATAAGTTTGTTAGTTTTGTGGAGAACCTTAAGGTAGTTGGCGATAGCCTGGAGAAAAGCCAGAAAAGTTTCAACTCCGCCATGGGGCAGCTAACCGATGGGAGAGGAAACATCATATCGCAGGTTCAGAAGTTGAAGGATTTGGGAGCGAAGGCAAAAAAAACGTTACCTAGTAACCTGTGGGATTCCAACGAAGAGCTACCTGAAAACACTGAAAGTTAGCACTACTTATGGAGAATAAAGCTCTTGTATCGGTTTGTTTGCCAGTATACAATTTCGATGTGACGGAGTTGGTTGAGGATTTGCTCAACCAGGCTCATGTCTACTCAACTCCTATAGAAATCCTGGTGTTCGACGACCATTCAATCTCATACTATAAAAAGCGTAATCAGGAGCTTGCAAAACATAAAGATGTAAGCTACCTTGAGTTTGACCATAATCTGGGGCGTAGCAAGATAAGAAACCGTTTGGCTGATTTTGCCGTAGGAGAATGGCTGTTATTTCTCGACTGCGACATGGTTCCTGGGTCATCCAGCTTCCTTTATAAATACGTTGATGCCATAAGAACCGATGTTAAAGTTTATTGCGGAGGAATTGGGTACGGTGAAAAACCAATAAAATCGGAGTTAATGTTACGTTGGCGGTACGGTATCCTACGCGAGAGCCGTTCAAGTACTGTGCGTCAGCATTTCCCCTACAAATCGTTTCTTAGTGGAAATTTTATGATTTCCAGAGAAGTATACTACCAAATTCGTTTCAACGAGGAAATATCAGGCTATGGTCATGAGGATACGTTGTTTGGTTTGGAACTTAAGAAAAATAAAATTCCAATTCTTCATATCGACAATCCATGCCTTCACTTGGGAATTGAACCTTGTTTTGAGTACTTAATAAAATCGGAGCAAGGCATTGTAAACCTGGTCCGATTGCTTCGGATAGTTCCAGATATGAAGGAAGAACTCGAACGAAACATCCGATTACTGCGGTACTACAAAATTGTAAGATTTATTGGATTAGCATATCCAATGAGGTTGTTTTTCAGAGTTTTCAATCCTTTTATCCGTAGGGTACTCTGCAACGCACACCCTTCTTTACTACTGTTCGACTTGTATAAAGTAGGGCTAATTGCTCAAACCTACCACAACCCGAATCTTTCGTCGAAGAGGTTAAAGGGGAAAATTTAGAAAAAAAACTTCTTTAAGTTCTCAATTGGCAGTTGGCAAACTTGTTGCATTGTTGCTTGTCGAAGTGAGACAGAATAGAATAATCATTCTTTGGCATGCTTAGGATGACACCTCTTTTTGATGCTGCAAACTGCAAACTGAGAACTGGTCACAAATCAATGATCCTGTTTTTCAGTGCGTACTTAACCAACTCAACGGTAGTAGTAAGTTCTAACTTTTGCATGATATGATTTTTGTGTGATTCCACTGTACGAACGCTAATAAAAAGCTTGTCGGCGATTAGTAGGTTTGAGTACCCTTCGGCTACAAGTTTCAGAATTTCTTTTTCACGCGCAGTTAGCTGTTGCTCATAGGTATCGCTATTTTGTTCTGGATTTTTTACCTGTTTTAGGTAGCTTTTTAAAATAATTTCTGAAATTTCTTGACTGAAGTACTCTTTCCCTGCATATACCTGATTGATGCTTTCAATAAGTTCTTCGCGTGTAATATTTTTTGGGAGGTAGCCTCTGGCTCCCGATTTAATGGCGTTAAATATAAATTCCTGGGTTGTATGCATTGAAAGAACAATAACCTTAATTTCAGTAAAGTTATTAACTATTTGTTTTGTAAGTTCAATTCCAGACATGTCAGGCAGCGAAATATCAACGATAACAATGTTGGGATTCACTTTGTCAAGTTTTAAAAGCAATTCTTTTGCAGTATCGGCTTCTCCAACAATTTCTATGTTAGACGCACTCTCAAGGAGAGATTTTATTCCATCCCTTACAATCTGGTGGTCGTCAACAAGGGCTACCTTAATTTTGCTCATTTTCACGTTTTCTTCTTAGGTTATCAAGGGGAAATTCAACTTTTATTTTTACACCTTTTTCGGTTGAAGCGTTGAGTTCAAACTTTCCACTCAGAAGCGATGCTCGTTCTTTCATATTGTAGAGCCCGTTTCCTTCCTCCGATATTTTTGAGGGGTTAAACCCAATCCCGTTATCTTCTATCTGCAGGTACAGCTTGAAAACATCGGAGAAAACAGAAACAACTGCTTTGGTTGCCTTCGAGTGTTTTACAATATTAGTAAGCGCTTCCTGAGCGATTCGGTATGCATAGGTTTTTATAAGTTGATCTAGCGTTTCGGGGAGAACGCCAACCACCAGGGAGATTGAAACCCCAGAATTTGCCTGCACCTCGTTGCACAAATTTCGTAGCACAACAGCCAGGCTAAATTGTGTTAATGCGGCTGGCATTAGGTTGTTGGATATTCTACGGGTTTCCTCTATGGTTTGATTACATAAATGTTTAATCATCTCTATGGTTTTCTGCTCATCCCCCATTTTTTCTAACGGTATGCTTTCGAGCCTAAGCTTCAGTCCTACAAGTGTTTGTCCTAAACCATCGTGTAGTTCCCGCGATAAGCGTTGTCGTTCCTGTTCCTGTCCATCAAACACTGATCGGAATCGATGTAAACGTTCGTTTACTAGTTCGTTTTCAACTGCTTTTCTCTGCGAAATATCTCGAATTACCAAGGCTTCAACTTTTTGCTCGTTGTACTTTATTCGTTTTCGTTGAACTTCAACAGGGATTTTGTTTCTGCTCCGGGTTATTAGCTGGGTTTCAAACGAGTATACTTCGTATGGGTCAGAAAAATGGAGCAAGTGATCATCACTATCAAACAGAATTTCTGGCGATAATTTCATTAACTCCTCTTCGGAAAATCCCGAAAGGCTAATGAGAGCTCGGTTTACAAGTAGTGGTTTGCCTGCGCTGTGAAGCATAATACCATCAACCGTGGCTCGGTAAAAATGGAGTAAACGTTGTTCTCGTTCTTGTAAGTTTCGTGTGATATACCTTAACCTCAGAGTCATCTTGTTAAAAACTTGTGTGAGCAATCCAATCTCATCGCGTTGGTTAATTGGCAGCAGCATGTCGAATTTTCCCTCCCCAATTCTCAGGGCAGCTTCCTTAAGGTTCACTAATGGCGCAGTAATTCTTTTACTAAGAAGGAATACTCCGGCTGTTAAAAAAATGAAAACAAGGATCCCAATTATCAGAATGTTCCTTCTTAATTTATTTACATCTCGAATAGCCTCGCTCCAATCCATTTCTGCTGCAATAATCCATTGCACATTTTTTATTGTAATTGGTTTGTATGAACTTAAAACGCTTACATTTCGGTAATCGTTTATTCGCATGGTACCTTCGTATCCTTGTAAACCCTTTTCAACCGCTTGCGTTTTACAATGAATTTTAAGTGTAGAATTCTCAACAAATCTCGAGGAGGAACGCATCAGGTAGTCTGTTCCAATTAGATATACTTCTCCCGTTTTTCCTAAACCTTTCCCCTCGTTTTTTTCTTTCATTAAGCTATTAATAACCTGCTCAGGAATTTGGAGAAAAACTACTCCACACACAATGCTATCATTACTTATTATTGGGGAGGCTACAAATGTGCTGTTTTCACCGAATATTGATTGGTACTCAAAATCTTTTATTGTGGACTCCTGAGATACAGCAACAGAATTATAAACGTTAAGGAGGTTTACGTTTTCAAGTCTCGATATGAAAACATCATTATTCTTCTTGCTATCATGCGTAATCTTATAGCAATGTATAGTTCCATCGGGGTACCCAATGCTAATGCTGCTGTAGTATCCTGAATTCCATAAAAAAATTCTGAAGGTCTTTGGGAGGGATGATTCTAGCTGCTTGTTATAATTTCTTTCATCCAAATTAAAACCTGCTTCATTGACGATAAGCGTCGAAGCAAATTCTGATTCCCTAATCCGGTTTTCAAAAAAGTCTTCGAGTAACCTGGCTTTTTCTTCTCTAACAGATGTTAATTGACTAAACGTTCTGTTTAATAGTGATTTGCGTGCTATAAAGTAGGAGTATACCCCTACAAACAATAGGCCCATGAAACAGAAAAGTACAGAGTATAAAAACAATCGGGTTTTAATTGAAATGGCTTTCATGGGTTACCCTTTCCTAAGGTGAAAAATTAAAGCAATATAATAAATAATATGCTTTATAACGATATTTTTCTTTCTCTTTACCCGAAGCTTTTTATGCTAACGAAATAACCTTACTTTTGGTGATTAAATTTTTTTATTGTCATGCAAAATATTGTTCCTTTTGAAGTAGTTGAAATCGAGGAGGGGAGTTATCATCCAATTGTGAGGGGGTATATAAACGGGTTCCAGGTAAATCTAATACTCGATACTGGTGCCTCCAGAACGGTAATCGACAACACGTTAGCGGAGAATCTTCCTAAGGTTGAGGTTGAATCGGCAGAGCCATATGCTGCTGGCATAAATGCCCAGCGTTTAATGGTTGAGCAGGTTAAACTTCCATCACTCATTCTTGGGGCAATTGATTTTGGGTCGATGAATGTGTTCAAAACCGATTTGTCTCCCATTTCTGAGCTGTATAGCAACTATGTGAGTTTTTCGATTCACGGTCTTCTTGGTTGCGATTTTTTGGTGCGATACTCGGCGTTAGTGAACTTTCATGAAAATTGCTTGGTATTAAATGTTAGTTAGTTAGGATAATTCAGCTATGATTTAGCTTGTATGTCTATTCTTTTGTGCTGGCATTAATTCGTTACATATAATTTGAATTTATGGCATTTCTGAAAAAAAGTAATATATTTGCCCCACATTTTTAAAAACAAAGTAAAAGTAATCAATCGTTTAACTCAAAGAACCAATGCAAAATAAAGGTGCTATAAGGTTAATAGCAATTGCTCTAACGCTGGTTTGTTTATACCAGCTATCCTTTACCTGGGTTACCAAAAAGGTTGAAAGAGATGCCGTGCAGTACTCGCAGGGCGACCCGAAAAAGGAATTTTATTATTTAGATTCAATTTCAAGCGAAACTGTTTACAATTTCCTGTGGATACGTAAGTACAACTACAAGGAGTGTAAGGAACGCGAACTAAACCTTGGGCTCGACCTTAAAGGTGGAATGGATGTTACCCTTGAGGTTTCTGTTGTTGATATCGTTCGATCAATGTCGAACTACAGTACCGATAGTGCTTTTGTAGCAGCTATCGATATGGCTAAGAAAATGCCTCCCGGCGACGATTTTATAACACGCTTTGCCAATGCTTTTCAACAAATCGCACCAAATGCACGTCTTGCAGCTATCTTCAATACTGTCGAACTTCGTGATAAGGTAAATTTCAACTCTACCAACGAGGAAGTTATTGGTGTTATCCGTGATGAAGCTGAAAATGCAATCGCAAATTCATACAACATTATTCGTAACCGTATCGACCGTTTCGGGGTTGCTCAACCTAACGTTCAACGACTCGAAGGCTCGGGTCGTATTGTTGTGCAGCTACCTGGAGTGAAGGAGCCTGAAAGGGTTCGTAAACTTCTGCAGGGAACCGCAAGCCTAGAGTTTTGGGAAACATACGAGAATAGCCAAGTTTTCCCGTTCCTTGAGCAAGCTAACGCTAAAATTAAAGAAATTAGGGATGCGGAAGAACTTCTTAACAAAGAGGAGCAAGTTGATGTAGCGGTTGAAGAAAAAGTAGAGAAAGAGGCTCAACAAGAACAAGTATCCGAGATTGATACAGCCAAGGCTGGAGAGGAGGAAGAACTTATTGAAATGCTTAAGGATAAGCAGGATACTACCGAGCTAGGAAATACCGATTATGTTAAAAATTACCCTCTTTTTGCCAAGTTAAACCCTTCAACGAACCAGCAGGGGCAGCTAATGCCTGGTCCTATTGTTGGGATGGCTCATTATAGGGATACTGCGCAAATAAACGAATATTTATCGCTTCAACAGGTTAAGTCTCTTTTCCCACGTGACTTAAAATTCTTGTGGGCTATTAAACCAGTAAAATGGGATAAAACCGAGAGCTACTTTGAGCTGGTTGCTATTAAAGTTACCAGCCGTGATGGCAATCCACCTCTTGATGGAGGTGTTATTACCGATGCTCGTGAGGAGTTTGGTCAAAATAATGGCGCTGCTGAAGTATCAATGGTTATGAATGCTGAGGGAGCTAAGGTTTGGGCCAGGTTAACTGCCGATAATATTGGGAAATGCATCGCTATCGTACTCGATGATTATGTTTACTCCTTTCCAAGGGTGAGCCAAGAAATTAGAGGAGGACGGTCTTCCATTTCTGGTGACTTCACCATTAACGAGGCCAAAGACTTAGCAAACGTGCTGAAATCAGGGAAACTACCTGCTCCCGCTAGAATTATCCAGGAAGAACTTGTTGGGCCAACCCTGGGGAAACAAGCTGTTCAATCAGGATTGAACTCCTTTATCTTCAGTTTTATCATTGTTCTAATCTTTATGATTGTCTACTATAGCTTCAGGGGTGGGTTAATTGCCGATTTTGCCCTGCTGGCAAACCTGTTCTTTATTTTTGGTGTGTTATCATCATTCCAAGCTACTTTAACATTACCTGGTATTGCTGGTATTGTTCTTACAATGGGTATGTCGGTTGATGCGAATGTGCTCATATTTGAACGTATTAGGGAAGAGTTACGAGCAGGTAAAGGCCTGAGCCTAGCAATTTCTGACGGTTACAAGAACGCATATTCTGCTATTATCGATGGGAACGTAACTACGCTTCTAACCGGTATTATTCTTTACGTTTTTGGGTCTGGCCCAATTCGTGGATTTGCCACAACCCTTGTGATTGGTATTATCACCTCTCTCTTCAGTGCTCTTTTCCTTACTCGACTCATGATTACTTTCATGCAGGATAGAAAGAAAACACTTTCTTTCTCAACAGCATTGAGCGAAAGAGCTTTTAGAAACTCAAAGTTTAATTTTGTAAAGGCAAGGAAATACTCGTATGTTATTTCATCGGTAATTATTATTATTGCTATAGCATCACTTGCAATAAGAGGATTGAACCCAGGTATCGACTTTGCAGGAGGTCGCACATACGTTGTAAAATTCAATCAGGATGTTGTTACAAGTGATATTAGCGCTGAACTTCGCAATGTTTTTGGGGAATCTCCTGAAGTTAAAACTTTTGGTGATGCTAATCAGGTAAAAATAACAACCAAATTTAAAATTGATGAGGATAGCGAAAACATAGATAACGAGGTTGACTCATTACTACATGTTGGTTTAGTGAAATTTTTACCAGAAAATACCAGTTTGAAAGATTTCAAAGCTGATTTCAAACAGAGTAGTATGAAGGTTGGCCCAACCATTGCCCACGATATTCGTCAGGAAGCTGTAATTGCAGTATTCTTTGCGTTGATAGTGATCTTCCTCTACATTCTTATTCGTTTTAAGAACTGGAGATACGGTACTGGAGCTATTGTTGCATTGTTCCACGATACTTTAATTGTAATTGGTGTATTCTCACTATTCTACAATCGTGTGCCTTTTGGATTAGAGATAGACCAAGCATTTATTGCTGCAATCCTTACTATAATTGGTTACTCAATTAACGATACCGTGATTATTTTCGACCGTATTCGTGAGTATATTGGTTTGTATCCAAAACGCGATCGTCAGTTAACAATCAATAACGCTCTGAACGATACCTTAAGCCGAACATTCTCAACATCGTTTAGTACTCTGGTTGTACTTATCCCAATTTTCTTCCTTGGTGGAGAAGTGATACGTGGATTCATCTTTGGGTTAATCATTGGTATTGTTATTGGTACTTACTCTTCACTCTTCGTAGCATCGCCTATCGCATACGATTTAGAGATGAAATCAAGTGCAAAAGTGAAGAAGTAACCATAATTACATCATATTTGAAAATCCTGTAGTATCTTTGCTACAGGATTTTTTTTATATTAATATGATTCTTTTCATAGGAACTACAGAGGTTATCCTTATTTTTTTAGTTGTGCTACTCCTTTTTGGATCGAAAAAGATTCCAGAGGTTGCAAGAGCTTTGGGAAAGGGCGTTCGTGAATTTCAGAAAGCTACCGCCGAAATTAAGCGAGAGATCTCAAAGGCTGATTTAGATGCTGACAACTTGAAAGACCCTAAAAAGAATCAAATGTCAAGCAACGACACACCTTCATCCAATCCATCTGAAAATCAGTAAAAAATAGTATCTTTTTTTCCATTTCATCGATAAAATGGAGTATATTTGCAGCCCAATTTTTAATATATAATACCATAACAACTCTGCCATTATGACTAAAACGAAATGGGTAGGGTAAATTAATTCACAATGAGATCGAATGATAAGAAAGATTTCGGAAAGAAACCCGTGAGGAGGAGTAAGTCTGAAGAAAATGAACCCGCCAGGGTTTACCGCCCCAGAACTGCAAAGTTTAACACGAATCGTGTGGGACATTCCAACGAAGAGCCAAATTATGAGGAGAGGGAGGTAAGAAAAAATGTGCGAACCGAGAAGGAAAGTGAAAAGGGATACGATAAGGATACCGGATATTCACGTAAAGGGAGCAAGCGCAGCGACAGAACAAGAAATGATAATCGTAGAAGCAGATTCTCTGGAGACGACCAGCAGGATGAAGGAAGAGTTTCCCGATCGAATGTTCGCAAGAGTTCTGGTAAGCCGAATGTTTTCGAGAACAAGGAAGTGAGGAAGGGATCCAGAAGAGCAGAGGAACGTGACGAACGAAAACCTCGTAGAGGTGATGAACGAGAAAAAACTTATAAAGGCAAAAAAGAATACGGAGAAAACAAGTTCAGTAAGTCTCGTAGCTATAGGAACGATGATTCGTATTCCACCGAAAAAGGGGATGGCAAGTATAGCAAATCGAGATCGACTCGTAAGGTATTATCAACCCGAAAAAAGTCATCGTTTGACAATGATTACTCTGGCTATGAGAAATTTGATAAGCAGGCACCCGTAATTGAAGCTGATCTGAAAACCGATTCCGAAGGTTACATACGCCTAAATAAATACATTGCAAACTCGGGCCTTTGCAGCCGAAGAGAAGCCGATGACTACATTCAGAAGGGTATGATAACCGTGAACGGTGAGGTGGTTGAACAGCTAGGAACCAAAGTGAAGCTTACCGATGAGATTCGGTTTCGGGGTAAAGAACTTGACCCTGAAAAAAAAATTTATATCCTTCTTAATAAACCCAAGGATTACGTTACTACCGTGGAGGATCCCAACGCAAAGAGAACCGTAATGGAGTTAATTGAGGGAGCTTGCGAACAAAGGGTTTACCCTGTTGGACGTCTCGATAGGAATAGCACGGGTCTTCTTCTTCTTACAAATGATGGTGAGCTTACAAAACGGCTTACTCATCCTAGCTTCATGAAAAAGAAGATATATGAGGTTGGGCTTAACCGTTCGCTCGATTCCTCTGATATGAAACAGGTGTTGAGTGGAGTTGATTTAGAGGGTGAAATTGTGAAGGCTGATGCCATTGATTACGTTGATCCTTCAGACCTGTCGGTAATTGGAATCGAAATTCATTCTGGACAGAATCGGGTTGTTCGTCGTATTTTTGAGAACCTTGGTTATTCGGTTCAAAAACTTGATAGGGTTTACTTTGCGGGTTTAACTAAGAGAAATTTACCCAGAGGGAAATGGCGGTTCCTTACTCAAAAAGAGGTTACAATGCTGAAAACTAATAGGTTCTAAATAAAAACGGATCGATATTCGATCCGTTTTTATTTTTTTTTATTCATCCATATTTTTTTCATATTCTTTGAGCTTTTTTTCAGCATCTTTCATTTTCTGTTTTGCTTTTTTTAGATTTGTTTTGCCTTTATCAATTAACTTATTGCCTGTATCGTATTTTTTTACAGAAACCTTGTATCTGGCAGTCCAGTCTTTCATGTCCAACTTGAACTTTGAGTCAATGTTTTTTAGTTCAGCCTTTGCTTGGTTTACCTCTTCTCTATCTCTTGAGCGGAGTTGTTTCTCCCAGGGTTTTCGGTCGTTAAAAATATCTCGGCTTAGCTGCTTCTCTTCCTGAGCAAGAATTTTTAGTTCGCTTTCAGCTAATTCAACCATTTTTTCTCCTTCTTTAATAAGGCTGTCGGCTGAAAATATTAGAGCGTTGGCTGCTTCAACCTTTTGCTGGTACTTCAGTAGTTTCGGGTCATCATCCTGTGCACTAATGTTTAAAGCACATAGAGATAGTGTGATTGAAGCAAAAAGAATGGTAAAGATTTTTTTCATGCAGAACCAATTTTGTATAACAAATTTAAGTTTGAAAAAGGAAAAAAGGCAAGGCTACATTACACCTTGCCTTTAGGGTAATTATCTTCTTACAAAAATAAAGTCTCCTCCTTCATCGCCTGTTCCTTTAATATCGCCGTACTGTGGAACAGTGGGGCTACTATTCATTACAGCGGTTTTAAAGCTGCTGAAGAGTTCTTCGGCGGGAAGGTAGCCCAGGGTATTCTCATCAAGACGTTGAACAAGAAGTTCAAGGAAAACGCTTTTATCAGGAACTTCTGTTAACGCACCGCTCGTCATGGCTTTGCGGCTGGGTTTATCATAAACCTTGTCAACATTATCGGTTGCATCGGCGAATGCTTTTCGGGTTTTAAAAATTCCTCCGCTAAAGCAGGCATCTGCAATAAGAAGCGTATGCTTACTTTTAATTGCAGCCACGTAATCTTTTATCTGGCTATTTGCCATCCAATTGGCAGTACTGCTGGCAGTAGCATCGGAGGGAAGCCAGTAACCCAGTTCTGTTTCAGTATCGAAGTAACCATGGCCAGCGAAGAAAACCAGCAGGTTATCGTTCTTTCCCACTCTGCGGGTAAGCCTGTCAAACTCATCAATTATCTGTGCACGGGTGGCATTTTTGATAAATACCACATTGTTAGGTTCAAACATGTACTTTTCCACTAGCACATTGCGCAGTTTCTCTGCATCTGATACCGGATTTGAGAGGCTTGCTATCCCAGCATCGGGGTAATCGTTTACCCCAACAATGAACGCATAGAATCGAGGTGTTTTTGGAGCATCAAAAATGATATCAAGTTCCTCTGTATCCGATTTAGCCTTTTGGTTTGGCGAATCGATTCGGTAAACTACAAACCTTTTCTCAACGCTGTTCTGTTTTGTATCCATCGAACGGATAACGATATCATTTCTTCCAACTTTTAAAAGGATGGTGGCTTCGAAGGTTCCGTCTGAGTTAAGTTTGGCATCGTTGCCATTAATAACTACCTCGTATATTCCATTCTCATCGCTTGCTGTACCCTTAATGAAGATACTTTTTTCAGAAACCTGGATTCCTTCGCCGCTGGCAATAGAACGCAAACGTTTATCATCTAGCCCGGTTGATGATTGTGCGTAGGGGCGTCCACGAGTAGCTTCGCTACCGATAAGTGTTACACCTTCAGGAGAAAGAATTGTTACCATTGGTGGTTTGCTATCGGTTATTGCAGCAGGCTTTGGTTTTTCAATACTTACCTTAGCTGCTGCGGTTGTTTCAAATGTTTTTGAAACATTAACCGACATTGATCCAGTAGGTTTATCGGATATTGGGAAATCGCGGTATTGTAAACGTCCAATCTCAAGGTCAAGTCCAATATCGTAGGTTAACAGTTCGGCACCAATGTCAAGCCTCATTACGCGGTTCAGATCACTTGGGATTCTATCGAATACGAATGTTGCCTCAACCGTTTCGTTGGTTTTTATTGTACGCGTTGGGGTTGAGTATCGTTGTCCGCCAATAACTTCTCCCAACTTGCCTCGTTGCGCATCGTACTGCTGCTTTTTAAAGTCGGTTATGGTAATCAAACCGTTTATTAACTTCAAGTCACGAGTGGCACCTGTATTCGTGATGCTTAGTACAAGTTCAAGTTGATTGGTGCCGGTTTTATGTAAACTTATCAGTTTGAATTTTACTTTACTAAACTCATCCTCCAGTGCTTGTGTGCTCTTTGAGTTTCCTGACAGTTTGAATACTACATCGCCTTGAAGAGCAGGAAGATCGTTAAGTACATTCCAAATAATAACTTGGTTTTTGCCGCCAAGAACCGATGCTCCAACGTATCCAGAAACTGATTTCATTGGCAAAAACGATCTTCCCCCATCAACTGAATAGGATGGGGATACGTTAAAAGTTTGACCAATTTGTTCGCCAATAATAGAGTACTCAAGGTTCACATTACTGCCCAACTGTTTAACATTTATATCGGTGAATTCCTGCGATTGGACAAACAATGCACTAGTTAAAGTGAACCCTAGTGTAACTGCCAAGTTTTTTACGAATCTTTTCATTTTGAGTATTTTAAGTTTTTGAAATATTTTTAACCAATGAGTTAGTGTTTATTTTTTTGCTAAATATCTTCAATTTCAATGTTAAAGTCAATAGCATCATCACCAAATTCAATGCCATTTAGATATATTCTGGCATTTTTTATTGCAATTTCTCTTGTAAGGTTCGTTATTTCTGGGTTATACTGTTGCCCAACCGATTTTATTTTCACAGAATTATTCTCAATATTTTGCATTAGTTGTTTCATTAAGCTTCGAGTGAGTTCCCCCCAAAGCCCCCTGTAGTATGTATATGGTTCACTGTTTTCAGGAAGATTAGGATTTGTGTATTTATAGAAGTAACTTGGAAACTCCATGTTTTTACCTAGAAAGGATGATTCGGAATAGTAGTTGTTGTCCTTTGATACGTATTTGAATTTTGCGGTTTGTGGTTCCTGACTCATGGGTTTAATTCCTGAGATAAGCTCATAATCAGCTTGTGGCTCAAAGGCCTCTTCTACTTGTAGCTCAATGTACAAAACAGTACCTTCAGATGAAATTTGGAGGGGCTTCTTTTCTTTTAATAATTTTGTTTCAGGTGATGTGTACTTAATCAAAACTATTGCTTCGTTATACCTTGTAAAATGTTGATCCAAAACGACAAAATTATCATCGCTCGTTTTTAGGCTTGATACAACCTTAAAGTATGTATCGAAACGTTGGTGGTAGCTTTGCTGCTCATTGTTGGTTTGCTCCGATGTGTAAATATCTTTAAAGTATTGAAACTTTGACTTGTTGAACATCCCTGCAATAGTTTTTGCCCTGAATAGTGCCTGAATGGCAGCTTCTTCTGGAGGTAAATCAGGATCAGAAACGCCAATGGCATAAATGGATTCATCCACTCGTTGTGGTAGGTTGAAAAACCATGAAGGGAGAGTATCGGGATAGTAGCTTAGGTTCTTAATATTTTTGAAATTTGGGCTGCCACTTTTATCTTTGGCTTTACTCTCAGTTTCCTTAATAAAAATTTCTTCAAATTCTTCTTTTGTTTGGCAAGTTGCATCATGCCATAGGAAAGTTATTAAAAGAATACCTATGTAGGGAAGGGCTCTGTTCATGAAAATGTTGTTTGAAATACAATATAGTAAAGATATAAAATGGCACTGAAAATTTTTTAATATTGGAGGAAAAATCCTGTAGAAAAAAAACCAGCATTTCTGCTGGTTTTTTCTATAAGGACTGTTTCCCATCAATTTCGAGGTCACCCCCAACTTTCTTGAGTAACCCTTGCAGAACATTTCCTGGCCCAAGTTCAGTGAAACTTTTTGCTCCATCAGCAATCATGTTTTTCATAATTTGGGTCCACCGAACGGGTGAAGTAAGTTGCAGAATCAGGTTTTTCTTAATTTGCTCAGGGTTAGTGTATGGTTTCGCATCAACATTCTGGTAAACGGGGCAAACCGGAACATTAAAGTTTGTTGACTCAATGGCTTCTGCAAGTTCAACCCTTGCTGGTTCCATTAGGGGGCTATGGAATGCTCCTCCAACCTTTAAGGGCAAAGCTCTTTTAGCTCCTGCTTCTTTTAGTTTCTCGCAGGCAACCTCAATCCCTTTTATCGATCCTGAGATAACTAGTTGTCCGGGGCTGTTATAGTTCGCAGGCACAACAACCTCCTCAATTTCTGAGCAAACTTTTTCAACAACCTCATCGTTTAACCCTAGGATAGCAGCCATGGTTGATGGTTCCTTCTCGCAGGCTTTCTGCATGGCCATTGCTCTTTTTGAAACCAGCACTAAACCGTCCTCAAACGAAAGGGTTCCATTGGCAACTAACGCTGAGAATTCTCCCAGAGAATGGCCAGCTACCATTTCAGGTTTAAACTGGTGGCCAAAAACTTTAGCGAGGATAACCGAATGCAGAAATATGGCTGGCTGGGTTACCTTGGTTTGCCGAAGGTCTTCATCGGTGCCAGAAAACATTATGTCTGTAATTCTGAAACCTAGAATTTCATTGGCCTTCTCGAAAAGATCCTTTGCCACGGAAGAATTGTCGTATAAATCTTTCCCCATTCCAACAAATTGGGCTCCCTGCCCAGGAAAAACGTAAACTTTCATAGTTTTTTTGTTAATTATTTGAACTACAAAAATAAAAATTTTTTACTATCTCTTTCTTATAGATGATTCCGATAAATGAGGAACCTTTTTTTTGACGAATAAATTATTTTTGTTTACTAACAGGGTTTATTATTTTAGCACAAGTGTTTATTTTTGGTACTATAAATTAATAATTATATTCGTTATGAAAAGGTTAATAACATTTTCAGTTCTTCTTTTGCTAAGTACCAACATGTTTGCCCAACTTTTTACCATTGCTGGGCGCGAGATAGGATTTTTCTATTTAGGGCCAAAGGTTGGAATGAACCTTTCTCAAATTTCTAATTGGTCTACTTTTGCTGGATACGAGAATAAGAGTCGATTAGGACTTCAACTTGGTGTTGTAGGTGAAATAGGTATTACCGAACGTTTATCATTTGATGGTGAGTTTACTTTTATTTCAAAGGGACAAAAACAAACTTCATCGTTTAGTGACGATCAGCTTAACGTTAGGTACCTTGGAATCCCCTTGTTAGCAAAATATTCTTTTAAGTTTCTTGGACTCTCGAAAGTTTATGCAAAGGGAGGAACATTCACTAATGTTAGAACTGGAGGTTCATATACGGTTGTGTATGAAAATGGTGAAGAGTTTTCGGAAGAACTTTCAGTAGATGGTTGGACACGTGTTGACTGGGGCTTATCGTTTGGTTGTGGCGCTGAATATAAAATGGATAAAGGGATAATAGGCCTTGACTTACGATACGATTTAGGGATAGTTGACGTCCATAAATCTGATGCAGAAAGGAACATGAACAGAACTATGGGGTTTACTTTGGTTTACAAGTTTGATATGGTCGATCTTTTCACAAAGAATGATGAGCAAACCATAGAACCATAAAAAAGTATAATATTTTTCAGCTAAATTTGGGGCAAGCAGCCATTAACTGTCGCTTGTCCCAATTTTTTTTGTAATGATTTTACTTGTAGCAGCAACCCAGCGAGAAATTCAACCTTTGCTCCCTGAAAAAAGTGAGCTTATTATTGGTGTACCATTTCCACTAAACACATTTAAGGATGTAAAAGTGGAGCTTCTAGTCACTGGGGTTGGACCTGTTGCTACAACCCTTTTCCTATCAAAAGCCATTGAAACGCTACAGTACGACCTTATTGTTAACATTGGCATAGCGGGAGTTTTCTCCCCCGAATTGAATATTGGTGACGTTGTAGTTGTTTCTCAGGATACTTTTGCTGACTTTGGTGTTGACAACAAGGGGGAATTTGTTCCAGCCTATCAAGCAGGATTGGTTAAAGCCAACGAGTTTCCATTTGAGAATGGTGAGCTGGTTTGGCGATACAAAAACCATTTCCCTGTTCTCAACGCTTATCATGAGGTTACTGGTATTACTGTTTCAATGGCAACGGGTTCGGAGGAAAGGGTAAAAACCATGAAGGAACTTTTTTCTCCTGAGATTGAAACAATGGAGTCGGCAGCCGTGTTTTATACTTGTATTATAAACAGGATGCCATTTTTTTGCTTACGCTCTATTTCGAACAGGGTTGAACCACGAGATGTAAAAAAGTGGAATATGCCCCTGGCTGTTGAGAAATTGTGTGAGAGTACTGTGAAAATTATTGAAAAACTGAATATTGTTTACTGAAAATGAAGTTTTCGCTTGCCATTTCTACCTGCCCAAACGACACGTTTATTTTCGATGCATTGGTAAACAAACGAATCGATACGGAACGTTTTTCCTTCCAGTGTACTTTTGCCGATATTGACCAGCTTAACAATTTCGCCCTGCTGGGCGAGATTGATTTGGTGAAAATTAGCTACGCAGCCTATCCATACGTAAGCGACAAATACCAACTGCTAACATCGGGGAGCGCCCTTGGGAGAGGCGTTGGCCCCCTGGTTGTCTCAAAAAGAAAGATTTACCCTGACGAGATTCAGTTTACAAAAATTGCGATACCGGGAGAGCGAACAACTGCTAATCTTTTGTTCTCAATGGCCTTCCCAGGGGCAAAGAATAAATCGGTTTACCTTTTTTCAGAAATTGAGGATGCAGTACTTAGCAATGATGTTGATGTGGGTGTAATTATTCACGAGAACCGTTTCACATATCAGCTAAAAGGACTTAAAAAAGTTGTTGACTTAGGTAATTTATGGGAGGAGCAAACAGGATTACCCATCCCTCTTGGTGGAATTGCAGTTAAACGAGACCTTGATAGCCAGGTTAAACAAATATTGGATAGGTTGGTAAGGGAGAGTGTTGAGTACGCGTTTACCAATCCAAACCATGCGTACCCATTTGTTCGTGAGCATGCGCAATCAATGGAACTTGATGTTATGACTAGACATATAGACTTATACGTGAATGACTTTTCTGCAAGGCTGGGGAATGAGGGTAAACGTGCGGTTAATTCGTTTTTTAAAATTGCAGATGAACAGCATTTTTTTTCTCCAAATTCAATAGTTGAACCCATTTTCGTTCTTTAATCAAAACTTGTGAATTATTTTATGACACAACTTTTGAATCTAGAAAATTCCATGAAATGAACTTCTGCATATCTTAATACTTTCGCTTTTATTAATATTTGCATGTTAAATTATTAACGTTATCTTTACATTAACTAAAGCAAATATCTTTTTTTGAAATCGGATACCACAGTTCATAAACCCTTTTTTGGTGTTCAACGAATTTTGCTTGAACGCATCCATTCTCTCGATTCAAAATGGTATGTTGAATTGTGGGAATTTCATTACTATTTTCTTGGGATAGAATTATTTACAAAGAAGAAGGAGAGAGTTAAAAGGAATGGAAGTAGAGTAAATCGGTAACAATGCAATCCTTTATATTTTCAATGTTCCTTTGAACATTTTTTTTAGTCCAATGTTTGTTATTTAAAATAAGTCTAAATAAACGTTGAACTAAAAATAACAAATTATGTCATTTGAACTTAATAAACTACCCTACAGTTACAATGCACTAGAGCCATATATTGATGCGCAAACAATGGAAATACATCATGGCAAACATCATGGTGCATATACAAATAATTTAAACGCAGCAATTGCTGGGACCGATTTAGAAAAATTGCCTATTGAGGAGATTCTGAAGAATGTTTCCAAATTTTCGGCAGCGGTTAGGAATAACGGGGGCGGCTACTATAACCACAATTTGTTTTGGAACCTAATGTCGCCAACAGGTGGAGGGGAACCCACAGGAGAGGTTGCGAAAGCAATCGACTCAAATTTCGGATCGTTCGATGATTTTAAGGAGAAATTTTCGAATGCAGCAGCTACTCGCTTCGGTTCAGGTTGGGCTTGGCTGGTGAAAAGGAATGGGAAGCTCGATGTTTTTTCAACTCCCAACCAGGATAATCCGCTTATGGATGTGGCAGAAATAAATGGAGTACCTATTCTTGCCCTCGATGTTTGGGAGCACGCATACTATTTGAAGTATCAGAATCGACGTCCCGATTATATTCAAAACTTCTGGCATGTTGTAAACTGGGAAGAAGTAGAAAAACTTTTTTTAGAAGGTTAAAGCAAATATACTAATACATTCCCTCTTTTTCTTTAAGTTTGGTTTAAGTTATAGGGGGGGGGCGGGGCAGGATTATTTCTTGCCCCGTTTATCTTAGTGAAACGTTTCCTGAAAAGTTTGTATTAAATTTTAATGGGCTTTCAAACAACCCTTCTTCTAAAACAATTTGTTGAAGAATTTTTATATCACCACTTGAAAAAAAATCAATACTGGACTCAAGGTGCTCGTTCGGGCAGATTGTTTTTTGAACAATCCTTCTTGCTTGCTTGGCAACTGCTGGTGCAGGGTTTATTATAGCCACACTTTTAGGTAGAATATTTTTTAGTAATGGGATAAAAAATGGATAGTGAGTACAACCAAGCACTAGATGGTCAATATCATCATCCAGCATAGGTTTAATATACTTTTCAAGAAGTTTTTTTGCTTTGGGGCTTCTGCTTTGCTGTTGTTCAACGAGTTCAACCAAACCTTCTCCAATTTGGTAGTTAACCTTAATATTACCAGCGTATTTTTTACTTGTTTCCTTATAAAGTCTTCCATTAAATGTTCCTGCTGTAGCTAGTACACCTACTGATTTTGTTTTTGTTGCAAGAGCAGCAGGTTTAATTGCAGGCTCCATTCCCACGAATGGTATTCTGAAATTTTCACGGAGGTAATCAATGGCTGAAGCTGTGGCGGTATTACACGCAACTACAACCACCTCAGCCCCCTTTTGAATTAAAAATTCAACTATTTTATGGGAGAGGTGAATTATTTCAGTTTGAGATTTTGAGCCATAGGGACAGTTTTCCGTGTCGGCAAAATAGATGAACGAGTATTCAGGGAGGAATTGTACAAGTTCCGATAGTACGGTTATTCCACCAATCCCCGAATCGAAAACCCCAACTATTCCAGTATTACCCATGGACTTCCAAAAAAAGTAACAGCTCAACCACCTTGCTGGAGATTGAGCTGCCATACTACTAACAAAAATTTATTGTGTTATGCCCAGCTCTTTTTTAACCAAAGGAAGGATATCAACACTAGAATCGGAGAAATACACAACTCCGCCGGCACTGATATCGAAAATGTATAAGAAACCGTTCTCCTTTGCAACTTTTTTAATGGCTGCGTCTGCTTTTTCCATAATTGGCTGCATCATTTCTCCCTGCATACGTTGGTAATCCTGCTGAGCGGTTGCTTCAAATTCACGGATTCGTTGTTCTAAATCGCTAAGTTCCTTTTCACGTTGCTCCCTAATAGCATCGGTCAGAGTATTCCTACGTTGCTGGTAGTTTTGAGCTTTATTGTTGTATTCAACATATAGCTGTTCAATTTGTTCGGTTAAATCTGCTCCGTAAGCTTTTAACTTTACTTCTGCACTGTCACGTTCGGGCATTAAAGTTATAAGCTCTTGACCGTTAATGTGACCAAACTTTAGGTTTTGTGCCATTGTGTTGCTCGAAAATAGCATGGTAGCAACTGCAATTGAGATAAATAGGGTTCTCTTCATTTTCTTATTGTTTGTTATTATTATGCAAAAATAGGAATTTATTAATTGTAACCAAGTTTTTGTAAAACTTCATCGCTTTTATCGTATCGAGGGTTAGTGTACAACATATTTGGCGATGCGGCTGCATCGAAAATTATGGCGAAACCTCCTTCCGTTGCAATTTCCTTAACAACGTTAAATACTTGGTCTTGAATGGGTTTTACGAGCTCTTCACGTTTTTTGAATAGCATGCCATCACGTCCAAAGTAACGCATTTGAAGTTCCTTTGCGGCTCTTTCCTTTGCAATAATTTCTTCTTCGCGTTTTGTTTTCATTTCTTCAGTTAAAAGAATTTTTTCGGTTTGAAAATCCTTCCATAGTTTTTCAATCTCAGTGTATTTTTCTTCAACTTCAGTTTGATATTGCTGAGCTTGCTTGTCGAGTTGTTCTTGAGCCGCTTTATACGAAGGTATTTTGTTTAGGATGTAGTCGGAATCTACGTAGGCAAATTTTTGAGCGAAACTAACGGTTGAAATAATACTTAGAATGAATAATGCTACGAACTTTTTCATATTCTCAATTTTTTTGTGAAAACATTTAAAACGAAAATAATTTAGTATCAATAATCTTGCCAGCAGGTGCATGTATTTAAAAATCCGTTAAAATGGCATGCCAATCTGGAAGTGAATTTGGCCTCTATGAGCTTTGTCTTCTCCAGGCACTTTGTCAAAACCATACCCCCAGTCAACTCCAAGCATTCCAATCATTGGGAGGAATAAACGTATACCCACACCTGCCGAGCGATGTATGTTAAAGGGTTTAAAGGAGTTGAATTCGTACCAGGAATTACCAGCCTCAAGGAAACCCAGCAAGTAAATGGCAGCCTGTGGCTGCAACGTGAGCGGGTAACGTATTTCAGCAGTAAACTTTTCGTATATGTTTGAACTGTAACCTTGAGTTAACGACTCGTTTATATAGCCACGGAGTCCAATGGTTTCTCTCCCATAACCATAAGGGTTATACCCAGACATACCATCGCCACCCAGCACGAATCCCTCGAATGGCGAGTAACCAATATCCTTATTATAGTATCCTAAGTAACCAAATTGTGCTCCAGTGTAAAGTACTAGATCCTTCCATAGCGCTTGGTACCATTGAACTTTGCCAGTCCATTTATGGTATTCAATCCATTTATACCTCTCTTCGGCAGAGGTAACCTGTGAGTAGTCTTTGCCGTTAATTAGAGAGTACGGTGGTGTAAGCTGCAGCGATAGGGAAAAGTTCGATCCTCTACGTGGGTAAATAAGCTGGTCAACTGAATTTCTGGAAAGCGACGCTTTGTAGCTAAAGTTGTTCGATTGACCATCGGAAAAGATAAAGTATCCGGTCCAGTTATTCAGGT
>DAOSWM010000017.1:0-59663 GCA_035380045.1 Tenuifilaceae bacterium | reverse complement strand
CTGTAAAACACTTTTGTTAAGAAAAAGATAAAAAGGAACTTAGGTTCCTTTTTTTGTTGATGAATAGTTACATTGCTATTCTCTTTTTCCCCAATTTTCAATATCTTTGCGCTCCAAATTGTAACCATATGAACAACATCCGCAACTTCTGCATTATTGCCCATATCGACCACGGAAAAAGCACTTTGGCCGACAGGCTGCTGGAGTTAACCAACACCCTTACCGAGAAGGAGAGGCAGGAACAGGTGCTCGACAGCATGGATCTGGAGCGTGAAAAGGGAATTACCATTAAGAGCCACGCCATACAGATGGACTACCTGCACGAAGGGCAGAAGTACGTGCTAAACTTAATTGATACTCCGGGTCACGTCGATTTTTCGTACGAGGTTTCACGTGCCATCGCTTCATGCGAGGGAGCGTTGCTTGTTGTGGATGCAACGCAGGGAATTCAGGCACAAACAATTTCGAACCTCTACCTGGCCATCGGTCACGATCTGGAGATTATTCCGGTTGTAAATAAAATCGACATGGATGCCGCCATGGTGGAGGATGTCAAGGATCAGATAGTGGAGCTCATTGGTTGCGATCGCGACGATATTATCGCCACAAGCGCAAAAACTGGCATGGGTGTGAGCGATGTTCTTGAAGCTATCGTCAAACGTATTCCATCGCCCAAGGGCGATCCCGAAGCTCCGCTTCAGGCGCTAATTTTCGATTCGGTTTTCAACTCGTTCCGAGGAATCATTGCCTACTTCAAGATTTTTAACGGAACTATTCGTAAGGGCGACCGGGTGAAGTTCTTCAACACAAACCAGCAGTACGATGCCGACGAGGTTGGAATTCTTCGCCTTAAAATGATGCCCAAAGACTCAATAAGTGCCGGCGATGTGGGATACATAATATCTGGCATAAAAGATTCATCGGAGGTTAAAGTTGGCGATACGGTAACCCACGTAGCACGGCCCTGCAGTAAAGGTATTGCTGGTTTCGAGGATGTGAAACCCATGGTTTTTGCTGGTGTTTACCCGGTTGAAGCCGACGATTACGAGGATCTTCGAGCTTCGCTCGAAAAGTTAAAGCTCAACGATGCTTCTTTAACCTTTGAGCCTGAAAGTTCCTTGGCGCTAGGGTTCGGCTTCCGTTGCGGTTTCCTTGGGCTGCTGCATATGGAAATTGTTCAGGAGCGTTTGTACCGTGAGTTCGATATGGATGTGATTACTACCGTTCCAAACGTATCGTTCAACGTTTACACAACCAAAGGAGAGAAGTTGGAGATTCATAACCCAAGCGGGCTACCCCCCTCAAACCATATCGACAGGATTGAGGAGCCAACCATTCAGGCGCAAATAATCACAAACAACGATTCGCTGGGGGCAGTAATTAAACTTTGTGTTGATAAACGGGGAGTTCTTAAAAACCAGGTCTTCCTCACAACAAACCGCATAGAACTTACTTTTAGGATGCCTCTGAGCGAGATTGTTTTTGACTTCTACGATAAGCTTAAGTCCATTTCCAGAGGGTACGCATCGCTCGATTACCATATGGATGGCTACCAGGATGCCAGGCTGGTGAGGCTCGATATTTTGCTAAACGGCGAAATGGTTGATGCTTTATCTACGCTAATTCATCAGGATTATGCCTACAGTTTTGGCCGTCGTATGTGTGAGAAACTTAAAGATCTAATCCCTCGCCAGCAGTTCGACATCGCCATTCAGGCAGCAATTGGAGCAAAAATTATTGCCCGTGAAACCATTAAGGCTTTACGAAAGGACGTTACGGCAAAATGTTACGGTGGGGATATTACACGTAAGCGTAAGCTGCTTGAGAAACAGAAGAAAGGCAAAAAACGTATGCGTCAGGTAGGAAACGTGGAGGTTCCGCAGCAGGCATTCCTTGCTGTTCTCAAATTGGATTAATCAGGAAGATACTTTTGCAAGAGCTAATAAAATGGTGGAAACTTTACCGGATGGGTTTTTTTCAGAACCAGTCGGGTATAATGCGCAGGTTCCTCAGAGAGGAAGGAGCTTGGGAAAATCACCTTCAGAAAACTCGTTCAATAATCCTCGAACAAATCCAACGTTCTAATCCCAAGTCGGTAACAATTTTAGGAAGTGGATGGTTGCTTGATATTCCTCTTGCAGAGATTTTGGATGCAGACATTAACGTTAGATTGGTTGATATTGCCCACCCATCAAGGATTACACACAAATTTCGGAATAACTCAAAAATTAGTTTTATTAATTTTGATATATCAGGAGCAATCGATGCTGCTTGGGATTTTTCAAAATCGCGAGGAGTTGGAAGGTTCGCAAATTTTATCCATGCCATTCAAAAACCAATTTCCAGCTCAGCATTCGAATCGGATTTGTTTTTGTCAATAAATCTTCTGAGCCAACTTCATTTTCATATTGTTGATTTTCTTCAGAATAAAGGGTTGATAGCCGATCGGCAGGCATTAGAGGTTACTCAGGCTATTCAGCAATCACATATCGATTTTCTTCCCAAGGGGGGAAGTTTACTGGTAACCGATTTTGAGGAAGAACTTTACGATAACGAAGGGAGATTGGTGGCCACAAAACCAAGAATACTTGTAAACACAACAAATTTTGATAAAATTGATTCGTGGTTGTGGAACTTCGATTCGCACAACGAGTTTGATACCGATTATAATGTTAGGTTGAATGTTTCAGCCTACCGAATCTAAGAAGCTTCTTCGTTTTTCCAGCAACGCACCCAGTCCACCTCTAAGGTAACTGGTAAGTTGGCATCGTTTGGTTGTGAATTAACGCCTGATGAAATTACTACGTAGAGAGGAGAATCTGGTAGATTATTCTTTTCCTCTTTGTATGGGATTCCGTTTATTTTCCACACAATGCTGTTTGCATCCCAATCAATGCTCAGGATAAAGAAATTGTTTTTAAGGTTTAGGCCACCAACAGAGGTAATGCTTTTTTTGGTTTTGCCCTCTCCGTTCATCCAAAAATAGGCTCCTTGGAATGATGAGCTGTTATCGCCCTTCTGCCTCAGGATATCAATTTCAGGGATGGTTTTATCGCCAACAAGCCAAAAAGCATGGTAAATTCCCTTTGTGCTGGTTAGCTTAATTTTTGCTTCGAACCGTCCTTCTTTTTGTCTGAACGATTGACCGGTGCTAATTAGCCCCGATGTGTAGTTGAACGATTTTGGCACGAATCCATACTTGAAATCCCAGGCAATACCTTCGGTAGCTTCCTGTTTGGTGATAATTTTTAGGGTGCTGTTGGTTATTTCAAAGTTCGATTCATCGGTATACCAGTGGTGGTCAGCGGCAAGCGAGTAACTTTTATTTAGTAGCGCTTCCCCCCAGAAGTAGCGGGTTATCCACTTGCTAGAATCAAGTTTTTTTGTGTCGAAGTTTTCTTCGAAGGTTAATTTCCATCGCTTAATATCATCGAACTTGTTCGATTTTTGGCAGTGGAAGAACCAAACTATTTTTTCAGATTTCTCTAAATTTTTAAACTCCTGAAGTTTCTGGTAGGCATCGGATTTTTCGAACTTACTCTTTGATAGCAAGTACTCTTTCCTTGCTTTAAATTCTGCCGATTCGATATAACTCTTTAGCTCCTCGTACTTTGGAAGTATTTCGGAACTTTCGATGGAAAAGTAATCGTTTAGCGGTTTCCACTTTTTAAGTTTGAAGTATTGTTTAAGCTCAGAATCGGCCTTCAATTTTTTAAACTCAATTTCGTGCTGATACTCATCGGAGTTTTCCTTTTTATGCTGCCTCCGATTATTTTTATACTCAGACGATTCAACCACTTGCTGTAGCTCAATAAAACGAGTTGGTTTGCCCGAGAGTTCTACGTTTCGGAATAGTTCTAGTTTACTTGAGTTCTTAACTTTGAAGTAGTTTATAAGGGTTTTGTCCTTTGATAGTTTTGTAAACTCTTGTTCCTTCTGGTGCTCTTGAGAACCAGCGTATTTTAGAGCGTTGAGCTCATTTTTTACCTTATCTGGTTCGCCCGATTTAACAAACTCTTGAAGGGAAAGGAAATGGTTTAGCTCATTAGATTGGCTGAAATGGTTAAACTCTTCGAACTCTTCTCTTAACGCTTTATCCTGAGCTTCGAGGGTTTCGGTATTAGGGAATCGTCCAACAAGTTTAAGGACAGAGAGCCGGAGTTTTAGGAGTGCCATTGAGTGATTGGTTTCGGGTTATATTAACTAACGTGAGTGGCCAATAAATTTGAAAGGGATTTTAATGTTTTCTGAGTAATCTTCACCTGCTTCGATCATATCCTCATCGTCTTCCATAAAATGCCAGTGCACCTCAAAGTCGAAGCCTTGCCTGTGAATATCTCTGAATTTTTCGAGCAGTTTGAGAATCATTTTTGACGAGGAGGTATTGTAGTATTCAAAGTTGAATATTACCTGGGTTTTATCGTTTGGAGAGTTGGCGTATTCGTCGAACCAGCAAAGGATTGGGTTATAGAAGGTTGTAACATCTTCTGGCAATGAGTTTCCAGAGAACTCAAATATATTATTCTCTTTATCAAGCACCACCTTTGGTGTTTCGTTTGTTGGTTCCAATACTATCTTTTCCATTTCCTCAAATGTTTCCCGTTAAACCAAAATCAATTATACAAAAAAAAGCGAATAAAACCAAGAAAACAAAAATAAATATATGAATCCAACAAAGTTAACGAAAAAGCAAAAATAAGGTTACTTTTTTAACCATTCTGAAAATTATTTTTAAGGGGTTGAGATTAGTTTGAAGCCTTTCCCTCTAACGTTAATAATTTCAATGGTTGGGTCGTCGCTTAGGTATTTTCTGAGTTTTGTAATGTACACATCCATGCTTCTGGCATTAAAGTAGCTGTCATCAATCCAGATAGTTTTTAATGCAAAGTTACGATCCAGAACATTGTTTTTGTTCATGCAAAGGTATTTGAGAAGCTCCGATTCCTTGGTGGTGAGTTTGCGTGAATCGTTCTCTTTGGTTAAAGTCTGTTTCGTTGCATCAAACTCGTAAATTCCTATCCGGAATACATTTTGACCATTTCCGCTCTGATCCTTACGGTATCTTCTGAGGATTGCTTCAATTCGAACGAGCAGCTCCTCAATGCTAAATGGTTTTGTCATGTAATCATCAGCACCCACAGAGAACCCTTCGAGCACATCATCCTTCATCGACTTGGCTGTTAGGAAAAGAATTGGCATGTTGCTATTTACCATCCGAATATCTTTGGCGAGGGAGAACCCGTCTTTTATTGGCATCATTACGTCAAGGATGCAGATATCGTAATGGTTGGTTTTAAAGCCTTTAAAGGCTTTTTCTCCATCCTTATATAGGTCAGTGTCGTAACCTTTTGCTTGCAGGTATTCTTTAAGCAACATTCCCAGGTTTTCATCATCCTCAGCTAAAAGCACTCTGATTTTTGCATTTTCCATTGTATTGAATTTTTTTATTTCTAGTTACTACTATTACTGGGCCCTTCGTAGGGTAAAAAAATGCTGAATTGGCTTCCAAGTCCTAAATTGCTTTCTACCCAAATTTTTCCTCCGTGGGCTTCAACAATTTTTTTCACGTAGCTAAGGCCGAGGCCGAAGCCCTTTACATTATGGATATTTCCGGTAGGAACGCGATAAAATTGGTCGAATATTCTTTTTTGGTTCTCTCGGCTAATTCCAATCCCATTGTCTTTTACCGCAACAACAATGCCAGTTGATGCGTTTTTTGTTGAAATTGATATTTCTGTTTTCCCGTTTCTATATTTAAGAGCATTATCAAGTAGGTTGTTGATAACGTTTGTCACGTGCACTTCGTCGGCAATGCAGATTGGAGAAGTGGAGTCAAGATTTTGGTGAAGGGTGCCATCCACATTTTGTAGTTGAATGGCGAAGGAGCATGTAACCTTTTCGATGACATGGTGTATATCAATCTCTTTGAGTTTGAGTTTGAGTTTGGTTTTATCAAAAATGGCCATCTGAAGCACCTTTTCAACTTGAAGCCCAAGCCTTTTACTCTCCTCTGAAATTATTCCTCCAAGGTAGCCTATGTTTTTTCTTTCAACGGGAATTGTGGTGTCATTAAGCATTTGCGAAGCTAGGGATATTGTAGATATCGGTGTTTTCAGCTCATGGGTCATGTTACTCACAAAATCGCTCTTAATTTCAGAGAGTTTTTTTTGGCGGAAGATGATGAAGATGGTGATGCTGAAGCTGAAAATTATGATAAGAGTTAGCGCGAAAGTAGCAAAGGTCATTGCCCCAAGTGAACCAAAAATATAACTTCTTTGGTTAGGGAAGTATAGCGAAAGGAAGTAGCGCCTTGAGAAGAAATCGTTGGGGTAAAGGTTTGTTCTGTAAACTCTGCTTTTGGGAAATACAGGGAACCCCTGGCTCTTATAAACGGTGCTATCAGTATCGGTAGTTAGTTTATAATCGTATTTTGCGCCAATTCCAAGTTTTTGAAGTTCGGTTTGAATTATTGTGTCGAGCACCATTTGTGGGATACGTTCTTCAATAGGAAGTTCTACGCGAATAAGTTTATCCACGATGTTTTCAACAAAAACGGTTTTGTTTTTGAATCTTTCATCGATGGAGATGTTGAAATTCAAATCGGAAAGCGACTGGGAGCCACGGGTTGGTTTAATGTTAATGAGAGAGTTCTCGTTTTTGCTAACCTTTAGGGAATCATTAGTTGTGAGCCCTATAACCGACGGAATTTTTAGCGTGTCGAGGCTCCGAAGCGTAAACGCCTGCTGCTTTTTCTCGAGAGTTCTGAACCCGCTACGTGTTCTATTAATTGTACTGTACTGGTATGAAAGGCTTGGCAACGAAGCGGAGCCAATTGAAGAGTATGGTTTAACCTCATCGATAATCTGAACAACGGTTTCTTGGTGTTCTACCTCGCTCACAATTCTCTGAAGAGCCAAACCCGCTGTTTGGTTGAATTGCTCTTCTTTTATTTCCATTGAAGTTCGAACCCATTTCGATTGAACCATCACTAGGCCTATGGTTGCAATCGAAATGATGAGTGTGAGTAGAAGAATCGTTTTTCGTGTCATTACCACAAATGTAATCGGTTTTAAGTTCCTCTGCTAGTGGCCTTAACAATATTTAACAGTAGTTAAAGGCAGTTAGCTCTCCTGTGGTTTACCTTTGTGCCATGATTAACTTCGAAAAGTGTATATAATAGCTATAGCTACTTAGCACAAGAGGTTTTTTCATAGGTTTATAGTTTTAGGGTTTATCAGGCGGGGTGGTGCCCGCCTGTTTTTTTATATTTGATCAAGGGTAGAAATATCCTTCATCCTATCTTCCAGCTGAATTGCTCCCAGCACGCCAGGTGTTGATTTTATTCTTTTTGCAAGTTCTTTTATATATAAATCGTTGGTATTCCCTTCAACTTTAAGAATGAAGTCGATGTTAGGCATAGACTTTAAAAGCACCTTCCCTTCAAACTTATTTTTTATTAATTTGAATGCAAAGTCAGAATTGCTGCTATTATCGATAAAAACGGGGAAATCTTTTAAATTCTCATCAATGATTTCGTGCGTGGGCAGGCGTTCGCTAAACTCAAACCTTAGGGAGTTGTTCAGTAACCACGAAAGTTTTTGATGCCCTTCCGGGCAAATAATGGCAATGGAAGCAAATGGTTCTTTTTGAATGCTAAGCTTGTGTTTCTTGCTCATTACCTTTATGTTTGGAATGCAAAATTCAGCAGAGATTTGTCTTTCAATTAGTTTTGCCAGGGGACTTCCTCCGATTGTTCAGTGTTTCCCGGGAAAAGAATATCAAGCCTTTCCTGAGCAACGAGGGAGGCGTTTTGTTCCGCTTCTTTCTTAGAGGTCCCAAATCCAGACCCCATAAGTTTATGGTTAAGGAATAGTTGCGATTCAAATAGGGGAGTGCTACTCTTACCATTTTCTCTTTCTGAACTCTCGAATGAAAGCGAATATTTGTGTTTCTGAGCCCACTCAATAATCCGGCTTTTGTAGTCGGTTTCAGTTTGTTGCAGTTTATCTAAATCGACATGCTTGCGAAACAAATGCTTTACAATCCACTGGTTGGTATTCTTGTACCCCTTATCAAGGTATATGGCTCCGATAAATGCTTCCAGCGCATCGCCAAAAATGTGTTTGTGGGCGAGCGGATTATTGGTTTGTGTAACAACAAACCGATTCAGTCCAATATCAATTGCCAGGTTGTTGAGGCTTTGGCGGCTTACAATACGTGATCGCATTTTTGTAAGAAAGCCCTCGTTCTGATTTGGGAAGTTTGAGAAAAGGTGTTCAGCAACAATCGCATCAAGAATCGCATCGCCCAAATACTCGAGCCTTTCGTTGTTAACCTTTTTTCCGTTTGATATTACGGTGGAGGCCGATTTATGAATCAGTGCAATTTTGTATAGTTCCAGGTTTTTTGGCTTTAATCCAAAATACTTCCTTAGCTGCTGTAAGAGTTTCTTATCGGCAGGTTCAACTTTTAACCTTTTTATGGGTCGAAGGAAGATTTTAATCACGTTACCTTTCCGAACTATTCTTCAAATTTTTTGAAAACCACCGATGAGTTGTGACCGCCAAAACCAAAGGTATTGCTAAGTGCTACCTTAACATCTCGCTTTTGAGGTTTGTTAAGGGTTAGGTTAAGTTTGCCGTCAATCTCGGGGTCAGGTGTTGTGTGATTGATTGTTGGAGGAATGATACCCCGATAGATTGCAGAAACAGAAGCGATAGACTCAACAGCGCCTGCAGCTCCGAGTAGGTGCCCAGTCATGGATTTTGTTGAGCTAATGTTGAGTTTGTATGCATGCTCTCCAAAGACTTTCACAATGGCTCTGGTTTCAGCCACATCGTTAAGTGGAGTGGATGTGCCATGAGCATTGATGTAGTCAATATCTTCAACCCTAAGGCCAGCATCGCTAATGGCATTTTTCATAACGTTTATAGCACCAAGCCCCTCGGGATGTGGAGCTGTAAAATGGTGGGCATCAGCGGTCATTCCACCACCAACAACTTCTGCGTATATTTTTGCACCACGTGCTTTGGCATGCTCAAGCTCCTCTAAAACAAGTGCTCCTCCACCATCACCCATAACAAAACCATCGCGGGTTCCATCGAAAGGGCGTGAAGCCGATTTGAATTGATCGTTGTTGGTTGAGATGGCTTGCATAGAGTTAAAGCCACCGAGGCCAGCTTCGTTAACAGAAGCTTCAGAACCTCCGGTAATCATTATTTTGGCCTTACCCATGCGGATAAGGAATAGAGAGTCGATGATTGCGTGAGTTGACGAAGCGCAAGCTGAAACAGTGGAGTAGTTTGGACCCCTAAAACCGTAGCGTATGCTAATGTGCCCCGAAGCAATGTCGGCAATCATTCTTGGAATGAAGAAAGGACTAAATCGCGGGGTACCATCACCCGCGAAATAGCCTCTAAGTTCTTCCATGAAAGATTGGATTCCCCCAATACCCGAAGCCCAAACAACGCCAGCCGAATCGTGGTCAATCTTTTCAAGATCGAGACCAGAATCGAGGAATGCCTCATGTGCAGACACAAGAGCATACTGAGTGTAAGGGTCGTACTTGCGAAGTTCTTTCCGTTCGAAGTGTTGGAGGGGATCAAAGTTTTTTACCTGGCAGGCAAACTTTGTTTTAAACTTGGTGGTATCGAAACTGGTGATAAGCTCACATCCGCTAACACCTTGTTCCAAATTATTCCAAAACTCTTGAATGCTATTTCCAATTGGATTAATGGTTCCTAATCCTGTAACAACAACACGTTTAAGCTCCATGGGTTTTTTTGTAATTGTTAAACTTGTTACCTGCCTTTTGCTTACTTCTTAGCTAGAATGGTTTGTGATGTAACTGATTGCGTCACCAACGGTTCCAATCTTTTCAGCTTCCTCATCGGGAATTGGAAGGTTAAACTCTTTCTCGAATTCCATGATTAGCTCTACAGTGTCAAGTGAATCTGCACCTAAATCGTTGGTAAAGCTGGCCTCTGGAGTTACCTCGTTCTCATCAACTCCTAACTTGTCTACGATAATGGCCTTTACTCTGGTAGCAATATCCGACATAACTTTAAGTGTTTAATTAATAATTAGGTTATTTTCAAATTTGGCAAAAAAACATTCCCCCAAAAAAATGAGGTTATTTTTTTTTACTGCGCAAAAGTATAGTTTTTGTTTCTATTTTTGATGCTTTAAACTTCTTTTTTTGATAAAAAAACAATATTTCAAAATATATAAACCACAAAATGAAGCATATAGCAATTTTCGCATCGGGTTCGGGAACCAATGCAGAAAACATTGTAAGGTACTTTCAGGGTTCAGAAACTGTTGCCGTTAAAGTGGTTCTTTCTGATAACCCTGTTGCACAGGTGTTTGAACGAATGAAACGGCTGGGTGTTCAAACTGTTCTGTTTTCATTGGAGGAATTGAAGAACGGGGTAGTTCTTTCGAAGTTAAAAGAATTGGAAGTTGATTTTATTGTTTTAGCGGGTTTTCTGAAGCTAGTACCGGCAGACATTCTCAACGCGTATGAGGATAGAATTGTAAACATTCATCCGGCACTTCTTCCAAAGTTTGGTGGTAAAGGAATGTACGGTTTGCGTGTGCACGAAGCGGTTCTTGCTGCCAATGAGATGGAGAGTGGAATAACCATTCACTTTGTGAATGCCGAGTATGATAAAGGAGATATCCTGTTTCAGGCAAAGTGCCCGGTTATGTCGTGCGACAGGCCAGAAACGTTAGCCAACAGGGTGCATAACCTGGAGTATCAGCATTACCCAGCAGTAATTGAACGAATCGTTTCGCAGCTCTAGTAGTCGAAGGAGAAGTGAGTGGTACTTTCGGGGAATACCGGACGGGGTGAAATGCTATCGAGCTTTGCTCGGTAGGTTGCTACTAGCTTTGAAAAAACTTCACGGTTTTCATCCTTTATTGGTTCAACAGAAGGCGCCTCAATTTTCAGTGGATCGACTGCTTTCCCGTTTTTCCAGAATCGCAAATCGAGATGTGGACCGGTTGCGTAGCCTGTTTTTCCAACGTAACCGATAATTTGCCCTTGGGCAACCCGGGTTCCTTTTGAAATTCCCTTTCCAAACCGGGAGAAGTGGTTGTAGCCCGTAGTATAAACACTGTTGTGTTTAATTTTAACGTAGTTCCCGGCAGCTTTGTTGTAGCCTTTCTCAACTACAACCCCGTCGCCCAGCGCCATAACCGGAGTTCCTTCGGGGGCGGCATAATCAACTCCCGTGTGAGGGCGATAGATTTTAAGCACGGGATGTTTTCGATTGTAGGAGAACTTTGAGCTGATTCGGGAGAATCGAAGCGGAGCCTTCAGGAATGCTTTTCGAAGGCTATTCCCGTGTTCGTCCCAGTAGCTCCATACCGAATCCTGCTGGTAGCGGAAAGCGTAGTATTTTTCTCCCCTGTGCTCGAACCATGCAGCGTGAATGGTACCAATCCCAACCGATTCGTCATCAACATAAAGTTCATCATAAAGAACCTTGAATTTATCGCCTTTGTACAACCCGAAGAAATCGACAGCCCAGGCAAAAACTTCTGAAAGGTCGAGAGCCAGAACGGGTTTGAGGTTGTAATCGTACATGGCTTCCCATAATGAGGAGTTTATTTCAGCTTCGCTGAGTTTGGTAATGGCAACAATGTCTTTCTGTTCCGATTTAACGGTTAAGGAATCGGTAAGGTGAAAAACTATGTAATCGGTATAGGAATGCTCGTAAACAATAAACTCAAGGGTGGCAAGTGAATCACGACGGGTGAAGGTTTTGTAAGTATTTCCGGCCTTTATTGAACGGATATTAAAAACCCCTCTCGTTTTTTCGGGTAGCTGCTGAATTATATCGTTGCTAATTCCCAGCGAAGCCATTATGCTTCCAAGGGTTTGGTTTCGTTTTACCGAAAAAGTTTCGATGTAAAACGAGTCCGCAGGAATGCCATACTCATACACCCTTTTTTGGTTGGAGCTGTGGGGGGTGCTATTTTCTGAAGAGGGTTGGATATAGAAGTAGGAGGTTTGTATGTAGAAGTGGACAAGCGCCAGGGAGAGCAGTGCAAGTAGAATTGAAAGCAGGGTATTCTTCATTTCGATACAATTCGTTTTGTGGGTGTGTATTTAGTGCAAAAAAAGGAAAATTAGGAGGAACCTCCTAACTTTTTAAACTATTTCAAAGGGAACCTCGCTGACAGGTTAAGATCGAATTCTCTCAAACCCCCTACCGTAAACTCCCATTACATTGGCGACTGAAATGAACGCATCGGTGTCAACCTCTTTTATTAACCTGTATATGTCGTTGGCTTCGTGCTTACGAACGAGGGTAATTACCACTTTTTGATTTTCCTGTGAGTACCAGCCAACCCCATCGATAACGGTAACGCCTCGGTTCATTTCCTTTGTAATCCGGTCGGCAATTTCTTTGTAACTTTTTGAGAAAATAAACATTTGAACCGATTGTCGGCTGCCAGAAAGTACCATATCGATTGCGTATGCAGTAATTGCCATTGCAACGTACCCGTACACTATGGTTTCAATTCGTTTAACGGGAACCAGCTCGGTGAGCACGAGGAACGATGACCCGATGATAAACACATCGCAAAGAAGGATTACCCTACCGGGACTGATGTTGCGGTACTTGTTGATAATCATTGCAATAATATCGGTTCCGCCGGTGCTTCCACCCTGAGTAAAAATAATTCCTAGGCCAACACCTGCTAGAATACCTCCAATTATTGCTGAAAGGAATTTATCCTCAACAATAGGAATTTGAATTAATGGCTGGAGAATTGACAGTAAAAAAGCTCCCGTTACAACACCAAAAATGGTTTTTACACCGAAACTGGCGCCAAGCATTTTTATAGCAACCAGAATTAATCCGATATTAATAATAAAGTATGTGTAACCAACCGGAAATCCTGTTGCGTAGTATACCAAAGCACCGATACCGGAAACTCCACCTCCGGTAATTTTGTGTGGAAGGAGAAAAGCTGTCCACGAAAGGGCGTAAAGAAATAACCCGAAAACAATAATTGAATATGTGCGGGTGGTTTTAAAGATGGTTTTAAAGGTCATAGATTGGGTTTGATTAATTCTATAAAAATCCGAGTTCTAGCAGCGCTTCGTCGCTCATCATGCTTTTGTCCCAAGGAGGATCAAAAGTTAAATTTATTATTACCTCCGAAACGCCTTCAACCTCACCAACCCTATCATTCACTTCCTGCAGCAGCTGGTCGGCCATTGGACAATTCGGAGCGGTTAGGGTCATTTTTACGGTTGTTTTCCCATCGTCCTCCACATCAACCTCGTATATTAGGCCAAGATCGTAGATGTTTACCGGAATTTCGGGGTCGAAAACGTTCTTTAGAACTGTTACTATGTTGGCCTCAATGGCCAAAATATCAAGTGGACTTCCCATTTTTATATAGGTATATTTTTTACTTTAATAACAATGCTACACACAAACTGTTTATTTCCCTTCAAGTTTTGCTTGATAAGCCAGCGCGTAAAGTTTCATTTGCTTCATCATTGCCAGAAGCCCGTTGGAACGGGTAGGCGAGAGGTTCTCTTTCAGTCCAATTTTATCGATAAAGAATAAATCAGCATCGATAATATCCTTTGGAGATTGGCCGTTTAAAACCCGAATTAGTAGAGCAACAATCCCTTTTGTAATGATTGCGTCGCTATCGGCAGTGAAGAAGATTTTTCCATCGTTCAGCTCAGCATCAACCCAAACCTTGCTTTGGCAACCTTTAATAAGGTGTTGTTCGGAACGCTTCTTTTCGTCCATAGGTTTTAGCTCGCTACCAATGTCAATGAGCTGCTGGTAGCGATCCATCCAGTCGTCGAAAATGCTGAACTCCTCAACTATTTGGTTTTGAACTTGATCAATAGTCATGATTTCTACATTTATTTTTGCAAATATAACGTAAAGATACTTATCACTGAAATAATTTTAATCATCTGTAATTTAAATCAATATGAATTATTTTTGAATAATTCTTAATATATGACTATAAATATAGTTATATAATTAAAAATATAGTTATATTTGCATCATGACAGAATTGACAAAAGCGGAAGAACAAGTAATGCAGTACCTTTGGAAGTTAGGGAAAGGTTTTCTGAAAGATATAGTTGACCAGTTTCCACAGCCAAAACCTGCCTACACAACCGTTTCGACGGTAATTAGGGTTCTTGTAAAAAAGGGAGCGATAGGTTTTAATACTTACGGAAAAATACATGAGTACTATCCCTTGATTAGCAAGAGCGAATACTTTAGGAGCCAGATGAAAAGTTTGGTTAGTAACTTTTTTAATGGTTCAACCACCAGCTTCGTTTCGGCGTTTACCGAAACTGAAAATCTTAGCATTTCAGAGCTCGAAAAGATTAAAAAGGTGATTGAGAGCAAAATAAAAGAGAAGGACAAAAATAATGGATAGTATACTTATATACCTTATAAAAGTTAGCGCTGTTCAGGTAGTGCTTTACGTTTTCTACTTTGCGCTATTCAGAACTAACACGTTGCATGGATTAAACAGAGCAACGCTGCTATCCATTTTGCCTTTTTCGTTACTAGCACCGGCAATCAACCTGAATCTTTTTGTATCGAAAAATGTAGAAACCCTTGAAAAAATAAAGGGAACTTTTGTTGAATTTACTGTAGTTTTTCCTGAGTTTATTGAAGGAAATTCCGGCGGATTGTCGAGCACAAATGTGAACTTACTGTTAGTTGCGTACCTGTCTGTATGCGCGTTTTTATTGGTTCGGTTTGCATTTCAGCTAGCTAAAATCGTGAGATTGAAGAAAGATTCGTTGCAATACAACTATGGTAAATTTAGCTTCGTGATTTCAAACAGAGCGATGTCTCCTTTCACTTTCTTTAGCTGGATTTTTATCCCGGCAAAGATGGTAGAATCGGAGGAGTTTAATATGGTAAAGGATCACGAAACTGTTCATGCAGCCATGCTGCATACGCTCGATTTGATTGTAGTAGAGCTATACTGCATACTTTTATGGTTTAACCCTTTTGTCTACCTGTTCAGAAAGTCGCTCAAGAATGTTCACGAGTTCACGGCTGATAGCAGCGCAATAAAAAGTTCTTCCGCAAAAGACGAGTATCTGAGGCTGCTGCTTGCCTGTACTGATAGCTGTAATATTCTGGGACTTACAAATCCTTTTTATTACCAATCCTTAAAAAACAGAGTTGAAATGATCACAAAAAATAAAACACCCAAAAGTCGAAAACTTGGATACATGATTTACCTAGTGCTGGTGGCGCTAGTGTTTCAGGCATTTTCGTTTAGTGCTAAAGACAAATCATTGCTAGTTCAAAACAATGAGGTTGCTGTTGTTGCTGAATTACCCTCGATAAAACCTTTAGATAAAAATTCAGTTTCGAATGATTTTGGTGTAACCTTTTTAAATCCTTTTACCAAGAAAGAGGTTACACATAACGGAATTGATTTCAGGGCGCCACTTGGAACTCCGGTTAAAGCAACTGCAAACGGAGTTGTGGCAAAAGCAATGGAGAAAGGGAACTGGGGAAATTTGGTTGTAATTCAGCATGGCGAAGAACACCAAACCTGGTATGCGCATCTTAATGAATATATTGTTAAAGAAGGCGATACTGTAAAAAAAGGTCAGGTGATTGGCTATGTTGGAAATAGCGGGCAATCCACTGGTCCACATCTTCATTACATGGTAATGAAAAATGGCGAAGCAGTAAATCCGAACGATTATTTTAAAGAGTAGCAGGAAATTTATAAGCTAAATACAACGGCAAGTTTTGCTGATTGTATTTAGCTTTTTTGTTTTGCTAGGCAAACATCATTTTTACCCGTTTCACACCTTCAACCAGCTGATCGATTTCTTCTTTGGTATTATAGAATGCCAGCGAAGCGCGGATAGTTCCATCGATCCCGAAGTGAGCCATAACAGGTTCGGTGCAGTGGGTTCCGGTGCGAACGGCAACGCCCATTTTGTCGAGGATCATTCCGGCATCGTATGGGTGAACATTCTCAATGAGGAATGAAATGATTGCGGCCTTTTCCTTTGCGTTTCCGTAAATTTTTACTCCATCAACAGAAAGTAGCTGTTGGGTTGCGTAGCGGAGGATTTCGTCTTCGTAGTTTGTAGCCTCTTCAATACCAACTGATTGGTAATATTTTATCGCAGCAGCCAAACCGGCAGCGCCGATGTAGTTTGCAGTTCCTGCTTCGAATTTGAAAGGTAACTCGTTGTAAACTGTTTTTTCGAAAGAAACGGATGCAATCATATCGCCACCGCCCTGCCATGGCGGCATTTTTTCGAGAATTTCTTCCTTGGCGTAAAGAACTCCGATTCCAGTTGGGCCGTAAATTTTATGACCCGAAAAGGCGTAAAAATCTGCATCCAAATCCTGAATATCAATTACTCCATGTTTCACGCCCTGCGCTCCGTCAACCAAAACTTTTACTCCCATTGCATGCGCTTTGGAAATAATTTTTTTAATGGGATTTATGGTTCCAAGTGAGTTTGAAACGTGGTTTACGGCAATAATTCGGGTTTTTTCTGTGATTAGTTCTTCTAACTTTTCAAGAATTAACTCGCCTTTATCATTGAATGGTAAAACTTTTAGCTTCGCATTTTTCCTCTCGCAAATCAGCTGCCAGGGAACAATGTTAGAGTGGTGTTCCATTTCGGAAACAATCACCTCATCGCCTTCGTTAATAAATGCTTCGCCAAACGAGTGGGCAACCAAGTTTATGCTGGCGGTTGCGCCAGAAGTGAATATAATCTCTTTGGAACTCTTTGCGTTGATAAATTCCCTTACCGTTTCACGGGCATTTTCGTATGCTTGTGTCGATTCTTCGCTAAGTTTATGTACACCACGGTGAATATTAGCATTTATCCGGTTGTGAAAATAATCGATGGTATCGAGAACACATTTTGGTTTTTGTGTGGTTGCACCGTTATCGAAGTAAACCAAAGGTTTTCCGTAAATCTGCTGATTAAGAATAGGGAAATCGGAGCGTATTTTGCTAACGTTGAATGACATAATTTGTTTTTTAGCAGCAATGCATAGGACAGCTATGGCAGCGAGAAAGTTCGCCACGTAGGCGCTTATTCACCAGCTCGTCGATTCGAATGCGTAAAGGATCGATTTTAATTTTTCCAACCACATCGTGAGCAAAACCAAACATCAAAAGAAGTTTGGCCTCACGCTCACCAATCCCGCGCGATTGCATGTAGAACTTGGCATCCATATCGAGCTGGCCAACGGTTGCGCCATGGCTACACTTCACATCATCAGCATATATTTCGAGTTGAGGTTTTGTATGCATGCGAGCATCAGCAGTCAGAAGCAAATTGTTGTTGCTTTGGAATGCCTGGGTTTGCTGCGCATCCTTACGAACAAGGATTCTTCCGTTGAATGCGCCGGTTGCCTGGTCGTCGAGAATAGCCTTGTAAAGCTCGTTGCTGTTGCAGTTGGGTTTAGCGTGATCGATGAAAGAGTACATATCGTTATGCTGGTTTCGGTCAGCCAAGGCCAATCCGTAAGTATGATTTTCACAACCCTCATCGTTTAGTAGAATGTGGATGTTATTTCGAATTACACCGCCATGAAGCGATACGGAGTTGGTTGAAAGTACCGAGTCGCGTTCCTGGTTTCCGAAAAGGTGGGAAAACTGGATAGAATCGTTATGCTGGTTCTGCATGGCAACGAAATCGATGTTGGCACCACGGTTTGTAAAAACTTCAGTAACCACATTCGAGAGGAACTGTGAGGGTGAAAGCGTGTGGTCGCAAATTACTACGTTGGCTTGAGCGTTTTCCTCGGCAACAATAAGGTTACGGTACTGAACCAGCTGGTTCTCATCGCTCATTAGCAGGTTGATAATTTGGATTGGCTTTTCAAGAACAACCCCTTTGGGAATGTAAACGAAAACGCCATCCTGAGCGAACGCAGTGTTAAGGGCAACCAGCCCGTCCTCGTCGTTGTTAGCAAGCGTGTTGTAGTATTTAGAAACCACGTTGGGATACTTTTTGGCCGCTTCGGCCAGGCTCCCGATAATAACACCGTGCTCAATTTCCATCAAAAAATCCGGGTTGTTGAGGTAGAACCCGTTGAGTGTAAGGGCAAGGTGAGTATCGAGCGATGGAATATCGCAGCGGAAAATATCGTCAACGTTGAAGTTAATGCATTTGGGTGTAAAGTACTTCTCGAAGTCGCTGCGGAATAGCGGTTCTACTTTAAGGTACTTATACTTCTCGTTTTTTGGGCCGGGAAAGCCGAGCAGCTTAAAGTTCTCGATGGCCTCCTGCCTAGCATGATTGAGAACATCGGCTGAGTTCTCGGTAATTAAATCGAGATTATCGAGATAAAGATTTATAAACTCTTCTTTCTGAGCAATGGTGGTTGCGTTCATAACAATTCGTTTACAGTTAACGAAAGTTCAACAATTGTTGGACTCACGTTTAAACTTCCTCAGTATTTTTAATCCAGTCGTAACCTTTCTCCTCAAGTTCAAGGGCAAGCTCCTTGCCTCCGGTTTTAACAATCCGGCCGTTGTAGAGTATGTGAACAAAATCGGGGACGATGTAATCGAGCAGGCGCTGGTAGTGAGTAATAACGATTGTAGCGTTGTCGGGGGTTTTTAGCTTATTAACGCCGTTTGCCACAATGCGAAGCGCGTCGATATCGAGGCCCGAGTCGGTTTCATCTAGAATTGCCAGCTTGGGTTCGAGCATGGCCATCTGGAAAATTTCGTTCTTCTTTTTTTCTCCTCCGGAGAAACCCTCGTTCACGGCACGGTTGGTGAGTGCAGCATCAATTTCAACCAATTCCTTGCGCTCGCGCATAAGCTTCAGGAAATCGGATGCAGAAAGCGGGTCGAGCCCTTTGTGCTTGCGATGCTCGTTGAGAGCAGTTTTCATAAAGTTAACCATGCTAACACCAGGAATTTCAACGGGATACTGAAAACTTAAAAAAAGCCCTTCGCGCGAGCGCTCCTCGGGCGAAAGGTCGAAAATATTTTTTCCGTTGAACTGAATTTCACCGTGGGTAACCTCGAAAATATCGCGTCCGGTAAGAACGGCGCTTAATGTACTTTTACCAGAACCGTTAGGTCCCATAATGGCGTGTATTTCACCGGCTTTTACTTCAAGGTTAATGCCTTTCAGAATTTTGTTTCCATTAATACCGGCGTGTAAATCTTTAATTTTAAGCATACTGTATGTTGTTTCGTATTTTCAATTTATTCGTTTAACCTACGCTGCCTTCGAGGCTAATTTGAAGTAGCTTTTGCGCTTCAACAGCAAATTCCATGGGGAGCTTATTTAAAACTTCTTTTGCATAGCCGTTGATTATAAGCGCGACAGCATCTTCCGTGGAAATTCCTCGCTGGTTGCAGTAGAAAATTTGGTCCTCGCCAATTTTTGAAGTGGTTGCCTCGTGCTCCACAACTGCCGATGGGTTGTCAACTTCAATGTAAGGGAAGGTATGTGCTCCGCACTTATCGCCTAGTAGTAAAGAGTCGCACTGTGAGAAATTGCGAGAGTTTTCGGCATTCTTAACAACTTTCACCAATCCGCGGTAGCTGTTGTTGCTAACTCCGGCAGAAATTCCTTTCGACACAATTCGGCTGCGAGTGTTCTTCCCAATGTGAATCATTTTGGTTCCGGTGTCGGCTTGCTGGTGGTTGTTGGTAACAGCAACGGAGTAGAATTCACCGTATGAGTTGTCGCCCATCAAAATGCAACTTGGATATTTCCAAGTGATGGCAGAACCTGTTTCAACCTGAGTCCACGAAATTTTGCTGTTTTTACCTTTGCAAATACCTCGCTTGGTTACAAAGTTGTAAATTCCACCTTTCCCATTCTTATCGCCAGGATACCAGTTCTGAACGGTTGAATACTTCACCTCGGCATTCTCCATTGTTACAATTTCTACCACTGCTGCGTGTAGTTGGTTCTCGTCGCGCTGGGGTGCGGTGCATCCTTCGAGGTAGGATACGTAGCTGTTGTCGTCGGCAACAATGAGCGTACGCTCAAACTGTCCGGTGTTTGCAGCGTTAATGCGGAAGTAGGTGCTAAGCTCCATGGGGCAACGTACACCCTTTGGGATGTAGCAGAAGCTACCGTCGCTGAATACGGCTGAGTTAAGCGCTGCAAAGAAATTGTCGGTAACCGGAACCACAGAGGCGAGGTACTTTTTTACCAAATCGGGGTGTTCCCGAATGGCTTCGCTCATGGAGCAGAAAATAATTCCTTGCTCTGCCAGGGTTTCGCGGAAAGTGGTTTTCACCGAAATGCTGTCCATTACTGCATCAACGGCAACGCCTGTAAGAAGTTTCTGCTCCTCAAGCGGAATGCCCAGCTTGTTGAAGGTGTCGAGCAGCTCGGGGTCAACCTCGTCTAAGCTGTTCAGCGTAGGTTTCTGCTTGGGTGCAGCGTAGTAAATTACATCCTGAAAATCGATTTCGGGAATGTTAAGGTGAGCCCACTGGGGCATTTCGAGGGTTTGCCAGTGCCTGAATGCCTTTAAGCGAAACTCAAGCATCCATTCGGGTTCGCCTTTTTTCTCAGAGATTAGCCGCACAACATCTTCGCTGAGCCCTTTGGGGATTGTTTCGGTTTCGATGTTGGTAACAAATCCGTACTTATAATCCTGGCTGGTTACTTCGTCGAGTATTTTGTCTTGATCGTTAGCCATTTATGGTTTTAATTTAGTGCTGTTTGTGTTTTACCAACAGAATACTACGGAAAAAGTTTAGTGATTTGTTAGGTACGAAACAGCTAAAATTGAATTAATCTAAATAAACCACAAATTTACGTACTTTATAAATAAAGTGATTATAATTTTTAAACTTTTACGAGTTGATATAAGTCAACTCAGAGTTTGATGTAAAAGGGTACTTGCTTGAAGGTGAAAGTTTTTATTTCGGCAGTAAGTTGCTTTTTATATAGCCATCTAAAAGCAAGTAGTATATCGCTGGAGGTTATGAGGTTGAAAATGTAATAAATGTTTTATTGGGTTTTACTCCAGGTTCATGTGGCCTAGGTTTTTTAACAGAAAGTACTTTAGGGCCAAAAAGGTGGCTTTTCCGTTGTACCGCCAGCTTTGGTACAGTCGAAACAGTCTTGGTTTGCCCACCAAAAACCACCATCTTGATGAAGAAAATAGACTGGGTATTCGTCGGGGGTGAAAATATCCAACGTGTAATCTACTATATATAGAGTGCATTTATTATATAAGTCAAATCGCAAGTTTTCGATATCGGAAAAGAAAACTCGGGTTGATTTTACCGATGAAGCTCCGAAGAATCCAAGGATTTTCACATTTGGGGCGTTTGTGGAGTAAAGATTTCCTGTGATAGAAATAGGTTGAGTATCAAACAGCCCTCCTTGTTCCGATGTGTTAACACGAAGCTGTTCAAGGTAGTTGAAATATGACTCGCTAAGAGCATGTTGAGTAACCTTTAAGCTGTACATGTACATTAACCTTTGTGTATGGTTGTCAACGAAATGAAGTTTATATCCCAGAAATCTGTTCTCTTGTAGCCCTTTGGTAGAAAGGGTGTAGATGTTTAGAATTGGGTTTGTTGCCCAACAGTAAAATCGGGAGTAATCTGGTTGTGGCAGCCAAACCATCCATCCAATGTAGTAATACCTAATAGGATAGGATGCTCGGTACTCGTAGGTTTCTTCAATTTCCCAACGGAAAAACCGGTCGAAACTTTCGTCGGCCTGAAGATCGATCATAAACTGGATACCTTTTTCGAAGTACAAAGGATCTGTAGTGGGGATATCTACCCTTTCGTAGTATATGTTTGCAATTTCTGGACAAGGTTTAAGGTAGTCAAACTCCGACTCAATTTCAATACCTTCAGGTGTATGAACGCTAACTTTAAATCCTTTTCCTATGGAGAGGTACTCTTCACCAATCCAAATCGGGTACTCTCCATTCTCTCCTATAGAATCACAGAGAAATACGTTACTTTCTGTATCGGTAATTTTAACAACACAGTTTGATACTGGGATAAATTTTGGATTCACTATGGGTGATGATTTTGAAACCCTAACTATATGGTAACCAGGCATTGATGTAACCCGTCCGGAAACAACGTAAGTGTCAACCGTTTCGCTAATATCTTTTGGGCGGTATGGTTCGATACACCCAGAAATAGCAAAAGTTAGAAGAAAGAAAACTAGCCTATTCGAGGTTTTCTGTATGGAAGGATCTCGAAGTTTCGACTGAATCCAATTTATGCAAGATTTTTTTCCAACAAACATTCTTAAGGTATTCGGGTTTGTTAAGTAATAGTTTTTGTTAATAAAAATGGCAACACAAGAGTGCCTTTAACGTGGTGGCTGGTAATTTCATTGAAATTATAACATTCCCACTTTTTTTAAACTCATAATAAATACGAATAGTTGCCTATAAGTGAATGAATTTTGGAATGCGATGAAGTTACCTCCCTAACTTCTACTTATAATAAATTTACTTAAATATACATAAAGCGTAAATGCGAATGCAAATCATAAAAAGGCTGAACATAGACGGAGTCCGATTGCTGTTTCTCCTGCTATTTTATTGTGATGTTTTTTGAGCAATGGAAAAATTTCCCATCCTGTCCAAGTCCTCGCAGCAGAATCGTGTACTCTCCAGGAGTATCAGGGGTTGAAAATGGGATGGTGCTATTCCTATTAATTAAATCGGAAGCGTTACCAATCCAAAGAACGGTATTTTTGGTATCAGGTATATTTACAGGAAGCTCTTCGTTTGTTATTGTTTGAACTGAATCAGGCGAGAAGAAGTCGAATTCGAGGAACATATCGGTTGGAGGAAGGTCAACCCCCGCCATATCGCCCTTTTTTGAGAAGAAACTTAATATTCCGCCAAATATCATTTCGCCTTTGTAGTAGGGTTTGGTAATAATTTCGATTCGGGAAATCAGGCTTGGATTTAGCGAAAGAATACTTTCAGCTTTGGTTACAGCAACCAAATCGATTAGAACAAGGGGTTTGTAAATTTGCATTTCAGGAGCTTCTCCATAAATTCTAAAGGTAGGATTTCCCTCATTGTCCTTTCGAACGGAAACATCTGGGTAAAGCTCATGAAAGTATTCCTCAATAGAAAGGAGGTTAATATAATCATCTAGGAGTAGCGTATAGTCAGAAGTTCCGTAGAATAGTGTTGAACAAACTGGCAAGGTTTGGTTGCTTGGAATAACTTCATTTGTTGAATGGTAGCTGCTTTGAATTTCCATATTATAAACCATTTTTTGAACAGCTTCTCGTTCGTTTGCGGAGAGGTCAAATGGAGGAGCATGAAAACGTAAACTCCTTGAGCAGTAATCGTTATCAATCTTTATCGAAGCGTTACTTTTATCTTCAATCCCAATATAGAGTTCATGTTTCCCTTCTAAAAAAGGCATGTTAAAGTTGAAGCTCCCTAATGAGTCGGTAAGCACTGAAATAAAATCTGATGCAGCTCCAAGCAGCGAAAGGTTCACCTTGGTGTATGGCAAAGGTAGCGATGATTTAACATCGTAAACTTTCCCTGAAATGATAATTCCTTTTGATTCATTGGAGTAAAAAGATGCTTCTTCGTGGTTAAGATTGGTTGGTTTCCTTGAGTCAAAATGGTTATTTATGCTTGCTCTGGGGGCAATTGAGATATTTGCCCATTTAACTTCGGCTGAATTATTTTTGCTTACTATGAAGGATGCTTTCTCGTGCAAGCTGTAATCCTCTTTTTTAGTTACAATGTTGAATGGGCAATACGGCTCTGTAACGGGTGATGCTTTGGTACTATCATCTGTAGCGTTGATATGTGAGTTGTTTTGAACCTCCTGCCGATAAGGGTTTATAATTTTTACTGAAGAAAAGAAATACTCAGTAACACTGAAGTTTCTCATCCATTTTGTGTACGCTTTAAGGTAGTAATTCCCTGTAATAACATCTGAAGGAATGGCAAATGAACCACTTGCCGCTTGATTTTCAACGGAGTATTTGCCTGAAACAATACGTTGCCCCTCGGATGAGATGAGCTCAATGTATACAACATTGCTAGTTTGTTTAGCCTTATCCTCATTACTAATATGTACAGCAAACCTAACTATTTCTCCTGCAACATAAATGTTCCGATCTGAACAGAGAATAACCCTATCATTTTGGCAGGTTCTTTCTTCACCCTGTGCAAAGGCAAATAGTTGTGCAAGGGAAGTATAAATAAGGAGACCAATATATTTAAACCTATTCATGAGTTCTAGTTATGGCAAAAATGTTGGTTTTTCAGTTGTACCGCCTGCCTCAGTGCAATCGAAACATCCCCTGTTTGCCCACCAAAGGGCATTGTTTTCAATAACAAGGTAGACAGGGTATTCCTCCGGTTCGTAGAGGTCTAGTCTGTAGTCAACTATTGTGAGACTGCACCTATCGTACAGGTCATCAAAGTCAAGGTTTTCAACATTGGAAAAGAATAGCCTTTTTGACCTTACCGAAGATGCCCCAAAAAAACCTAGCACTTTCAGATTCGGGTAATTAGTTGAGGTTAGGTTTCCTGTAATGCTTATTGGTTGAGTGTCAAACAAACCACCTTGTTCAGAAGAGTTAACGCGAAGTTGTTCGAGGTAATTGAAGAATGATTCGCTAAGGGCATGCTGCGTAATTTTTATACTATAAATATACATCAACCGTTGAGTGTGGTTATCAACGAAGTGTAGTTTATATCCTAGAAATTTATTTTCTGAAAGACCTTTTGTTGAGAGGGTATATATATTACGGATGGGGTTTGTTGCCCAACAGTAAAAGAGGGAATAATCGGCTATTGGGAGTATAAAAAGCGAGCCAGCATAGTAGCATGTAATGGGGTAGGATGCATGATACTCGTAGGTTTCTTCAATTTCCCATCGGAAGAAGCGGTCGTAGCTGTCGTCTGCCAGAAGGTCAACCTTAAACTGGATTCCCTTCTCGAAATACAGAGGATCGGTAGTTGGGATATCTACCCTTTCGTAGTATACATTTGAAATTTCAGGACAGGGTTTCAGGTAATCAAACTCCGACTCAATTTCAACTCCTTCGGGGGTGTGGATGTTCACTTTAAAGCCTTTCCCAATGCTGAGGTGCTCCTCTCCAATCCAAATGGGGTACTCTCCATTTTCTCCAGTTGAGTTACAGGGAAACACGTTGTTATCAGTGTCGATTACTTCTACCATGCAGTTTGAAACGGGGATGTACCTAGGGTTGCTGATGGAAGAAGCTTTTGAAACCCTAATGGTGTGATAGCCAGGAGAGGATGTTACTTGTCCGGAAACAACATAGGTGTCAATCGCCTCATCAATTTCCTTTGGGTAGTATGATTCGATGCACCCTGAAAGAGTGAAAGCGAGCAAAAAGATTAGTATATTCTTAGTCTGCGGCATAATTTCCGAGTTTAAATACCCAGGTTGCGGTTAAAATGGGAGTGCCTATAATCGAGTACTTATAGCCTTTAATTCTGCCATCTTCAGTTTTAAAGTATATTGAGAACGGATTTTTTCGCCCTGTTAGGTTGTAAACACCCAGAACCCAAGAGCTGTGAAACATCTTTTTCCGTTTTAGGTTCCCCTCAATTGAGAGGGATAAATCCATCCGAAAGTAATCTGGAATTCGAAACTCGTTACGTTTGGAGTAGTCGATGATTGGAACCCCGTTAACGTAGTAAACAGAAATGGGGTAAGTGATTGGACGTCCTTGCTGGTATGTGGTTGAAGAGGATATGTTTAGCCGTCTTGAGAACCGGTAATTTGCAACAATATTGAGGACATGGGGGATATCATAGTTTGATGGGAATGGTTCACCCTGGTTTATCCTCATCCAGAACTCTTCCCCGTTAACTTCAACGATGGATCTTGAGAAAGTGTAGGCAATCCAGCCATTTAACCTTCCTGCTGTTTTCCGAACCATTAACTCCACGCCGTATGAAGTTTGACTTCCCTGAAGAACCATTGATTCAACGTTTGGTGTTTCAATAAAATTTGCACCATCCTTAAATTCAGTGGTATTGCCAATTAGCTTTGCAAATGTTTCAGCGGAAACCTCCATTGATAGCTTTGGAAAGTTTCGGAAAACGCCCAATGAGATTTGATTCCCAACGGTTGGTTTTAAATGGTAATCGGCTAGTTTCCACTGGGCGTTCGGTGATATGGTTATGGTATTATTTAGCATGAAAAGATTTTGCCTTGATTGGTTGAACGCCAGTTTGATGGAGCCCCTCGCATCGGTTATAAAATTTATTGACGCCCTTAACTCAGGCCCGTGATACCATTTTATTGGTTGGAGATTGTTGAAGTGAATTGTGTCGACAACGTACCTGCTATCCATTGGCAAATTTGGCTGATAAGTGAAAACATCCCGCTCGCCCAGGGGGGCGAAAAAGTTGTATCGCACACCAAGGTATAGGTTTAGCCAGGAGGTAGGATCGTAGGTGTCGGAAATGAAGGCAGAACCTTCAAACCCTTTCTCGTTCCCTAAATTAACTGGCATACGGATTGATTCGCTAGAGTAGGGGGTTACTATCCCACGATCCAGGTTGTAACCAATCAACGAAACTCCAGTTTCAATGCTGTTCTTGTCGTTCAGTAAGTATGACAAGTTTCCTCTTGTTTCGTAGTGTGAAATGCTGTAGTTGTGTTCATACGAAAGGGAGGGTGTGTTGGTGTCGATTGTGCCAAACGCATACTGTGAAAAAATTGTGGCAACCTCTGAGTGTACAGATGGGGAGTAGAAGTGTTTCCATTCTATTGATGCGCCTAGGTTTGAGTAGTTGTATTGGTTAATATCTGAGAGTTTGAACTTGTCGGTGCTGAAGTAACCAAAAACTGAAAGCTGATTGCTTGAGTTGAAGTCGAAATTTGTGGCAAATGCAAAATCGCTGAATTTGGCGTTGCTATTCCTGATGGTTGGATCCTCAATTCGTGATAAAATCCAGTCAGAGTATGAGGAGCGAAGGCTAAGTAGAAATGATGATGTGTCTTTAATAAAGGGCCCTTCAACGGTAAGGCTAGATGTGATTGGGTTTAGCCCTCCTCGGATACTAAAGTGTTTTCGGTTTCCTTGCCGTGCAAGAATGTCAAATACTGATGAAATTCTTCCTCCGAACTCTGCAGGTATATGTCCTTTGTATATCGAAAAATCTTTCACAATATCTGGGTTAAATGCTGGGAAGAACCCAAATACATGCGATGTGTTATAGATTGGGATTTTATTTATGTAAAATCCATTCTGATCGTAGCTTCCTCCTCTCACATTTATTCCCGATGTTCCTTCGCCAACGCTTACAATGCCGGGTAAAAGTTCAGAAACTTTTATAATATCACGTTCACCCATCATAGTGGGAAGCTCCTTGATTGTTTTGAGAGGAATGCGTTCCAATCCTGCATCGCGGGTAACAATATTCATCGACTTATCGCCATAAACAACAACCTCATCGAGCTGGAGAATAGATTTCTCCATGTTTACTGTGAACTCACCGTCGGATAGAATATTTATTAGGTAGTTGGCCCTTTTTTGTCCTAAACAATCAAATCTTGCATTGTATTTTCCCGGGGTAATTGCCATTGTAAAGGAACCATTGTAGTCCGAGGCAGCGCCAATTCCATTCTCTTCGATATACATCGTTGCTCCAATCAGGGGTTCTCCTGTACTTTCATCTTTTATTGTTCCTCTAATCTTTGCTTTTACATTGCTTTTTGCCTTCGCTTTTGAACCAACAGTTATGGTTCTAATCGCATCGGGGCGTCTTCCGGTGAGGTACTTTTTTTCGGTTTCGGTGAAAAAATTTTGGTTGGTATCAACTTCCTGTTCTTGAATGACTTTTGTTGTATAGTGTGGAATTTGTGTGAAATTGAACCCTGCATCGGTGATAATTATGCTCTCGTTCCACCAAATTGCTTTGAGGCCATACGGGGATAGAACTGTATTAAACACATCAAGAATGTAGAGGCTGTCTGCAATAACATTTACCTCAATGTTACGTGTTTTTTCATTTAGGTAGAATACTTTAACGTTAGTTTTAGCAGTAACTTCCCGAGTAAAGTTTTCGAATGAAAACCCTTGTGTACTGCAAGAGAATTTCAGGCTATCATTCTGACCAAATAGTAGGCTATAAAAGGATGTAAGAAGTAATAAAACGAAAAATCTTTTCACTTTAAATAAATGATTTACAATGCTTAATTACTTTTTCGAGGCTTATGTCGTTAACTTTCTTAACTTTAATTCTATTTTGTCTCAAGTATTTTCTTACTATTTTTTCGTTCTCCTTTCCAAAGGCTCTGGCAAAGCTTCTGTTCCCATTAAACTTAATTTTTTCACCATTGATTATCAGGTAACTTCCCTTAATTGGTTCTGAGAATTTGTACATGCCGTTGGAAGCATTAAGCGTGAGTGTCTTTTCCCACTCAAAAACTATTGAAATTCCTTCACCATCAATTTTTTGAGTAATCTTTCTTTTTCCATCGGCATTTTCAACTAGTTCAAATTTCATGGAGCCTATTGTGAAGCTAGTTAACCAGGCGTCAGATACAATAATTATTTTTTCGGCATCAAACTGATCTCTAAACTTGAGCAGCAAAACTTGATTGTAAATATCGTATCTAAGAAGTTGGTTGTGGTATGTTTTCCCCTTGATACACATAGTACCACGCTCAAAACCTTGCCCATTTAAGTATTGGTGACCCTCAACGTTGTATACAAAAAAAGTGTACTGTTTACCGTTTATTATTGTCGGATCAAGGGGCTCAAACATTTTAAAATTATTCGATTCAGCCCATACGTTAGCGGTAGAAAGCACAAAAAGAATTGCACTTAGAATGGAGGTTCTAATTGTGGTTGTTTTTATTGAATACTTTATTAATAAAATCGTAGTATGCACTTATAAATATAATTGTATTAACACAAATGTAGTTGTAAACAGCTAGATGTTAGTATAATTTCGACAAACCTACTTAAAAAATCGACAAAAAGTAATCAATGAGAATTAGATGTGATAAAAGATGAAAGGTTTAACCTTATAAACAGGTTAATCCAGCTCTTCTGGGGAAGTTTGTTCAATTTTAAGATTTATTTTTTTTAACATTTCATAAAGGTTGTCTTCGGGAGCAATATGGTTGAAGTCAGCCCAAAAGCTGTCGTCGTACTCATAGCTGTTGTCTAGAAACACATTGGAAGTTTTTTCAACCTCACGCCTGAAAAACCTTTTCACATTTACCGTATCAACACTGCTTGTGGCCATTTCCATAAATGTTTTGAAGGAGCTGAAGAATAGTTGGCGCCGTTTCCTGTACTTAAAAACCAAGTCGCCACGGATGTGGCTAAGGTAAAGGTATCCGTTTATTTCGTTGTAGCTTACTGAGTAGTTTACTACTTCAGGTTTAATCACATATTTCCTGTTCCTTTTGGCAATAAGCTGGTCGGCCGATTTTTTAACATGCTTCGGGTTTATTTGAAAGGTGGCACCCAGTATAGCCAAGCTCTCCATATCTATGTATATAACACCTTTGAACAGTGGGTCTGAGACGGTTTCTTTTTGTTCAAACTCAATGGCGTATGCGCTTCGGTTATTAATGGTGGTGATATCGTACTTATAGTAGTTGTAGTACTGAAAGAAATCGGGGTCGAGGAATGTTGGTGGATTTTTTATGATATCAAGTATCAAACTGCTGCTCAACCCTCCCTTTAGCTTAACTATTAGCGTATCGCTACGGTCTATGTTTTGAATCTTCCTCGATTTTAGGAGTTTCAGCTGGTCCGATTCAATTCCTTTTGAGTAGGCCGACTTGTATACCTTGAACACTCCCTCGGAGTAGTTTATGTATTTATTCCCTTTTTGCACTCCCTCGCGGTAGAATGTGGTGAGGTAGGCAGATGATTGCATGTAATTGTCGGGAACACTTCTTAATGCTTGTTTTATCAGCGAAAGAGGATCGACGTTGCGAATTATCACCTCCTGGATAGAGATGTGTTCCACGTTAAGAAAGATGTCAATTTTATCTTTTGTTATCAGCTCGGCTGGAAGGTTTTGGCTTTTATAGCCAATGTGCGACACTGTGAGCGAGAAGCCTGCAACACCATCAGGAACTTTTAGGATAAAGAGGCCGTCGGAGTTTGTTACGTTCCCAATGCCAAGTTCCACAATTCCAACTGAAACGTAGGGTATTGGCTCCTTGGTTTGAGCGTCGAAAACTTGACCCTTTATAGTCTGAATGGGTTTGGGTGGGGTGTCGGTTTCAATAATTGTTACCTCGTTTTTATATATAAGAATATGGTTTTTAATGGTTTTGTAGCGTATGGTTGAATCGTTGAGAATTGTGTTGAGAACCATTCTCAGCGGCATGTCTTTTACTAAAATCTGAACGCATTTATCGCTGTCAACCACCCTGCTATCGTATATAAAAAAATACCCGATGCTGTCGGATATCTGATTTAGAGTTTGGTATATGGTTTTCCCCTTCGATTCAACAGACACTTTTTTTAAAAAGATGGAGTCTTGTGCAATGGTGGGTGAAAAGAAAAGGGTGAGGGTTAAAGCCAGAATGAGGAAAAATCCAATTTTTCTTGAATAGTTAGGCTCACCAATATATATTGAAAAGTTCACCATGTAGCTATTTTTCCATTAGAATAATGGTTTCTCCTTCATGCTCTGCCTTAAGCACCATTGTTTTACAAATTAGGTCGGTTATTGTTTCGAGGGAGTTGTCGAAAAATGTAACGGTCATACGGCGTTCGCCAATAGCTCCTGACGCTAATACAATGTTTGAGTTGTAGTTCTTGTTGATAACCTGGATTATGTTCTCCAGCTTTTCGTCTTTAAATGACATTCGGTTAAGGCGCCAGCTGTTATAGCGATTCCTTAGTGTGCTCTTTTTTACAATGACATTGTTTGCGAAAGTTGCCGTTTCGCCTGCGCCAATAAGGATTGTGTTTGAAGGGTTATCCTTCTGGGATACTTTAACCAGGCCAGTTTCAACTATCAGCTCAAACACTCCTTCCGCATTCGATTTTAGGTTGAACGATGTTCCTAAAACTTCAACAATAATATTATTTGCCTCAATTACAAAAGGTTTTTGGGGGTTACGGTTTATATCAAAGAAGGCTTCACCATTTAGGGTAACCTTCCGTTTTTTCCCTTTAAATTTCTCCGGGAAAGTAAGCTCGGTGTTGCCCGCAATGTAAACAACCGAACCATCCTGCAAGGTTTGCACAAGTGTCCCAGTCTCCTCTGAAGTTTGAAGGACCATAAGTTTTTCGCTGCCAAAAGGGTTCAAGGTAAAGAAAGTAATGCCAACAGTAATTAGTAGCAATGCTACTGCTGCGTACTGAACAAATCTTCTGGTAAAAGAAGCGTGGATGGTTTCTGGTGCGTTTATGATTAGCCGTTCATCTTCAAGCTTGCCGTATAATTTATCCCAAGCTTTGTTGGTGTCAATACTCCTTCCTGCTTTATAGCTCCCTATTTTGTTCCAATCTTTCTGCATTGCGTTGAAAAGAAATTTTTCGTTTTTGTCGTGTTCAATTTTTGCCTCAAACTCGTTGGCCTCGGTTTTCGTCATCTCATTAGCCAGGTATTTTGCTATGAGCTCAATGTTCCCAATATTTTTACTATTTGTGTTCATGGCCAAAACATTTTAGCTGGCAAAGTTATCGTAAAATTTAAGGTTTGTTCTGAATAGCTGCAGAGCTTTGCCCATGTTTGCTTCAACGGTTTTTATTGATATCGATAATTTTTTAGCAATTTCATGATATTTAAGCCCTTCAAACCTGCTTAGCATAAAAATTTGTCGGCATCGTTCGGGGAGTTCGTTCAGTGTACGCTCAATTACTTCGTTCAGCTCTGCAACCTCCATATAGTTTTCATCGAAGGTTTGGTTTGCTGTTGAGGTTTTTTTAACTTCAGCACCGTATCGTTCCCTAACGGCCAAATGCTCAATGTATTTTAGAGCGTTGTTGCGAACCGATTGGTACAGGTACGATTTAATAGATGCAGTGATAAGTATAGTTTTCCTATTCTTCCAGTAATTGTAAAAGAGTTCCTGCACAATCTCCTCTGCTGAGTCCATATCCCTTAAGAACGTGTATGCAAAGCGACAGAGAGGCTCGTAATATTTTCGAAAGAGTTTTTCGAACTCGTTAACGTCGCCCTGCTGTATCTTTTTATGTGCGTTAATTTCAAAGAGATTCATTCTGCTTACTGTTCTGCCTCAAAGGTAAGAATTAATTCTTTTTACGTTGTATTTTACCTTTCGGTTTCTTTGTAAGATTTGCCCCGTGTTAAACAGGGCAAATCTCTTTTTATAAAGGGGTTGCGGTTATTGCCTTCTTAGTTTTTTCCCGTACTTTTTAATGGCTGCTTCAATTGACTGGTCGGGCTCAATAAAGTTGTGCTCCCCCCAAAAATCTTCATCGTTGTATGTGGTAACAATGTCGACAAATACATTGCTTTGTTTGAAAGCTTCACGTGCAGGGAACTTGCTAACATTTTCCATGTCCCGGTCAGTTATTGCAAGTTCAGACATCACGGTGTAGTTTGAGTTGAACAGTTTCCTGCGCCAGTTACACTTAAATGACAGCTCGTTGCGGGCGTAGTTAAAGTAGTACTTTCCATCCTGCTCCTTGAAGGTTACCAGGTAGCTAGTTGAAACGGGGGTTATTTTAACTCCGGCTGGTTTTTTCTTTACAAACAGCTGGCTGGCCTTGTCCTTATCGTCGAGGTTAATTCCGAACTCGGCCATGGTAATTGCCAAACTTTCGGTTTCAATGTATAGCTTCCCAACGTATAGTGGGATATCGATTGTAGGTAGCTGTTTGAAGCTGATAACGTAGTTCATTTTCCCGTCGATGCTTACAATATCCTCAAGCGCAAAAGAGTACTCGTTGAGCTTCTCTTCCCAGAAAAGAAGATCGGGGTGCCTGGCTATGTCGAGGAGAAGGGTAACTTTAGGGCCCCCTATTAGCTTTAGCATCAAGGTATCGGCCGATTTTACGTTGCTGCTCTTGCGGGCTTTAAAAATTCTTACACGGTCGCTTTCCAGGGTATTCTTGTATGAAGTTTTGTAGATGTCAATTACCCCCTCAGAAATTGATAGGTAGTCTCGACGTTGTTTCACGGTTTCGCGGTAGAAACCGGTTTGCATTGATGCTTTATTGCTGTAGTTCTCTGGAATTCTATAGATAGCACCTTGAACAATTGACTGCGCATTTTCGGGGCGTATGGTTATTTCCTTAATTTCCACCGATGAAGGGTCAACTAAAATTTCATTCTCATTTCCCTTTTTTAGGTCCGCTAAAGAAACCGTTTTTGTTAGGTAGCCAAGGTGTGAAATAATTAGCTCGGTTGCATTCAGCGACTTCTGAATTTTTAAGGTGAATTCACCATCGCTATTCGATACGGTTCCAATATGAGTTCCTGGTACCGATATCGTTGCAAAAACGATTTCGTTTTTGCTTTTAGAGTCTTTCAGCACACCCTTATAGGTGTTGTACGTTTCCCCATTCTGAGCGAAAGTTAAACTTACACCCATCACGAGCACCAGAATCATGCTCATTGTTGTTTGGTAAAAGGTTGTTGTTCTCATGGCAGTTATGTTATTAGGTTAAACATCCAATAATTTGTGTTCACCTATATGATACCGGAGCGAATAAATACCCTATTTAAAAATTGATTTTTTTATTTTTTGGAATATTGTTTGTAGCTTTTACCTGTAACCATTTTTTTATACTTTTGCATATTTATGAAAAATATATTCAAAATAAGTCAATTAGTAAGTTTACCGGGGTTGTTAATTCTGTTGCATGTTGCTTTCACATCTCATGCTGGGATTACGAGCGTAGTAATGATTGGGACTGATACAGTTAAAACATCATCTGATTCTACAAAAACTTCTACCGAAAAGGAGTCTCGTATAAAGCCTGGCGAGCAAACAACTTACGATTGGTTAAAACTTCTTGATGGTACGGAGATGGAGGTTGAGGTACGAAAAATTTCTGAAAAATTTGTATTTTTTTCAGAGCCTGGGAACATGGAAACCGATTATATCGATCGTCGAAAGGTGCAAACAGTTTACTACCGAAGCGGACGTATAGAGAATATGACATCCCGTGAGACAGAGATCAGGGCGGTTAAAGATTGGAAAGAGGTAGAAATCACCAATAATCCAGAGGATGTTGTTGGAATGATTAAGGTAGAGGAACACAAAATGGGGTTTCAGGCCACAACCAGGCATCACTACTACAAACCTGAAACCCTTGAAACCAGCGCGGAAATTCAAATAAGGAAAGAGGCTGGTTTAAAAGGTGCTGATATTGTTCTGATAACTAAACGAGAGCATCACCGTGCCTATGGCGATCCGCCAATAGTTACCCTTTGGGGTACTTCGTACCGAAAGTTATAGCCTACTCTGACAAGTAGTTTGGGAGGTACTCTTCCTCCGTTTTACTTTGAACAATATCCCACATCCTTTTTACAAGCAACTCATGAACAGCTACCCCCCTCTTCAGCTGCTTTGACTTGGTTATCTTCAGAGCAAGTTCTCGAAGAGAGTTAACCGATGAGAAGAACCAATCGCGCCATCCAAAGTATAAAAAAACTGTTAAGGGCAGGCTTGATGCGTAGGCTAAAGAAAGAGGCAGGCTTTTTGAAACAATTATAAACACTAGTAGCTGAATAGCATGAACGATGGGCGATAGCACAAGACCAAACCCAAACCTAAGTGAGCTATGAAATTGTAGATCCTTTATCTTTCTGTTTGTAAAAATATAGGGAGTTAAAATTGGTATAATGTTATTAATGAGGGAGTAAACAAAAAGCGGCAGGGATAGAATTAGCAGTACGAACCGATACATCGCTTGTAGGTAGTCGCTTTTTCGCGATGGGAATGACTTTAAGTTTATCTTCGTTTTTTTTGCAATGTTGTTGATTTCTATCGTATTGGCTATTAGAAGAAGGAAAGAATCAAAGTCGTTCTCTTTTAGCTCATCAATTTTCGAAATGAAAAGTTGCTGTGCATCAACCCTGTTTTCATGGGTGTTGTGTAGTTTCTGTTTCTCGAGGTAGGTTCTTGTAAATACGTCGAGAATAGTTAGGTAGTTGGGGTAGTACTTCTCGTCGGTTATGTGAATCATCTCCTTTTTAATACCAGCCGATAGAAGCTCTAACAGGGAATTGTATGCTTTAGCAGGGTTCTCGTTGTATTCCACAAGAAGAGGCTTTACATTAATGGCGCTGCCAAACCTAATGTGAAGTTCACTTCCAACATGAACGTAGTGTGTATAATCCATCCCAACAGGAATGATCTTAATGTCAAGGTCGTTCGCACCTATAGATTCTGCCTGAAAAGCAATTCGTGCAACCCCCTTTTTAAGTGGACGCAGTCTCTTTTCGTCACCATGATTGCCCTCGGGAAGTATAACTAATCCATTCCCATTTCGGAGAACATCCATGGTTTTTTTAAAAATCTCATCGTTCTTGTTGAGGTTTTCAAATCCATCACGAAATCTATATACCGGCATAATTTTAAGGAATGTTAGTACCTTACAAATAAAAGGGTTATTAAAAATGTCGGCACGAGCGAGGTAAACCGGTTGCCATGGTTTTAAGCAGAGAATGCCAAGCGCATCCATTAGCGCATTTTGGTGATTGGGAGTAAATATGAAGGTGCCTTTTTTGGGGATGTTTTCAAAACCGGCAACAGTTGTTTTAAAGTAAAATTTAAACCCAAAGTCAACGTAATGTTTCAAAAACCAGTAAGAATTTGACCATTTTTCAATGTTTTCACGCGATATTGGCATTGGAGTAAGTTTATTCAATTTTCATTAAAGGAACTATTACGATAAGGGTTTTCGCGACCATATGGTGGCAATGGTTAAACCCGCAATTATGTGCCAAATTCCCCACCAGGCAGCAATAAATGCCATTCCACCAAGTCCGTCGAATAGGTTTGGGTTGAATATAAGGACTAAACCCAGCCCCGAGTTTTGTATCCCGGTTTCAATGGATAGTGTTCGTCGGTCGGGGCGAGGTAACCGGAAAATACTTGCCAATGAGAACCCGGTGAGAAGAGCCACTATATTGTGAATCAATACAATAAGAAACACGAGGTGAATATACTCAAGAAAAAACTTAAAGTTTGATGCAAAAGCGGCAGCAATAAACCCCAGAAATGCAATTACTGAGAAAATGCTAATAGGTCTTTTTATTTTTAAGGTTGTTTTTGGGAATTTATTTGAGAACCAGATTCCAAGTACAATAGGTACTCCAAGTAGAATAAAAACGGTTTTCATCATTTCCCACGGATCAATCTCAATGGGAACAACCAGGTTGGCTGTACCAGAGTACAACTTGCCCCACAGGGCAAAGTTTAGCGGTGTAAGAATTATTGCAGCTAACGTTGCAAATGCAGTGAGGCTCACTGAGAGAGCAACGTTCCCTTTTGCCAGGGAGCTTATAAAGTTCGAGATATTCCCACCAGGGCACGCTGCCACCAGAATCATCCCCAGGGCAACGCTTGGCGAGGGCTGGATTATTAGAATAAGTATGAATGTAAGTGCCGGAAGGGCTATAAACTGAGAAACTACTCCAACAATAGCAGATTTGGGGTTATTGATAATTTGCTTAAAATGTTCTACTTTAATTCCCAGAGCAACTCCAAACATTATGAATGCCAGCGTAATGTTCATAAAAAGTAAACCACCACTACTAAAGTTTAACCGAATCCAGTCAAGTATATCAAGCCCTTTCTTTAGGTGAATGTCAACCCTTGATACTTTCCCGTTCGAGAGTTCAACCCTGTGTCGGTCGCTATAGTATAAATCGTAACCATTCATACTTGTTGATGGAGCGCCAGCAATTGAAATTACTTCACTTTGCGCCATCCCTATTCGAAGAAGCGAAACTTTATGTAGGGTGTGTTTCTCTTTTCCCTTTGCAAGCCGTTTAATTTGGACCTTATGGCTTTTATCTGCAAGGCGAATATCTATAACCTCATCATGCGATAGAACGACTTCGTCCGTTTCGTAGAACAACCTTGTAACTTGCACCGATTTTGTGGGAACCCCTGCAACCTTTACAACCATTGCCGAGTCCATTCCAACCTCAACTTCTTTTACGACTTTCTGAAAATTTTTTGCCTGTAAAGAGGCTGATGCGAATAGTCCAAATACAATTGTAAGTACTATAAAAGAATATTTTAACACAGAACCCTGACAAATGTGTTTCATAGGCCTAAGGTTTTTTGGAGGTATGCAATATACTAAAAAAATGGATTCCACATTATTTAATTTAACGTGAGTTCCATGTAAGAGCAAATTTTCAGTGCTGATTAATAAGGTAATAAGGTTCTATTTTGTTTCTTTTGTAATGTTACTAAGGTTGTTTGAAGTGAAGTAAGGTTGATATCGACTAAAAAACCTTATTTTTTATTACTAACCTTAGTAAAGATTCTATCCTTAGTTGAGTTATTACCTTATTGTTTTTGAACAGATTGTGCTATGTCAGCAATTGAAAAGGTGTATTTTCTTATATCAAACTCACGTTAATTTAACCTCACCCTCCAAGGAGTTCTTTATGGTTTTATTTTTCAATTCGTTTCTTAAGGGCCTCGCCCTGCGATTGAAAACCTTCCTTCCCTAGTAGCGCAAACATATTTTTCTTGTATGCTTCAACGCCTGGTTGATCGAATGGGTTTACGCCAAGTGTATACCCGCTCACTGCGCATGCAATCTCGAAGAAGTACATTAGGTAGCCAATCCAGTACTCCGAAATTTTGGGTATTTGAATAAGAATATTTGGCACTTTCCCGTCAACATGGGCCAGGGTGGTTCCTATTTGTGCCATTCGGTTTACTTCTGAAAGCCTCTTGCCAGCAATGTAGTTAAGTTCATCTAGGTTAGCATCATCGGTTGGAATTGTGAGCTTGTTTTTAGAATTACCAACTGAAACTACGGTTTCGAAAAGGAACCGTTCACCCTCCTGGATATACTGTCCAAGCGAGTGGAGGTCGGTGGTAAAGTCAACTCCGGCAGGGAAAATACCCTTATTTTCTTTGCCTTCACTCTCCCCGTATAGTTGTTTCCACCACTCGGTTAGGAAGTGTAGCTTTGGGGTATAGTTAACCATTATTTCAACCCGGAATCCTTCACTGTATAACGCGTTACGGGCTGCTGCGTATATCTGGGCATTATTATTCGCGAAGGGAACGCTAGGCCCATTATCCTTCTCTGCATCAACAGCACCTGAAACTAGGGTTCTGATATTGAACCCGGCAATGGCTATTGGGAGTAGGCCAACCGGAGTGAGCACCGAGTAACGCCCGCCAACATCATCGGGAATTACAAATGTTTTGTACCCCTCCTGAGTGGCAAGTTTACGTAAGGCACCCTTGCTCTGGTCGGTTATGGCAACGATTCTTTTTGAAGCTTCGGCTTTCCCAACCTTACTCTCGAGGTGCTGCTTCAGAAGCCTGAACGCAATGGCAGGTTCGGTGGTTGTCCCCGATTTAGAAATTACAACTATTGAGTATGATCGTTTCTCAAGAAATTGTATAAGCTCGCTGTGGTAATCCTCACAAATATTGTGTCCGGCAAAAACTATCGAGGGGTTCTCTGTGTCGTTATATGCAGCGAAAGTATGGCTGAGCGCTTCAATCACTGCCTTCGCTCCAAGGTATGAACCACCAATTCCTATAACCACCACAACCTGGCTACTCCCTCTTATTTTCGAGGCAGTTTCTTCAATATCGGTAAGCATGCTGGTGCTAATGGATGAGGGAAGATTTAGCCACCCAAGGAATTCACTCCCTTTACCCGTCCTAGAATTTGCTAATTCTAAACTTTTGCTTACTCTTTCGTTGAATGCTGTAACTTTTTCCTGAGGAACTATCTCGTACAGGTTTTTCAAATTAACCAATAGTTTATCCATGATATTCTGGGTTTATAAAAATGTTTTCCATCTGGTTGTTAATAGCAAAACTTCTGCGTTTGTTGCATTTACAGGGTTTTACACTGTTCGGGTGTTTGCTTTTTGTTGTCCTTCGTGAGCATGACGGTACGGAAACTATAATTATGGCAAAAAGGCTAAGTATAAATAGTCGTTTGTGTAAGAGAGATTTAAAAAAAGGCATATGATATAATATTTCCTGCTAATTTAGGAAATATTTGAATTATTTTTGGTCCCTAAGGGTTCGATGTTATCGCTTGAGTTGTAGTATGAAGAAAAATTGGGATGAATAGAGAGTCAATTTTAGGGTGTTTGCCTCAGTGTATTGAAAGGTATGGTTTTACTTCAGTAGTGGCAGAGAAAGTGTGTACGTGGGTATACCGGAAAAGGGTTACATCATTCGATTTAATGATGGATATTCCTAAGCCAGTAAGAAATGATTTGTGTTCAAAATTTAGCATATCTCTACCTTCTCCTGTTGAGGCGGCAGAATCGGTTGATGGTTCCGTGAAGTACCTTTTTAAAACAGATTTAGGAAATCCGTTCGAGGCCGTATTCATGCCAACGGGGGGAAGGGGAACCTTATGCATTTCAACCCAATCGGGTTGTCGGATGGCCTGCAGTTTTTGCTATACGGGTTCAATGGGTTTTAGGCAGAATCTTTCAGCGGGTGAAATTGTGGGTCAAGTTCTGGGAGTCCCTCAGGCAAGCAGGGTAAACAGGATTGTAATAATGGGTATGGGAGAACCGCTCGATAATTTTAATGAAACCCTCAAAGCCCTCGACATTTTAACTGCCAGCTGGGGGGTGGCTTTTGGTGCATCAAACATAACCCTTTCAACAATAGGGGTTCTTCCCGAGCTACAATCGCTGATTGAAATGAGGAAATGTAACATTGCAGTTAGCCTTCATTGTCCCTTTGGCAAGGGAAGGGCCAAGTTAATGCCATCAGAAATACTACACCCAATATTGAATACAATAGAACTTCTAAGAAAGTATCCTGTAAAAAAACCGCTGCGATTATCGTTTGAATACCTGGTAATTCCGGGAGTTAATGATTCGCAAAAGGATGCAGTGGGTGTTGCCCAGTTGCTATTTGGCCTTAAATCCCACGTAAATGTAATACCCTACAATTCACCTGAGGTGGCCGATAAAGAAAATGCTAAAGCGAAAAAATTTCAAAAATTACTGAACAAGTTGGGGGTTCCCGCTACATTTCGCCAACCACGAGGTTTTGATATCAGTGCTGCTTGTGGCATGCTTGCAGCAAAGTCGGAAGGAACGGTTTAAATTATAGTTTTTTAGCTGTTAACCATGGTGTTAATAGGTTGGATTTACTATATTTGAATTTAGAAAAATAAAAAAAATGCCAATTGCTTACCTCACTCGCCGCGAACGTTTCTCAGCTGCTCACAGGCTGTTTAACCCAAACCTTTCAGACGAAGAAAACCTTGAGTTGTACGGACAGTGCTCACACCCTAACTGGCATGGCCACAACTACATCCTTTTCGTAACCATCAAAGGTGAAATTGATTCAAACACAGGATACGTAGTGAACCTAAAAAAGTTGAGCCAGATAATAAAGGAGAAAGTTATTGATAAACTTGACCATAGAAATTTAAATGTTGATGTTGAGTTTATGCAGGGTAAGGCAACTTCAACCGAGAATTTATCGGTGGCTATCTGGAGTGTGTTAAAAGAGCACATAGAAGGGTTAGGAGCCCAACTTCACCAAATTCGAATCCAGGAAACAGAAAATAATTACATCGATTATTTTGGGTAGAAGTTTTTCCGAAACTCCATGAAAATTATTCCTAACTTTGCAGCCTGTTTTTGGAATCAATATTATTATCATGGAAACAATAAACGATGGAATAAGCCGAACCGAAAGTGAAGGTTACGAGAAGGTAGAACGTTGGAACCGGGAAGTTACAAATCAGCTAGCAGTACACTATAAAGCCATACTTGAATTACTAGGCGAAGATACTTCCCGCGAAGGTTTAATTGCAACCCCAATGAGGGTTGCCAAGGCGATACAGTTTCTTACGCAGGGGTACAACCTTGATCCTGCTGAAATTATTAGCTCTGCAAAGTTCAAGGAGGATTATAGGCAGATGGTTATAGTGAAGGATATTGAACTCTACTCCATGTGTGAACACCACATGATTCCTTTTTACGGGAAAGCACATGTCGCATACATTCCAAATGGTTATATTACCGGATTAAGCAAAATTGCCAGAGTTGTTGAAGCATACGCTCGCAGATTACAGCTCCAGGAGAGATTAACCATGCAGATTCGCGACTGTATTCAGCAAACCCTTAACCCACTTGGCGTTGCGGTTGTTATTGAAGCAGGGCATATGTGTATGCAAATGAGAGGTGTTCAGAAACAAAACTCAGTTACAACAACTTCGGCTTTTACCGGAATTTTCCTTTCGGAGATTAAAACTCGTGAAGAGTTTATGCATCTAATTGGAATAAGACTGCACTAATTTTTTTGAAATAAAAAAAGGGGAATCAGAAATCTGGTTCCCCTTTTTGGCTTTGATTATTTTGATTTTTACATCATTCCACCCATTCCACCCATTCCTGGATTTGGCATTGGCATTGGATTTTCCTCTTTTTCCTCAGCCATTACACACTCGGTTGTTAGAAGCATACCTGCGATTGAAGATGCATTTTCAAGAGCAACGCGGGTAACTTTGGTTGGATCAATCACTCCACTCTTATAAAGATTTTCATATTTATCAGTGTAAGCATTGTATCCAAAGTCATCCTTACCTTCCTTAACTTTCTGAACGATAACTGAACCTTCCATTCCTGCGTTAGCAACAATCTGACGAAGTGGCTCTTCAATTGCTCTCTTGATTATCTGGATTCCGGTAGTTTCGTCGTCGTTGTTTCCAGTTAAATTTTCAAGAGAAGAAATTGTACGAATGTAAGCAACTCCACCACCAGGAACGATTCCTTCCTCAACTGCAGCACGGGTTGCGCTTAGCGCATCGTCAACGCGATCTTTCTTTTCCTTCATCTCAGTTTCGGTTGCAGCACCAACGTATAGTACAGCTACACCACCGGCAAGCTTAGCAAGACGCTCTTGAAGTTTTTCTCTATCGTAGTCAGAAGTTGTATTCTCTATCTGAAGTTTGATTTGAGCAACGCGCTTGTCGATATTCTCTTTTTTGCCAGCACCATTTACAATGGTTGTGTTGTCTTTATCCAGCGTGATTTTTTCAGCGGAACCAAGCATTTCGAGTTTTGCAGCATCGAGGCGTAAACCTTTCTCCTCAGAAATTACAACACCGCCAGTTAGAATTGCGATATCCTCAAGCATCTCCTTACGACGATCACCAAAACCAGGAGCTTTAACAGCAGCAATCTTCAACGAACCGCGAAGTTTGTTAACAACCAAAGTAGCCAGAGCTTCACCTTCAACATCTTCAGCAATGATTAGGAGAGAGCGACCATTCTGAGCAACTGGCTCAAGAACGGGAAGCAGATCCTTCATGGTGGAGATTTTCTTATCAGTAATCAGGATGTATGGATTCTCTAAAACGGCTTCCATCTTGTCAGGGTTGGTGATAAAGTATGGAGAAATGTATCCACGGTCAAACTGCATACCTTCAACAATCTCAACGGTGGTTTCAATTCCTTTTGCTTCCTCAACGGTGATAACACCTTCTTTCTTAACTTTTTTCATTGCTTCAGCAATGAGTTTTCCTATTTCGTGATCGTTGTTTGCTGAAATGCTGGCAACCTGCTCAATTTTTGTGTAATCGTCACCAATCTCAACGCTTTGCTTGCGAAGTTCTTCAACAACTTTAACAACGGCTTTATCGATACCACGTTTCAAATCCATTGGGTTTGCCCCAGCGGTAACGTTTTTTAAACCAACATTAACAATTGATTGAGCTAATACGGTAGCAGTTGTTGTACCATCACCCGCATCATCGCCGGTTTTTGAGGCAACCTCTTTCACCATTTGTGCGCCCATATTCTCCATTGGGTCGCTCAGCTCAATCTCTTTTGCAACGGTTACACCGTCCTTGGTAATTTGGGGTGAACCAAATTTCTTATCCATTACCACGTTACGACCTTTTGGCCCTAATGTAACTTTTACTGCGTTTGCAAGTTGATCCACGCCTTTTTTTAGTAGATCGCGTGCTTCAATATCGTACTTAATAATTTTTCCTGCCATATCTAAATAATTTTACGGGTTAACAATTTAATTTGCGTGTACTAAACAACAGCTAAAATATCGGACTGCTTCATAATCAGGTAGTCCTTTCCATCAATAGAAATTTCGGTTCCAGCATACTTTCCGTAAAGTACAGTGTCGCCTACTTTAACTTCCATGTTTATGTCTTTGGTGCCAGGGCCCGCTGCAACAACAGTACCTTTCTGTGGTTTTTCTTTTGCGGTGTCGGGAATGTAAATTCCACTTGCGGTTTTTTCTTCTGCCTCCATAGGCTCAACCAGAACCCTGTCGGCTAATGGTTTAATTTTAACTTCTGACATGACTACTATTGAATTTAGTTGTTAATAAATTTCATATTCTGAACAAGGGTCTTACCAAAGTTGTGCCAAACGAATTTTCTGCCTTTTTGCCCATAAAACACTGCCAGCAATTAAACAAAAAAGGTGTCGGAATATGACATTCTGACACCTTAAGTGTGTTTTACAAGTTGCTATTTGCTATTTTTCTTCTTGTTCCCCTTGTTCTTGGGTTGAACCCTCATCTTCGGTTGTTGGGAATGATGGAAGGTTTCCTGGAGTTTGGGTTGTTTCAATCTTCTCTTCAATATCGGAATGGCCAGCCTCAACCTTGTTGCGTGGTAGGGTTAGGGTTGCTAACAAACTTAGCACTAGGAGGCCAATTGCCAAGGTCCAAGTGGCTTTCTCCAGAAAATCGGCAGTCTTTCTAACGCCCATAACCTGATTCGACGAAGCGAAGTTAGAGGCCAACCCGCCTCCTTTTGAATTCTGAACTAGCACAATAAGTATTAGCAGAACGCAGGTAATAATAATTAGTACAGAGATAAGCAGATACATTGCTAACGTTTTTTTTGTTTATTATTCGGTTTTGTTTTTCAATTTTTCAATTTGACCCGCAAAGTAAGCTCTTTTTTCTGGAAACTTCAAACATAATTTTTCATAAATTATTATCGCCTTACTAATTAAGCCCTGCGAAGCAAAAATTAAGGCCAAAGGCTCGCTAACAGCATCTTCAGGTTCCTTAATTGATTCGAGCGAAATATCTTCTTTGTTCTCATCAGAGTCAGACATCGATTTTTTTGGAACAATTCGTGGGTTGGTTTCAATAAATGTTTCTATTAACCTGCCAGGGTCAAGAGGGTTGCTGGGCGTGTCTTCTCCTTCATGTTTTGTGGTGGTTTCGTCTAAAAATTCGCTTGGGATATCTAGTGAGTATAGGTGTGGGTCGAGGTAGCTATCGGTCTTTGATTTGCTTTTTTTTGGTCCCAATTCCTCGGCTACGCCATTTGCCTCACCAAGTTCTAATAAATCGGCATCCTCTTCCAAAACATCATTATTCAGGATGGTTACCTCTGGAGGTGTTTCATAGTTTTGGGGTTCGCTAACTTCATCAAGAATGAACGGGACTTCCTCTTCATTGACATTTCTTCTGAACTTGGTGTTGGTTTCGCTGGTGTTATCCTCTTTCGATGAGCTGGCAGGTGAAGTTTGGAACTCAATTGGATGCAAAAGTAAGAAAAGATGCTTCCTGTCTGGGGCAAAAGAACTAGTTCTGGTAAGGTTCTTTTCAAAATCGATGGGTTTAAACCTGTTCAATGCAAGTATATACATTGTACGAGCAGCCTGAAAGAAAGGGAACTTATCGACTAGGCTGTCTAACTTCTCAATCGATTCTTTTTCTAATGGTTCACGGCCATCAAGATACTTAAAAAAAAGATCCTTATCCATAGTTACCAGTTTGCTACTGCATTGTTAAAAATATCTTCTACTAGTTTCTCAACTATCAACCTTACAAGTTCACTTTCAACATTGTTTAGTTGTTTGTCGCTAGGGAATTCCTCGTAATGAGTAAAGGTTTTATCGTAGTTTTGTGTTGGGTCAATTGAGTTTTCAAATTTAACCCTTACGCTAATTGTTAAACGGTTGTAGGCAGCTACCTCACCTTGCTGAATTGCTACAGGAGAAACACTGTACCCCCTTATTTCTCCAGAAAACGACAGGTCGCCACCATCATCAACTGGGGATAGCTGTGTTTGAGTAATAAACTTGTTTTTAAGTTCTTCGGTTAGGTTGCTGCTAAGCGAAGGGTTAACTAATGGCGCCAGGTTTTGAAAGTAGCTTACGCTGAAAGTTTTCACATCGGGCGAAATGGATGCGCCTGTGAACGAGTATTTTACTTTGCAACCGGGAGCCAAAACGGTTAAAAAGCCTAGAAGAGCAATTTTAGCTACTGCATTAGCTCGCATGTACTTTTTCTTCATTTTAATCAATGTCGTACTCCTTAATTTTACGGTAGAGGGTGCGCTCTGAGATACCAAGTTCCTGAGCAGCCTGCTTCCGTTTCCCCTTGTACTTCTCTAGGGCTTTCTTTATCATTTCAATTTCCTTTTCACTTAGCGAAAGTGACTCCTCCACAACCTCTTCCGTGTCCTGTATCTCATGCTTAGCGGGGTTGAACGATTTCGCTTCGGAGAAGTTTCCAGTTGGAGCGTTAATTAGCGAGTTTCCCTCCTTGTATAGGTTCTGGATAATTCCGGCCGATTCGCTCTGAATGTCGAACGATTGCTTGCTGCTGCTAAGTAAATCGAAAACGAGTTTTTTCAAATCGTTCACATCGCTTCGCATGTCGAAAAGAATTTTGTATAAAATTTCGCGCTCACTGGCGAAGTTGGGTTCAGATGAATCTCCACGGTATATGGCCGGCAACTTCGATGCACCGTAATCGGGAAGGTACGATTGGAGGATAGGAGCCGTGATCTGTCTGGTTTCCTCAATAACCGAAATTTGTTCGGTAACGTTCTTTAGCTGCCTTACGTTGCCAGGCCACTTATAGCTCAGCAAAACTTTCTGCGCATCTTCGTCGAGCCTTATGGCTGGCATTCTGTACTTCTCCGCAAAGTCGGAAGCGAATTTTCTGAAAAGTAGCGGGATGTCCTCTGGCCGCTCCCGAAGAGGAGGCACAAGGATAGGAACCGTGTTTAGCCTATAGTATAAATCCTCACGGAATTTTCCATTCTCTATTGCCTGAATCAAATTCACGTTGGTGGCAGCAATAACCCTAACGTCTGTTTTTTTCGTTTTCGATGAGCCAACTCTAAGGTACTCTCCGGTTTCGAGAATACGCAACAGCCGAACCTGAGTTGATAGAGGGAGTTCAGCAACCTCGTCAAGGAAAATGGTGCCACCGTTGGCAACTTCAAAGTAACCCTGACGGCTCTCGGTGGCTCCGGTAAACGAACCTTTCTCGTGACCGAAAAGTTCCGAGTCGATAGTTCCCTCGGGAATGGCTCCACAGTTAACTGCTATATATTGCCCGTGCTTTCTAGGGCTGAACGAATGAATTATTTGTGGGAAAACCTCTTTCCCCGTACCGCTTTCACCAGTAATAAGCACCGAAAGGTCGGTTGAGGCAACCTGGCGCGCAATGTCGATGGCCCGGTTTAGCCCATGCGAGTTACCAATTATCTCAAATCGTTGCTTTATTCTCTGAACATCCATGTTTATAATGCAAATCCGTTAAAGTACTGACAAAATTACATTTTTTTAGTACAACCGGCTACAAAAAGCATTCGTTTTTATTTAAAAAATGCTAAACGTAACCAGAAACAAACCCATGACAATTTTTCGCTTTTCATGCTAGGTTTCGTATTATTCATTACTTTTGAGTTACTTTTTTCATGTTGGGTTCATAATATATATAAGGTATGTATATTCTGGGAATAATTCCTGCTCGTTATGCTTCAACCCGTTTCCCCGGGAAACCCCTTGCCGAAATTGCTGGGAAACCAATGGTTCAGTGGGTGTACGAGCGGTCAATCAAGGCTTTTAAGCATGTTTACGTAGCAACTGACGACACACGAATTTCCGAGTGTGTGTCAGGTTTTGGGGGGGAATGCATCATCACTTCGCCGCACCATAAGAGCGGAACCGACCGCTGTGCCGAAGCTTTAACAATTGCTTCAAACGAAACTGGGATACAGTTCGACGTTGTTGTTAACATTCAGGGCGATGAACCATTTATTGATGCTGAACAGCTGGAGGCTGTTGTTAAGCCTTTCGGGAATCAGGAAGTTCAAATTTCAACCCTCGCAAAACTTTTCGCCCCGGGCGAAGATGTTTTTAATTCAAATTCCCCAAAGGTTGTTGTTTCGTCAACGGGGAAAGCCCTTTACTTCAGCCGCTCGGTTATACCTTTTATTAGAGGAGTTGAAAAGAACGACTGGCAATTCAAGCATAGCTACTACAAGCATATTGGGCTTTACGCATACCGAAGCAACGTGCTTCAAAGCATAACGGAGCTAAAGCAATCACCGCTTGAGCTGGCCGAGTCGCTTGAGCAGCTTCGCTGGCTCGAGAATGGGTATAACATTCATGTTGGAGTAACCAGCATGGAGTCGTTAGCTGTTGATACTCCCGACGATTTGGAGAGGGTTAGAGAGTACGCTCGTAAATTTCTAAAAGCCTAGTATATTTACTTTTCCTTTACAATAAGAATGTAGGTAGGGAAGTGGTCGGAGTACCCCCCTAGGTACTGGCCGCCTGCAAGCATCCTGAATGGGTAGCCCTTAAACCGTCCCGATTGCTGTTGCAGGAAGGGTTTGTTAAAAACGAACGACCGGTAGTAACGGTAGGTTGAAAAATCCTTCTCAACCAATGGCTGGCTTACACTTATTATATCGAAAAGGCTCCAGGTATCGCGGTATGCCAAAGTGCCAATTCCCTTTTTGTACATATCGTAGAACGAGTTAACCAAATCGCCTTCGCCCAGCTTGGAGCTGTTGGGTTTTGAACGGAGTATTTCGTAAACGCTCTCGTTATCGGGGTTGTCGTTAAGGTCGCCCATGTGAATGATTTTAGCGTTAGGGTCAACACTTTGGATGGAGTCGATAATGTGTCGGCTTAGCGCAGCTGCTGCGTTACGTAGAGGGCGGCTTTTGCTTTCTCCTCCGCTTCTCGAGGGCCAGTGATTCACAATGATATGCATAGGCTCTCCCTTAAATTCTCCTGAAACCAGAAGCTGATCTCTGGTGTAGAAGTTATCGCGGTCGGGAATGGTTAGCCTGTAGCTTTTGCTATTGGTAACCGTGAAGTAGGATGGTTGGTAGAATAATGCTACATCAACACCTCTGCGGTCGGGGCCATCGAAATGAACAATCTGGTAGTTTCTCGATTTTAGTGATTCAGCTTCTACCAAATCCTCCAGCACCGAACGATTCTCAATTTCTGAGAGACCAATAATTGCTGGTCCATGGGGAGTATGCTCCGTACCAATTTGAGCAATTACTTTCGAAATGTTGGCAATTTTATCCCAGTACTTCTTGCTGTTCCATTTGTTGGGGCCTTCGGGGGTAAACTCAAAGTCGTTTACATCGGGCGTATCAATCGTATCAAACAGATTTTCAATATTATAAAACGCAACACATGCTACACTATAGTCCTTCTTTTCCTGTGAAAAGGAGCTGTTGCCAAAGGCAAAAAGAAGAAGTGCTACAAGAGGAAAAAGCGAACTGAATCTTTTCATTTCAATATTTGTTTTATTTGTTACTTATATATCAATTATAAACACTGCAAAATGCGAACCAACCCCCAATTTTATGTAAGGATAAAAGGGCTTAAAGATAAATAAATTTATTTTTTTGGGTTATTTATTCACAATAATATCTATTTTTGAAGCCCCTAAATTGGGGTTAATAGCCAGTTACCATAAGTACATTACTAATTATGAGAAAATTAAATTTTTTGTTTCTTTTCATCTTTGCCTTTGTGGTTTCAAGGGCACAAGTTGATACAACAGCCGTTGAAACAACCGAGGAGTTTGTGCCCGTAATTTCGCTATCGGTAACCGATATTGAGGGCGATGAGGAATCGCATGATATTTCGGGGTTGCTTCAGGGTTCGAACGACATTTTCATGTCAACAGCTGGATACACCTTTGGTACCGCTCGTTTCAGAATTCGTGGCTACGATTCTGAAAACTCATCGGTAATGATAAACGGTATTACCGTTAACGATCCCGAAACGGGAAGGGCATTCTACTCCACATGGGGAGGACTAAACGATGCTATGAGAAACAGTGTTTATTCAATTGGTATCGATCCCTCCGAGTTTGTTTTTGGTGGAATTGGAGGAACAACAAATATTACAACCCGTTCTTCTCAGTACCGCCCACAAACCCGGGTAACCTACTCGGCGGCAAACAGGAGTTACCGTAACCGTCTTATGTTTATTCATTCCACAGGAATGGTTGACGATAAGTGGTCGCTTACCGTGTCGGGTTCAAAGCGTTGGGCACAGCAAGGTTACGTTGAGGGAACTTTCTACGATGCATACGCATACTTCCTCTCCACAGAGCGCAAATTCAACGAGAATCATTCGTTTAACTTCACTGTGTTTGGTTCACCAATGAAGAGTGCCCGTTCAGGGATTGCTGTACAGGAAGCCTACGACCTTACAGACAATCCATACTATAACCCAAATTGGGGTTACCAGAATGGAGAGGTTCGTAATGCAAGGGTTAACAACTACCATAAGCCTATGATGATTCTTACTCACTTCGGTAATTTTGGGGATGATACCAGAATATCAACATCACTGGCATACTCGTTTGGTCGTGGTGGTAACACAGCTCTTAACTGGTACGATGCTCCCGATCCCCGCCCCGATTACTATCGTTATCTACCAAGCTACTATGAGGGTGAGGATGAGTACCAATTTAACAGGCTTACTACCCTATGGCAAAACAATGAAGAGTATCGACAGTTAAATTGGGATCATTTCTACTTTGCCAATACAAAGAACCTTTACACGTCTAACTACCAGGGAACCGAATACACAGGGAACCGTTCGAAGTACATTGTTGAGGAACGCAGGAACGACCATAAACAGTGGTCGATGAATTCCGTGCTAAGCCATAATTTAAAACCAAACATTCTGCTTACAGCAGGTATCAATGCTTCGCTCTTTAAAGGGAACCAGTTTAAGGAGATGAACGATCTGCTGGGAGGTAGCTGGTGGGTTGATGTTGACCAGTTTGCTGAGCGCGATTTTGCTGACGAAAACCTTTACCAGAATGATTTGAACGACCCGAACCGTTTAATTAAAGAGGGGGATAAGTTTGGTTACGATTACATCGCGAATATTAACCAGTTCAACCTGTTTGGGCAGTCGGAATTCACCTACGGTAAGGTCGACTTTTTTGTTGCTGCCAATGTTTCTCAAACAACATTCTGGAGAACTGGGAATATGAAGAATGGTAGATTCCCCGATAATTCTTATGGCGATTCTGAAAAGCAGAATTTCACAAACTTTGGGTTAAAGGGAGGGGTAACCTATAAAATTACTGGCCGACATTACATTGATATAAAGGGAGGGTACTTAACCCGAGCACCCTTCTTCCGCGATGCATACATATCCCCCCGTGTTCGCGACCACGTAATTGAAGGGCTGGGAAGCGAAAACATTCTTACCGGAGATGCCAGCTACATTATTCGTGCTCCTCGCTTAAAATCAAGGTTAACAGCCTACTACACAAAAACTTCCGATCAAACTTGGAACAGAAGTTTTTACCATGAGGGTTACCGAACTTTTGTTAACTACATTATGACCGGAGTTGATGTTACAAACATTGGTGGAGAGTTGGGACTTGAGTACAATGCTACCCCCGACCTTTCATTAAACGCCGTTGGTGCGTGGGGACACTACGTTTACAGTTCACGTCCTCAGGTTACCATTGCTCGCGATAATAACTACGAGTTGATTGCTAAGGACAAAACAGTTTACTTTAAAAACTATTTTATTGGTGGAATCCCTCAGGCAGCAGCTTCGGTTGGGTTCCGCTATAATGCTCCTCGCTACTGGTTCGTGGGTTCAAACTTCACATATTTTGGGAAAATATACATCGATCCGAACCCCGATCGTAGAACCGAAGAGGCCTTGAAAGGCCTAGTTGAATCGGATCCCCAGTGGGACGAGGTGCTTGAACAGCAAAAACTTGACGATGGTTATACCCTTGATATTTACGGAGGAAAATCGTGGCGAATTAAAGGAAACTATCTGCGCGTGAACCTAAGCGTAAGCAATGTGTTAAATAACCGAAGCCTTACCGTTTTAGCATTCGAGCAGCTCCGTTACGACTCCAGGGATCTTGAGCGATTCCCTCCCAAGTATGCCTATATGTACGGCACAAACTTTTTCTTAAATGTTAACTTCTCATTCTAACCAGTTCGAAAACAAAAATAAAATATATAGCTATGAAACGATTCATTAAAGTATTTCTGCCCATTTCCATTTTATCTGTAGCATTGCTCTACAGCTGCATCGACGACCAGTTCGATACTCCTCCCATTAACGAGCTCCCCGTTGGCTCCGTTCTAACAATTCAGGACCTAAAAGAACTGTGTCCTATTGGGAATGTACATAAATTTTATGGCGATACATCACTGTATGCAATTGTTACTATGGACGAGAAATCAGGTAACATTTATAAAAACGCCTATATACAGGATGCAACCGGAGCGGTTAACCTTCGTTTCCAGTCCTCATCAGCACTATACGAGGGTGATTCCATTAGGCTTTACCTAAAGGGCGCAAAGCTCTCATGGTATAACAATACTTTTTTTCAGATTGATTCCTTACACCCTGATTCTAGTGTTGTGAAGCAAGCAACTAACAGAGATTTAGAACCCGAAATTGCACCACTTGCTGAGATTAGCAATTACGCATTGGTAAAGGATTACTGGCAATCAAAACTTGTAAAATTAGAGAACGTTCAGTTTGTTTCTAGCGATACAAGTAAAACCTATGCAAACCCAGTTACATTAGATTATGGAGAATTATATTTGGAAGACGAGGACGGGAACACTGTTATGGTAAGAACTAGTGGCTATGCTAAATTCGCAGGCGAAAAGGTTCCCAATGGTTCCGGCTCTGTAGTTGCAATTGTTGGATTGTATAGGGAAACAGTTCAATTATATATCCGAAGAGCAAGTGAAGTGGAACTAGACAACCCAAGGGTAGGCCCATTTTTTATTGAAAATTTTACAAAAGATCTTGGCTCGTTTAGCCGTTACAATATTTTAGGAACACAAGCTTGGAAATGGACTGACTATGATGACGGTTGTGCTGTTATGTCAGGATTTGAAGGAGGAAACTTTGCCAATGAGGATTGGCTTGTATCGCCTGCAATAGACTTAACAGGAAGGAATAATGTTGTTATGAATATTAAAGAAGCAATTAACTATATTAATCCTGCTACCGGGCTAAATGATATGCAGATTCTGGTATCCTCTGACTATCAAGGTGGCGATCCCACAGCATCGGGAACATGGACTGCTTTAAGTGGGTTTAACCGCCCTGCAGGTAACAACTGGACATTTGTTGAAAGTGGCAATATCGATATGTCAGCATACGATGGAGAAACCATTTACGTTGCGTTTAAATATATAAGTAATTCAACCAAAGCTGCTTCATGGGAAGTAACTAAGGTGCAATTAGAAGAAGTAGTAGAGAAGTAGAAATCAATATAAAAAGGGGAATGGGGCTAGTTTGGCCCCATTTTTTTTATTTTTTCAAGCAAAGTGTAATACCTTTGACGAAATAACATTAGAAACTGTTTAAATTTAATTTTTGAATAATCTTCTAATAATTACCACGGGCTGGATGCTGAGCCTGCCGAGGCAAAGCCCGTCTTCAAAATATTCACAAAAGTTTAAACAGATTCTTACTCTTGTAATATTGAATAAATAAAGAGAATGAGTAAATCAATAGAACTATTCTCGCCGACTGGCTGGAAGGATTACGAGCTTATCGATTCGGGAGAATTCCAGAAGCTGGAGCGCTTTGGAAACCAAATTGTTGCTCGTCCCGAGCCCAGGGCGCTTTGGGACAAAAGCTTACCGCAGAAAGAGTGGGAGAGAATGGCGCATGCCATGTTTGTAAATGCAAAGCCCTCGCAGGGTTACACCAACGCCGAGAGCGAACGTGGCGACTGGAAACTGAAACCAGGTGCGCAGGAGCAGTGGTTCGTTGAGTATGCCTATAAAAAAATGCAGCTAAAAATGCGGCTTGGGTTAACAGCCTTCAAGCATGTTGGAATTTTCCCAGAGCAGGCCCCAAACTGGAATTTTATTTACGATTCAATACATCAGCTAAACGAAAAGAATCCCAAAATTCTCAACCTTTTTGCCTACACAGGCGGAGCTTCGCTTGCCGCCAGAGCGGCAGGAGCTGAGGTAACCCATGTCGACTCAATAAAGCAGGTTATTACCTGGTCGAGGCAAAACATGGAATTTTCAGCTCTCGACAACATTAAGTGGGTTGTGGAGGATGCCTTTAAATTCGTAGCCCGCGAAGCAAGGAGGGGCAATAAGTATCATGGTATTATTCTCGATCCTCCTGCGTACGGCCGCGGACCAAACGGTGAACGATGGGTGCTTGAGGATGCCATTAATACGCTACTAAAAAGCTGTAAAGAGATACTTTCAACCAACAGCTTTTTACTGCTCAATATGTATTCAAAAGGATTCTCCGTTTTAGTTGCCGAAGGATTGGTTAACTCCATCTTTGAAGGAAGAAATACTCAGATGGGAGAACTATATATGCCCGACAGGCAGGGAAGAAAACTACCCCTTGGAGGATTTGTAAGGGTTACCTAATTAGACCCGGATAAAACTAAACGATATTTTTTTTGTTTATATTTGACTAAAGTATTTTTTTGGTTTGCAAAAAATTATTTATTTAGTAATCTAATTAATGTTTTTTTCGTACATTTATACAAATTGATTTTCAATTAACAACCTTATAGTTATGGAGGTTCTATCAATTAAAGGAACAAGTCAATATCCAGAGGTGCTGCTCGATAAGAAGAAAGGATTGCTCAGTTTTTCTGGCAACTCGTTGCCAGAAGACGCGAAGGGATTCTTTGAGCCCATTATGTCGTGGATAGACGATTACGTTCAGGAGCCAAATGAAGAAACCACTGTTAGTTTTAAGATGACCTACTACAATACTCCCAGCTCAAAAATTATCTTTCAAATTTTAAAAAAATTTGAGAAGGCTCATCAACAGGGATTAAAGGTCAAAGTTTCGTGGCTTTCACCCGACGATGACCCTGATATGCGTGACGCAGGAGTTGACTATTCGGAGAATGTGAAAATTCCTTTCGAGTTTAAAACCTACAAGGAATAAATAATAAACAAAAAGCTGGCTCTTATAGTTGCCAGCTTTTTTTATTTATTATCCAAACCAGTTAAACTTAACTTACCAGTTTGTTGTGTAGTTATGGTTGTATATTCTGTAGGTTTTCTTCTCACCAGTATTGTTCGAGGTGAAGTGAATATAGCCCGATATCATTGAAACATTCTTACCTGCTGACGAGGTTGATTCAACTTCTAAGGGTTGATTCACATTCAATTTAAGGCTGTGGTTACCCTTGCCCGAAAAACTTTGCCCAACCCCATCGATTATTACGGGTGCCTGCCCTTTAAATTCTATTATAACCTTATCAATTGTGAATGGAGCAGCATACTTCGAAACAATCGTTAAGTCAACAATTGCCGAGTTAACCGTTCCCTCGGTTACTGCAACCGATGTAAAATGGAAGGGTTCGCTCACAAAAATAGCTGCTTTGTCAGCAGTAATGTCGAAGTAGAAGGGTTTCTCAACGGTAGTGCTACCAAAACGGTAGGTAACAAGAATATTGTTCTCAGGATCCTCGTAACAGTTATCGTAATCGTACTTAATAATTGTATGATCGGAGTTGTTAATTGTGCTGGTTATTCTGGCGCACTCCGAGCGAACCTTGGGCTTGTCGGATGTTGTGATGAACCTGTTCGAAAGGCGAAGTCCATACTTAAGCTCTCCTAAGCCACTCTCGAGTTCAACGAGCTCAATGCTGTTTAACAACGATCTGTAGCGGGTTATTCCCAGCGAGCATTTGTCCTTACGGCCGTCCATAAAGTAGTCTGACAGGATTTTTAGCTCGCCAATATTCTTTTCAATTTCATCGGTGCTGCTAACCTTGTCAACCATTGCAAGTAAATTATCGAGTTGTTCGGTTAGCTCACGGTCGCGCATTTTAAAGTCGCTTACCAGTTTCTTAAGTTCAAACTCAGGGAAAGGATACTTTATATGGTAGTTATACCTAATGGCACGGGTATCCTTGTTCTCGGTTTTTTCCCAGTAAAATTCCTCAACCTTTGAGAGGGAAATACCCTGTAGGAAAGGAACTTTTCCCGATTCGGTTGTTGTTTGCGATGCAAACTTTTCGAGGAACTGCGATACGTTGTTTACGCTCGATTCCTCAACTTTCATTTCCGAACGGGTTTTAACGTTCTCAGCAACTGAACTAACAATACGTTCCTTAACAGCAGTAAGAGCGTTCTGTTGAGCATCCTGTACGGTTTCGCCAGTTCCTACAACAATAATGTAGTCTTTCTCAATGGCATTTACCCACGAGGGTTGGCGTTTTGAACTTTTTTCAACAACTTTTATTTGGGCAAATCCCGAAAATACTGGAAGAAAAACCAACAGTAGCAGAACTCTTTTCATCGTCAATTGTGTTTGGTGTTGATAATTAGGGTTTCTGTAAATAAAACTCCTTATGTAAGTTGTGTAGGAGTTAATGTAGGGGTGTAAAAAGAATCAGCAACCCCTGGGGGTTGCTGATGTAGATTCTGATAATTTACTATGGCTGTTGGTTTGCCATGTTGTCCATTTCCTGGTTGAAGATTTGTTCAAACTTCATTTTATCGTAGTCAATCTGAAGTTTTTGGTCGCTGCTGATTTGCTTCTCAATTTTTTGAAGAAGCTCATCTTTCTTAACTTCGATAGCTACATACACATTGTACTTACCTTCTTTTTGGAACTTTTTATTGCAAATAGTAGCAACGTTGTTCAGCTCCTGATTGGTAACTTCACGTGTTAGATTCTCGAATTTTTCTTCGAACTCAGCAGCATCGTTAAAGGTACGCTCGTTGGTGTAGCGGTCGGTAACCGATTTGAGCGTGGTAGTGATGCTGGTGGCTAGCCTTTGTCTTGCAGTTAGTAACGCCTTATCTTCAGCAGTTCTCAGGTCTTGGCTAATTCCAGAGCCGGTAGCACGGAAAGCAGCCTTATCGGTACGGAATTCGTCGCATGGAACTTCAATTTCTTCGCCCAAAGCGCTGGTTGATTTTTTTCCGCAGCTAGACATGCCAACAGCGCCAGCAAGTAATACGAGGAAAAAGATTTTTGTTAGTTCAAGCTTTTTCATAACAGTTAAAATTTAGGTTAGTAATTAAGATAAAGTTAAAAATAATAGTGAATTTATTAGCGTTTAATTATTGCTACTTTTTGTAAAGCCAGTTCCAGTCCCAGTTGAAATGAGAGGCAGCACCCCAGTATGCCCACGACATGGCAACTTCTTTTCCTGCCTCAATCATCATCTTCTCTTTCTCAACGGTATCGTCGTAAACTTTCATTTTGAAATTCCACGAGCTTCCACCTTCGGCTTCCACTGCTGCGGTAACCTGCTGTACCAGCTGTTGCGCTTCGGGGTAGCAAGCCATATCGGGTGTAATTTTACCAAGATTCTCCTCAACGGTTTTGAGTTCTTTCCCTGCCCATGCCGCTTTGGCGGCAGAGAGGTACTCAGTACACTTTTGGTCGGCAAACTCTTTGTAAATATCAACGGAAATATCCATGCACTTATCGAAGCATTCGCGGCTTACATCAGGAACGGAGAGAAGCATGAAAAGAGCCTCCTCGTATTTTTTTTGTCCAGCAAGGGCTTGCGAACCTTTGATAATTACATCGCACTGTGAGTTGTAAAACTCAATGATTTTTTCCTTGCCACTTTCAACAAACCCACGGAATTGTCCATGCTTTGCATTGATTCCTTTAAGTGCTTGGGTGTATGCAGCATCCTCGGTTTTTCCAACACCTTTCAACGCAATGCTTGTTTGGCTAAAAATGTTTTGGCTCTGCGCATCAACAATATACAAGGTAAGGTCGATGTTTATAGCTTGCATTGGTGGTGCAGTTGGAGTTACCTCTTTGCTTAGTATTGAAATCATGGGAACAATAGCAAACCTAGCATTGTAGGGTGATGCTCCCAGTCCGTTTTGCGTAGCAATTTGCTGTAGCTTATTGGTTAACATTTTATTTGCATTGCTTGGAATCTCGGCTGCATCGGGAACAATGGCTGCGATAGCCACCCTCCCTAAATCATCGGTTTTGCCCAAGCTGTTTTGTGCATTAACACTTATGGTTAATGTTAGAAGTATTATAAAAAAAGGTAATAAAAACTTTTTCATTGTTAATTTCAGGGTTTAGTTTCAATTAGTATTTCAGTTTATACAAACCTTGTGCCAATCCAGAATAAAACAAAAAATCTTTAGTATCCGAATATTTGTAGCTCTGAAACGGAGTAGCTATCATCGCCTTCAGTTGCATAAATTTTTAAGAATCTAGCTTTAACAGGTTGGAATGAGACTTGTGAGATAAATGATTCGTGACCTTTTAAGGTTGAGAACGTATCCATACCCCAAGCATCAATCCCAAAAGTTTTGTCAATAATGGTTAATTTCTGAAACGAAGACCCATCCTGAGACCAGTCAATTTGGTAGCTGTCATTGTTATCAAGAGAAACAATAATTCCAGTTACCTCATGTATGGAGCCAAGATCAAGAGTAAAGGAGCAGAAACCAGACCATGAAACACAGGTTTCTCCATCCCATGCTTGTCCATTTTGTGCTATGATACCATCGGTAATTTGATTATAATTTCCCTTGAAGGTTCCTGCATGAGCAGAAACTTTTGCTGGTAATAAGACAGGATTTTCTAAAGGTTCACTTTTTGTGACTTTTTCTTCTTTTGGTTTTGAAGTAGTTTTTGATTCAGTTTTTTTTGTTTCAACTTGTTTTGGAGGTTCAGCATTTGGGTATAGGAAACGCCAGTCCCAGTTGAAGTGCTTTGCTGCGCCCCAGTGTGCCCATTGCATTGCAACTTCTTTTCCTGCCTGAATCATCATCTTCTCCTTCTCAACGGTGTTGTCGTAAACCTTCATTTTATACTCCCATGCTTTTCCTCCCTCGGCCTCAACGGCAGCGGTTACCTGTTCAACCAGCTGTTGAGCTTCGGGGTAGCAAGCCATATCGGGGGTAATTTTTGCGAGATTTTCTTCTACGCTACTAAGCTCTTTGCCAGCCCATGCCGCTTTGGCGGCAGAAAGATACTCGGAGCATTTTTGGTCGGCAAATTGTTTGTAAATATCAATGGAAAAGTCCATGCATTTATCGTAGCACTCGCGGCTAATGTCGGGAACAGAGAGAAGCATGTAAAGAGCCTCCTCGTATTTCTGCTGCCCGGCAAGGGCTTGCGAGCCTTTAATAATTACATCGCACTGCGAGTTGTAATACTCAATGATTTTCTCCTTTCCCTTTTCAACAAATCCTTTGAACTGACCGTGTTTAGCGTTTAGTTGTTTAATGCCTTGAACATATGCGGCATCCTCGGTTTTCCCAACACCCTTTGTTGAAATTGTGGTTTGGCTGAAAATGTTTTGGCTTTGGCCATCAACAATGTATAAAGTTATATCGAGGTTCAAGGCTTGCATTGGAGGAGCAGTAGGAGTAACCTCTTTGCTTACAATGGTTACTATTGGTACTATTGCAAACTGAGATTGTTCGGATGCACCAAGTCCGTTTTGAGTAGCAATTTGCTGCATTTTATTCTGCAACATTTTGCTTGCATTTTTTGGAATCTCAGCAGCATCGGGAACAATTGCTGCAAGTGCTATTCGTCCAAGGTCGTCGGTTTTTCCTAGGCTGCTTTGGCCCATTGAAAGCAATGGAGCCAAAGCAGTAAGAAGAACAACTACAGTTTTCTTCATGGTTTTGGTTTTAGGTTCTGGGTGTTACTTCTCGCCAAGGATTAGCCACGCTTCACCAAGGCCACGTAGGTAAACTTTCGAGTCGATTTCGTAGGTGCTTTTTAGGTACTTACGAAGATCGTTTACGAAGCTACGGGTATCAACAGCACGCTCACGGCCACGGTCGTCAACACGCATCATAGGAATACGAACCTGCTCAAGGCGCATAAAGTTTTCGGTTGCATCGCTAACGCTAAAGCGGCCTTCTACTGTGTTGTCGAAGAACCAGTCGTCGATAATTTCGGTTAGCTCCTTGTCGTCGAATTCGGTTTCGAGGGTTTCGCCCCAGTTGTTCCATACGCGAACCATTACCTTAACCTCACGACCTTTTGCAAACATATCCTCGAAGTGACCCTGAAGAAGATTGTTGAAACCATCCATATGGCTTAGAACTGCTTCCTCGAGGAGCAAATCAGCACCTGCTGACATTGAAGGAGCGCCTTGTCCGGCTGCGCCAGCAATTTGTTTTGAGGTGTATGCATCGAGGCCACGAAGGTTGAAAGTGATGTATTTTTCAGGACCATTCCTTTTAATTTCGAAGCTAAGATCCATAATAATATCGGCTTTGGCGGTACGCTTCAACATATCGA
>DAOSWM010000016.1:56665-60935 GCA_035380045.1 Tenuifilaceae bacterium | reverse complement strand
ATGGAAGTAGCAGTTATTAGCGGTAAAGGAGGAACGGGCAAGAGCAGCATAAGTGCAGCCTTTGCTACACTTCAACCTCAGGTTCTGCTTGCCGATTGCGATGTGGATGCAGCGAACCTTTACATCCTTTTCAACCCAACCCACGAGGAGAAACAAATTTACATTGCCGGTCAAACGGCGGTGATTGATTACGAGAAATGCACGCACTGTGGCGTTTGCATCGATTTCTGCCGGTTCGACGCCATACACAACGAGGGAGGAAAGGTCGTAATCTCTGAAACTTCGTGCGATGGCTGCCAGCTTTGCTCACGCATTTGTCCGCTGGACGCAATTACAATGGTTGATAACGACAAGAGCCGAATGTATTCCGGTACTTTCAGGAACGGACGAATGGTGTACGGAAGGTTGGCTCCGGGCGAGGAGAACTCGGGTAAGCTGGTAAACATGGTTCGCGAAAAAGCTAAGGAGGTTGCCAAGGAGCATAATCTTGAAAACATCATAATCGATGGTCCTCCGGGAATTGGCTGTGCCGTTATTTCTTCAATTACCGGAGTTAACCATGTTCTTATTGTTACCGAGCCAACAATTTCGGGGTTGCACGATTTGAAACGAACTCTTGAAGTGGTTACGAAATTCAACCTAAAACCCTGGGTTGTGGTGAACAAGTACGATATAAACAACGAAATGACACAACAGATTGAATCGTTCTGCATCGGTTCAGGTATCGATATAGCAGGAAAGTTACCCTTTGATTCTTCGGTGGTTGATGCGATGGTTAACTGTAAAAGCATTGTGGAATGGCTACCCGATTCTGATTTTAGCAAAGAGATTGCACGTATTTGGAATAAGATAACTCATAGTTAAATGATTGCATTCGGTCCAATACCATCACGTAGGTTAGGTAGGAGTTTGGGAATTAATAATATCCCATTGCGAAAAATATGTTCGTATTCTTGTATCTACTGTCAGGTTGGGCCAAAGCAGAAGTTTAGCATTATTCGGGAGCCATTCTACGAACCTTGGGTAATTCAGAAGGATGTAGAAAATTTGCTAAGCAAGATAAGCGAAGCCGACAAGCCCGACTACTTAACTTTTGTCTCCAACGGCGAGCCAACCCTCGACATAAAGTTGGGAAAATCAATTAGATTGCTAAAGTCGTTCAATATTCCCATTGCAGTTATCACAAATGCATCTTTACTTAGCAATGCGGCTGTTCGCGACGATTTAATGCAGGCCGATTGGGTTTCGGTTAAGGTAGATACGGCCGAAGAGCATATTTGGCGAAAAATCAACCGGCCCCACCCACGGCTATACTTCAGCCTTGTTCTCGATAGTATCATTAAATTTTCGAAGGAGTATATGGGAACGCTGGTTACCGAAACCATGCTTGCCGATGGAGTTAACGATAGTTCCGAAAACTTGCAGCTTACTGCCGATTATATCCTGAGGGTTAACCCTTCCATTGCATACATTTCAGTTCCCACTCGCCCGCCCGCTTTATCATCTGTAAAACCATCTAACAGCGAAGCTGTAAATAGGGCATACCAAATATTTTTGAACCGGGGATTGAATGCTGAACTTATTTTAGGTTTTGAAGGAACCGATACGGGTTATACAGGCAATGCCGAGAATGATATTCTTAATATTTGTTCGGTTCACCCGCTGCGTGAAGATACTATACAGGAGCTTCTTGCCAAAGACCATGCTGATTTTAGCCTAGTTGAAAAGCTAATCAGCGAAGAGAAAATTAAGCAGCTGGTTTACGAGTCAAATAGGTACTACTTACGAAAACATCTTTATTAGAACTATGATAACCAAGGTTTTAAAGTATGGTTCGTCTGTTTTGAGAAAACATTCAACCGAAATTAATAAAGGGGAAGATACTAAATCTTTAATCGAAAACCTGTTCGATACCTTAAGCAGGGAAGGTGGAATTGGTCTTGCTGCTCCCCAAATTGGAGCGCTAAAACGAGTTTTTGTAATGGATTCGAACCCAATTGACGATGACAATGGTTCGGTTGATAGGTTTAAGCGCGCTGTAATAAATCCGGAAATTATCTCAAAAAGTGATGAAACTGTTATCTACAGCGAAGGCTGCCTAAGCATTCCCGAAATTTATGAGGAAGTAGTGCGTCCGAAGAAAATATCCGTAAAATACCTCGACGAATCGTTCAAGCAGGTGGAAAGAGAGATTGATGGGATAGAAGCTAGAATTTTTCAGCATGAGTTTGATCACCTCGATGGAGTGCTGTTCATTGATAGGATTAGTCCAATTCGAAGAACAATGCTGGCTGGCAAACTCAAAAAAATAATGAGGTTTTCAAAAAAATAAAAGGGAACGAAATGAAAAATCCGTTACATCCATTCAAGGGGAGGTCTGTGCTCAATATTGCTATCGATTTTATACTTTTCTTTCTTCTTACAGCAATGGCTGGAATTGGATTTCTGATTAAGTATGTGCTCGTTTCGGGGGTACAGCGCAACGCAATCTATGGTTCAAATATCGACCTTAACTTTTGGGGCATGGACAGGCACCAGTGGGGAACCGTTCACTTGTGGATTAGTATCAGCTTTCTGGTTTTAATTCTGTTGCACATTCTTTTTCATTGGGATGTGATTCTTTGTTTGCTTAAAAAAATGATTCCAAATAAAACTTTCCGAGTTAGCTTCTTTCTCTTCACTCCTATTGCAGGTATTTCCCTGTTCCTTTTTGCATTCGTAGTTCAACCCGAACAGGTTTTCCATGAGCATGGGTACAGGCACAGGAGCGAGAAGATTTCTGATAATATAGAGGAACCAGTACTTGAAAACAACAAGGATACGAATTTTGAAGGGGCAAAGGAGTTTGAAGTTTCAAGTAGCAAGAAGGCAGTTAAGCAACAGGAGCCCGTTGAAGAGCTCGAACAGCACCACTCCGAGGTGCACGAATTTGAGGTGAATGGTACCCAAACAGTTGAGTTTGTAGCTGAAAAGTATAATGTTCCTGTTAGGATTATTTGCAACGAGCTGGGTATTCCCGAAAGGTATTCCAACGAGCGGCTAGGGCGATTAAGGAAACGGTACAATTTTACCATGTCCGATGTAAGTAAAGCAATTTCAACCTATAAGAAGTTGAACTAGTAAATGATTTCAGAGCTGAAGAAACGGTATGGGGCCAAGTGCATGGGTTTGAAGGTTAATCACTTGAATGGCTACGACTACACTCCCGATAAACCCATTCGGTTCTGCGAAGCAGTGTACGACGCTTTTAAAATGCCGCTTCTGTTTAATCCGCAGAATCTTCTTTGTCTAGGGGCAAAACGAAGCATGGGTATAATGAAAAACGACGAAGAGCTGGTTCAGCACATTGAGCTTGAGAGCGGTATTGACTCTAATACAATACGTAGGGCTGTATCTGATATTCCACATCTCGATGAACCCATTGAAAATATACTAATGGGAATTGACGAGGAAATGGAGAGGGATGTAAAACCCGATATGTACATTATGTTTATTTCTCCCAGGGAAGTTATGGAGCTTATGAAGTATTATACCCAAAAGCTTAAGAGTTTTCCTGTAGTAAAACCATACACATTTCTGTCGGTTTGCGGAAGCGTTTTTGTAAGCACTTATAAAACGGGTTTAATGAGTATTTCATTTGGGTGCCCCGAATCAAGATACTACGGAGGGGTAAAGGATAACCTTCTTGTAGTTGGGTTACCCTACAACAGCTGCGTGAATTTATTTTCATAAAAGCAACTATGGAACTGAAATATATTGAGAAAGGATACATTCACCTATACACCGGAAACGGAAAGGGGAAAACTACGGCAGCCATTGGTTTGGCTGTGCGTGCAGTTGGCGCTGGGAAAAAGGTTTTTATTGGTCAGTTTGTTAAAGGAATGCACTACGCAGAGCTCGATTCGCTGAAACGTTTCCCCGAAATAGTGTTGCGGCAGTATGGACTCGACTGTTTCATTAAAAATGAACCAACTCAGCGCGACATTGATATAGCCCGAAACGGGCTAAAGGAGGTTTCGTCGATTATTGAGGATGGTTACTTCGACATGGTGATTCTCGATGAGCTGTGTATAGCATTATACTACAAACTGTTCGAAATCGAAAAGGTAATAGCCATTCTGAAGTCGAAGCCCAAACTCATGGAAGTTGTTCTCACCGGGCGCTACGCACCCAATGAGCTAATTGAACTTGCTGATTTAGTAACGGAGATGAAAGAAGTTAAGCATTACTATAGCAAGGGGATTCAAGCACGAAAAGGAATTGAATACTA
>DAOSWM010000016.1:50282-56565 GCA_035380045.1 Tenuifilaceae bacterium | reverse complement strand
AAGTTAAGCATTACTATAGCAAGGGGATTCAAGCACGAAAAGGAATTGAATACTAAAATGGATATTGTAATTAAACACGTTGGATTACAGGTTTTTGAGAATGATGTTCTGCCTTTTTATGAGGAAGTATTGGGCATGGTTTCAACCAGAGCCTTTATGCTGAATGAGGAGGAGTCGGGCAAAATATTTGGTATCAGAAGAAGCGTAACGGTTATTTCAGGAAAGCTAGGTGATGCTGAAATTGAACTTTTTGTTCATGCCAGCACTCCGGAACCAACATACAACCATGTGTGCATTCATACATTCCATGCAGAGCAGCTTTATAAAAAAGCAGAAGAGCGAGGCTACAGAGTATACAAACGCAAAGGATACGCTGGTGTAACGTTCTTTGTTAGCGATTCAAACAGAAATATTTTCGAACTAAAACCCTTATAGTCAATTATTATAACCATTTTAAACTAAACAATGATTTTAGCATGAAAAACACAGATGTACTTATTATTGGCGGAAGCGCAGCCGGAATGGTAGCGGCCGTAACGGGAAGAACCCATTGGCCTGAAAAGGACTTTACTCTTGTAAAGAAGCAGAAGGATGTTATGGTTCCCTGCGGAATCCCCTACATTTTTGGAACGCTCGAGAGTAGCGAAAAAAACCTTATGCCAGTTGATGGTATGATGGAAAAAATTGGAGTAACCTCACTGGTCGACGAGGCGATTGAAATCGATACCAACGGCAAGTTCGTAACCTTCGCCAGCGGCGAAAAAATTGGTTATAAAAAGCTGGTGGTTGCAACCGGTTCTACACCCGTGAAACCCAAGTGGCTCGAAGGAGCCGATCTTGAAAATGTTTTTGTTATTCCAAAGGATCGGCAGTACCTCGATGAGATGAACGCCAAGTTGGGTTCAGTTAAAAACATTGCGGTTATTGGTGCCGGATTCATTGGTGTTGAGCTCTCCGATGAGCTCAGGAAAAGGGGGTATAACGTTACCCTAATAGAGAAGTTACCTCATATCCTAAACCTTGCGTTCGATGTGGAACTCTCCCAAAAAATTCACGAGATGCTTGAAACTCGCGGTGTGAATGTTATTACAGGGAAAGGTATTAAAAAGGTTATGGGAGCAGGCAAGGTTGAATCCATTGAGCTAGAGGATGGACAAAAGCTAAACATGGATGCTGTTGTTCTTTCCATGGGGTACAAACCAAACACCGAACTTGCCAAAAAATCAGGAATATCTGTTGATGAGGACAACTTCATTGCTGTGGATGAGTACATGCGCACGCATACCAAGGATGTGTTTGCCATAGGCGATTGCGCTCAGAAGCGCGACTTTGTTACACGTGGTCGTGTGGCCACCATGCTGGCATCAACCGCTTGCGCCGAAGCCCGTATTGCAGGAATGAACCTCTTCAACCTTCACGTGGTGAAAACTTTTAGCGGAACCATTGCCATTTACTCAACAGCACTTGACGATAACGGTTTTGGGACAGCAGGCCTAACCGAACAGCGTGCAAAAGAAGAGGAAATTGATGTTATTACCGGAATTTTTGAGGGCGTTGATCGTCACCCAGGAAACCTGCCAAACGCTCACAAGCAAATTGTAAAGCTTATTGCTGCAAAGAACTCAGGAGTTATTATTGGGGGTGAGGTGATTGGTGGCCCCGAAGCCGGTGAGTTAACAAACGTAATTGGACTGGCAATTCAAAATCGTATGTCGGTTAACTCGTTTTTAACCATGCAAATCGGAACTCACCCATGTCTAACTGCATCGCCAGCGGCGTATCCGCTAATTAAGGCAGCAGAGCAAATTGCAAACAAACTTATTAAACTAATGAAAGGAGAAAAGTAATAATGGCTGTTTTTGAAAAAATTCAGTTGCCCGATGTGAAGAATGTTGTAACCATTGCTTCGGGGAAGGGAGGTGTTGGTAAATCAACCGTGTCGGCAAATCTTGCCATTGCCTTGGCACGAAACGGTTTAAAAGTTGCGCTTGTTGATGCCGATATATTTGGCCCTTCAATCCCAAAAATGTTTGGGATTGAGGATGCGCAACCCGATGTCACTGTAATTGGTGATAAGGAGGTTATGTTTCCCATTGAGAAGTATGGTGTAAAGATTATGTCTATCGGATTCTTTATCAAGCAAAACCAGGGATTAATTTGGCGAGGACCAATGGCATCGAATGCTCTAACCCAACTACTGGAGAACACCCAGTGGGGTGAAACGGACTACCTGATTATCGATTTTCCTCCAGGAACCAGCGATATTCAACTTACTACGGTACAAAAGCTCGATTTAACCGGGGCAATTATTGTTACTACTCCCCAGGAAATTGCGCTCAACGATGCCCGAAAAGCAGCTTCGCTTTTCAACAACGAAAACCTGAAGGTTCCCATACTAGGTGTTGTGGAAAATATGTCGTGGTTCACTCCAAAACCACACCCCGATGAGAAATACTTTATTTTCGGAGAGGGCGGTGGACAGAGGCTGGCAACCGAACTTAGCGTTCCGCTAATTGGTCAAATTCCTCTGATTGCTGAAGTTGGTGAAGCCGCTGAAAAGGGATTGAGCGTTTTCAATCAGCAGGATAAATCAGCCGTTGATGCTTTCGATGGAATTGTAAACGCACTGTTTGCAAAAGCTTAAGTTAACCGAACCGATTATCGGCTTTCATATTTGGAATTTTGTCCTTATGTTTTGATAGCCAGCCAATTTTAACGTCATCGTTAATTGAAAAATCGGGTACGTAAGGTTTGATATCAAGAAGGGGAGTTTCGTTAATTACATCAACATTTTCGATGTGTAGCGTGCTCCCCTCAGCCTTTTTAAGTTTTACAACTGATATTCCAATTCCGTTTGGCCGTTTGGGAGCGCGGGTTGCAAACACGCCATGGGTTTCCTCATCCAAAAAAGGCTTTACCTCAAGGTTAAATCCTTCGGAAAGATGAAAGTGGTAAACGATTATTAAATGCGAGAATCCATCAATATCCTTAAGTCCATCAGCGAATTCGCTGAAAACTTCAATTTTGCCTTCAACACCAATTGCCGAAGCGGGTTGAATGGGCGTGTTGGATTTTTCGTTGAAAGGTGTATGAATTATTCCAATTGGTTGGTAAGTAATGCTTTTCATTGCGGAAATTTTGAATATTGCAATATATAAAATGTAACTTTAAAGTCAAACTTTGTTTTTCAACTTTTAAAAACGTTCAGCAGGAATGATTCCGGATTTTGAAGCATTAAAGCAGGAGATACTCAGCTGTAGCAAGTGCGATTTGTGTAAAACCAGAAACCATGTGATTTTTGGCGAGGGAAACGAGAATGCTAAAATTCTAATAATTGGTGAAGCTCCCGGCAGGGATGAGGATTTGAATGGAAGACCTTTTATTGGTAAATCGGGTCAACTTCTCGATAAAATTCTGGCAGCATGCGGATTTACTCGCAGCGAGCATGTTTTTATAAGCAATATCGTAAAATGTCGTCCACCCGATAATAGGGTACCAACTCCTCACGAAGCGGCGATTTGTATGCCGCATCTTCAAAAACAAATTGAGCTAATAAATCCGAAAATATTGATTCTCCTTGGTGCAACCGCACTAAAGTATATGGCTGGTCCAAATCACAGAATTACCCGGGAACGTGGAAATTGGTTAAATCTGCAAGGACGACTTGCAATGCCTGTTTATCATCCCGCCGCATTGCTACGCGATCCATCGTTAAAACGGGATACCTGGGAAGATTTTAAAAAGATTGTATATAAGTATCGTGAATTGGTCAATCCAAACCATTTTTCCGAAAATGTGTAAAATCGTATTTTAAAAAATATAAAAATCTGTAAAGTCATGAAAATTTCAGTTTTGGTTGATAATACTCCCGGCGTAAACTATAAAGCCGAGTTCGGCTTATCGTTTTTCATTGAGTTTAATGGGAAGAAAATTTTGTTTGATACCGCTCAAACAAACCTCTTTTTGGAGAATGCCGCCAAGTTGCAAATTGATATTGAAAATGCTGATTATATTGTTTTAAGCCATGGTCACTTCGATCATGGCGATGGTTTGGAGTATTTAACGGGAGGAAATCTGGTTTGCCATCCCGGTTGTTTCGTAAAGCGCTACGGAAAAACCAGCCGAAATTACATTGGATTAAAAAGTAGCAAGGAGGAAATTGAATCAAAATTCAACCTGATAGCAACCAACAAACCTTACCAACTTTTTGATGGTGCTTATTTTCTTGGCGAGATTCCGCGAAATACCGATTTCGAATCGCAAACCACCTCGTTTGTTTTAGATGATGGAACTCCCGACTTTGTGATGGACGATAGCGCTCTGGCGCTAAAAACTGAGTTTGGCGTTTTTGTTGTTACAGGCTGTGGCCACTCTGGAGTTGTAAATACGTTGGAATACGCAAAAAAAGTCACAGGCGAAAAATCGATATACGGTATAATTGGTGGATTTCACCTAAAGGAAGTTAACAGGCAAACCAAGGAAACCATTGAATACTTAAAGAAAAATAACGTAAAACACATTATTCCCTCACATTGCACAGCCCTTCCTGCCTTGTCGGCTTTTTATAATGCTTTTGGCTGCAGGCAGGTTAAAACGGGAGACGTGTTTGAGTTTTGAAAAATTTTCAAATACAATCTATAAAAAGTTGTGTAGCACCGAAATACCTTTTTGAATTCTTCAATTATGTAAATCAATAGGAGTAATGTTTAGGTGCCTTGCACCTTATGTTGCCTTACGAGCGTTATTTTACAAATTTTGTGCGGCGCTGCCGCGATGCCAAAGCAGCATTAATAAAAAATAATCGTTAAAATAAAGCATTAAAAAAAGGATAGCGAAACAAAAAAACGTGTTTGAATCAAAATGAACAAACACGTTTCAATATATCACAAGGCCATATTTCGTTGGAACTATACTAATTTGACATTGTTCGCATAGTAGTTTCCGAATTTAGAAGCATATTGGCAAGCATCTCTTCCTCCTTCTTAGTTTTTTTCAGCATGTAGTAGAAAATATTGGTTGCAGTTTCGTTCATGGAATCCTGCGAGGAAAGAATGTTGAAAATTTTAATGAGACAGTTGTCAAAGTGCACTTCTAATTTTAGCAACTCCTTTACGGTTATTGTTGTGTTGGTGTTTAGCCCTTCGAAGCATTCCGATATCTGATTTGAGAGTTTTTCGCAAGGAAATTCGAGCCAGCAGTCAATTACCTCAGCAATTTTTTTGTGCTTTTCAAGGTATTCCTCCCGATTTTTCTCGTGTTCGTAAAGTTCGTATACCATAGTCTTTACTTCTTTGTTGTTTGTTTTTTCGTAAATACCATAAAACAATTCAGCTACTTGACGATGGTACGATTGAATCTTTTCTATTATTTTACTTTTTTGTCTGTACATCTCAATGCCCTTTCATATTTTGGTTAGTAATTTTCTTTTAAACAAAAATAGGCGGTTAACAAGCTGAAATCAAGAAGTTTGTTAGTTGTATGAGTAAATGAAAACTTGAGATATGTCAATAAAAAAATTGATGCGAACGGGTATTAAAACCTTGCGAGAAAGAACTTTTTTAATGATGAAGTTCAATGAGTGAGAAAAACGTTAAAGGATTTTGGAAATGAAAAACAGGTAGGGGTGATTATCCTTTCTGGTTGATAACCATAAGTTTATTCATGTCGGTTATTTCTATTCTCTTCCCTTTCAGCTCAATAATTTTGGCATCGCTAAACTCTGATAGTATCCTAACAACGCTCTCTAACGACATACCCGAAAGTTCAGCCAAATCTTTTCGGCTGATGTACGAAAAAACATCCTCGTTTTTAAATTCATCTCTGCTTAGGTACAGCAGCGTGCTGGCCAGCTTCCCGTTTAGCTGCCTTAGTCCAAGATTCATGCATTTTGAAAGCATTAGGTTGTAGTTCTGGCAGTACCAGTGTGCCAGCTCGCGTGAGAACTTGCAGCATTCATCAATCAGCAATTTAATTCCGCTTGGAGCAATTGAGCATACCTTTGTTTCCTTAAGCGCTGATGCTGAAAAGTAGTAGGTTTCGTCACCAAACAGGGATGTTAAACCGATGAAGTCATTAGGTTTTAGCAGTTTAATTATAATATTCCGGTCAGGGCTTTCAATGTAGAGTTTCACCAACCCGTCGAGAATAAAAAGAACATTTGTAACGGTAGTTCCTTCTTTTATTATGGTTTCACCTTTCCTATAGGTAATATGGGTTTTTTGTAGGTTGTAGAATTCCTCAATCTCCTTAACTTTTTGAATAAAACACTGTGCTTTTGCATAGC
>DAOSWM010000016.1:0-50182 GCA_035380045.1 Tenuifilaceae bacterium | reverse complement strand
TAGAATTCCTCAATCTCCTTAACTTTTTGAATAAAACACTGTGCTTTTGCATAGCAACTATTACAATCTGTTTTATTTAAAAACCTATCCATTTATTAAGGAATGAAATTGATAAGCAAATATACAATTTTGAGTGGAATATTTATTTTCTACATAAGTTCATGCTATTTATATAATTGCAGCATTGGAATGTTTAAAAGCCTTGGTAAGTTTTGTAAAGTCATCCCTAGTTTTTATGTTCTTAAATATATTTAGAATAAATAAAAATAATTTTCCTTGTGTGAACAAAATAACATTTCTACTTTTGCAGGCATGAATGCAAGAGTTTTAAGAAAGTTAAATCGAATTATTGCCATACTGCTTTTGGTGGTTGTGGGTTTTCTTGCATTTAACAGCACGGCTAACTATCACATTCACCGTTTGCCTACTGGTGAGTTGGTTGCTCATGCTCACCCATTCTCAAAGAGCACAAACCCCGATTCACCATACCCTTCGCATAAACATACGCAGTTCGAGTTTTACTATTTTAGTCATATTTCGCTTCTGTTTGTTGTAGGGTTATTGCTGCTAGGTTCGTTTGAGATATCTAAAAAATCAAAATATCAGCCTTTCGCTCAAAGAATAGTTTTTTGTAGTACTCCTGAGCAAGTTACCAATAAAGCACCCCCGGTTTTATAGTTACTGTTGATGCATTCCTGCATCGAATTCCTTTATCATTCTACGTGCTGTAATAGCTGCATGTAATTACATTATTCTGTAACTATACAAATCAAATGAAAACAATATATTCATTCTGCCTTTCGGTGCTATTTATATTTTCTTTTTCAAATATTTTTTCACAACATGCACGTAGCGACGGAAATCTCTTTGGCCATGTGCTTAATGGTGGCGAACATATCCCTTTCGCTAACGTAGTGATTAAAGGAACAACCATTGGAACTGCAACCGACGAAACGGGTCACTATAACATGGTTAACCTTCCCGAGGGAACGTTTACGGTAGTTGCCACTGCCATAGGTTACCGTCCAGTTGAGAAGCAGGTAACCATTGTTGCAGGACAATCCATTGAGTTGAACTTCAAAATGGAGGAGGATGCCATTGGTCTTGAGGAGGTTGTAATTACTGGCGATCGGAACGAGCAGAAACGCCGTGAATCGTCGGTGGTTGTGAACACCGTTCCTCCCAAAGTTTTTTCCATGACTCACTCCGTGGTTCTTGGCGAAGGATTAAACTTCACTCCCGGATTACGAATGGAGAATAACTGCCAAAACTGCGGCTTTACCCAGCTGCGAATGAATGGCCTCGAAGGGCCATACTCACAGATTCTAATTAATAGTCGTCCCATTTTCAGTGGCTTAGCTGGTGTTTACGGATTGGAGTTGATTCCATCAAATATGATCGACAGGGTTGAGGTGATACGTGGCGGCGGATCGGCACTTTACGGTAGTAACGCCATTGCCGGAACTGTAAATCTCATCCTGAAAGATCCCATTAACAATTCGTACGAAATTGGAGGAAGCACAAGCATAAATGGCGTAGGAATGGATGGAGTTGCTGGAACCACTCCCGATAACAGCATGAACTTTAGCGCATCGGCGGTATCGTCCGACGTGAAAACCGGACTGGCCGTTTTTGGGTTTGTTCGTAACCGCGATCCCTTCGATGCTAATAACGATAGCTTCTCCGAACTCTCGTCAGTAAAAAATACGAGCGTGGGCGCTCGGGCCTTCCACCGCTTTGGCTACAGAAGTAAGTTAACGTTCGATTTCTTTAATATTCGAGAGGATAGGAGAGGTGGCGACCGGCACGCGTATCCGCTGCATGAATCGGGTATTGCAGAGGCTGTTGACCACAACATCACAACTGGTGCACTAACCTACGATCAGTTCTTTCGTGAGAGCGATGTAATGTCGGTGTTTGCATCCGCCCAGCACGTTAATCGCGATTCGTACTATGGGGCAAACCAGTCGCTCAGCGATTATGGTCTAACCACTGATTTAACCTACTCTGTAGGAACCCAGTACAAGGCCCGTTTCAATGGTGCCAATTTAATTTTTGGCATCGAGAATCAGGGAGGAAACCTGCGCGACACAAAGCTGGGTTACCCCGATATTGACAATGCAACAGTTGTAGATGGAGAAGTAGTTGATGTCCCCCATACCGCGAATGTTCTGGTTGCCGACCAGATGCTCAGTATAGTTGGTAGCTTTGCCCAGCTCGACTACAAGTTTGGCAACTTTAAAACCACTGCTGGGTTAAGGTACGATTACTACAAAATATCCGATAACCAAAGCACAAATAACGATGTTTCTGGCAATGTGCTGAGTCCTCGGGTAACTTTAATGTACGACCTGAATCACGCTGTTCAGGCTCGAGTTAGCTACGCTAAGGGCTACCGTGCCCCCCAAATCTTCGATGAGGATTTGCATATCGAAACTTCGGGTTCGCGAAAAGTAATTCATCTAAACTCGCCCGATTTAATTCAGGAAACCAGCCACAGCTTCATGTCGTCAGTCGATTTTAACTTTAGCATCGGAAGCTCTGCTTCCAGCATTCTGGTTGAGGGTTTCTACACGCAGCTGAACAACCCGTTTGCCAATGAGTATGGTGAAATGGATGAGAACGGAGTGGTTGTTTACACTCGGGTAAACGCCACCAGTGGCGCCGTAGTTCAGGGTGTAAACACTGAGTTGAACTTTGTCCCTTCTTCATCAATATCACTCAAAGCTGGATTTACATTCCAGAAAAGTGAGTACCAGGAGGCACGGGAATTCAACGAGCGCACTTTCTTTAGGACTCCCAACAGTTACGGGTTTGTGACTGCTGAGTGGGAACCTTTCAAGAATTTTGTGCTTAATTCTACCGGTACGTATACGGGAATGATGCTGGTTCCATACTTCGGTCCAACTCTACCAAATCCTGAGGATGGAGTGCTGAGGGAAAGCGACCCCTTCTTCGACTTAGGTTTTAAGGTTAGCTACGGTTTCCGGATTAATGGAGCTACGCTCCAAATGTATGTGGGAGTAAAAAACATTTTCGGTTCCTACCAATCCGACTTCGACATGGGAATTGAACGTGATCCGGGATATGTTTACGGGCCAAACCAACCACGTGCCATTTACTTTGGAATTAGAGTTGGGAATAGGCTTCGCTAAAAAAAAAGGTTTTGAGATTCTTTAGCCCGTTTTGCTGATTTGTTCCAGCATTTCGGGCTTTAGTATTTCTAGCAGGTTCCCCTGTATGTCAATTATTCCATCCTGCTTGAAATCCTTGATTACCCGTATAATGCTCATTACCGAAACGCCTGTGTACTCGGCCAGATCCTTTCGGCTAAGGGTTAGCTTAAATTTATTTTCCTTGTATATTTTATTGGAAAGGAAAAGAAGTGTGTCGGCAAAACGCCCGTTCAGCTGCTTGTGCGTAAGGCTAACAATGCGGTCGTAGTTGTATAGTGTACAGTTGTTTAGTTGGTTAACAACTTCGGCGGCAAAGGTTCCGTTCTCATGGATTAGCTTCTCGAAAGCTTTCCTGTCGATGGCACAAATTATGGTCTCTTCAATTGCTGAAACAGAATAATCAAGTACCTGATTTTTAAAAAGGAATGGTAACCCAATAAGGTTTCCTGCGGTGAAAATGTTGAGAATAAGCTTGCTACCATCGGGCATTTCCTTGTAAACCTTTACCATTCCGGTTTGTAGGTACATTATATGGGTGTAAAAGGTTCCCTGCTTGGCAACCATTTCCCCTTTATTATACTGTATCTCTACCCTGTTGCCATCGGCAAAGGAGAGTTCATTCGAATCGAGCAAGCGGAAACAATCCGACTTGTTATTACATAGTAAACAACCTTTATTGTTATGCGAACTCATACGGTTAATAATAATTACCTAAAAGTACTATTTTTTCTGAAATCTTTCAAAAAAGAGTGATCTACATCATATAATTAATAAACAAATGTTAACTCAGTTACTATCCAAATTTAGCAATTTACTTCGGATATGTTATGGCAAAAAAATAGCGTTAGCAAAATAACAACCTTACTTTTACAAATCGATATATTTAACTATTTAAATATAACTCATAACGCTATTTGTATGAATATCAGAAATGTTGCAAACCTCTTTGTTTTACTTTTCCTGATATGGGTTATGCTAACAGGTTCGTTGGAAGTTGTTAGTTTGGCTGTGGGCTTTGGTCTTGCTCTTGTTTTTGCCATTATTTTTGGTAAAAATAGTTTAGTGTTCGGCAAGTTGCGCTTTACGCCAAAAATGTTCTTTTACACAATGTTGTACCTGGTGGTTTTTCTCTGGGAACTTGTAAAATCGAATGTAAACGTAGCATTAAGGGTTTTGAACCCCAAGCTGCCAATTAACCCGGGCATTGTAAGAGTTAAAACAAAGTTGAAATCGCCCATGGGGCGAATGATTCTGGCCAATTCCATTACCCTAACGCCAGGAACTCTCACCATCGATATAAAGGATGATACCTTTTATATCCACTGGATTGATGTAAAAACGCTCGATGCCGAGAAAGCCAGCGAGCAAATTCTAGGAAAATTTGAAAAATATCTGGAGGTGATTTATGGTTGAAAACATTCTATTCGCTGCAGGAGTGATAATGGTGGTTGCCATACTGCTTTCACTCTACAGGTTCATTAAGGGCCCCGATATTACCGACCGGGCCATTTCATTTGATGTAATGACCATTGTTTCGGTGTCAATTATTGCGCTTATTGCACACTTCGCTAATCGAATTATTTACCTCGATGTAGCGCTGGTTTACGCTCTGCTCAGCTTCCTTAGCGTTGTGGTAATTGGCCGTTATATAGAAAGGGGGTTGTAATGGAAATAGTGAAAATTTCAGGAGCAATCCTCACGCTTATTGGGTCAATATTCATCCTGCTGGGTGGACTGGGGCTCGTTAGAATGCCCGACCTGTTTAACCGAATTCAAACCGGAACAAAAGCATCTACCCTTGGAACTATGCTTAGCCTTATTGGCCTGGCAATGGTTAACCCCGAATGGATTTGGAAACTAATAATTATAATGTTCTTCGTGCTGATAACCAACCCTGTATCATCGAATGTGATTGCACGAGCTGCGCATCATCGTGGTGCTAAGCTTTCAAACAAAACCGTGGCTGATATGCTGGAGGAGGAAATTCAGCCTAATGAGAAGGAGGATGAACTATGAGCATACTACTAGCAGTATTTCTTGGTGTGGTAGTTATTATTTTGGCCATTCTGGCCATTTACCACTCAAACCTAAAAATTGCAATTATTGCAACCGGAGTAGTGGGGCTTTTCTCATCCATCATTTACCTGCTGCTTGCTGCCCCCGATGTTGCCATGACTGAGGCCTCCATTGGTAGCGGGCTAACAACAATCATCTTCTTCTACGTACTCAACAAAATACGAAAATCAAATGGTTAAGAAGGGATTAATACTACTAATACTGGTTGGATTTGTTGCCATTATAAGCAACCTTCTAATCAACTTTACTGGAAGCGAGGAGCTTAATCCGTTGGCCAAACATTACGCCGAGAAAGGAGCCACTGAGGTTGGTGCAGCCAACCTGGTAACAGCGGTTGTTGTAACCTACCGCGGTTTCGATACTCTTGGCGAAGTTACCATTCTGTTCCTCACCGCTGCCATAGTTGGTTTTTTCCTAAAAGTTTACCACAGGGATAACCAACGCGAGGAAAAACTTCGTAAAACCAGCGAAATTCTGGTTACTGCTTCAACGCTGCTGGTTCCAACAATATTCATGCTGGGAGTTTACATTTTCATAAATGGACACCTAACTCCTGGCGGAGGCTTTCAGGGTGGAGCCGTAATTGCTACTGGTGTTGTAATGATGATAATGGCCAAACCCAACGTTACGTTCAACCACAAGTTGCTTGCATTTCTCGAATCCATTTCGGGAGTTGGATTTGTTGCTATCGGTGTGCTTGGTGTACTGCTGGCTGCAGGATTTCTCGACAGCACCCTGCTGCCAATGGGTAAGTTCGGAACCCTGCTCAGCGCGGGCGTAATTCCAATTATTTACATTCTAATTGGGTTGAAGGTTGGGTCGGAGCTCACAAATATTCTAGGTTCACTTAAGGAAACCCAAAACGAAATTTAGCCATGACTCAATATTTTACTTTGGAATTTATTACCATGTTCACTGGCTTTGTGCTTATGGTAATTGGTATTTGGGGAATGCTAACCCAAAAGAACCTCATAAAAATTGTAATTGGGTTTGTCCTTTTCGATGCAGGCCTGAATATTGCAATTGTTAGCATTGCGTACATTAAAAACAGCACTGCACCAATTCTGGATAAGGCGGTTGATGCCGCAAACGCAGCAAAACTTGTTGCCGACCCGCTTCCACAGGCGCTTGTGCTTACTTCTATTGTGATTGGTTTAGGTGTTACTGCGCTAATGCTTGCATACGTTCTTCGAATGTATAAGGAAAAGAAATCGTTGGATATTAACTCATATACCGATTTGAAATGGTAGGTCCAATACATATAGTATCAATAGCGCTGGGTGTTGCCTTTGCGCTCGGTTTCCTGGGGAAAAGGGATAAATTATCCCTGGGATTAGTATACCTCGCTCTTGCTGCAATGACAGCAATTGCGGGAGCATGGTTCGTTCAATTCTGGAGTGGTCAATCCGAAGCAGTTCAGGTTTTTACCGGAGGATTTAAACCTCCGTTTTCAATCAACCTGCAGATGGGGCTAGGAGAATCATTCTTCGTTCTCCTTATAAATGCTGCTGGTTTGCTTGGCGCAATGTATCTGTACCACGAGCTGAAGAACGCCGGAAAGAATATGATGATTGTATTTCTGGTACTTATTATGGGGCTGGATGTGATGGTGATGACTCGCGACCTCTTTAATCTGTTCGTTTTCATGGAAATTCAGAGCATTGCCATTGCTGGTTTGATAGTATTGATGCCCGACAGAAAATCGATTCCGGCAGGTTTTAAGTTTGTTATTGCTACCGGCTTGATTTCTGGATTGCTTCTACTGGGAACAGTTTTTGCATACTACTTCAGCGGAACGCTGAACATCGATATGATAAGCAACGCATCGTTACTTTACGCAAAGGGCGGTGCGGTTGTAATCTTTTTAATACTTCTATCAGTAATTCTTGAGCTAAAACCCTTCCCTGCCAACGGTTGGGCGCTCGATGTTTACGAAGGTGCTCATCCTGGAATCGGCGCTCTTGTTTCAGCCGCATCCGCAACTGCAGGAATTTTTGTTCTGTATAAGTTGATGGATTTTGCCAACATGACCTACTACAATGCAATTGCTGTAATTGGAGTAATAACATTTGTAGGCTCGAATCTGCTCGGCATAAAGCAAGAAAATACACAACGACTATTGGGTTACTCATCGGTTGGCCAGATTGGTCTAATTATGGCTATTCTGGGGCTAAAACCATATCTTGGAGTACATACACAATTTATTGCAGTTACTGTTTTAGTCTCGCACTATTTGGCAAAGGCAGGATTGTTCTGGCTTGCAGGAATCATTAACGCTGAAAAGTTGAAGGATTGGGGAGTAATTCGCGGAAACCGGTTATACCTTTTCCTGATGGGAACATTTATTTTCACCTTAATAGGATTTCCTCCATTCCCATCATTCTTCGGGAAGTGGGAACTGATTATGGGATTGGCGCAATCGGGGAAATTCTACATACTTGCAGCAATTCTGGTAGGTTCATTCTTCGAGGCAATTTACCTTTTCCGCTGGTTGGGCTTCGCCATTAAGTGGGATGAAGTTGAGGTTAAGCAAATTAAACTTTCTGTTTCAAAAATTGTTCCCGTTGGGCTATTCGCATTGCTCACATACGCAGCAGGTTACTACACATCAACCTTAATGGGACAGGAGGTTGTTTTCAACTACATTGCACTTGGTTTTATTGCATTTCTGTTCCTCGTCGATTTTCTCCCGGTTTACATTAAAAATACATTGGCAATAGGAGCAATGGCATTCTATTTTTATCAGAATATGGATGTGTACCATTCGTTCCATTATATTTTCTTAATTATTTTTGTTTTAGGTGGAATTATTACTCTAATCGCTGGTTATACTTTCAAAGGAAAGAGAACAGGATTTTATCCGCTGGTGATGATGATGTTTGCCGGATTGATTGGCTTAATTGAAGCCAAAACAACTCTCGAATTTTTCTTTGCTTGGGAATTAATGACAGCAGGTTCGTATTTCCTGATTATTCGTGGGAAAAAATCGATGGAACATGCTCTCAGCTACATATTGTTCTCAACAGGCGGTGCATATTTAATCCTTGCAGGATTTGGGCTGGCTCACATCGGACAGGATTCTTTAAGTCTTGATATTTTGAAAAACGTACAAAGTTACGCTCCATATATTTTCACACTTTTGGCAATTGGCTTTATGACCAAACTTGCATCCATTGGTTTGCACATTTGGTTGCCGGGAGCGCATGCTGAGGCTGAAGCCGATGTCTCGCCAATGGTTTCGGCAATTCTGCTGAAGGCAGGAGTCTTCGGATTGGTAATACTCCTACTTAGTATGGAACCACAAAAACTGTGGGGAGTTGACATCCTGTATGTTCTCAGCTGGGTTGGCGCAATTACTGCGGTTATGGGCAACATGATGGCTGCATTTCAGGAGGATGCAAAACGTTTGCTCGCCTACTCAAGTATCGGATTTTTGGGTTACGCATTATTCGGTCTTTCCATGATGTCGCACTTAGGATGGTTGGCTGCAATTGCACTGGTAATTATGCACTTCCTGTTTAAAGCGTTGCTTTTCCTTGCAATTGGTGGCGTTGTGCTGCGCACAAAAACCAAGTACATGTACCAAATGGGAGGGCTAATTAAACGGATGCCATTTTCATTTATTTCTGTACTTATTGGAATAATTGTTATTGCGGGAGTTCCTCCGCTCACAGGTTTTGGTGGAAAATGGATAATGTACAACGCCATTATGGAGAAAGGTTGGTACTTGCAGGCTGGTGTGGCATTCTTTGCCGGAATAATAGCATTCCTTTACTGTTTCAGGTTAATTCATACAATTTTTCTTGGACAAATTAAGGATGAGCATCGCAAATTGAAGGAAGCACCATTCTGGATGCTGGTGCCACAATACTTAATATTAATTATTGTTTTTGTTCTTTCTGCACTTCCAAGTTCGCTTCTGCAACCAATTGGAGAAATGTTGAAGCCAATCTTCCCTGAAGGAGCGCTGGAGTGGCATGGTCAACTTGCACTGAGTGCTTACGGTTACTGGAACGGAAAAATGATAATGGTGATTGTTATTGGAATTTTTGCTATAATTTTTGGATGGCTTTTCCTAATTAACCGGAATGCTAAAAAAGTTAAGCAGTTTAACATTGTTTACGCTGCTGAGCGTCCGTTCCGTCCGGAAACTACTCACTTTGCATATAATTTCTTTGCACCATACAAAAAGGCTGTAGGATTTTTGGTTGCCCCCGGCATCACAAATTTCTGGAATGCTGTTAGCGATGGTGCACACGCAATAGCAGATAAAATCCGAAGCATTTATAACGGAAATGGTCAAACCTATCTGCTTCATATTATTGGATTTATTGTATTGGCTTACATACTAATCACTGGAGGATTTTAAATGGAATTCAGCTTTGTGAAAATATTGTATGCGCTACTGACAATCTTTATAGTTCTCAACTATGGATTGGTTGTTCAGGGTATTATGCCCAAAATTGCAGCGCGCGTTGGTAGAAGATACGGTATTCGTTGGTACCAACCCTACATCGACATAGTAAAAAATCACGCAAAGAGAAGCAAAGTTCATCATGGTGTTATGTTTTTTCTGGGACCAGTTTTCAGGTTATCAGGAGGAGTTGGGCTGCTACTTTTTATGCCCGTAATTTTTGGTTCTCCAATTTTTGGAAATTTCTCTTTTGCCGGTGATCTTACGCTGGTTCTCTACTTCCAGTTTTTTGGTGTGCTTGGGATGGCGCTTGGCGCTGGCGAGAGTGGTCACCCACATTCAGCAATTGGCGTTTCACGCGGACTTTCGCAGGTAACTGCTTTGGAGTTGCCGCTTACTCTTGGTGTTATTGCAATTGCAGTTCAGTATCAAACTTTAAACATCAGCGAGATTGTTGCTGCGCAGCAAGGTGGAATTATGAACTGGACTATGATAACCAATCCGTTTGCCACAATTGCACTTATGCTATCATTCCTTGGATCAATGGGAAGAGCACCTTTCGATGTTGTGCTGGCTCCACAGGAAATTCCAATTGGACCGCCAACCGAATACCATTCAGGATTTTTGGGAGTTCTTCAGCTTAACCGCGCCATTTTTCCGGTTGCTAAGTTGATTCTTTTCATGAATCTTCTTTACGGTGGAGCAACCAACTGGTTTGAGCTAATTATTAAAACCTTTGTAATCTACATGTGGTCGGTTTTTGTAGGAACTGTGTTCCCACGTTTCAGAGTCGATCAGAGTGTGAGATGGTTTTTGGGAGTTCCTTTGATTTTTGGAATTCTGGCAATCCTTTTTATCTAAGTTGAAATAAAAATATTTACATAACAATGAGCAAAAGCGAATTGGAAAAAAGAACGGTAATAGCGCCCGATGGGGAATCCTTCGAGGTCGATCCGTTAAAGGATTATTTTTGCGATGCCCGCCCGAAAGTTCATGAGCCTGTTTTACCCATATTTGAGAAATTTCTCAACTGGGCACGCTCTGAGTCACTTTGGGTCTTAGGATTTGGAACCGGTTGTGGAGCAATTGAGATGCGTCCGCTGATGACTCCCCGTTTCGATGCTTACCGTTTCGGAATTCAGTGGCGTCCAACTCCTCGTCAATCCTCTGTTTTTGTGATTTCTGGTTACCTATCGGTAAAAACGCTAAAGCGCGTAATCCGCAGCTACGAGCAGATGCAGAATCCAAAATTTGTGATGGCGCTTGGTAGTTGTACAATTAACGGAGGAATGTACTGGGATAGCTACAACACAATTAACAGGTTGGATCATTACCTTCCGGTTGATGTTTACGTTGCCGGTTGCATGCCACGCCCCGAGGCTCTTCTTGCCGGATTCGATAAGTTAAAACATCTTATCCGCGAGGGAAAAGGCGAAGGAGCAAACCTGTACGCCAAAAATTTCGATTGGTACAAGGGAAACCAGAAAAAGATAATTAAGGATTGGGATATGCCCGATTATAACTGGTAACCGTAAATTTTTAAGCTATGATATCTCAATTCGAAAATATAAAACAGCTTTTCCAGCTTGAGGAGATTACTCAGCAGCGGGAAGGTTTGATTCTGGTAACTGCTCCAAGGGAGCAAATCGTGTCGTTTGTCACTCATCTTCGTGATGCATTGAATTACAAGCATCTTGTGATTCTTACAGCGGTTGATTGGATTGAAAAGAACCAGTTCCAGCTTAGTTACATTCTAAACAATCCGTTTGAAAAATGTGATGTGATTGTTCGAACTTTTATCGATAGGGAAGAGGCAACCATGACATCGATTCATCATCTTTGGGAGCAGGCGGCAACCTATCAGCGCGAGCTACGCGAGATGTTTGGGATTGATTTCCCTGGCAGCCCTCGGGTCGATAAACCCTTTATGCTTGAAGGTTGGGATAATATTCCTCCTTACCGTCGCGATTTCGATACTAAGAAATATTCGGAGGAAACTTACTTCCCACGCCCCGGTCGCGAAACTAACGATCCAACAGAGTTTATGAAGAAAAAACTTTACCCCGATGAGCCTTAGAAAACTTTTCAAAATAAACGAGGACAGAAGTTTGTATCCTCCGCTAAACAGCGAGGGACGAATTGATGTTGACCTTTCGTCGCAAAAATATTTGAAACTGTGGCACGGTCCGCAACATCCCGGTATCACCGGAAACATGTCGCTGGAACTTACTATGCTTGGCGATGAAATTATGGATTGCGAAACACACGTTGGTTACCTTCATCGTGGATTTGAAAAGTTGATGGAACGCCGCAAGTACATTCAGTGTTTCCCAATCGTTTGCCGAATTACTGTTCCCGAACCCGACTACAACGAGTACTGCTTTGCTGCTGCTCTTGAGGAACTGTCAGGAATTGAAATTCCTGAAACAGCAAAATGGATTCGTACGCTGGTTCTCGAAATGGCTCGCCTGCAAAGTTATTTGATGTGGATTGGTGGGCAGGCTGGCGCATTTGGAATGGGAATTATCGGACAGTGGAGCAACTACTGTCGCGATTTGGTTCTCGACAGGTTCGAGGAACTTACCGGAGGTAGAATTTATCACATGTTTATAATTCCGGGTGGAGTTCGTGGTTTACTTCCCGATGGATTCGAAGGCAGGATGGAGGAAACGCTAAAAACTATTGAAACCTTTATGGTTGATATAGAAAAGGTAATGTTCAATAACGCAGTTTTCAAAAAACGTTCTGTGGGAATGGGTTATATCGATCCGAAGTGGATTTACCAGTACGGAATTACCGGACCCAACGCACGTGCTGCAGGACTACCAAACGATGTACGTAAAAACTATCCCTACCTAAAATATCCTGAGTTGGATTTTGAACCAATCACCGGAAAAGATTCTGATATCTACACTCGTGCCGATGTTCGTCGCAGGGATTTACATCTCTCCATCGATCTTATTCGACAGATTATGTCGAAAATGAAGAACGAGGGCGATTTTAAAGCACCAACTCCAAACGTTCTTCACTGGAAAGTTGCTCCCGGCGAAACTTACATTCGTTCCGAATGTACTCGTGGCGAATTTGGCTACTACATGGTTTCCGACGGAACGGAGTATCCACGCCGCATAAATGTTCGCGGTCCAAGCTACACACATGCAATTGCGTTGCTTGAGAAAATGATTATCAACGCAAACCTGGCGGATGTGGCCGGACTAATGACATCGTTACACACGTATCCACCCGAGATTGAAAGGTAAATGTTACAGTAATTTTTTGCAGAGATATGGCAAGAATAAAAGATATTATTATCCCGTTTACAGCGTGGAAAAATCTGGTAAAAGAGCCCGTAACCATTAAGGAACCTTTGAAACGTGAAGGTGCGCCGCGTTACCGTGGTTTTCACCAAAATAAAGTTGATGAGTGTATTGGTTGCGGAACCTGCGAATCGATTTGCCAGAATGCCGCAATTGATTTGGTTCCGGTTGAGGGAATCGAAACCAAGGATGGCGACAGCGGACTTCGTCCCCGAATAGATTACGGTCGTTGTTGCTGGTGCGCACTTTGCGTTGATGTTTGTACAACCAACTCGCTTTCGCTTTCAAATCATTTTAAGTGGGTAGACAGCGATCCTGAAGTTTTTCGCTTTATTCCCGGCGTGGATAAAAAGGATTGGGATAACGAGGAGAAAGGTTACAAGAAACCCGGACCAAACTACGAACTTTATAGCAAGGATCGTGTTCACATGCCTGAGTTGAAACCTGAGGATCGTGACAAATCGTTCATCGAAATTGTTCAGGGTTACTCCAAAGAGCAGGCAATTCAGGAAGCCGATCGTTGCGTGGAATGCGGAATTTGCGTTGCAACTTGTCCTGCCCACATGGGAATTCCCGAGTACATTCGTGCAATTCGAAATGATGATCTGAATGAAGGATTGAGAATCCTTTACGACACAAACCCGCTTCCCGAAATTTGCGGCCGCATTTGTACGCATAAGTGCGAAACGGTTTGTTCCGTTGGTCACAACGGCGATCCGCTTTCGATTCGTTGGTTGAAGCGTTACATTGCCGATCAGCATCCAGCTGAGAACTACAAGAAAATTCTCGAAACTGAGAATATCAGCAAGAATGGAAAGAAAGTTGCCATTATTGGTGCAGGACCATCAGGTTTATCGGCTGCATACTACTTGGCACTTACAGGATATGAGTGTGTGATTTTCGAAAAACTTCCTGAAGCTGGCGGTATGATGCGTTACGGAATTCCCGAGTATCGTTTACCGTACGATGCGCTCGATAAGGATGTAAATTACATCAAGTCGCTCGGCGTTGAAATAAAGTACAACGTAACCATTGGCAAGGACATAACTCTCGATCAGCTCAACAAGGATTTTGATGCAGTGTTTGCCGGAACAGGATTACATCTTGGCCGTAGCACTCGAGTTCCCGGAACCGATCATAAAAATGTTTACCAGGCAGTTGATCTACTCCGTGATATTACACTGGGCAAGGAACTTCCGGTTATGGAAAAAATTGTGGTTATTGGCGGCGGAAACGTTGCTATGGACATTACCCGAACTTTGGCTCGTTTGCAGAACAATAAGTTTGGGAAGGTGAGCGTAATTGCAACATCGCTTGAGTCGGAGCATGAAATGCCGGCCGATCGTGAGGAAATAGTTGAATCGCGTGAGGAGGGGGCTGAGGTAATCCCTGGTTGGGGACCAACCAGAATTGAAATTGTTGACGACAAAATCAAAGGATTGCATGTTGTGAAGTGTACTTCCGTTTTCGATGAGAACCGTAGGTTTAGTCCTAAGTTCGACGAGAATCAAACCAACTTCTTTGCCGCCGATATGGTGGTTGAATCAATCGGTCAGGGAATGGATTTAAGCTACATTTCTGATGATATCAAGGATAATCTCAAACTCGATAACCGCGGAAGAATTGTTGTGAACGATTACTTCCAATCGAGCATCGATTGGCTATTTGTTGGTGGCGATATTATACAAGGACCCGATGTGATTCACGGTGTTGCCAACGGTCATAAAGCAGCTGTGGGAATCGATAATTTTCTGCATAAATAGAAATTGTATTTTTTGTTCTTTAAATATTTTTTCCAAGCCTTTACGCCTTTAATTGCTTTTTAGACAGTTTTATTATTCAATCTCTTTAATGCAATAAGTTATGGGAAATGAGTGTTCAATGCTAAAAACATGCGGATTCTTTCAAAAGTATCAATCAACCAAAGAGTTAGCATGTAAAGGTTTTATTATGCAGTACTGCAAAGGCGACAAGATGAATGAGTGTAAAAGGTTGGAGTATAGGCAAAAAAATGGAGTTCCGCCAAGTGACGACATGATGCCAACAGGACAGTTGTTGCATGGATAAGTTTTGCTGCGTAGAGCAGGAAGGTTGAGTTATTAGGTTCATTTTTAACAAACCTATGGAAAGTAATTTCTAATAGGAATGGAATATTATACACTTTTTTTTGAAAGAATAATATTGTCAACTTAAATAGAATGTTATGGCTAATTTAAGTACAAGCTACATGGGTTTTAACTTAAAAAACCCAATTATTGCTTCAAGTTCAGGATTAACCGATTCGGTTGAAAAGATTGTTGAGCTGGAAAAGCATGGAGTTGCTGCGGTGGTTCTAAAATCGCTTTTTGAGGAGCAGATTTTAATGGATGTTGACTCCCAGCGGATGAACAACATTTTCGATTCCTATTCAGAGGCCGAGGGATACGTTGCTTTCTATACACGAAAAAATACGCTCAACAGCTACTACGAGCTAATCGATAATGCAAAGCAAAACACAAATATTCCGATAATTGCTAGCATAAACTGTTCTAGCCCCGATCAGTGGATCGATATGGCTGGGGATGTTCAGGCTGCCGGAGCCGATGCTTTGGAGCTAAACGTTTTTATTCTCCCTTCCGATCCAACTGTGAATGGACGAACCATTGAGCAAATATACCTCGATATCGCTTCGCAGGTTTCCAAGTCGGTAAGCATTCCGGTTGCTTTAAAAGTTCACCACTACTTTAGCGGAATGGCAAACTTTATGACCGAACTTTCGAATACCGGAATCAAATCGTTGGTTCTGTTCAACCGCTTTTACCAAACCGATGTTGACTTGGAGAAAATGAAGATTTCCTCGGGTCATATCTTTAGCACACCGGAAGACAATACAATGGTAAAACGTTGGCTGAGTATCCTATCGGGAAGGGTTAACTGCGATTTAGCTGCTTCAACCGGAATTCACAATGCCGAAACTGCAATAAAAAACTTACTCCTTGGAGCAAATGCAATCCAGCTATCTTCCATAATTTATCAAAAAGGTCCATCCGTAATCTCATCAATTATCGATGAGATGAACCGATGGTTTGATAGCAAAAATATTGCATCAGCTCAGGAAATTATTGGGAAGTTGCGCCAAACCGATAGTATTCGCCCAATGGCTTACGAGCGGGCACAGTTTATGAAGTACTTTTCGGATGTGAGGTAGTTTCAATATTTCCATGTATATACGTGTAGTTTGCATCTGATTATTGTAGTTTCAAATAAATATTATTCAGTTTGAATAAACATTTTTTTAGATTTAATTCAAATTGTAATTTTATTAAAAAATGAAACTATGAAAACCTGGAGAAAAATTTCTTTTAGAATTATTGCACTTGTAATTATTGCGATTTTATTTGCATCATGCCAAAAGGATAACGACGATTTTGACAGTCTAGATATCCTGAAAAAGTTAAACAGTTTAGAGGGTGTTTCTGCGGTTGAGATTGACCCTCAGAATGAGTACTGCAGATCTTTTCAGGTTGATATCACACAGCCAGTTGATCATAATAATCCATCGGGACCAAAGTTTACCCAGAGAGCATACCTTCATCATGTTGATGATGATATGCCCATAGTTTTTGCACCGAACGGATATCGTTCAACACCAACTTCCCGTCAGGAAATTTCAACGTTGCTACAAACCAACCTTCTGCATGTTACTCACAGGTTTTTTTATGATTCGCGTCCCGCATCGCTAGACTGGCAGTATCTTACTGTTAAGCAAGCGGCCGACGATCATCATAATATCGTAACATTATTCAAAAAAATTTACGAGGGGAAATGGATTAGTAGCGGTGGGAGCAAAAGCGGATTAGCTTGCCTTTTTCACAAAAGATATTACCCCGAAGATGTTGACGCAACCATTGCGTATGTTGCTCCATTTACGTTTGGCCCAAACGATACCCGTTTTGTTGAGTATTTGCAAAACGTTGGAAGCAACGAGTGTTATCCTAAGTTGGTTGGAATTCAGCAGTTTGTATTGAAGCACCGAAGCGAAATGCTCGAAGTAATGGATCAATACATTAATACTCATCCAAACGAAACCTACACAATGGACAGAGATCAGCTTTTGGAGATAACAATTATGGATTTTCCATTCACTTTCTGGCAGTACTATAATTTTAGCTGCTCATCAATTCCCGATACAACGGGAGCAAACCCTGCGGATATTTACAGCTATTACACTTCAATTGTTCCTCAAAGCTCATTTTCTGACGAAACTTTAGCATATTACGAACCCTATGTATATCAGGCAATGACCGAAGTTGGTGCTCCGGCCTACGATTTTCAAGCCCTTGAAGGGTTACTCACTAAAATTGACCCAAATTCGTGTGATAATCCAAATTTTCAGCTACTTGCTCCTGCTGGCGCTGATTACACGTTTAATTACACAACAATTCCTGAGATATACAGCTGGCTTCAAAACTATGGTGACCATATCATTTACATCTACGGTGAAAACGATCCTTGGTCAGCTGGTGCTATTGAGTTAACTGGCTCTGCCGATGCTTTATTCTTTATGCAACCGGGAACAAACCACGGTGTTAAAATTGTAAACCTTGACAACCCTGATGTTGTTTACCAAAAGCTTGAGGAGTGGTTGGGAATCGAAATTAGCTCAGCGCAAAAAAGTCAGCCAGTAAATATTGAACCGGAAGAAGTTCGATTTAAGTTGTAGCCTTGCCTACTTTCGTAATCTAAAACTAACAAAAGGACTAATGCGTAATATGCATAAGTCCTTTTTGATTTTCATAGATTTTTAGTTTATAAACGGGTTCTATTTGTTTAGATGAGTTTTTGCAAAAGATTAAAAACTGAATTTTTACTCTATGTTTATAATGAGACAGTAAAATATGTTATTAAACACACGTCATATGCTTAAGGGAATCGCTTGTAAACGATTGTAATGGTAGTATTGTGTACAAAAAATTTATAGCTTTGCTGTTCGAAAAAAATGATAACCAATAAAAATAAGAATATGAGTAAATTAGCAGTAGTAGCCCTAGGGGGCAATGCTTTGCTTCGTGGAAACCAAGCGGGTACCATCGAGGAGCAGGAGCAAAATACAACCGATACTCTCGAGAATCTTGTATACCTAATCAAAGAAGGATACAATCTGGTAATCAGCCATGGAAACGGCCCACAGGTTGGTAACATCCTGATGCGTAACGATGCAGGTGAGGAAATGTATAATATCCCTCAAATGCCGCTCGATATTTGTGTGGCTGATTCACAGGGCGGAATTGGATACATGATTGAGCGCATGCTGCGCAATGTGCTCCGTAAGCATGGAATCGATAAGGAGGTTTGCTGTTTGGTTACTCCGGTTCTGGTTAACCACGATGACCCAGCATTTAAAAATCCAACTAAACGCGTTGGAAAAATTTACACCAAGGAGCAGGCCGATGTTTTAGCAAAAAATAAAGGTTGGATTTTCAAGGAGGAAATAAAGGACACCGGAAGTGGTTGGCGTAGAGTAGTACCATCACCAAAACCAATCGGTATTGTTAACGAGAAAGTTATCAAACAGCTCGTTGACCAGGGAATTATCGTAATCGCTTCAGGTGGTGGCGGAATACCTGTTTACATTGATGAAAAGGGCGATGTTCGGCCTTCTGAGGCAGTAATCGATAAGGATTCAGCTTCCGCATTAATGGGTGCACTAATTGGCGCCGATGAGTTCTACATTCTTACCGATGTTCCCTACGTTTACATTAACTACAAGAAACCTGGCGAGAAGAAGCTCGATTTCCTCAATAAGGCTGATACGGAAAAATACCTTACCGAAGGTATGTTTGGAGAGGGAAATATGGCTCCCAAAATTCGTGCTTGCCTCGATTTCGTTAAGCAAGGTGGTCACCTAAGTGTTATTACCGAAGCCACAAAGCTAGAGGATAAATCATACGGAACAAAAATTACTTTAGAATACGAAGATTAAATTGTTAAACATTAAATAATTACAGCTATGGCATTCAATCTAAGAAACAGAAGTTTTTTAAAGTTGCTGGATTTTACTCCAAAGGAAATTCAGTTCATGCTCGACCTTTCTGCTGATTTAAAAGCAGCAAAGTACGCCGGAACCGAGCAGCAGAAACTAAAGGGAAAAAACATTGTTCTTCTCTTCGAGAAGGATTCAACCCGAACCCGTTGTGCGTTTGAGGTTGCCGCACTCGATCAGGGAGCGCACGTAACCTACCTTGGACCATCAGGTTCGCAGATGGGAAAGAAAGAGTCGATGGAAGATACCGCCCGCGTTCTTGGCCGCATGTACGATGGCATTGAGTACCGTGGGTACTCACAGGAAATTGTTGAAACCCTGGCGAAACACGCAGGGGTTCCGGTATGGAATGGGCTAACCAACGAGTTCCACCCAACCCAAATTCTGGCCGATTTCCTCACCATGCGCGAGCACTCAAACAAACCGCTTTGCGAAGTTACCTTCGCTTACCTTGGCGATGCACGTAACAACATGGGCAACTCGCTTATGGTTGGCGCAGCGAAAATGGGAATGGATTTCCGTGCTGTGGCTCCAAAGGCTTGCTGGCCATCAGACGAACTCTACAACCAGTGCCTGGAAATTGCTAAAGAAACCGGCGCAAAAATTACCCGTACCGAGAGTGTTGAAGAGGGTGTTAAAGGTTGCGATTTCCTTTATACCGATGTTTGGGTATCGATGGGCGAACCCGAATCAGTTTGGGAAGAGAGAATTAAACTTCTGAAACCTTACCAGGTAAATAAGAAAGCAATGGAGCTTACCGGTAACCCAAACTGCAAGTTCCTGCACTGCCTTCCTGCGTTCCACAATCGTAAAACGGTTGTAGGCGAGGATATTTTCAAAAAATTCGGACTTGAGTCCATGGAGGTTACCGAGGAGGTTTTCGAATCCGATGCCAGCGTTGTTTTCGATGAGGCCGAAAACCGCATGCACACAATTAAAGCTGTTATGGTGGCAACACTGGGACAGTAATTTTTTTCCATTACTTCAAAAAAGGCAGCTAAAAAAAGCTGCCTTTTTTTATGTTATTTAAAAAAAAATGCTATAATTTTATATTTGAAAATCAATTAATAGCATTTATTATGAATATTTACATTGGTAACATTGCTTACTCCATGACCCCGGAGGAAATTAAGGAACTTTTTTTGCCGTACGGCAATGTTTTAAATGTTAGAATCATTACCGACAAAAGGTCGGGACGTTCAAAAGGTTACGCTTTTGTTGAGATGGATAACGACACCGAAGGTGAGAACGCAATTCAGGCGCTAAACCAAACGCAGGTTAAGGGAAGAAACATTAAGGTAAACAATGCGGTTAGAAAAAACTCATCCGAAGAACAACCCAGCTAACCTTGAGCTATCGTATAAATAGTTCAACAACAAAGTAGTAGGTTATTACTCCTGAAACAGCAAACTTAAGGCCTGTTCCTAAAAGAAATCCTATAAACGAGCCGATTGCCGATTTAAGGGCGTTGCTTTTATTCTCGGGCGAAGTGTACTCGCCAATAAATGCTCCAACAAACGGGCCAACAATAATCCCAATGGGAGGGAAGAAGAAGATTCCTACCACAAGCCCAATTGTTGCTCCCCAAACGCCCCGCTTACTTCCACCAAACTTTTTGGTTGCCCATACAGGAAAAACGTAGTCTAAAACAGTTACTACTGCTGCAGCAATTCCCATCCAAACCAGCCAGCTTGTTTCAATGTTTCCCCAGCGGGTGAAATGCCCTAAAAGAATTCCAACAAAACTTAATGGTGGTCCCGGAATTACCGGTAAAATGCAGCCTAAAAGCCCAAGAATTATTAGAATAACTGCAACTGATATTAGGAAGTAGTCCATGGTTATTTTTTTGCTAAATATAGATTAAAAAATCAGAATGTAACAAACTTGAAACGCCCAATTATTTGTTGTATATTTACTTGTTTAGTGAATTCAAGGGGGATTTAATGGAGACAAAAGCAGTGGCAATTACCCTTTTTGGAAGGGTTCAACAGGTTGGCTTCAGGTATTTTGTTTTTAAGCTGGCATTGGAAGTTGGTGTTTTTGGTTTTGTTAAAAACCAGCTCGACGGGAGCGTTTACATTGAAGCGGAAGGTGAGCCGCACTTGGTTGATGTATTCGTTGAGCACTGTAAAATGGGACCGCCACACTCCAAGGTAACCAAGTTTTCTGTAAACACTATACCTGTTCAGAATTTCAAAGAGTTTACAATTAAGTAGTTAATCTTTCTCTGCTGTATAAATCGCTGCAATTCCAAAACTTTGTAGCGTATACCTTGCATTTGTAAATCCCGATTTCTTTAGAAGTTCAATAAAATCTTCTCTCTCAGCAAACGCTTCAACCGACTCGGGAAGATACGTGTAGGCATCGCTATGACCCGAAACTTTTTTACCAATCAACGGAAGAATTCTATGGAAGTAAAATCGGTAAATATTTTTAACTGGCCACGATTTGGGCATGGTGAATTCCAGTACATGAATTGTACCCTTGGGTTTCAATACCCTGCAAATTTGTGAAAGCCCTAGCTGTGGATTATAAAAATTTCTGACCCCGAAAGCAACCATAGCAGCATTGAATGAAGAGTCGGGGAATGGAAGTTCTTCGGAACTTGTTTTGGTAAGTTCTATTCTTTCCGATAGCTTCTTTTTTGCAATTTTTTCTTTGGCAACCGCCAGCATTTTTTCCGAAACATCGGCACCGGTAATCTTTACAATCTTGTCCTTTTTTGCCAGAGCAATAGCCAAATCGCCGGTTCCGGTTGCAATATCAAGTACAGTTGCCGGATTTTTTTTTAGCAATCCATTAATCAATCTTTTTCGCCAGATCTTGTCAACCCCAAAGCTAAGTGTATGATTCAGAAAATCGTACCGGTGAGCAATGCCATCGAACATCGACTCAACTTGCTGGGCTTTTATGTTTTTGTTATTACTCAAATTGCATAAAAAATACTTCAACCTATTTGGGTTGAATGAATTATATCTTCTTAACCAAAACTATTTCCCGGAAATTGTTTCAGCAATTGATGAGTCGTAAACACGTTTCATGTCAGAAATAAATCCGTAGGAAACATCGTCAACCCTAATTTCCGACTTGGTTACGTGACCAAGTGCGGTGAAGGGAATCTTGTTCTCCATCATATAATCGATGAAGTGCGTTTCTCGCGAAGGCGATACGGTAACCACAACTCTTCCTTGGGCTTCGCCAAACAAAAACGCATCGGTACGAATCTCAGCATCGGTAGTAATGTCGAATCCCAGGTTGCGCAGCATAGCGCTCTCGAAGAGTGAAACGAAGAGTCCTCCATCAGAAACGTCATTGGCCGATTGTAGGAGGTTCATCTGAATTAGATCCATTACTGCTTTTTGAATTCGATATTCCTCCTCCAAGTCGAAGAATGGGGCAGGGGAGGCTTTAATTCCATGGTAGCTGTATAGGTACTCCGATGAAGAAATGTCGTTGTGCGAGCGACCAATAAGGTAAATCATATGACCTTTCTCCTTGAATGCCAGCGTTGTGTGGTGGTTTTTGTTTTCCATTAATCCCAGCATTCCGATGGTTGGGGTTGGAAATACCGCCTCAACTTTTCCTCCAATGGTAGACTGGTTGTAGAAGCTTACGTTTCCACCAGTAACCGGAGTGCCAAACTTTTCGCACGCTTTTCCCATTCCCTTTATTGCTCCAACAAACTGCCAGTAAACCTCAGGCACGTATGGGTTTCCAAAGTTCAAACAGTTGGTAATTGCCAATGGCTTTCCACCCGTACAAACAATGTTACGAGCGGCTTCTGCAACGGCAATCATGGTTCCAACTTCGGGGTCGGCCTTTACGTAGCGGGAATTACAATCCACAGTTAGTACAAGCGCCTTATTTGTTCCTTTAATATTCACTACTCCAGCAGCCGATGGGAAGTTGGTAGTCATGTTGGCAGTGCCCACCATGCTGTCGTACTGTTGGTAAACCCACTTTTTTGAAGCAATATTTGGGTGCGAAATAAGTAACGAAGCAACCTCCTTTAAATCGGCAGGTTCGGGGACTGCAGTAATGTCAAATTTTTTGTATTCCTGATAGTATGCTGGTTCTCTGTATTCGCGATCGTAAACTGGAGCGCCACCACCAAGAACCAACGTTGAAGCGGGAACATCGGCAACTTTTTCACCATGCCACATGAATTCCAGCCTGTCGCCTTCGGTAACCTCACCAATTTGAACGCAGTTCAAGTCCCACTTTTCGAAAACCTTTTCAACATCTTTCTCTTTTCCCTTTTGAACACAAATAAGCATTCTTTCCTGCGATTCCGAAAGAAGAATTTCCCAGGGCTCCATGTTCTGCTGACGGAGAGGAACTTTGTCGAGGTTTACCCGCATTCCGTGCCCGCCTTTCTCAGACATTTCAGAGGTTGAGCAAATAATTCCGGCTGCGCCCATATCCTGCATTCCAACAATTGCTCCGGTTTTAATAACTTCGAGCGAAGCCTCGAGCAGAAGTTTCTCGGCGAATGGGTCGCCAACCTGAACCGATGGTAAATCCTCCGCTGAATTTTCCGTAATATCGGCTGAAGCGAATGTTGCCCCATGGATTCCATCCTTACCGGTTGAAGAGCCAACAATGTAAATCGGATTACCTGTACCCTTTGAAACTGCCGAAACTACCATTCCCTTCTCAACCAATCCAACCGACATGGCGTTTACCAGCGGATTGGTGTTGTACGATTCATCGAACGAAACTTCTCCGCCCACAACAGGAATTCCGAAAGCGTTTCCATAATCGCCAATTCCTTTAACAACACCCTTGATGAGCCACTTTGTTCTGTCGAGTTTTATGTTTCCAAATCGTAACGAGTTTAGCTGAGCAACCGGGCGAGCACCCATGGTGAAAATATCGCGGTTAATACCGCCTACTCCCGTTGCTGCCCCCTGATAGGGCTCAACAGCACACGGATGGTTATGCGATTCGATTTTAAACGCACAGGCAAGTCCATCGCCAACATCAACCAAACCAGCATTCTCGGTTCCGGCTTCAGCAAGAATTGCCTCACCCTTGCGGGGAAGGGTTTTCAACCATTTGATAGAATTCTTGTACGATGCGTGCTCGCTCCACATTACCGAGTAAATACTCAACTCAGTGAAATTGGGCGTACGCCCAAGGTAGCCTTTTATCATTTCGAATTCCTCGGGAAGAATTCCCAGCTCCTTAGCCGTTTCAAGTGTTACTTGTGGTGTTGACATATTCCGGGTGTTTTATGTTTTTCTGGAATGGACATTAAGAAACGAAATAAATGTCCCCAAAAATAGTAACAATATGGGAGACTGAAAATACTAGGTAACTTTTTTTGATTATAAAAGGGAGTACAATGTTTCTTTTGTTTAACACTCAGGTAAACAATGTGTAATGTTATAAAATAGATGTAATCTATATTCAAAATTTGAAGTTGATTTTTTTTTTTACTTTTGGCGTTAATATGTTAACAATTAACTTCTTTTCTTTATTACTTTCTGTTTGTTGTTGTTATAAAAAGTTCGTATTATGGGTGAACTTTTCGATAAACTAAATAATGATGTTCGTTTTGTTGAGGGAATAAAAGGCTGTATAAACTGTGGAACATGTACTGCAATATGCCCAGCTGCGGAAGTGTACAATTACGAACCACGAAGCATAGTAAACAAAGTCCAAACTCGCGATGACAAAACCATTCTGGAACTCCTCAAGAGCGAGACTATTTGGTATTGTGGAGAATGTATGAGTTGCAAAACCCGATGTCCACGAAATAATGCCCCGGGTCTTGTAGTTCAAGCGTTGCGAGGAATGTCGATTGAAACAGGAAATTTTGTAGAATCGGAGAAGGGTCGACAAATGCTTTCGCTTAAGCGCATGCTTGGCGATTCGGTTCTTGAAACCGGATACTGCGTTCATTTCGATCATGCAACTCTGCATATGTTTCCCGAGTTGGGACCCGTTTGGCAGTGGGTTCGTGATAATCGTGTTGAGGTTCTTTCTAAAGTTGACGCCAACTACATGGGCGATGGTCCGGGTGCAATTCGTAAAATTGCGCAGGAAAACCTTGACGAGCTCGACCGAATTTTTGAGGTCACCGGAGCAAATGCTTTCTTCGAAAAAATTGAGAGTGATTCGGAGAAAAAAGCACAGGAGTTGAATATTGAATTCGGCGAAGGGAAGGAGAGTCCTTACTTCCGCGAGGTTTACACAAAGAATAATCAGGAAAAACACGTTAGATAATGAAGAAGGAAGGGATACGCCGAATTTGGGGTGATTACCAGAAAGAGATTGCAGACGATAAGTACTACTTTGTAAGAAGCTGTATTCGTCAAACGTTTTTTCCCGGAAGTGATGCAACTTTCCTGAAAATTTTGCGTGAAGTTTTAGGAAAAGATGTTTTCGAAGACAAAAATCACACTACTTGTACCGGTATTGGGTATCATTGTGAGGTTATTCCTTTTCCAACCATACAAACTGTTGTTGCACGTAATTTCGCCCTAATGGGCGAGCATGGATATCAGAATTACATCCCTTCGTGTGTAACTTCATTCGGAATTTACTGCGAGGTGCTCGATACCTGGCACCATTTCCCCGAGGAGAAAGAGAAAACCAGAAACTTTTTGAGAGAAGCAACAAACCGTGAATTTGAGGAACCACAAAATCTGGTTCACACCAGCGATGTAATCTACAAGTTTAGAAACGAGATTGCTGCTAAAGCAAAGTATAAACTTGTGAATAAAGATACCGGCAAACCGTTGAAAGTTGTCGATCATATTGGCTGCCACTACGCAAAAATATTCCCTTCGAAAGGAGTTGGAGGAGCTGAGTTTCCAAACGTTCTTTCAGGTTTGGTTGAAGCCTGGGGCGGCGAAGTAGTTGATTATCCGGAAAGAAGGCATTGCTGTGGATTTGGTTTCCGTCAATACTTTGTGCAAGCAAATAGAGGATACTCCATTGCTGCATCGAAAAAGAAGTTTGAGTCGATGGAACCGTTTAAGCCCGATCTGATAATCACAAATTGTCCGGGTTGCAACTACTTTATGGATCGCTGGCAGTATGCACTTGCCGAAATGGAAGGAAAAACTTACGATGAATATGGTTACGGAATCCCAACCCTTTCGTACGAAGAAGTGGCTGGAATATTATTGGGGTTCGATCCTTGGGAATCAGGACTCCAAATGCATCAGGTTTCAGTAAATCCTTTACTTGATAAAATTGGGGTTGAATATAATCCCAACGATAAGTTTAAGGGCGAGAATGGACAAGACCTTGGGAAACCCGAATCACCAAACGTTTTAAAATTCTTCTAACATACTTTATATGAGCAAAAAAGTTGCAATTATTGGAGGAGGAGTTGCCGGAATTGAAGCAGCGAAAAAACTAAGTGAGTTTGGTTACGAAATATCTCTGTTTGAAAAAGATACCGAATTGGGCGGACATGTTGCCAAGTGGGATAGGTTATTCCCAAACCAACGCAGAGCCCAGGAAGTTGTTGACATTCTTCAAAAAGATTTAGAAAAAATTCAAGTATATAAATCAGCAAATGTTCAGAGCATTAATCGTGAGAATGGCTCATTCAGCGTAAATGCAACTGGTAAATCCTACCCTGCTGATGCAGTTGTTGTTGCAACTGGTTTTGAACTTTTCCCCGCGGAAAAAAAGGAGGAGTATGGCTACCAAATTTTTGATAATGTTATTACTTCGGCTGATCTTGAGTTGATGTTCAAAAAGTTTGGAAAACCACAAACCGTAAGTGGTGTAAATCCATCGAGAGTTGCAATAATACATTGTGTTGGTAGCCGCGACGAAAAAGTAAACCGCCCTTACTGCTCAAAAGTTTGCTGTGTAACAGCAGTTAAGCAGGCAATTGAAATTAAAGAATCTCTTCCAAACTGTGAAGTTTTCAACTTCTATATGGATTTAAGATTATTTGGACCGGGATACGAGGAACTCTACAAAAAAGCGCAAACCATGGGAGTAACCTTTGTTCGTGGACGATTATCGGAAACCAGCGAGCTGGAAGGCGGAAGAATTCTTGTAAAAGCCGAAGACACACTCTCATCGAAACCGCTGAAAATGTCGGTTGACATGGTTGTGCTAATGGTTGGGATGTCACCAAATCCTGAGAATAATGAACTTTTCAACGGAGTTGGTTTAGCAGAAAACAGTGATGGTTTCCTTCAGGTAAACGATTACCACACCGAGCCAACCAAATCGCAAATTGAAGGAATTTTTATTGCCGGTGCATGCAGCGGTCCGAATAATATTACCGATTCGATAAATGCTGCCCGTTCAGCAGCGATGGATGCTCATAAATTTCTCACAAGAAATTAGTTAACATCATAGAATAAAACATATTACATTGTATACAATATGGTAAACTTTGGCTTTTCGGCGTTGGAGATTGCAAGTGTAGATTTTGATAAGACTAATAGAAAGTTAGCCGAAGAAATTGCGCTCCTTGAGCCAACATTTTCAACCTGTATTTCGTGTGGTAGCTGTGCGGGAACCTGTACTGCAAGCAGATTTAACGGTTTCAGCTTTAGGAATATGTGTCATCAGATTAAGTTGGGAAATGTAACCAAGGCATTTGTCGAATCGGAGAAATGCATGCTATGCGGAAAATGTACGCTTGTTTGTCCCAGAAATGTGAACACACGGAATATTTGTAGAATTGTTAGAAAAGCAGCAAACAACTAAATGTTATGAAGTTTCATCCATTCGTACTCCCGTTTACTATCGGACTTGGCTTTGTGATTATATACGTTGTGGCCAAGTGGGGAATTTGGATTTATAGATTACCAAAGGATCAGAAGGGAAAAATCTATAAAAATATTTTTAGCCTAAAACCCATACTCGCAGCTTGGGAAGTTTTTCTTGAAAGTTTAATCCACAGGAAGATTTATCGTAAAAATTTTCTTTTGGGATATCTTCACATGAGCTTAGCTCTGGGCTGGTTCCTCCTAATTGTTGTTGGAAACCTTGAAACCAGAATTTTTACTCCAAATACATTAAACCCGCCATACCTCCCAATTTTCTTTGAATATTTTAACAACGACATTCCCGAAGCTCTTAATTACAGGAAAACGTTCACCGTAATTATGGATTTTCTCCTGCTTTTTGTGCTTAGCGGAGTAGCGTTAGTTTTCTTCAAACGAATTAAGAGCAAGGCTCTTGGGATGAAACGGACAACCCGTCATACCGTTTTTGATAGGTTGGCTATGACTACACTCTGGTTTATATTTCCTCTCAGGCTTCTAGCAGAAGCAACAACAGCAGCGATTTTTGATAAGGGAGATTTTTTAACAGGAACAGTTGGTAAAATACTGATTCACTCCTCTTTCCCAGTTGTTAGTTTTTACATGATATTTTGGTGGGCGTACTCAATTTCTCTGGGATTATTTTTCGTAGCGCTTCCTTTCTCGCGTTACATGCATATTCCAACAGAAATTCTTTTAATTTTCCTTAGAAAGTTTGGCGTAAAAGAAAAGAAACAGCACACTTCATTCACAGATATTGAAATCAATTCTTGTCCACGCTGCGGAATTTGTATTGATACTTGCCAGCTAAGCAGCAATTTGGGAATTAATGACACACAGCCAACGTACTTTTTCACTTCGCTGCGTCGAAATAATCCGAAAGAAAAAATAACAGAAACCTGCATGCTCTGCATGCGATGCGTGAGTACATGTCCAGTTGGAATCGATATCACAAGCATTCGAAATAACCAACGAAAAAAAGAGCAGAATTTCAAGGAATTTGAAATATCAAACCTTAATGGTTCAAATATTCAGCCAGCAAAAGTTGCATATTTTGCAGGATGTATGGGACATCTGACTCCTTCTGTAATAAAAGCAACCACAAAACTCTTTAAGGAAGCTAAAGTAGATTTCTCATTTATTGATGAGGATGGGAGTATTTGCTGCGGCAAACCATTACTACAGGTTGGCGAAGAAAAATCAGCCGAAAGTTTAAGAGAAAAAAACCGTGAACTTTTAGCACGATCGGGTGCTGAAATTCTTGTTACATCTTGCCCAATCTGTGCTAAGGAATTTTCAGAAAACTACAATTTAGAAATTCCGGTTTTACATCACAGCCAGTTTTTTTTGAATCTGGTAAACGAAGGGAAACTCAACGTTAACGAATCGGGGAAGAAAGTTGCATACCACGATCCCTGCGAACTTGGACGAGGATTAGGAGTTTACAACGAACCACGTGAACTTCTTTCCCATGCAGTTACTCTCGTTGATAGTAAACAAGAAAAAGAAAATTCGCTCTGCTGCGGAGGAAGTTTGGGAATTACGAATATCTCAGCAGAACAACGAAAAATTATCGCAAGAAACACTTTACAAGAGTTAAGTCAGGGAGTTACAAAAACAATTGCAACCGGATGTCCGCTCTGTAAGAAAACATTCCAGAGCGTTAGCGATAACTACAAAGTAATGGATATTTCCGAAATTCTTGCCGATAATATTGAGCAGAAAGTTGAAGTAAATTGTCCAGAACCTGAACTTGAAGTTGCAGAATTCTGAAATTTGAGTTTCTAGAATCCGTTTTGCTCAAAAAAAGATTCAAGCTTAATATCAGCAAAATTTGGAATAAAAAATTCCGTTTCTGGAAGTTCATCCTGCGAATGTGTGGTTAGCAATCCAATCACCTTCATTCCGGCATTTTTTGCCGACTCAATTCCTGAAACTGAATCCTCAAAAACAACGCATTCATCAGGTTGCAAATTCAATTTCCGAGCCGTTATCAGGTAAACTTCAGGATGGGGTTTTGCTTTCGCAACTTCATTCCCATTGGTTAAGCAATCGAAGTAATTTCTAATTGAAAGCTTATCGATAATAAAATCGAGATTGGAAACCGGAGCCGATGTGGCAACGGCCAGCTTTATTCCGGCAGATTTTGCAAATTCTAAAAAATCAACCAAACCGTAAACCGGCTCAACAAATTCGCTGTAAACCTCACGGTAAACCTCCTCCTTACGTTCGCCCAGCAAATGCACCTCTTCATCAGTAACCTCGCGGTTTAGCAAACCGCTAAGAATATCGCGGTTCCCTTTCCCAAAATATTTTCTGCGAAACTCTGCTATATCAATTTCAACCGAAATTTCACGGCAAAATTTTTTCCACGCTTCAACATGAAAGTTGTGGTTATCGACCAGTACACCATCCATATCAAAAATTACAGCCTTTATCATAGCTATGGCAATTGATTTGAAATTTATTTCAATGCAAAGAAAAGAATTGCAATCTTTGTATAAAACTAATCTTTGATTAATTCATTATACAAAACGAAAAATATTTTGCCATGAACAAAATTGCATTGATTACAGGCGCAACAGCAGGTTTTGGAAAAGCAACCGCATATCTTCTTGCAAAAAACGGATTCCGTTTAATCATTACTGGACGCAGAAATGAAACTTTAAATGTTGTAAAGAGTGACATTGAAGAAAAATTCGGACAAAAAGTTCTTACGTTGAATTTCGATGTTCGCAGCAAAGAGCAGGTTGATAAAGCAATCGACAGCATTCCATACGATTGGAAACCAATCGATATCCTTGTAAACAATGCAGGTTTAGCTGTAGGATTAAACCATCTTAATGATGGAATTATCGACGACTGGGAGCGAATGATTGACACAAATGTGAAAGGATTACTTTATGTTACAAGAAAGATCATTCCTCAGATGATTGAAAAAAAGAGTGGACACATTGTGAATATCGGTTCCATTGCCGGAACCCAGGTTTACGAAAACGGAAATGTTTACTGCGCTAGCAAGCACGCTGTTCACGCGCTTTCGCAGGCAATGCGGATTGATTTGCTACAGCACAATATAAAAGTCAGCGAAATTCGCCCCGGACTTGCTGAAACCGAGTTCTCATTGGTTCGATTCAAGGGCGATGCCGAAGCCGCAAAAAAACCTTACATGGGACTTGTTCCCCTTTCAGGCGAAGATATTGCAGATGCAGTTTTGTACGTTGTTACTCGCCCCGAACATGTAAATATCAACGATCTAGAGATTACTCCTACCGCGCAGGCAAGCTCGTACTATGTGTTTAGGAAGTGATTAATTTGAATTTAAATTTAAATGAATAAGTATTCGTTAATCATTGATTAGTCTTCAGTTGGCAGTTGGCAATTTACAGTCTACAAACATTGAGTTCATTTTGTATATTGAGAATTGGGAACTAAAAATTGGGATTTGGAATTTCTCTCATTTGACCTTTGACCTTTGACATCATACCTGCCTATCGGCAGACAGGCATCTGACATAAATATTTAAGGATAGACAATCAGTTTTTTAAATTATTTTCAACATGAGATTATTACTTTCAATTATTTTTTGCTTTTCCTATTTTCTAGGAAACTCACAAGACAGCAAGGAAATTACCTGGCTTCTTAACGGGAAGGAGATAAATATTGAACAGGTTTTTATTAATCCCAATAATATCGATTCCATGAAAGTTGAGAAGCTGGATGGGAGAGGAATAGTTCGTTTGTTTTCAAAGAAACAAATTGAATTCACAACGCTGGAACAAATTATTTCGAAACAGACCGAGCTTATTTACAATCCTCAGGATATGGTGTTCTTTGTTGATGGGAAGTTGGCAAAACAGCCCGACAATGTATTAATTGATAGTATTTTTTATATAAAGGCTATTGTCAATAGAATGGACGAAGTTGAGGGTGTTAGCGATGTTTTTAAGGATTTTATAGTTATCGACATTCAGCTTTACAAGAAAAAAGAGGATAGTATAATGCTTAGAGGTCTGAACAAAATAAAAGAGTAGCATCCACGTTCTCTAAGTTTATGAAATGTTTATCTTTGGGCATGATTTCAGCAAGGAGATTCTTTACAACACTCACGATAATAGTTGTTTATCACGGATTAGCGTTGGCACAATACAAGCCGCCACAGGTGCTGAACGATCCAACCTACGATTACGATAAGGTGCTGCGTTTTGGCTTCTCGCTGGGAGCCAACTTTATGGATTTCAGGGTAAATACCAACAATAATTTCGATGAGAATACCGACCGGCTTTTTGCTGATATTAGCAATCTGATTCCCGGTTTCAACGTGAATGTTGTTTCCGATTTGCGGATTTTACCAACCCTGCATCTTCGCTTCATGCCCGGTTTGGCCTTTGGCCAAAGAAACCTGTCATTTTACAACTACGACGGCACGCTGAACACCATGATGAAAATGGAGTCGTCGTTCATTGAAACTCCATTAACGTTTAAGTATAGCGCTGTACGCAAAACCAATGCTCGCCCATACGTTGTGGCTGGAGCAAATTTCCGGATTGATATGGCTGCCTACAAGAAGCTGAACATCGAGGAGGGGGTTTACCTTCGCCTTACAAAAGGCGATTTCTACTACGAATTTGGGGTTGGCTGCGATTTCTTCCTAACCTACTTTAAATTCTCGCCCGAAATAAAATTCTCATCAGGATTCCTGAATGTTTTGGCAAGAGAAAAGTCCGACGAGGGCGGCGAAATTTACATGAACGCCATTCGTGGCATGCAGTCGCAGGTTATTGTTATTGCATTCCATTTCGAGTAATTATGCCTAAAGATTTAAATCTTGTTGTTACTCCGCAACAGGCTGCCGATAAGGAAAAGGTTAAGTCGATTGCGCTGCAAAAGTTGGGTGTAAAAAGTTCCGAAGGCGTTTCAATTCTTATTACCCGAAAATCAATCGATGCTCGGCGCGGAGCCATAAAAGTAAACATTGGGCTGAAAGTTTTTCTCAAAGACGAAAAACTTGAAACCGATTCTCCTTCGTTTTCATACAAGCAAGTAAAAGATAAAAACAATGTAATTGTTGTTGGCTCAGGTCCGGCAGGATTATTCGCCTCGCTACGATTGCTCGAGTTTGGGATAAAACCAATTATTGTTGAACGTGGCAAGGATGTTAGCTCACGCAAGCGCGATATTGCCAGTTTAAATCGTAACGATGAGCTGAATCCCGATTCGAACTACGCATTCGGTGAGGGCGGTGCCGGAACTTTCTCCGATGGCAAACTTTACACCCGTTCTCGAAAACGTGGCGACATAAACCGAATCCTTCACATTCTTCACAATCATGGAGCGCAGGATGAAATTCTATACGAAGCTCATCCGCACATCGGTACCAATATTCTGCCACGGGTAATCTCTTCAATTCGGAAAACCATTGAGGAGCATGGAGGAGAATTCCACTTTGATAGTCGGGTTGAGGAAATTTTACTGAATAACGGAATTGCTTCCGGAGTTCGATTATCGGGTGGAGAGAAACTTTACGGCAAAGCCGTAATTCTTGCAACCGGTCACTCCGCCCGCGATGTTTACCGAATGCTGCACTCGCAGGGAATCGATATTGAATCGAAACCATTTGCGCTGGGAGTTCGGGTTGAGCATCCGCAGGAATTGATTGATAAAATTCAGTACCACGGAACTTCTCGTGGAGAATTTCTTCCGGCAGCATCGTACAGCCTTGTTCAACAGGTTGACGGGCGTGGAGTTTACTCGTTCTGCATGTGTCCCGGCGGATTTATTGTTCCCGCATCATCGGCCAGCAATGAGGTTGTTGTGAACGGAATGTCGCCATCGGCGAGAAATTCGAAGTGGGCAAATTCTGGAATTGTAGTTGAAATTCAGCAGCAGGATTTTGAGGAGTATGAAAAATTTGGTCCGCTTGCCGGGCTTGAATTTCAGAGCGATATTGAAAAGTTGGCGTACAGCATTGCTAAGAATGGTGTAATCTCCCCAGCCCAAAGATTAACCGATTTTGTTAACGGAAAATTCTCAAACTCTCTTCCAGAATGCTCGTACCATCCGGGAACAATTTCATCGCGAATGGATGAGTGGCTTCCCAAAGGCATTTCGCAGCGATTGCAGAAGGGTTTTGTGGAATTCGATAAGAAAATGAGAGGATTCTTAACCAACGAAGCGCAAATTCTTGGAGTTGAATCGCGCACATCGTCTCCTGTTAGAATTCCGAGAAACTTCGAAACGCTCGAACACATAAAAGTTGCCGGACTTTACCCTTGCGGTGAAGGAGCCGGATACGCTGGCGGAATTGTTTCCTCAGCAGTTGATGGTGAACGCTGCGCCGAGGCAGTTGCTGCGAAGTTGAGTATTAATCTGTAATTCTGCGTCTGAACTCGGCGCAAATAATGGCCGTAGCCATGGCAACATTCAACGATTCGCTGGTTTCTGTATTTCCCGGGTAGCTTGGAATGGCAACTCTTTTTGTTACTAGTTTCTCAACTTCCTGGGAAATTCCCTTGCCCTCATTTCCCATTACAATCACACCGTTCGGCTGAATTTCGGTTTTATACAAATTTTCTCCATCCATAAAGGTTCCGTAAACAGGAACTTTGTTACAATCAATTTTTCCAAGAAAATCCTGTAATTCTGCGTAGTGAACATTCACTCTTGCAATGGCTCCCATGGTTGCCTGAACAACTTTGGGTGAGTAAACATCAACAGTTCCAATTGAGCAAACAATATTCCGAATTCCAAACCAATCGGCCAACCGGATAATTGTTCCCAGGTTTCCCGGATCCTGAATATCATCCAAAGCAATTATCAACTCTGATTTCAAATCCAGATTTTCCAGCAATCTTATTGGAATTTTCACAACAGCAAGAACTGAGCTGGGAGTTGTAAGCGCACTTATTTTTTTCATCTCAGGCTCGCTTACTTCATTCAATTCAACCTGAAGGTTTTGCGAAGGAAGTTGCCAACTATCGGTATAAAAAATCGATTCAACCTCCATTTGTACTGTAAGTAAATCGGTCACAAGCTTATCGCCTTCGGCGATGAAGAGTCCTAACTCCTTACGAAATTTTTTATTATGGAGCGAAGTAATTTTTTTTATTACGTTTTTACTCAGCATACTCTTGCACTTTTGATAAACAAAGGTAACCAAATGTTTTTGTAAAATAACTTGAAACCTTTTCTGTTTTCAATCCAAAAATCGGCGTAAAAAAAGTAATTTTACAATTACAAATTTTGTAATTACCTGATAATGAAATATAATTTTTCAAAACCGATAGACCGAAGCGGAACGTCAGCTGTTAAGTTTGATATGAGAAATGCCATTTTTGGGAGGAGCGATGTGATTCCCATGTGGGTTGCTGATATGGATTTCGAAACGCCACCTTTCATTGTTGAACGAATGAAAATGCGGCTTGAGCATCCAATTTTTGGCTACACAATTATTGACGATCAATTCAAGGAATCCATAGAATGGTGGCTAAAAAAACGTTTTGAGTGGGAAATTGAAAAAAGATGGATTTCATTCTGTCCGGGAATTGTTGCAGGGCTGAATCATGCCGTGCAAGCCTTTACCGAACCAAACGATAAAATTCTGATACAAACTCCGGTTTACCATCCATTCTTTTATGCCGTTCGGCAAAATAACCGCGAATTGCTTACAAATCCTCTGAAAATTAATGGGCATAGGTATGAGATTGATTTTGACCATTTAGAAAAGCAGCTGGCATTGGGAGTGAAAATGTTTATTCTTTGCAATCCGCACAATCCGGTTGGAAGGGTTTGGGAGAGGCAGGAACTTGAGAAAATTGCTTCACTCTGTATAAAGTATAATGTAATTTTAATTTCCGATGAAATTCATGCCGATTTGGTTTTCAAACCTAACAAACACATCTCCATTGCAACCCTTTCCGATGAAATTGCAAGCCGAACCGTAACTTTTTGCTCGGCAAGCAAAACTTTCAATATTGCGGGACTAACCACGGCGTACGTTGTAATTAAGAATGAGAAGTTCCTTAAAAGGTACAACCAGCAGCTAAACATGAACGGAACCAACCATGGGAATGTTTTCGGTTACGAGGCTCTTAAAGCAGCGTACACGCCCCAAGGCGAAGTGTGGTTAGAGCAGCTGCTCGAATACCTTTGGGATTCAGTTGAATTCACTCAAAAATTTATCGAAGAAAATATCCCTCAGGTAAAATTAGTTGAACCCGAAGGAACCTACCTTTTATGGCTCGATTTCAGAAATTTCGGTTTAAGCGTAAAGGAGTTGAACGAAAAGTTAGTTCATGAAGCTGGTGTTGGTTTCAATGCGGGCGAAATATTTGGTGTTGAGGGTGAGGGTTTTCAGCGAATGAACATTGGATGCCCCAGAGCAGTAGTTGAGGAAACATTGATTCGGACTAAGAATGTTTTTGCCAGCATGTAAATATTAAACAAAATTGAAACAATTTTGAACAAACTAACACTCAGCAAAGTTTATATATAAAATTTGTTGATTAATCCATTCATTTAAAATGCAACAAATTCCACAAGTATCGAGTATTAATGCTAAGTACAGGGGTTTCTGGTTGAAATTTTTGTTTGTTCTTACAATTTTTCTTCTCATAAAACCAGCCTATTTAGATTCAAATACCTACAAATCATCATTCACCTTTTCAATAAATTCGAATACCCTTGCCAAGATCGATAGCGACCTGCGTAGCAATAAGTATGGAAAAATATCGAGCATACTTATCTATAACGGGTCAAAAATTTACTTTGAACGTTACTACGGTTTTACCCAGGCCTCAACGCTTCATGCCATTAGCTCAGTTACAAAAAGCGTTACCTCGCTTGCAATGGGAATTTGCATCGACAAAGGGTTTGTTAATGGTATCGATATTCCGGTTTACACTTTTTTCCCTGAACTGAATGAAATTTTCGAAAAGGATACTCTCAAAAAAACAATAACAATCAGGAATTTGCTCGACCAAACCACTGGTTTAAGGTGGGATGAGTGGACAACCCACTACAGCTACGCTGGAAATTCGCTCATTGAATTGAGCCAAAATCCAAATAAATGGTACGAGGTTATACTTGGTCTTCCTTTAGATACCATCCCTGGGGAAAATTTTATTTACAACAGCGGTTGCTCCGAGGTAATTAAGGAGATAATCTCCCGATCAAGCGGGAAAAACTTCGAGGATTTTGTTAGGATGGAGCTACTGAATAAAATTGGGATTTCAAGTTTTCACTGGGATCGTTACCCGGGGAATGGTGCGCCAGCATGGGGAGGAATTTCTTTGAACACAAGGGATATGGCAAGGCTAGGAATTTTAATCCTGAATAGGGGATATTGGATGGACCAACAAATTGTATCGGAAGCATGGATTGAAGAATCTACCAAACCTATGATTGATGCTGGCGAGGTAATGTACGGGCTTCACTGGTGGGTAACAACTCAACCCGACGGCAATCCCTTGGTTTACGCTGCAGGTTACGGTGATCAGTACGTTTACATTGCACCCGATAAAAATCTTGTAATAGCATTTAACGGGCAAAACTTTACCGACCACAAATGGGAAAAAAACCACAACGATTTGGTTATGGATTTGCTCAACGCGTACAGTCAACAAAAATAATATTAACCCAAAACTATACTACTATGGCTAATCTGAAGACTACCTACCTGGGGCTCGAGCTAAACAGTCCGCTGGTTGTTGGTGCCTCCTCGCTCTCAAGCGATCCCGATAAGGTGAAGGAACTTGAGGATGCTGGTGCCGGTGCAATTGTTTTCAAGTCGCTCTTTGAGGAGCAAATTCAGCTTGAGGAGCTGGAACTCATGAGTGCTCTTGAGGAGTACGAGGAACGTAACGCTGAAATGACTCGCCTTTTCCCTTCACTTAAGCATGCTGGCCCCAAGGAGTACCTACTTAGGCTCAAAAAGGCGAAATCGAACTTATCCATTCCGCTCATTGCCAGTTTAAACGCAATGCACGATGACACTTGGATTGACTGGGCAAAGCAGATTGAGGAAACAGGAGTTGATGCCCTTGAGCTAAACTTCTTTACCACTCCCCGCGATTTTGAAATGACAGGCTCAGATATTATCCAGAAACAGATTGATACGCTGAAGTCGGTTCGAAGCTACGTGAAAATTCCTATTGCTGTTAAGCTGAGTTCGTTCTACACCAACCCGCTTTCGGTTATTAACCGAATGGATTTGGAAAAAATAAACGGGTTTGTTCTGTTCAACAAAATGTTCCAGCCCGATATTGATATTGAGAAGGAGCAGCTTGAGCAAAGTATAATCCTAAGCAATAGCTACGATGTGCGTTTGGCCATTCGTTTTGCCGGGTTACTATACGGTAACATACATTCCGATATTTCAAGTGCTGGCGGAATCATTAACGGAACCGATGCCATAAAAACCATCCTTGCCGGGGCTTCAACCTTTCAGGTTGTGAGTACCTTGTATCAGAATGGAGTAGGGCAAATACCTATAATTCTTTCGGAAATTGAAAAGTGGATGGATTCCAAAGGCTACAAATCTATTGACGAATTCAAAGGGAAATTATCCCGTAAATACATGAAGGATCCGTTTGCATACCGACGCTCCCAGTATGTTGACATTATTATGCGCTCTGAAGAAATCCTGAAAAATAAAGCGTTGATTTAATAATGGTTGATAACTCCCGAGTTTTTCAACTGAAGCAAGGAACAGAGAAAAACGGCCCGGTTGTTTACTGGATGTCGCGCGATATGCGAATGTCCGACAACTGGGCCTTACTTTTTGCTGCTCATTTGGCAAACAGTAAAGGAGCGCCGCTACACATCGTTTTTGCCCTTGCTCCTGCATTTGGCGCAGCCAACCTGCGCCACTACTTTTTCTTGCTCAAAGGGCTCGAGGAGGTTGAGATAAAAGCTAAAGCACTCGGCATTGCTTTTCATGTTATTAAAGGAAATCCTGATGTTTCTGTTGTTGACTTCCTAAAGCAGGTTGATGCCTCTGTTTTGGTGTCGGATTTTGACCCATTGCGAGTTAAAAGAAACTGGTTCGAACAGGTTACTAGCTCAATTGAAATTTCACATTTTCAGGTTGATACCCATAATATTGTTCCCTGCAGAGTTGCTTCCAATAAATTGGAATTCGGAGCTTATACACTTCGTCCAAAAATTTCGAAACTTCTTCCAAAGTACCTAACCAATTTCCCCGAGTTGCCAGAAATGGCAAAAAAAATCCAGGCTGAACCTGTAAAGTGGAATGATATTCTTAACTGGCTAGCCCCCGATTCCTCAGTAAAACCGGTTGAATGGATACACCCTGGAGAAGCTGCTGCAGGAATTCAGTTCAAAAAATTTTTGAACGAAAGGCTGAAGGGCTACTCTGAAAACAGGAATAATCCATTGGTTGAGGGGCAGTCCGATTTATCGCCTTACCTGCATTTTGGCCATATTTCAGCCCAGCGAATTGCCATTGAAGTTTCGAAATTTCCGGCACCTGAAGCGGATAAATCGGCATTTCTGGAGGAGCTGATTGTTCGGCGTGAGCTTTCCGATAATTTTTGTTTCTACAACCCAAACTACGATAGCATTGAAGGAATTCATAGCTGGGCAAAGGAAACTCTCCAGAAACACTGGAACGATGAACGCGAATTTACCTACTCGCTCGATGAGTTAGAACGCGCAAAAACACACGACCCCCTGTGGAATGCAGCCCAGCTGCAAATGGTTAAAACTGGGAAAATGCACGGTTATATGCGAATGTATTGGGCCAAAAAAATTCTTGAGTGGACAGCAAACCCCGATATTGCCATGCAGCATGCAATTCTTTTAAACGATAAGTACAGCCTCGATGGCCGCGATCCTAACGGCTACGCCGGTGTTGCCTGGAGCATTGGCGGTATTCACGACAGGGCTTGGAACGAGCGACCGATTTTCGGGAAAATTCGTTATATGAACTATAATGGTTGCAAACGCAAATTCAACGTTGATGGGTACATAGAATTAGTTCAACAGTTGTAATTCTTTTTTCTAACTTTGTTTCTTTTTGTATAAAGTTTTTGATAAAAAAATATCCAAAAATGAAGAGCCTAAGATTTATAAAATTCATTGCTTTAGTAATTGTATCTGTAGTTACTTTTGGGTTTTCAAGCTGCAAATCAAGCAAGCAACCAGAACCCGATACTTACGTCGTTATGCTATCGATGGATGCTTTCCGATGGGATTACTACCAGCATGCCAATACTCCAAACCTTAACGCCATTGCAAAGGCGGGTGTTCGGGCCGAGGGGTTAATTCCTTGCTTCCCCTCAAAAACTTTCCCAAATCACTACAGCATGGCAACCGGATTACATCCAGATAACCATGGAATTGTAAACAATAAGTTCTACGACTCAACTTTAGGCTACTACTCACTGGGCGATAGGAATGCTGTTGAGAATGCAGCTTTTTACGGAGGTGAACCAATATGGCTAACTGCTGAGAAGCAGGGATTGAAGGCTGGGACTTACTTCTGGGTTGGTTCTGAGGCGCCCATTGGTGGCCGTTACCCTTCGTTCTGGCGAAGGTACAACCGCAGAGTTCCCTTCGAAGCTAGAATCGATACCGTAATTCAGTGGCTAAGTTTACCCGAAGAGGAACGTCCACATTTGGTTGCTTTCTACTTTCAGGAACCCGATTGGACTAGTCACGAGGATGGACCTCTGGGTTCAAAAACTTTGGCTTTGGTTGAGCAGCTCGATAGCTTGGTTGGCGTTCTTGTAAATAGAATTGACGAGCTTCCCATTGCCGATAAGGTTAACTTATTGATTGTTTCCGACCATGGCATGGCCGATATTTCATCTGAAAAGTACATAAAACTCGATGAATATGTCGATGCTAACTGGTTTAGTATGGTAAACGGAGGAAGCCCCGTGTTAACCCTACAACCAAAGGAGGAGTTTCGGGAAATTGCGCTGCAGAAGCTGAAAAGCATCCCAAACCTGAAGGTTTGGGAACGAAATGAAATTCCCGAACGATACCATTATGGGAAAAATCCTCGTGTTCATGATATTGTTATTGAGGCAGATTTGGGTTATAGTCTTGGCGTTTCTTCCTACCCCGACAGCTACCGCGGTGGTGCTCATGGATACGATAACATGCTACCCGATATGCGAGGGATATTTTATGCTAAGGGACCTGCTTTCAAGAAGAATCACGTTCAGCCTGCATTCATGAACATTAACCTTTACCCAATAATAGCACATATTTTGGGGTTAGAACCAGCAAAAGTTGATGGCAACCTCGAAGAGGTTAAAGACATTTTTAAAGATTAGCTTGCAATTCCCAATAAATAATATGCTTAGTAGAATTCTATTCTTTATAAAGTACGGGGCTTTTTGGCTCCTGTATTTTTTCCTTTTTCGTTTCCTTTTTTTGATTTACCAGTTTCATCAAACCATGGAGTTATCATTCGGTGAATGGATTGGTTTATCTATTAGAGGTGTTTGGATGGACTTATCGTTAACCGGCTATATACTCGGCGTAGTAGGACTTTTATTAAGTATTCTTTTCTTTGCTGGTGAAAAGGTTTTGAGGAAAATTTTTAGCTACTTCAGCTTGGTTCTGTTGATTTTGTTCACCGGAATTCTTGTAGCCGATTTGGAACTTTACCGCAACTGGGGCTTCCGAATTGATGGAACTCCGTTACTTTACCTTAAAACTCCCGGTGAAGCTATGGCTTCAGTTAAAGTTTGGTTAATGGTTCTGTTACTGTTGCTGGCTGGTTCAGTAGTATTCATTTCCTATAAACTACTACTGAAATTCGCATTTTCCAAAAAGTACCAAATTGAACAGGGAAAATGGTGGATGGTTCCAATTTTGCTGTTTCTAACTGCAACAATGATTATTCCGGTTCGGGGAGGCTTTGGCATTGCTCCAATGAACCCGGGTAAAGTTTACTTTAGTCAGAATATCTTTGCCAACCACGCCGCCTTGAATGGAATATGGAACTTAATGTATGGCCTGTCGAAGTCGGCCGATATGTACCGCCAGTACCCAAATCGGGTTTCTACAGAAGAGGCGCAAGTATGGCGGTCTGCAAAGTTTGAAAGCCAGGGGAATAGCCACAAAATTCTTAAATCTGAAAAACCAAACGTAGTTATTATTCTTCTCGAAAGTTTTGGTTCAAAGCTTATTGAGCCGTTAGGAGGAATGGCAGGCGTTACGCCAAATTTCAACAGGCTAACCCGTGAGGGACTTCTTTTTACGAATATTTTCGCCTCAGGCGACAGGAGCGACAAGGGAATTGTGTCGGTTCTCAGCGGGTTCCCGGCACAGTCAACCCAGTCCATCATAAAGTTCCCGCTAAAATCGGCAAAACTTTCAACCATAAGTGAGGCGTTCGATTCTATAGGTTACAGCACAACTTTTTACTACGGTGGCGATCCCGATTTTGCTAATATTCGCTCATATTTGTACTCAGCAAAATTCAGAAAGCTGGTTACCCAGGACGATTTCCCAAAATCGTATCGTAACTCAAAGTGGGGCGTTCACGATGAGCACGTCTTTACTCGCCTACTCACTGATTTGGATACTGCGAAGGCACCCTTCTTCAAGTTTTTCTTCACGCTCAGTAGCCATGAACCGTTCGAAATTCCAACAAGTCAAAAATTTTCCAATAGAACCGAGGAGGAGCAATATTTTAGCTCAGTATTCTACGCCGACAGCTGTTTGGGTCGTTTTTTCGATGAGGCTAAAACCCGCGATTGGTACGATAGCACGCTGTTTATTCTGGTGGCCGACCATGGCCATCGTTTGCCGGGCAATAATCCAATATACTCGTATGAGAAATTCCGAATTCCTATGCTCTGGATTGGTGGTGTGGTGGATACAACAGGCCGCGTTGAAAAAACTGCTTCACAGTTTGATTTGGCGGTAACATTGCTATCACAGCTAAACATCGATACCAGGAGGTACCCATTTTCCCGCAACATCTTTTCAGCCCGCAACAATTTTGCCTGCTACGTTTTTAACGATGGTTTTGGCTACGTTACCGATAGCACCAGGTTTGTGTGGGACCACGTGGGAGTAAAACCAATTGAATCAGCTGATAGCTCAACGGTTGAGGATGCCTTCTCGTTTTTTAGGTTGTATCAAGACTACTTTTTGGGGTTATAGCTCAACATGAATGGAAAAATTTTGTTTAACTATATAATTATCATATATTTATTTTTCAGTAAAGTTGTAAATGAGCCGAGAAATTTATAGCACAAAACGCAAGGCGTTGCTTCTGAACCTCGATAGGAGTAAGTACGGAACTATTGCTGAAATTGGGGGAGGGCAGGAGGTTGCCCGTTACTTTTTTCAGGTTGGTGGTGCATCGGGAACTATTGCCAAAACTATCTCGGCTTACGACAAAACTTTCAGCGATCATCTTTACAATCAAGGCGAAAGCGGACGATACGTGAGTCTGCCACGGTTAGAACAAATGCTTCACGGTGAGTACAACGAACTGCTGAATGTTCTCGACCAGAAGCGTGAATCGGGCATCCGATTTTTTGCCTTCGCAAATACCGTTGAAACGCTGAACTACAAGAAAAATAACCAAGGGCAGGGCTGGCTCGGAGTAAAGTTTGAACTTTCAAATCAGCGGCAACCCAACGAGGTTGTAATTCATGTTCGGCTTAAGGAGAATGATGGTTTATTACAGCAGCAAACCCTTGGAATACTTGGTATAAATCTTATTTACGCTTGTTTCTACTACCACGATAGGCCGAATATTTTTTTGCAATCGCTACTCGATAATCTGGACACCGACCGGGTTGAAATTACCATGGCTCGAATGACCGGTCCCGATTTGGAGTATGTGGACAATCGCCTGCTTTGCGTTCAGCTGGTGAAAAACGGGATGACTCCCGCCGTAATGTTCGACAGGTACGGGAATGTTCATCAACCATCGGATTTTCTTTACAAGAAGAATGCGCTGGTGCTTCGTGGGCGTTTCCGCCCAATTACCTATGTTGGATTTGATATCCTGAAAACCTCGTACTCGCTTTTCAAGGAGGATAAAAACTTTTCGCCGCATACTACTTTGCAGATATGCGAAATTACCCTCAATAACCTGTTGGAGGAAGGCGAGCTGAACGAGCGCGATTTTCTCGACAGGGTTGACCTGCTCAACGGGATGGGTCAGAACGTACTGGTTTCAAATTTCCAGGAGTTCTATAAGCTTGTTGACTACTTTAACCGTTTCAAACTTTTGAATTTAAGAGTAATATTAGGTGTACCCACGTTCCGGAAGGTGATGGAGAAGAAGTACTACCAGAACCTTCGCGGTGGAATTCTCGAGGCCATGGGTCGAATGTTCCCCGATAACACACGTTTCTACATTTATCCAGCGCTCGATAGGTCAACTGGTAAAATTGTTCTGGTTGACGATGTGGAGCTGGAAGCAGACGTAAAGCACATTTTCGATTTTCTGGTTGAAAATAGAAAAATCCGAAATTTACGTCAAGCCAAAACAAAATGGCTTCACATTACACCGCACGAAGTGCTCCGCTTACTTCAATCGAACGATAGGAGTTGGGAAAAAATGGTGCCCAAGTACGTTTCCAAAACCATTAAGGAGAAGAAACTTTTTGGCTATAAGGAATAATTTTTCCAGCAAAAGCAATCAATCAACCTACCCGAAATCAGGCGGATTCGCTTATCCTGCTTTAACTCCTCTTCCATCTTTGGTCTTCCCACTTCCTGTTGTGCCTTATGTGTCCTTGCCTACTGGCAGGTATTGTGGTAAGAAGAATCTGTGTATATCAGTTTCATCAGTAAAATCTGCGTTCTATCTTTTTAAATCAATGATTTTTTCATAACCCATTTAAAACAGTAATGGGAACCAATCTGTTACGACTGATTCCCATTCACTCCGGGAAATTTGCATTTCCTTTTGCGCCAAGTTACCGTTATTTTGGTTGGCTACTGCTCTACCTTGCGGTGTGGCTCGGTAGCCCGTGGCTCTTCACTCGCCCCAGCTAAGTTGCGAATGTTGAGTTGTCCGTTCTTTTTGCCCGAGGGCAAAACTTCCGGGACGAAGTGTCGTTTTTTGCGAAGACCTTAGTGCGGTTATTATTCCTAAGCTGCTTAACCTTTCAGGTGTTTTTTCCTCGCGGAGTAACTTCCTTTCCGAATTATGCCGCTTTGGTGGAGTGTTTCCTCTCACTTTGGCAAACCCTTACTTTGGTTCCGGAGAACCATTTGGGGATTTCAGCTTCCCTGTAGGAAACCGAGGTTCCCTTCGTGCTGCTGCTTCCGACTCATTTCCAATTAGAACGCTAGGCGTTTTGGTTGGTTCTGACCTCCTCGTTGGGAGCAAGCTCCTTTTCGATTTGGACTTCGGCTCTTCGGGTAAGCAAATCTTGCGATTCGTACGATTGGAAAAAATTACAACTAAGTAAATTGATACCTTTCCTTACCTTTGGGAGCAACCTTTTATCTCTCACCTGGTAGAACAAAAGTAAATGGAACTAACAAACCCTGCAAATTTTTTTTGCCTATTTAATTCACTAAGTATCAACACTTGATATTAACAATTGTTAATAAAACGAATGTGCTATTTTTAGTGGTTTGAAGTTAGATTTTGGGAGAAATAGGAAGGGTTATTAACAATTAAAAATTACTTGTAAAAATTTTTCTCGAAAGCCTTAAACTCTCCCCTGCGAAGCACCAATCTTTTCCATGCCGAACGGAGAAAGCCCAATCCGTAACCGAACAGTTGAACCCATGCTGCGGGCACGCTCAGAAGGGCCACTTTAACACTTTTATTCAGCAGCAGCGAATCGACAAACACAATTGCACTATAAAGCACTGGCACTGCCAGTGCGAATGGGAAAAATGGAGCCGCTGCAACGCAAAGTAGCATTGCTATAACGAACGCTGAGGGTAGCGCATGGACTAACTTTAGTGAGTTTCTGTGAAGAAGGTAGAGGTTTATGCGAGCTATTCCTGAGTTATGTACCTGCTTAAAAAACTTCTTGAAATCGGTGCGCCGTTTATGGTAAACGTATGCTTCGGTGAAAAGCCGTGTTGAGAAGCCGTGCTCAACAATTCGTAGGCTTAAATCCACATCCTCCCCGAAACGCATGGCGGAGAATCCGCCAATTTTTTTGAAAACTTCTGACGCGATTCCCATGTTGAAGCTTCGTGGGTAGAACTTGTCCATCTTCTTTTTGCCACCTCTAATACCTCCGGTTGTGAAAAACGATGTCATGGAGTAGTTAATGGCTTTTTGAACGGGAGTGAACGATTCATGTGCCCTGTCGGGGCCACCAAATGCATCAACAGGGTTTTCCACTACTTCTTTGGTTACAACCTCGAAGTAGTTTGGGGGAATGATACAGTCGGAATCAAAGAATATCAGGTATTCTCCCTGTGAGCGTTCCGCTCCATAGTTACGAGTTGTTCCTGGCCCACTGTTGGGCTTGAAGAAGTATTTAATATTGAGTTTTTCCGAGTACCGCTTTACAATTTCTTCACAGGGTTGAGCCGAACCATCCTCAACTACCACAACTTCAAAGTTGGTTACTGTTTGCTCAGTAAGGCTTAGGAGAAGCTCATCAACCTCATCGGGACGATTGTAAACAGGGACTACTACTGTGAATTGCGGATTGTTCATGCAGTTTTTTTGGCAAATATAGAAATTTGAAATTTGGTAAAGAATTTGTAGCTGCCATAATCAAACTATTCCTTGAAAAATGAATAAAAAAATATATCCGCACAATATAAGGTTCTTCGAATTGTTTTTCAATTGTTACCTTTGTGAACAAATTTTTTACGAACCAGCATGAACCTATCCGATTTAACCGCCATTTCGCCAATCGATGGGCGATACAGAGGTAAGCTCAGCGAGCTTGATATTTACTTTTCCGAGTACGCACTAATAAGGTATAGGGTTTTGGTGGAGGTTGAGTACTTTATTGCTCTTCAGCAAATTCCGCTACCACAGCTAAATTCATTCCCAACCGATTCGTTTGAAAGCCTTCGGAAGCTTTACCGTAAATTCACCGTTGACGATGCTGCTCGTGTTAAGGAGATTGAAAGAACTACCAACCACGATGTAAAAGCGGTAGAATACTTCATTAAAGAGAAGTTCGACCAAATGGGCCTCGCCGATTTTAAAGAGTTCATCCATTTTGGCCTTACCTCGCAGGATATAAACAATACAGCCTTCCCCTACATGCTCCGCGATGCAGGTCACGAGGTTTACTATCCGCTGCTCGATAGCTTAACTGAAAATTTGAAAGTTTTAGCACAGCAGTGGGCAAATATTCCCATGCTAGCCCGTACGCACGGTCAACCCGCTTCACCAACAAGGCTAGGGAAGGAGATTATGGTTTTTGTTGAACGAATAGAGAAGCAGGTAAACCTGCTGCGCGATGTTCCTGTTTCGGCCAAATTTGGCGGAGCCACAGGTAACTTCAACGCTCACGTTGCTGCGTTTCCCAGTATCGATTGGGTTGAGTTTGCAAACAACTTCGTGAATAAAACCTTAGGCTTGGAACGCTCCCAAACTACAACCCAAATTGAGCATTACGACAATCTGGCTGCTACCTTCGATAACTTCAAACGAATCAACACCATCCTTATCGATTTCTGCCGTGATGTGTGGACCTACATTTCCATGGATTACTTCAAGCAAAAAATTAAGGAGGGTGAGGTTGGCTCATCGGCCATGCCGCACAAGGTTAACCCTATCGATTTTGAGAACGCCGAGGGCAACCTTGGGGTAGCCAATGCACTTTACGAGCATCTTTCTGCTAAGCTTCCCATCTCGCGCCTGCAGCGCGACCTAACCGATAGCACTGTTTTGCGAAATATTGGGGTTCCCTTTGCGCATACCATTCTTGCATTCAAATCGATTATGAAAGGGCTGGATAAGCTGGTAATAAATTTGCCGGCAATTCAGGCTGAGCTGGAAAGGAACTGGATTGTAATTTCTGAGGGAATACAAACCATCCTTCGCAGGGAAGGGTATGCTAATCCTTACGAAATGCTGAAAGGGCTTACCCGTACCAACAAACCTGTAACTCGCGACGACTTGCACGAATTCATCGATCGCCTCGATGTACCGGCAAACGTTAAAAACGAGCTCAAGAATATTTCACCATTCAACTATACAGGCATTTAGAAGAAATAAAACATAACATTACCCTTACGAATCCTCTTCATGAAGAAATTTTATAAAATTTTCAGGTTCCTTTTCCCCTACAAGTGGAAGGCTTTTTCAAGTATTATGTGCAACGTGTTGGGTGCAATTTTCTCGCTCTTTTCCCTCACAATGATAATACCTTTTCTTGGTCTGCTCTTTGGAACCGCACCGCTGGTTGAGGTTAAACCCGAGTATAGCGTTGCTCAGGATGGTTTGAAGGATTTTCTTTCCTACCTTGTTGATTACTTCTACTTTTTTATTAGCCAGTTTATTGTACAGTATGGCCGTGCTTCAGCCCTGCTTGTAGTAATTGGTTTTGTACTGCTAACTTCTTTTTTCAAGAACCTTTTTACATACTTCGCCCTCTGGTACATTGCCCCAATTAGAAACGGAGTGGTTAAGGATATTCGAAATGCATTGTATGCAAAGGTTCTGCAGTTGCCCCTTGGTTTTTACTCCGAGGAGAAGAAGGGCGATATTATTAGTAAAATGACCAACGATGTGAGCGAAATTGAGGTTTCAATTATTCGTTCTCTCGAGATGTTTTTTAAGGATCCAGTATTAATTATTGTTCATCTTACTGCCCTCATTGTGATGAGCCCCAAACTTACCCTTTTCGTGTTGCTACTACTTCCTTTTACTGGCGGACTGATTGGTAGGGTAGGAAAAACTTTACGTAAAACTTCCTTCAAGGGCCAAAGGAAAATGGGGACGCTTCTTTCAATAATTGAGGAAACTTTAGGTGGCCTTAGAATTATTAAAGCGTTTAATGCCGAAGGCAAAATGACTGAGCGTTTTCAGAGTGTTAACTCATTCTACACTCAACTTATGACCAAGATGTGGCGCCGCCGCGATTTGGCAACCCCGCTCAGCGAATTTTTGGGAACTATCGTAATCGTGTTGGTTTTGTGGTTCGGTGGGCGTTTGGTTTTTCAGGGAAATGGCAGCCTTTCGCCCGAAGGGCTAATTGGCTATGTTGCTATTTTCTACATGATTATTAACCCGGCAAAATCGTTCTCAAGTGCGTATTTCAACGTGCTGAAGGGAATGGCCTCGGCCGATAGGATTGATTCGCTGCTTCATGCTGAAAATAAGATTAAGAATAGCGCCGGAGCCATTGAAATAAAGGATTTTACATCGGCAATTGAGTACAAGAATGTTAGCTTTAGCTATGGTAACGAGAACGTTCTTAAGAATGTGAATTTAACAATAAAGAAAGGCCAAACCGTTGCTCTTGTTGGTCAGTCGGGTTCTGGAAAAAGTACGTTCGTTGATTTGTTACCCCGTTTTTTCGATGTGGAACATGGCGAAATTCTAATTGATGGGGTAAATTTGAAGAACTACACCCTTCATGGTTTGCGAAGCATAATGGGGAACGTTAATCAGGAGCCGATTCTTTTTAACGATACCTTTTATAATAACATCGCATTTGGTATCGATAAGACCACCGAGGAGGATGTGATTACTGCGGCTAAAATTGCCAATGCACACGACTTCATTATGGCTACGCCAAATGGTTACCACTCGAATATTGGCGACAGGGGCAGTAAACTCTCGGGCGGACAGCGTCAAAGGCTTAGTATTGCCCGTGCAATACTGAAGAATCCTCCCATTATGATTCTCGATGAGGCAACCTCTGCCCTCGATACCGAATCGGAACGTTTGGTGCAGGAGGCCATTGAAAATTTGATGAAGAACCGTACATCGCTTGTAATTGCTCACCGACTATCCACAGTTAAGAATGCCGATTTAATCTGCGTACTTCAGGAGGGAGAAATTATTGAACGAGGTAAGCATGATGAGTTGCTTGCATTGAATGGTGTTTACTCAAGGTTGTACGAGTTGCAACTATAAAACTTCCTTATATACAATAATAACCGATGGCTATTGCTGTCGGTTATTTTATTGCCCACACCTCTCGCTCAAACAAAGTTTGGCTCGGGGATTTGTGAGGGATTACCTTCGGTGATCCCAAGGGGGAGGCTTCAAAAGAATTAAGCCGGTTGTAAACAACCGTTTTTTTATTGCCCACACCTCTCGCTCAAACGGAGTTTGGCTCGGGTATGGGCAATAAAAAATCCCGCCCTACGGCGGGACTTAATTCTTTTGGCGGAGAGACAGGGATTCGAACCCTGGGTCCCGCAAAGCAGGACAACGGTTTTCGAGACCGCCCCGTTCGACCACTCCGGCATCTCTCCAGGGTTTGGTCGTGTAAAATCGGTCGCAAATATAGAGATTTTTATTGATTATTCAATGG
>DAOSWM010000015.1:23276-63166 GCA_035380045.1 Tenuifilaceae bacterium | reverse complement strand
ACATACTAGGTTTCTATCGCCAAAACCGGAATCAATTTTACTTACCGTTGGCCAGAATTTGTTACCAGCAATCCACTCAAGCGGGAAAGCTGCTTTTTGCCTGTCGTAGGTATGGATCCACTCGTTTGCACTAACCTCAACAACTGTATGTGGTGCATTTTTAAGAACGTTATCGGTTTTATCGGCTTTGCCGTTTTTAATCTCTTCCAGCTCCTTCTTAATTTCAATCATTGCCTCGGCAAAGCGGTCGAGTTCCTGCATCGATTCACTCTCGGTAGGTTCCACCATTAGCGTTTCGTGAACCGGGAATGAAAGAGTTGGCGCATGGTAGCCGTAATCCATTAGACGACGGGCAATGTCACCGGTTTCAACATCGTATGATTGCTTAAAGTGACGGCAATCGAGAATCATTTCGTGTGCAACCCTGCCCGTTTCGCCTGAGTAAAGAACCTCAAAGTTACCCTTCAACTTCGCTGCCAGATAGTTGGCGTTAAGAATAGCCATTTCAGTAACCTTCTTTAAACCATCTGCGCCAAGCATCAGAATATAACCATAGGTTATGGGAAGAACGCTTGCGCTACCCCAGGGCGCTGCTGCCAGCGCGGTAATGGCCTTTTCACCTCCAGTTTTTACAACAGGATGCGAGGGGAGGAAAGGTACCAAATGCTTGGCTACGCCAATTGGGCCAACCCCTGGACCACCTCCACCGTGAGGAATTGCGAATGTTTTATGTAAATTTAAGTGGCAAACATCGGCTCCAATAATTCCTGGACTTGTAAGTCCTACCTGAGCGTTCATGTTGGCACCATCCATGTAAACCTGTCCACCATTGTCGTGAACAATTTTGTTCATCTCCTTTATTTGGCTCTCAAAAACGCCGTGGGTTGAAGGGTATGTAACCATAAAAGCCGCTAGGTTTTCGCGGTGTTTCTCAGCCTTTTCCTTTAAATCCTGAATGTTAATGTTTCCCTTCTCGTCGCAGGCAACTACCACAACATCCATTCCGGCCATGGCTGCGCTTGCAGGGTTGGTTCCATGAGCTGACGAAGGAATTAGCACAACGTTCCTGTGACTTTCACCTCGGCTAATATGGTACTGGCGAATTACCATTAAACCTGCGTACTCACCGGCTGCTCCCGAGTTTGGTTGTAATGAAACGGCCTCGAAGCCTGTAATTTCAGCAAGGTGCTGCTCCAAGTCGCAAATCAGGTTCATGTAGCCCTCGGCCTGGTCGGTTGGAACAAACGGGTGAATGTTCCCAAATTCAACCCAGCTTAGGGGCAGCATCAGGGTTGCTGCATTCAGCTTCATGGTGCAGCTTCCTAACGATATCATGCTGTGATTAAGGGCAATATCCTTCCGCTCAAGCTTCTTAATGTAGCGCATCATCTCCGTTTCGGAGTGGAACATGTTGAAAACTTTCTCGGTGAGGTAACTCGACTTGCGTACTAAGTTCTCAGGAATGGAAACTTTATCCACAAACTTATCAATCTTTGTGGCAGGTTTCCCGGCAACCTCAGCAAAAACCTCAACTATTGAGTTTACATCATCAATTGTGGTAAGCTCATCGGTGCTTATGCCTATGGTTCCATTCTTCTTGTAGTTAAGGTTTATCTCTCTATCTATCAGTTTACGCTTAACCATATCAACCTTAACACCTGTGGGAAGTTCAATTTCGATGGTGTCGAAAATATTCTTCACAGTTTGGTTGTAGCCAAGTTTTGTCAGTTCATTTGCTAAAGTTACAGCAGCTCCATGAGCCGTTGAAGCGATGCGCTTTATTCCTTCGGGGCCATGGTAAACAGCATACATGCCAGCCATTGTTGCAAGCAACGCTTGCGCGGTACAAATGTTTGAGGTGGCACGTTCGCGCTTAATATGTTGCTCACGGGTTTGCAACGCCATGCGTAACGCCTTGTTCCCGTGCCTGTCGACCGAAACGCCAATAATGCGTCCGGGAATGCTACGCTTGTACTCCTCCTTTGTGGCGAAATACGCTGCGTGTGGGCCTCCAAAACCCATTGGGATTCCAAGTCGTTGGGTTGATCCAACCACAATGTCGGCTCCCCATTCGCCCGGAGGCGTTATAAGAGCAAGCGAAAGTATATCGGCAATCACAGAAACCAAGTTTCCTGCATCGTGCGATTTTTGCACGAAAGCGGAGTAATCACGAATATTCCCCTTTGCTGCTGGGTACTGAACCACAACGCCAAATTCCTTCCCGGTAAATTGATATTCAGCGTAGCATCCTGTTACAACCTTAATACCAAGTGGGTTAGCCCGAGTTTCGATTACCTCAAGGTTTTGCGGAAAAATATCGCTATCAACAAAAAGAACGTTACGTTCCTCCTTAACTGCCTGACGCGAACGTAGGTTGAACATCATAATCATTGCCTCGGCAGCAGCAGTTGCTTCATCGAGCAGCGATGCATTTGCGATGGGCATTGCAGTTAAGTCCATCACAACGGTTTGGAAATTAAGCAAAGCCTCAAGGCGACCCTGGCTGATTTCGGCCTGGTATGGTGTGTAAGAAGTGTACCAACCCGGATTCTCAAAAATATTCCTTAAAATTACCGAAGGAGTATGCGTGCCATAGTAACCCATACCAATAAACGAGCGGTAAACTTTATTCTTAGCAGCCAAGCTCTTTATTTTTGCTAAATACTGTTGCTCTGTTAAAGAATTTGGGAGATTCAGCGGTTTCTCCATTCGAATTGATTTGGGAACAGTTTGGTCGATAAGCTCATCGAGGCTCTTAACTCCCACAACTTTTAACATCTCGTCAATCTCGCTATCGCGAGGACCAACATGACGGGTTACAAAACGTTCGGTTGACATATTTGGCTTTCTTTTTTAGTAGTTATTTAATTGCAAAGGCTAATATCTTTTAAATTGGTTGTAAAATTAAAAAAATGATTACAATTTCTTACAAATTGCATAATAGTTTCAACAATATTTAATTAAACAGTTGAATTTTGTTATTGTTTGGTAAGAAATGGGTTGTTGTTCTTCTCCCAGCCAAGGGTTGAAGGATCGCCGTGGCCAGAATACACAACTACACTTTCAGGAAGCGTTAGTAGGTTTTCGTTTATACTTTGAATTAGCTGGTTGTAATTGCCACCTGGCAAATCGGTTCTACCAATTGATGCCTTGAAAAGTGTATCACCTGCAAGCAGAAAGTTCGCTTCGGGACTGTAGAGGCAAATCCCTCCTCTGGAATGTCCGGGGGTTCCAATCACTTTCAACTCAGATTTACCGAAGCTAATGGTGTCACCATTGTTAATAAATTTATCAAAATTTGGAACATCATCAACTGATAACCCAAACATTAACGCCTGGTTTACGGCCGATTGCAGCAACGGTATATCCTCAGGATTACCCAGCAGTTCTACGCCCCACTTATCTTTAACAAACTTATTACCAAGTATATGGTCGATATGACCGTGCGTATTAATGGCTAACTTAGGAATAAGTTTGTTTGAAGAGATAAACTCCTCAAGCTCTGCTTGCTCCTCTGAGGTGTAGCATCCCGCATCGACAATAACACACTCGTTGGTTTCATCAAACAGAACGTAGGTGTTTTCTTGAAACGGATTAAAGATGAATCGGTTAATTTGAATCATGTATTTTTCTATTTATTATTTTTTAAACTATTAGCTGTTTGTTCCTTTAAGCAAGGGAACAAAAATGAATCGGCCATTGTTCGAAACCTTGGTTTCGGTTTCGGAGATTTTTTCTACCAGCACCATGTTTTGCCCATGGTTATCGCCCACTGGAATCACCATACGCCCACCAACTTCAAGCTGAGCAACTAATGCTTGCGGAATTTCCGGCGCTCCTGCAGTAACCAAAATTTTTGAGTAAGGCCCGTAGGAAGGCATTCCCTGGTAACCATCGCCATAGAAAAGGTGCGGGTTGTAGCCCATTTTCTCAAGTAAAGCTTTGGACTTCACAAAAAGTTCACGCTGCCTTTCAATGGAGAATACCTTCGCTCCCATTTCCAGCAGAATAGCTGTTTGGTAACCCGATCCGGTTCCAATTTCAAGAACCTTCTCCATGGGTTTTACCTTTAGCAGCTGAGTTTGAAACGCCACCGTGTAGGGCTGCGAAATGGTTTGGCCAGCGCCAATGGGAAAAGCCGAATCCTTGTACGAGAAATTCACGAATCCACTTTCCATAAATAGATGTCGCGGAACCTTCCCGATGGCCGCCAGAACACCCTCGTCGGTTATGCCCTTCGACTTTATTTCCTCTACCAATCTATTCCTTAACCCCTTGTGCCTATATGAATCTTCTGTCAACATTGGTAATATTACATAAATTTAGTTTTACAAAGATAGTAACTGTACTATGAACATAGGGTTATTTACTTACAATGTTTTTCTTTGGAAAACCCAATTGTTCATTATCAACAAGCTATGGTTAATAAGTAATTGCCAAATTTGTTTTATAGCGAGCCTAAATGCTCTAAGTTTGCAGCAAAACTCACTTGGAAATGCGCATTGGCATTTTTTTACATGAGGTAAAACCGAGCTACAAGCTGGATGAAACCATTCTTGAAATTGGTAACGAAATAGTTGGCTACTCATCTCCGGCAGCACTTCCAATACCACATAAAAATCTACTACACTTCCCAAGCCCGCTGGAACTTGCTGTTTGCTGCGACTTGCTGGTGTTCTACAGTAACCATTCGTACTTTAATGATGTTCCTGAATTTGCCCTTCGCAGAGGGGCTAATATATTTTTTGCAAATTCACAGGACTACTCACATCGCTTTCTAATGGATATACATCCGATAGCTTCTGAAATAGGAGCCATTGTTGGCTTTGGTAATTCTGGATACAACCTTTTTACCGAGAGAAATGTTTCTATTAATCTTCACGAAGTATTCTTTGCTCATATTAAACGTTCTCTCTCAACCGAATGTAGTTTTGTCAACTTAAAAGAAAAGATAATTTATGATCTTTCATCGGTTTCACGCACTTTCCCTGTTACCATAAAAAAATATAAATCGATAACCCTTCCCGTTTTCAACGAAAATTTTAATTTGCTTAACCTTTCAATTGAGTTTAACAACGGAAGCGTTGTTTGCTATACAGCCGACAGGCTAAGTAACCACCCCGATTTTTCGACATCCTTGTTTGCAAACAGTTCCGTTCTTACTTGTAACCCAAACGAAAATCCTTCCCCGAATCACAACACTTTCTCGCCCCTCGACTTTATTTCTTGTGTAAAAAATGGAATCAGCTACGAATTTGACATTTACCAAGCAATTCAAACATTAAAACTATTCGAGGAAGCCACCAAACACGCGTTACAACAAGTATAGAATAAAACACTTATATAGCGCACTGCCAATTCCCCTCTCACTTTTTTATGCTAAAATCTTGTAAAATTTTTATATAAAAAAGCCAACTTTGTGGGGTAAATTACCTATTTTTCGCATCCTTAAACATACTTGTTCGTGAATAGAAAAAAACAGGTAGTAAAATATATCCTTTCCGATTTTTTTGGCTCTGCCCTTGCATGGGCCGCCTTTCACTATTTTCGTAAGCGAGTTATTGAGCCTCAGCTATTCGGAGAATACTATGGATTTGAGGTTGACCCGCGCTTTTTAGTTGGGCTGGTAGTAATTCCGGCATTCTGGGTTTTTCTTTTCTACTTTAATGGTTTTTACCGCGATGTTTATCGCAAATCGAGGTTGAGGGAGTTGGGCTCATCAATTTGGATTACGTTTTCAGGCGTGCTTATTATTTTTTTCCTTCTACTGCTTGACGACTACATTGCCACCTACAAGAACTACTACCAACTTTTCCTCAGCTTGCTAACGTTTCAATTTGTTCTCACATATTTCCCCAGACTACTTGTTACCTCATCAACAAACCGTAAAATTCACACCCGAAAATTAGGTTACCCAACCCTTATTGTTGGTGATGGCGAGAAGGCTCTTGAACTTTACAACGAGTTGGAAAGTCAAACAAAATCGCAAGGGAATATAATTGTTGGTTACGTTAGCACCGGTTCAAGAAGTAAAGAATCACTGGCTGGAATTACCAAACATTTGGGCGATTTGAAACTACTCCGAAACATTGTTTTTGATAACAGTATTGAAGAAGTTCTGATTGCGCTTGAAACCAGCGACCATAGGCATATTTCCAAGGTTATGAACGGGTTAATAGGCATGAACGTTCATGTGAAAGCCATTCCGAGTCTTTACGATTACCTTACTGGTAGGGTAAAAATGTCTTCAATTTTCGGGGCTCCCCTCATGCAGCTCTCGTTTGAGCTTATGCCCACATGGCAGGAAAAGGTTAAGCAAATTATGGATATCACCATTTCTTTTGTTGCAATTATTATTCTTTTACCACTGTTCCTTATACTGGCAAGTATTATTAAAATTACATCAAAAGGGCCAATATTTCACAAGCAAGAAAGAATAGGCAAATACGGGAGACCTTTTATCCTTTTCAAACTGCGCTCCATGTACCTTAACGCAGAGGCTGGAGGGCCAGCTCTCTCAAGCAAACACGACAACCGGGTTACGCCACTAGGGCGGTTTATGCGAAAAACCCGCCTCGACGAGATTCCTAACTTCATAAATGTTCTTAAAGGTGATATGTCACTCGTAGGGCCACGCCCTGAGCGTCAGTTTTTTATTGACCAGATTGTTAAAAAGGCTCCGCACTACCTTCACCTACAAAAAGTTAAACCCGGAATTACTTCATGGGGTCAGGTTAAATTTGGCTACGCTGAAAATGTTGACCAAATGGTAGAACGGCTGAAGTATGACTTGCTGTACCTTGAAAACATGTCGCTATTCGTTGATCTGAAAATTATTATCTACACGCTAATTACCGTTTTTAGGGGCAAGGGGGTATAGGAAATTGGTGGTCGGTTATCAGTAATCAGCGACCGGTGAATAGTGCCTTTTTGAATTTGCAAATTCAAGTTTTATTCTTCGATTCAAACACAAATAATTTGCCGTAAAAACATAATCTGCAACAACTTGCAATTTTGTTAATAAACAACCTGCAATTTATTGTGGATAAAATTTCATGTGTCTTACCTTTGCAAAAAATAGTAACATGGCCGAAAAACGCAGCAATAGCAAGTCATCCATAAAAACCACAACACTTGCAGGAATTGAATTAGGAAAAATTCCACCACAGGCAACCGACCTTGAGGAAGCCGTTCTGGGAGCAATAATGATAGAGAAGGATGCCATTCTGAGTGTAATTGATATCCTAAAACCCGAAAGCTTTTACAAGGATTCGCACCAAAAAATTTACAAAGCCATACAGGATATTTCCAGTCGGCATGAACCCATCGACCTGCTTACTATTACCGAAGAGCTTCGACGAACCAATGTGCTGGAAGAAATTGGCGGAGCCGTTTACATTGCCCAGCTAACCTCAAAAGTTGGTTCGGCTGCACACCTTGAGTTTCACTCAAAAATTATTGCTCAGAAGTACATCCAGCGTGAGCTCATTCGCGTTTCCAGCGATATTCAAAGCCGAGCATTCGACGATGCCACTGATGTTGACGATCTTCTCGACTACTCCGAAATGGAGCTGTTCAAAGTTGCCGAGGGCAACATTAAACGTGAAACCGCTCCAATCAACATCCTGGTTAAGGAAGCTCTAAAAAAACTGGAGGAAGCCGGTCAGCGGGAGGATGGATTGAGCGGTGTTCCCTGCGGTTTTACCGAACTCGACCGTATGACATCGGGATGGCAGGCGTCAGACCTTGTTATTGTTGCAGCCCGCCCCTCCATGGGAAAAACCGCATTTGTGCTTTCAATGGCGCGCAACATGGCTGTTGATCACGAAAAATCTGTTGCATTCTTTTCACTTGAAATGTCGAGCGGACAGCTGGTGAACCGACTTATTGTTAGCGAATCGGAAATTCCCCACGAGAAAATTCGCAACGGGAACCTTTCTGCCCACGAGTGGGCACAGCTTACAGTGAAAATCAGCGATTTACAGAACTCAAAAATCTACATCGATGATACCCCGGCGCTGTCCATCTTCGAACTTCGGGCAAAGTGTCGCAGGCTGAAAGCACAATTCGACATTGACATTATTATAATCGACTACCTGCAGCTTATGTCGGGGCCAACCGATGCGCGTGGAAACCGCGAGCAGGAGGTAAGCACAATTTCCCGCTCGCTGAAGGCCATCGCAAAAGAGCTGGACGTGCCAATAATTGCGCTCTCCCAGCTTAACCGCTCGGTTGAAACCCGTGGCGGTTACAAACGCCCGCAGCTTTCGGACCTTCGCGAATCGGGAGCCATTGAGCAGGATGCCGACATGGTTCTATTCATCCACCGCCCTGAGTACTACGGATTTTTGGAAGATGAGGAAGGAAACTCGCTGGTAGGTTTAGCCGAAATTATTGTTGCCAAGCACCGTAACGGTGCAGTAGGCGATGTGAAACTCCGCTTCCGCAAGGAACAGGCAAAATTCAGCGATCTGGACGAAGATTTCTCCCCATTTGCCACGCCAGTTGGAACCTCAACTCAAGCCGTTAGCTACCAATCGAAAATGAACGAGGATCCCCTTTCCGGTTCGTTTGGCGATTCCGATTTCGATGTCTCAGCGGGGAACAGAAACGACGACGAAATACCATACTAGCAACCACTTATGAGATTTCTAGTGCTCATCTTTCTTACATGTGCTTTCTGGGCATGCAAAGAAAATTCCACCCCAAAAGTTCTGATTGAAACTGAGCTTGGGAATATTACCGTAGAAGTTGATGTTGAAAATGCACCAATTACCGGAAATAATTTTCTTACCTACGCCGATTCCGGGAAATACGATGGGTTGGCACTTTTCTACAGAACCGTTACGCTGGGAAACCAACCCGAAAGCATGATTAAGATTGAAGTGATTCAGGCCGGTTTTTTTGAGGATTCGCTAATTGAAAAATACCAATTCGCTCCCATAATTCACGAAACAACAAGCCAAAGCGGGATTCTGCATAAAAACGGAACAATTTCAATGGCGCGGGCAGAAGTTGGAACTGCTTCTTCGGAGTTTTTTATCTGCATTGGCGAACAGCCCGAACTTGATTACGGAGGAAAACGAAACCCCGATGGACAAGGTTTTGCCGCATTCGGCAAAGTAGTAGAAGGAATGGATGTTGTAAAAAAGATTCATGCTCTGCCAAACAGTGAGCAGTACATCGACAATCCTGTTAAAATCAAGAGAGTTAGCCGGGTCTTTTAAACTGACATTTCCAAGTCCGCAAAAGTACGAGCGGACGCCTTCCTTGGTCAGGTAAATTGGAAAGTCAATACCCGTCAGACCGCTTTGAGCAGTCAGACGGGTAGAAATTGCTTTAATTACTTCTTACAACTTTCCTTGTAACCGAAACGCCCTTAAAATCAAAACTTATAAAATAAATTCCTGAGTTTAGCTCAGCAATGTCGATAACGCCATTAGCAATTCCATTTTTTACTACTCGCCCTGAGATATCGATTACTTTGTATGAAATATCACCCGAAAAATTTAGGTTGATAATTCCTGATGTTGGATTTGGGTACAACGAAAACTTGTAAAATCCTTCTATGTAATCACTTACATTCTCAATGGTATACATAAGCATACCAGCAATATCGCCATTTTCAGCAATTGCAACCCAAAGGTTTCCTTCATCTATCAGCCAAATCCCTTCCTCAGTTCCATCGTCCTCAAATGCACCCCAATCGTATGCTCCTGGTTTTAACTCGAGAAGTTTTGTCCAGGTAAAGCCACTACGATTCATTTCGTAGGAAACCCATTCGCTATCGATTTCAATTTTTAGCTTAATATTTGAGTAACTCTCAGTTCCATCGATAATTGTAAACGTAACCGGGTATGTTGTGGGCTCGGCGGATTGAACAGTCAAAACTCCTGAATAGTTTTCAAGTCCATCCCAAAATCCTCCACCTGATTCGGAGAAACCTCCGTAGATAAAATCTCCATCAGCCAGCTGAAAGCGGCTAACGTAGAAGTAGATTCCATCCTCGGTAAAGTTTGATCCAATATTTGCCGAATACTGGCTGTTATTGCCAAATGATTCTTCATACGGATTATATTCCGCCGAAACCCAAGTCCAACCTGTACCAAAATCGGCAACCTCAACTGCATTAGCATCGCTATATCCAATCCAAACCGAAAGATTTTCAATTCCTTCAACTGGAGCAACAGAACCCGAGTAGCCGTTAACGAGAACCTGTGCGTAAACTGTAAAATCGGCTTCGGGTTCAATAATTCCGGTTGCAGGATGCTGCAAATTTGCCCATGTTATTTCAGGTTCGGGAAGATTTTCGACAGTTAATACTCCCGAAACGTTTGTTTCTCCATCCCAGAATCCGCCGCCTGATTGCGAGAATCCGCCGTACACAAAATCGCCTTCGTTGTACTGAAAACGGCTAACGTAGTAGTATGTTCCCTCGGCATCAATTGCCGATCCCAAATCAGCAGAATATTGACTATTGTTCCCAAATTCTTCAGCGTAAACATTATACGACGCAGGAATCCAAGTCCAACCCGTTTCAAAATCGATACTTGAAGTTGCATCGGTAGTGCTGTAACCAATCCATGCGGAAAGATTCTCAACGCCAGATTCTGGAACTGCTGAGCCAGTTTGCCCTTCGATGTAAACTCGGGCAAAAACCAGAAATTCGCTCTGCGGCTCACAACTTCCCGACTCCGGATGCTGAAGGTTTGCATAGGTAATTCCGGGGATTTGCTCTTCAGCTTTGCTGAAAGTTGCAGTAAACGGACCGTCCTCAGCTATTCCCGGAATTCCGGTTCCTTCGATGCTGAATAGAATTTTCAGGTTGTAGTCTCCGGCTTCCAGCTCATCGGCAATATTTATCTGATCGCCAAAATCGGCCCAAGTTTGGTTTCCATCACCATCGTTGGTTGAGAAAGCAACCGAACGAACCGTGTAACTTTCAGGTTCCGTTGAGGAATTTTCCCATATTTTATAGGAGAAATTTGCAGCGGTAACATTACCACCCTCAACTTTCCACGTTTTTATTGATGCGCCTTTTATATACAATGCGGATATTTCGCCAATCTGCTTCTCGTTAAACTGGGCTCCCTTCTCAACCAAATCCGTAGGTTGCTCGCTGTACCAGTAGGTAATTGTTGGCAGATTTATTCCTTCGTCGTCCCTTATTCCGTAGTTTGGTGCGGGAGGCTCGGCTTCGGTAACGGTTACAGTCCATTCCTTTTCAGTATCATCCTCAGCGGTAACTGTGTAAACGAAAGGACTTGAAAAATCCTGGACTACTCCACTTGCCGGTGAAATTTCAGCAAGTACAGAAATTGTAATTGTAGGTGTTAAATTTGTAAGATCCGTTCCATTCTCCACCTCAATTGTAACTGTAGCACCTTCGCTATTTATTACAGCATTGCCGGTTTGTTTCTCAAGTGTAAACCCGGTAATTTCAGCCTCGCTGCTCATTTCCTGAGCAACTGTAACGTAAACTGTCCACTCCTTTTCGGTTGTATTATCCTCGGCTGTAACTGTGTAAACAAACGGATTGGTAAAATCCTGTGCAACTCCGCTAAGCGGATCAATTGTTGCGAAATCTGAAATTTCTATGGTTGGAGTTAAGCTGGTAACAGGAGTTCCAACTGCAACCTCAATATCAATCCTTGAGTTTTCGCTGCTGATTGTTGCCACACCTGTTTGCTGAGTGAATGAGAAACCAGTAATTTCTGCCTCAGCGCTTGGAAGGTTTGTAAAAGTTGCCGTGAATGGGCCGTTCAGCGTATCGCCTGGGACTCCGGTTCCTTCAACTTCAAAACGAACTTTTACGCTATACGCGCCCTGCTCAAGCCCTTCGGTCAAACTAATCTGGCTGCCAAAATCAGCCCAAGTTTGGTTGCCATCACCATCATTCGAGGTGAAACCAACATTCCGCTCGGAATAATTATCGGGTTCTGCCTCAGCTGTTTTCCATAGTTTATACTGAAATTTTGCAGCGGTAACATTTCCTTCGCCCGATTTCCACGTTTTGATATTCGCACCTTTTAAGTACAAATCAGAAATTGAACCAAGGTTTTTGCTGTCAAACTCATCGCCTTTCTCCGTAATATCAACAGCTTCACCAGTAAACCAGTAAGTTAATGAGGGAAGATTAACTCCTTCGTCATCCCTGATTCCAAAAGTTGGTGGCGGGTAAATGTAGGTTGCATCGCCGGTAACCGTTCCGTCTCCTCCAACAGAAAATTGCAGGTTGCTGGTTAAAAGCCAGGTGTCATCCTGATCGGCAATTCCCCACTCGTACGAACCGGGAGCAACATCCACGGTGAAAGTCCAAATATTTCCGGAGCTGTTTACCATGGGAACCAAAGTCCACGCGTTAAAAGTTCCCTTTATTTTCACTTCGGTAACTTCGTCGCTGTTGTTTGTAACCTCAAAATTTACCGGGAAAAATTGGTCAACAACGGTAAGCTCACCAGCAACATTTGATGTTCCGTTCCATACACCACTGTTAAAACCGCCGTAATAAAAGTCACCGCCATCGTACTGAAAACGGCTTACGTAGTAGTACGTTCCGGAAATTGTAATTCCGGTTCCAATATCGGCGGAATACTGACTTGAATTTCCATAATCAGCAACATAGGTATTGTAAGTTGCGGCAATCCAAGTCCAATCCAACGATTCAAAATCGGTAACTTGGGTTGCATTTGTTTCGCTAAAGCCAATCCATGCCGAAAGATTTTCCGGACCCTCAGCGGGAGCGCCTGATCCGGTAACAGTTGGAACGGTAACCCTGCCGTAGGCAACAAACTCACTCTCCTTTTCAATGATTCCGTTTTCGGGAAACTGAAGGTTTCCCCAACTAATTACCGGATCACCAACGGCAAAGGTATAGTTCGCCCCGCTCCCATTATTTAGGTGAATTGTGTACATGTCAAAATCGGAAGTTACATTATCAACCGTTGAGCTGAAAACGTAGTATTCAACTGTTGTTCCGTAGGTTTGACCGGGAATTTGAGCAGTTCCCTCGGCGTCGGTCATTGTAAATTTTACTGCAGTTGAAGTTGTAAACCCATCGGTAGAGTAACGCAGGTAGAAAATTTCCTCGGCGCTTGGAATGGCTGAAGTTGTGATTGTAATATCCACGGGCGTATCGGCATCAACCTCGCCAACCGGTTCGGAAACGGTAAGAATTGAAACCGGTTCGGCCGAAGTTTCCATAAAAATGGCGCTGGTATTCTCGTAGCCCGAATCCTTCCAGTTCATTGTGTACCATTTGCCATTTGCCAAAGAAATTTGATTGTCAGAACCAGTGTTATAGGTATAATCCTGAATTAAATCAAAAACAACATTTATCCCTGCCCATTTATTCTGATAATAATTAGTTGAAGGCCCGCTTGTAAATAACCAATTGTATGCTCCACCAACCACGTCTGCTCCGGTTTCAGCAACGCTGAAAATAGTTTGCCAACGAGTTGTTCCAACAGATTTTTTTTCAATTCTACCTCCTTCAAACTGCGTGCCGTTAGCAAAAGCTAAACACGTTTCAAGATTAGTCCATGGCTCACACCAACTTCCTGGCATATTTAGACCATCGGGTTCATGAATATTCTGGGAGAGGCCAACTTTTACATTCAGCACTAAACTTGCTGCAACAAAAACAAGCAGATATAGAAAAAACCATTTTTGCTTCATTCCTTTTACTAATTCGGACAGATTTTTCATAGTTCCTTTTTTTCGAGTGAAAAATAATTACTACCACCTACAACGTTTGCTTACTGGAAAACCTTATTCCACAAGCACTTTGGCTCTCTTTCAAATATACAAAAAACAAATAAAATGGTTTTACCTCCCTACTTTTTTTCAATTTCTTGCCCCGTAAACCATCTTAAAAGTATCTTTGTAAAAAAGGGTTATCAAAAATTATATACATTAAATTCTATTTTGATGAAAGATTCCAAAATTTGCGTTAGCATCGGCGATCTTTCCTACAACGAAATTGCCGAACAACTTAAACGGATTGATTTTGCTGAGATTAGGCTCGATTTACTAAACATTACCGAGCAGGAATTAAAATCTATTTTTGAATCACATAGCAACCTTATCGCTACATGCCGTAAAACTAACTTAACCGACAAAAAACGGATAGAATCCCTTTCCAATGCGCTTCGCTGGGGTGCTGCATACGTTGATATTGAACTCGAACTTGAGAGTAAGTTTCGAAAACCGATAGTTGAGCTGGCGCACCAGCTTAATAAAAAAGTAATTATTTCGTACCATAATTTTAAGGAAACACCCGATAAGAAGGAGCTACACAAAATTATTAAACATGCTATTAAAAATGGTGGGGATTATGTAAAAGTTGCCTGCAAAGTAGCTTCATCGGAGGATAGCGCCCGAATTCTTGGACTTTACGCAGACTTTTCAAATGTTATCGCCATTGGCATGGGTTCGGGCGGAATTATAACACGCGTTACAGCTCCGTTAATGGGCGCACCATTTACCTACGCATCGCTGCCAGGAAAAGAAACGGCTCCCGGTCAGCTTGATGAGAATCAACTTAGCACAATTATAAATCTTTTAGAGCAATTTACCAGTGGGAAAAAGTAACCTCTTTGCCGTTTTCGGCAATCCAATCCTTCACAGTAAAAGTCCACAGCTTTTCAATGCAGCATTCTCGGGATTACAGTCAAACGATTTCTATACAAGAGTTCTCCCGATTTCAGCAAAAAATATTGTTGAAATAATACGATCGTTGCCCCTAAGCGGTGCAAATATAACCGCACCTTTTAAGCAGGAAATTTTTGATTTTGTTGATTTTACTGCTGATGATGCGAAAAAAATTGGTGCAATAAACACAATTGTGAACGAGAACGGAAGGCTTATTGGCCACAATACCGACCATTACGGAGTAACCGAATCGCTCCTGAACGCGGGAGTTAGCCTAACAAAATCGAGATGCTTGGTGTTGGGTGCAGGCGGAGCCGCCCGGGCTGCAGTTTACGGGTTGATAAACAAAGGCGCAGAAGTTACCATCTGCAACCGAACCCAAAGCAAAGCCGAAACAATTTCGGCCGATTTTGGATGCAGAACCATCAGCTGGAACGATTTCGATACCAACGAAGAGTTTGATATTGTTGTTTCAACGCTTCTGCCAGAAGCCAACCCTAGTTTTCTAGAAGATATTGAATTCGATTATTTTCTTGACGCATCGTACAAAGGCTCAGTTGCTTCGGATATCGCAATTGAGAATGGAGCGAAAGTAATTCCCGGTGAAAAATGGCTTCTTTTTCAAGCAGCGCAAGCATTTAAACTTTTTACCGAAATGGAGCCACCGGTAAGAACTATGGAGCAAGGACTACAAAACACGCTAACTATTGATAATCTTACAATTGGAACGACCAGTCAAACTTCAATTCAAGAAATTATAAGTAAAAGATTTGACCTTTTAGTTGATTCCTCGGGGCTGGCTGAAGAAATGGTAAAACAAATTACCGATGAGGAGATTAGTAAAGCCTTCGGCAGTTAGGGGAGTTATTTCTGCTCCACCATCGAAAAGCGTTGCCCAGAGGGCAATTGCCATCGCTTCATTGGCAAACGGCGAATCGGTTATTTTTTCACCCGGAAAATCGGACGATGTAATCTCCGCAATTCAGGTTTGCAGCGATTTAGGTGCAAGAATTGAAACTGAAGCAGATAAACTGATTATTAACGGAGGAATTTCAACCCCAAACAATACGCTGAATTGTGGCGAATCGGGATTAGGAATCAGAATGTTCTCGGCAATTGCTGCAACACTTAACCAGCCAGTTACGCTTACCGGAACCGGAACACTGAAAAACCGGCCAATGGGAATTATTGAACAATCGCTGCAGCAACTTGGAGTTGATTGCAATACAACCAACGGAACTGTTCCTATTTCGGTTAAAGGTCCAATAGCTCGTGGATTTGCAAGAATCGACGGGTCAAAAAGTTCGCAGGTTCTTTCGGGAATTCTAATTGCTGCGCCACTGGCGCAAAACGATTTGACAGTCAGAGTTGAAAATCTGCAAAGCAAACCCTACATCGATCTGACAATCGACGTAATGAAAAAATTTGGTGTGGAAGTTCTGAATGAAAACTACGAAACTTTCACCGTTAAGGCTGGTTCAAGATATATTCCAACAAAATTTGCTGTTGAAGGCGACTGGAGCGGAGCAGCATTCATGCTGGTTGCCGGAGCAATTGCAGGGAGAGTAAAAGTTGAGAATCTTTTGCTCACAAGCAAGCAGGTCGACAGAGCGATAGTTGAAGTGCTGATGCAGATTGGCGCTAAGATTTCAATTTTCGACGATGGAGTTGAAGTTTGCAAACAATCTCTATTTCCTTTCCATTTCGATGCAACAAATTGTCCCGATCTTTTTCCTCCGCTGGTTGCGCTTGCAGCGCACTGCAAGGGCGAATCGAGAATTTTGGGAGTTAGCAGGCTAAGAAGTAAGGAGAGCGACCGGGCCAAAACCCTTCAGGAAGAATTTGCAAAACTTGGAGTTGATATTAAAATAAACGGTGAGTTGATGCAGATTTTTGGTGGGAAGGTAATGGGAGGTGAAGTTCAATCGCATGGCGATCATCGTATTGCAATGGCCTGCGCTGTTGCCGCTCTCGCGGCAGAGGGTGAAGTATTAATTGAAAATGCAGACGCTGTTAACAAATCATATCCCAATTTTTTTGAAGATTTATACAAGTTAGCAACGAATCCAGGAATTTAAAATGAGAATATTTTTACTCGTACTAACCACAATAATCTGGGGATCAACCTTTTTTATAATCAAAGACGCCGTAATTACCGTAAACGAATTTTACATCGTTTTCCTTCGTACATTTTTGGCTGCTATTCCGATGCTTCTTTTTGTGTATCTGAAGAATAAAAAATCACTCCTGAATCCGAAAACTATTTTAAAAGGAATGGTGCTGGGAATCCTCCTCGCCACCACCTACGCATCACAAACAATCGGGCTAAAATACACAAGTAGCGGACACAGCGCATTTATCACAGGTGCAGCGGTTGTGATTATTCCCATGATACTTTTCTTTTTCTACAAAAGAAAACTTAAATCACAGGAGATAATCATTTTATTAATTGTTTTCGCTGGCTTGTATTTGTTAACCTACGATAGCGAAACAAAAATAAATATTGGTGATTTAATCACATTGATAACGACACTTTCGCTAGCATGGCATCTTACTTTAGCTGGCAGATATGTGAAAAATACAGAAACGTTACCACTTATTGCATACCAATTCTTTTTCGCTTCGCTTTTCAGCTTAATAATTTACGTAAGTACGCAACCTGTAACATTTCAGTTATCTACAAACGAAACCATTACAATGATTTATCTCGGTTTTATCGGAACACTTTTTTGCTACTTTGTTTCGGTTTGGGCACAAAAGCAAGTTGATACGGTTACAGTTGCAATAATTTTTACGCTGGAACCAGTTTTTGCAGCGCTATTTGCCTGGATATTTGCGTCGGAAACATTAAACTTCAAAGAAATTTCCGGTGGAATAATAATTCTGGGAGGAATAATTATTTTTCAGCTGCTTTCAATCAGAAAGAAACAAACAGAACTAAAACTTGACTACTGATTTCAATTATTTTCTACAAAAATTCAATCTTCCGAATTATTTCCTGCGGAACATTTTTCCAACCCGGTTTCCCTTTCCATGGGAAAGGTTTAATTGGATTGACATCAACATAAAAATGGCAGAATAAATTGGGGTTGAAACTAACAAAACAATCATCCTCGTCAACCGGTTTCATTGCTCTACATTCAAGCAATCTACCAACAGCAATTGCCATTCCACTATTAGTCGCAGGTTTCCAATCGCTTTTTCTTAGAATTTCATTTAACCTGTTTTGCTGGTAAACTCCCGATATTAATTCAACTTGTTGTTTACTGTAAGGCAATTTGCTTACACAAATCAACACCAACCCTCTATACTTTGTTGGCCAAGTTCTAGTTTCAATTTTCCCATGCAGCATGAGTGAAGCGTACGGCTCCTTCCAAGATAAAGCCATTATCTTGGAACTACTTAGCAATTCTTTAAAATCAAAATCATTTGATTTCATCATCTTCAAAAATAATATCAAGCAAATGCGTTACTCTTTAATACAAATTTGAAAAAAAAATTCGAAGTTGGTGAATCTTTAGAATTTCTTAAGAAACAATTGAATATCGAAGGTAATTATGTAGCTAAAATTTGTAAACTTACAGGATTGCATGAAAATTTTGTGGCAAGTGTAATCAAGTTGTAACTTTCAAAATATCAACCTTAAGCTTAATTTTATTTCAAACAAATTTGATTCTGTGGGGTTATATACAAAATAACTTTTCAGATGAAAACAATATTTCATAAAGCCAGCTCCCGTGGCGATGCAAATCACGGTTGGCTTCATAGCAGGCATACATTTAGCTTCGCAAATTACTACAATCCTGAACGAATTCACTTTGGAGCACTTCGAGTTTTAAACGACGATTTTGTTGCTCCCGGTGAGGGTTTTGGAACTCATCCTCACGATAACATGGAAATTGTTTCCATTCCGCTCGAGGGCGATCTGGAGCATCGCGACAGCATGGGAAACATTTCAGTAATCAAGCACGGAGATATTCAGGTTATGAGCGCCGGCTCAGGAATCACGCATAGCGAGTACAACAAGAACAACGACAAACCTGTAAAATTTTTGCAGATTTGGATTTTCCCAAACAAGAAAAACGTTACTCCTCGTTACGATCAAATTACGCTAAATGCGAATGATCGGCACAACAAATTTCAGCAAATACTCTCACCAAACCCCGATGACGAAGGTGTTTGGATTCACCAGAATGCATGGTTCCATTTAGGCCGATTCTATGAAGGTGTTTCCACTGAATACAAACTCAAATTAAACGGCAATGGAATTTACATTTTTGTAATCAAGGGAGATTTTTCAGTCGAGGAATTTGAACTTGGCGAGAGAGATGGAGTGGAAATTACCGAAAGCAACTCAATTAAAATTGTTTCAAAATCCGCTGAAAGCGAAATGCTGATTATGGAAGTTCCTATGGAGTGGTAATTTTAAAAATTTAGCTATGAACGAAGTTGAAAAAATACTTGGACCGTTAGATAACAGCCCAAAAATGCCGGTTCTATTTCTAGGCCACGGAAGTCCGATGAATGCAATTGAGGAGAATGAGTTTGTGCAGGGTTTCAGAACAATTGCAAAAGAGATTCCAACTCCAAAAGCAATAATCTGCGTTTCGGCGCACTGGGAAACAAACGGAACGTTGGTTACAGCAATGGAAAATCCCAGAACCATTCACGATTTTGGAGGATTTCCACGTGAACTTTACGAAGTTCAATATCCGGCTAAAGGCAATCCACAACTTGCAAGCGAAGTTAAGAATGCTGTTCAAACAACAAGCATTGAACTTGACAACAGCTGGGGACTCGATCATGGCAGCTGGAGCGTTGTAAAACATCTTTACCCAAATTCCGAAATTCCTATTATTCAGCTAAGTCTAAACTTCAACAAAACTCCTCAGCAACACTACGAGTTAGGAAAGGAACTGGCGGTTTTCCGCCAAAAAGGAATTCTGATAGTGGGAAGCGGAAATATGGTTCACAATTTGGGTTTGGTAGCCTGGAACAAAATAAATCGTCCTGAGTACGGTTACGATTGGGCCATTGAAGCCAACGAGCGGATGAAGTTGTATATGAAAAATCACGATCACGAATCGCTGATAAACTATAAAAAACTGGGAACAGCATTCACAAACGCTATTCCCAGTCCTGATCATTATTTGCCTTTGCTATATTCGTTGGCGCTTCAAGGAAAGAAGGATCAAATTTCAATTTTCAACGATAAAGTAATTGGCGGTTCTCTATCAATGGCCTCAATAATTATCAAAGAAAATTAAAGTTTAAAATTCGCCTTCACCTCCGCTTATATCCTCCATGTCGCCATTTGATTGCTGCTGCGAGCGCTTCCGATCAGGACGATAATTATTTAACCTGATTGTTGCCGTCAGGCTAACAATTGGAGTGTTTGGATCCCACTTGCTGTACGTGTAGAAATCGATATCGCGAACCGTACGCTCGTGTCCCATGGTTCCGAAAATGTCCCGAACCTGCAATGTGAGCGATAACGCATTTTTAAAGAAATCCTGTTTTAGCGCAAGGTTTGTAACCATAAAACCTTTCTGCTCACCCTGAGCAGTAACTGTTGGACTGTTATACATTCCTGTAAGTTGCAGGCGTGTAAATTTTGCCAGCTTGAATGAGTTGTTTAACCGTGCATTCCAGTTAAAACTTGATGTAGAGTAATCTCTACCATCAAATGTTCCTTCCTGCTTATAATCGTAAATATTTCCCATCAAATCAAAATGCCACCATTTTGTCGGATCGAAACCAACCATAACTTCTGTTCCCAGCGAGTAATCTTTACCAACATTAAAGAATGTTGTAAGAAAAACATTCGCGTTATCATCGTAAATACTTCTGATACTTTCAATTTTATTGTGAGTTACACGATAGTACATATCCACAGAAATCACATTTTTCGAGAACTTTTTCTGGTAGCTTAGTTCGTAAGAATCGATATACTCAGGAACAAGATCAGGATTTCCAATTCGAATATTGTACGCATCGTGCCAGGTGTAGAATGGCTCAAGGTACCAACCTCTCAGCCGCTGAAGCCTACGAGTGTAGCTGGTCATTATTTCCTGATCGGCAGGAAGATTGTAGGAGAAGTGAACCGTTGGATAATAATCCCATCGATTTAGCGTAAACTCATCAGGTTCGCCAACCAAATCAATTACCCGATTTGTATGCTCAGTTCTAAGTCCAAACTGGTAACCAAGACCTCCCAACTTTCCTGAAATCAAAGAGTACATTGCATGGATAGTAGTGCTGTAATCAACATCTTTAGAGAATTGATCGTTAAACTCAAAAGTTTGGTTTGCGATATTGTACAAGTACATCCCATTAAATTCGTTTGAAATTTCCATATTCCCTTGGTATCCTGCTTCAAACTTACTTTCCTTACCAAATGGCAACGTGTAATCTAACTTTAGAGTGTACTCTTTTTCCGGACCCGATTCAACTGATCGTTGGCCTTGTACAATGGTGTTCAGATTATCGTAAAGAAGATTTAACGATTTATCTTCAGATTCACTGGTTTCCCAAACAAACTGCATTAGCAAGTTATGCTCCTTTGTATTAAATTCCTTTCTATAATCAAAATTCAGATTATGATGAATTCCTCCTCTGTTGCTTTCCTCCTCGCTGGCATAAATAGTTTTATTGATTAAATCTGAAGAATTCCACTCCTCGTAATCCAACGTTGAACTTCCACCGCGATTTCTATCCCCTAAGCGGTAACCAATCGAAAAAGTATTTTTTGGATTAATATTAAAATCAATTCCCGCTTTCAATCCCCACGAATTTCCGCTTCTGTCGAACTCACCTGTATTATATAGGTATGTAGTATCGGCCTGATAAGTTTCACTTTCGTAAATTGAATTTCCAATCATGCTACGCTTATTAAAATCGGCGCCAATATTGAAATTTACCCTATCCTTCCTGAAATTTACCAGAAAATCGCCTCCGTATCTTCCATGAGTTCCCACATTTGTATTCACAACTCCGCTAACTCCCTGCAGCCTGTTCTTCTTCATAATTATATTGATAATTCCTGCAACTCCATCGGGATCGAACTTTGCGGAAGGGTTCGTAATAATCTCGATATTCTCAATCTGGCTGGCAGGAATCTGATTCAGCACATCGTTTGCATCCATGATGCTGGGTTTGCCATCGATAAGAACTGTAAAACTTCCGCTTCCGCGTAAACTTACATCGCCCTCAATGCTAACTGTAACTGAAGGAATATTTTCCAAAATCTCAACTGCAGTTCCCGACGAGGAAGTGTGCAGCTGACTTACGTTGATAACTTTTTTATCAATCTGATACTTCATGGTTGGCCGGTCGGCAACAACCATAACTTCCTCCAACGAATTATCGGCCGATTGAAGAATAATTTGCCCCAAATCGAAGTTTCTCTTATTTGGTGCTATCTCAAAATTTGCAATGCGTTTGTTGTTATATCCAATAAATGAAATTTCAAGTGCATAGTTTCCTGGCTCCATGTTTGCTACCCTAAAAAATCCGTTCGCATCTGTTATTGTCCCTGTAACCAACGAGTTATCAGATGTTCGGTATATTGATACTGTTGCATACTCCAATGGCTGCCTCGAAAGAGAATCGTAAACAAAACCCTTCACATTTCCTGGGGTTGTGCTTGATGCATTACCCGGATCTATAGCGAATATACTTGCTACAACGTTTAGTAGTAAAATAGTAGTAAAAATGTGTTTTAACATAGTGCTAGTTATTTCAAAAAATATTTTTTGTTACTGTAACTTGTGTATAGTTTAAACTTTCATTGTTTGACAACTTCAATTAAAAAAACTTGCGGATTGATTATTTTTTTTTCTAATTATTTCTAAATTCTTTGCAATACATAAACTTTACAATTCTCATCAACAAGCAACAAATTTTATAAAATGTTGTTCGCAACAAACAAAAAAACCTAAAACTTCATTACTACAAAGTACTGTTTACAGAGTGCTTACAGGGATAGACTACATCTCTAGATCCTTATTGAACTATTCAATGTACTCAACAGTTGAATACCCCTGCTGACTTTCATAAAAAAAGGAATCTGGAAATAGTTAGATACTTCGAAGCTTCAACGTTTAACGCCAACTCAAACTTATTTTGGATAAGAACTGATAAATTAACTTAAAAATAATGCAAATTCCTAGAATACTATAACAACCAGCTCCTCAATATCAAATTAACTATTATTTAATATCCAGAAAAACCATTGTGATTTAAATTACTTTTCTATATTTGTTTATGAATATTATGTATTTATTAAACGCCAGTACAGATTATTAAACCTAACCCTATTAACCTATGAAAAGATTTACCATTCTTGCTACTTTTATAGTTGCATCATTATTCTGGGGATGCTCAGAAATTTCTGAGTTGAATAACGGCACTCAGCCTGAAATAAACCCAAAAGCTCTTACCGGGCAAGAAATTAACGCAATAATTCGAGAAACGCTTGAGAAAGAAGGCGATTTCAACTGGAACAAGGTTGATGCACATGTCCTCTGGAGCGCCGTAGTAAATGGGAATAACGTGCTCACCATTGGCTATAGCGATGAGCCGTTTACAGAAGCAAATCCGAAGAAAGCAGAAGACATAAAAAACGAACTCGTTCTGTTAATTACCAAACTTGAAAAGAATAGTTCAAGCGCAAAACAAGAAAGCGAGAGCATTCTTATCTCATCTGCAAAAAAACTAAACTTTATTGACGTTTACGTAACGGAATTGGAGACAATTAAAAAGCTAAGAACAAATCCAAATATCCGTTACATGGAGCCATCGGGTTACAGCTACTTCGCCTACGAAACCATGGTGAAAAGCGATTCGGGCTGCAATACCGACCCTGAAACCATTAACTCCGGCGATTACACCAACGCATCGCCCGGGTGCCAAATATCGTGGACTTTTTACAAACATAACATTCCAAGCGCATGGAGCTACAGTAGCGGAAGCGGAATTACTGTTGGGCTTATCGATACTGGAGTTTCTGGAGAACAATCGCTTCTGGGTTCAAATTTCAATAATGGTTACTCTGCTGGTAGAACCATTCAGAAGTATGGTGTTTACGTAAATTCCATTTGGCCCTGGTCAACCAAAACCGACGGACCAAACGACAAGTGCGGCCACGGAACCTTAATGGGCGCTACCCTTGCTGCACCACGTAACAATAGGAATCTACCTGTAGGCGTAGCCTACAACTGCAATCTTATTGCGTACCGTGCAACTGGCGACGTGGTTCTCGATGGATACCACGAGCAGCGCGGCGTAAGCCGGGCCCTTACCGAATTGGCAAACAGGAACGAAGTAAAAGTTATTTCCATGTCAATTGGCCACATTTTTACCGTAAACAGCATAAAGGATGCCGTTCAGTATGCCTACTCGAAGGGAAAAATGATTGTTGCCGCAGGCGGAACCTCAACATCGTTCACCAATTGGGCTGGAGTAATTTTCCCTGCTAACATGGATGAAACCGTTGCTGCTACCGGAATTACCGATGGTGCAGGGTATACCGAGTGTGACGTTTGCCACAAGGGTAGCAAAATTGATTTCACAGTGATTATGCAGCGTGCAAGCGACCCGAACCGTAGAACGGTTTGCAACGGATTCTATGAGAATACCCGCAACTACGTTGGCGGATCATCGGTTGCCACAGCAACAACTGCAGGAATTGCTGCGCTAATTTGGAGCAAAAATCCAACCTGGACTCGCGCTCAGGTTTACGAGAAAATGAAGCAATCGGCCTCGCTATACCCAAATCGTAACGAAGATTTTGGCTGGGGCTCAATTGATGCGCTGGCTGCAGTTCAGTAGGAGGTTAACGGTTTTGTTTACATTGCAAGAGTGTGTCTCAAAAGTTTAAAAAGGATTAGATTTACTACTCTGTGGAACTCTGTGATTCCTCTGTGATACCCTGTGATACAATAAATTATAAATTTCACAGAGTTTCTCAGTGTCCTTCACAGAGTCACACAATGAACTTTTGAGACACCCTCTTGCTTTTTGTATGCGCTATCGGGCTTCTACTCCATAATTTTAGTAACAGCTTCAAGGTTTTTGTCATTATGAGTATTCTTCCCTTCAGGCGTGTACATGTGCTCAATCCTATCCATATACTTCTTCTCCACTTTTCCACGAACAACCTTTAGCGTGCTGTTTACCAGCCCGTTTTGCTCGGTAAATGCATCGGAAAGAATCGCAAATGTTGCTGGTAGCCACCTATCGGGAAATAGTTCCTCAAATTCTCCACCCGATTTAAATAACGCAATATCGTCCTGAATAAGTTTAATTGCCTCGCTGGCAAATTCAGACGACAATGAATCAACATTTCTCTCAGCAAGCGCTCTTTTAATCCCTTCCTTTGAAGGAACAATTAGCGCTGTTGTGTAGGGATTCTGATTGTTGTAAAGAACAACCTGATCAATTAGCTTTGAATGCTGAATAAGCGTTTCTTCAATTCCTTCAGGGCTATACTTCTCGCCATCGCTACCAATTAAAAGGCTTTTGAAACGACCCAAAACGTAAAGGAAACCATCCTTGTCCATGTATCCCATGTCGCCGGTATGGAGCCAACCCTCGCGTACTGTTTCGCTTGTTGCCTTCTCGTTCTTCCAGTAGCCCATCATTACGTTCTCTCCCTTCACCACAATCTCACCCTTTTGCCCAACGGGCAATTCTTTCCCATTATCGTCGCAAATTTTCAGCTCAATGGGAGTAACCAGGTAACCCGATGAGCCCAGCTTATGGCGTTTTAGTGAATTGGAGCTGATTATTGGTGTTGCCTCTGAAAGTCCGTAGCCCTGAAACATAGGAATTCCAATTGCATAGAAGAATCGTTGCAGCTCAATATCGAGCAATGCTCCGCCACCAATAAAGAATTGCATTTCACCTCCAAAAACCTGACGTATTTTTGAAAAGAGGATTTTATCGTAAAGCCAAAGCAGCGGTTTGTATATGAATGTAAGCCCCTTCCCTTTATTGTAGCCTTCCTTGTTGTATGCGTAGGAAAGATTGATGGCATTGTTGAAAAGTTTCTCGGTAAAAGCGCCCTTCGCCCGAATACCAGCTTCAATATTCTTCTTAAAATTTTTTGCCAATGCAGGCACGCTCAACAAAAGATGTGGTTTTAGCTCCTTGATATTTATCGGGATATTCTTCAAGGTGTCCATTGGGGTTTTCCCCTGCTGAACAGTTCCAATGCTTGCGCCCATTGCCATAAACGAGTAAATTCCTGCCACATGAGCAAAGCAGTGGTCGAGCGGAAGGATTAACAGCGTTTTAAAGTACTGTGGAATATCCATTAATGTGAGCGCCTGCTCTACGTTAGCAGTATAGTTCCTGTGCGAAAGGATTACGCCCTTGGGGTCGGCGGTGGTGCCGGAAGTGTAACTAATAGTTGCAAAATCGTTGGGTTTTACTGCTTTGTATGCTTCGGTAAGTTTTTCTGGCGACTGAGCCAGAAACTCTTCGCCCATTTTTATTACTGTAGAAATGTGTAATTCGTTCTCTTGGTAGCTCTCCTGCGAGTCGAAGTACACAATTCTTTTTACCAAAGGTAGCTTATCTTTAATTCCTTTAATTTTGCCTGCCTGAACCCCAGACACAAAAATAATGCTGGTTTCGGAGTGTTCCAACCTGAAGTGCAAATCGGGGCCTTCGAGTTTAATGCTCAGGGGAACGTTAACTGCACCAGTGTAAAGAATTGCCAATTCGGTAATAATCCAATGTTTTCTGCCCTCCGAAAGCAGGGCAATTTTATCATCCTTTTTTACTCCAAGGCTAATCAAACCGGCTGCCAACCTGTAAACTTCATCCTTAGTTTCGCAGTATGATGCTGATTCAAACTTATCGTTTGTTTTTTCCCAAATGTACGGATTGCCAGAGTACCTAGCTACGCTTTCCTCGAACAGTTCAATAATTGTTTTCATTTGTAAGAAGTTAATTCTGGGGTTCAAATCTTTTACTTCGCAAAATCAATTGCAACCCGTAAATTTATAGAAAAAAAAATTAAACGAGATATTTTAGTTGCGAAAGCAAAAAAGAGAAGTAATGCTACTCCCCCAGCGTGTTAATCAAAATTTCTTTGATTGCCTTTGATTCAGGAGAATTAAGTGAGCGTTCGAGAATAGGCGTATCAACTACTCGTTGCATTTTGGTGGTAACCGGTGGCTGACTTAACACAAAAATTTCGTTTCCCAACAACAAGGCTTCTTCAACATCGTGAGTTACAAAAACAACCGTTCTTTTATCCTCATCCCATATATGGGCAAAGGCCTTAATAAGGTTCAACTTTAATTTAATATCTAAACCCTTAAGGGGTTCATCCATCAGAATTAAATCGGAAGGGAAAGCGAATGCTCTGGCAATGGAAACCCGCTGACGCATACCACCGCTTAGCTGTGAGGGATAGTAGTTGGCAAATCTATCGAGTTCGACCAAACGTAGAAACCGGTTTACAGTTTTTTTTCTTGCCCCAAAGGGCAAATCGTGGCTAAGAACGAAATCAACATTCTCCTCAACTGTTTTCCATGGGAGCAAACGAGGATCCTGAAAAATATATGAAATAATTTTACTATCAAATCCAACTAGCTGGCCGCTCTCAAAACTCTGTGTTTTACCAATAATATTTAGTAATGTAGTTTTTCCACAGCCCGATGGACCAAGAATGCAGGAAATGGTTCCCTCTGAGAAGCTGATTGAAAAATCGCGGTAAAGCGAAATCTCTCCAAAACTTTTGTTTAAACCATTAATCTGCATGCTCATGGTTGTACTCTCCAGGTTACAATTCTACGTTCGCCCCACCTAATTATTTTTTCGAAAAGGTAGCTGACAATAACAGCAATTATTGTCCATGCAATTACTGCATCGACATTTAAGAAAGTTTGGGCACTCTGCATCACAGTTCCAATTCCAAATCGAGGTTGACTTAAAACTTCGCCAATAATAATTGCCCGCCATCCAATTCCCATTGCGCTAGATGCACCACTAATAACAAATGGCATAATGGCTGGAATATATACATCACGAACAATGCGCGATTGTTTTACCTTGTAAAAATTTGCCATCTCAACAAGGTTATGGTCAACGCTTCGAATCCCATCAATCACATTTGTACAAATGAAAGGGAACATAGTGAGGATTGCTATAAAAATTGGGACAGATGTGGAACTTAACCATATAAGCGCCAGGAGAATGAGCGCAATTACCGGAGTTGATCGGATTGTAACCAGGATTGGTTTTAAAAATGCGTTAAAACCAGGGCTAATCCCCGCCAAAATACCAACCCCAACTCCAAATACTAAAGAAATTGCAAACCCTAATACACCCCTTAAAATAGTTGCCCCAATTATAGCAACAAACTGTTTTTCGGTAAAAAGTGCGATGGTTGTAAAAAACGTTCTTTCTGGAGAAGGGAGAACGAAATCGGAGTTGAAATGAATTGCTAGTAACTTCCAAATAATGAGCATGAAAGCTACCGAAAGTAAACTTATATACTTATTCTTAGTAGTAGAAATTTTCATCAGGAACTTTTCCCCCAATAATTTCGGGATTCATCTGGTAAAAAATTGCAAGATACTCACCAATTCGTTCAATTTCACTACGTGCCCTTACAAACTTCATGTTCGAACGGGGTATCGCGCATTGAGCAACCTCAACATTAGGTAAAATGCCATACTTAACAATCAATTCAGCTGCGCTATCGGGGTAACAATTTACCCACTGCGACGAACTTCGGTAACAGGAAACAACCTGCTCTACAAGTTGAGGGTTCTTTTCTATCAAACTTTTTTTAACAATCAGAGCCGTTTGGGCAATGGGGATATTTAATGCATTCCCCCATTCACGGTTTAGGTCGAAAATTGGGTAAACTTCCTTATTCCGTTGCATTACGAGGCTCACCAATGGTTCCGATATTACACCTAGTGTAGCTTGCCCGGCAGCAACCGCATTCGCCAAATCAATGTGGGTTGGAAAACTATAATCTAAGGTAATATCCTTTCCTGGAGAAATCCCGTTTTTTTCTAGCAAGTACCGAAATAGCACATCAGGGGTCATCCCCTTGGCCATCACATTCACCTTTTTACCTTTTAGGTCGCTCCAGCTCCTGATTGTTGTATCGCTCCCGAAGAGGTACAGAGTTCCCCAAACCGGAATTGCAACCAGCTTGTAATCCAACCCTTTGTTATACATAATGGCTGCCATGGTTGTTGGTAGCACAGCAAAATCGGCAGTGCCATCAATTACGAGTTTACGCACCTGGATAGGTTCGTTCAGAATTTCAACTTTTAACTCATTGCTCTCAGCATTCGCCAGGCTGTCAATCATTTTAATCATTCCCATCGATGAGGGACCTTTCAACGTGGCAAAGGTAACGTGTTTCTTGTCGGTGTTTTTTATCGAATAATTACACGATACAAGCACTAGTGCAAGCAAAACGGCAAGAATTCCTTTTATATTCATCCTCTCATATTCTTTATGCAAATCTATTTAATTCGAAGTATTATCAAAAGCAAAAATTAAACTATTTCGTAATAGAACTTGTTCAGGCATTAATTAAATTTTACCCTTATAAAGTGATTCTTTACAGGAATGATTTTGGTATTAATTAAAAATAGTATACTTTTGTGAATGAATTAACAGACTTTCTGTTTACATTCTAAGATTACGAAGTTTATTCTAATCAAGGATTTACAGAAATTTTAAAATCTAATCCGGAGGTATTCTGATGGAAAAGAGAGTAGGAACCGCACTGATACTAATAGAGACTCGCGAGAACGTTCAACACCTGAACGACATCATCTCGAAGCATTCCCAAATTATTATTGGACGCCAAGGGCTGCCCCGCAGCAATGGCCAAAGTGTTATTTCTCTTGTTCTTGAAGGTACCACCGACGAAATTGGCTCATTAACCGGCCAGCTTGGCCGATTACAAGGCATTCATGTTAAATCGGTACTTTTAAAGAACATGCAGAATGAATAAACAAAAAATTTCCATCGCCCTACTGGCAATCGTGTTCTCGTTGAACACTATGGCTCAGGAACTCCGTGTAACCGGAACTGTACGTGATTCTATCACAAACCAAACAATTGAAAATGTTGCTATTGAGGTTGTACCAATCGCACCGGATGCTTCAAAAAGTTTTTCAACAATTTCAACTTCAAGAGGAACATACACGTTAAACCTCCCAACCGGGAACTACATTTTTACACTTCGAATAATCGGTTACAGAACCCAAGAATTCGAGATTCATCTGAACGCCGACTCAAAAGAAGACTTCACTCTATCGCCCCAGCCAATCTCCCTGGGTGAGGTTGTAGTGTCGAGTTTACGTGTAAACCGTAGAATAAAAGAGCTGCCAACTCCCCTTGCTGTTATTGGGAAATACGATTACCAACGACAATCGTCCGTAACTCTTTCAAACGTTCTGGCAACAGAACCGGGAATTGCCCTGGGAGGTGATGGAGTTTGGGCTACAAACGTTAATATCCGTGGACTTTCGGAGAACCGCTTGGTTACACTTATTGATGGAAATCGAGTTGAAACAGCAACCGACCTAACCGCATCCCTAAGTATGATTGATGTGAATGAGATTGAACAGGTTGAAGTTGTAAAAGGAGCACAATCATCGTTATACGGAACCGGCGCAATGGGTGGAATAGTGAACATTCTAACGAAAGATGGTCATTTTTCTAATAGCTCCTACGTTTCTGGAAACTTTATTTCCGGGTTTGCTTCTGCCAATGAGATGAAAACCGGACACGTGGCCATTAACGCCGGTGGTAAAAAGTGGTACGTAAGAGTAAGCGGAACCCTCAATAATGCCAACGATATTAGAACGCCCGAGGGAATTCTTGAAAACAGCCAGTTTACCTCGAATAACATCGCAGTAAAACTAGGAGTAAAACCCTTGACAAACCATACGCTAAAATTTCAGTTCCAAAGAAACTGGGGTGCTGATGTGGGAATCCCAGGAGGAGATGCTTTCCCAGGACCAGCAACTGCAACGTACAGTGATATCGGCCGACAACTTTTTGCTGCCAGCTACGAAGTTGAGAATTTTTCAGAGAAACTCAGTGGTATCAAGGTAAACCTTTTTAACCAGTATATTGTTCGCGATGTAGCAATGATCCCAAATTCCGTTACAGAAATCACCATACCAACTGGAATTCAACGTATTACACCGGAACTTGTTACACCCTCGGGGGAACACCTGACCAACGGAGCACAATTACAAACAACCTGGAACATACTACAAAATAATTCGTTAATAGCCGGGGTTGATGTTTGGCAACGAAAGCTAACCACAGAACGTGAAAAGAACATTAGAGTTGAAGTCTTTAACCCAGCTGGCGAATTGGTTGTTACCAATAACATGGTAAGAGGAGAAACTCCAATCCCTACCTCAACCTTTGGGAGCGCCGGATTTTTTGTTCAAAATGAAACTAAACTACTGAACGACAAGTTAAAAATGGTTATTGGGGGAAGATTCGATGGAATCAAGGTTGAAAACGAGCAAGGTTTTGATATTGACTATCTTATAATGAACGGGGTTCTTAACGAAACCCCTACAAACCAACGAATTACATTTAACGAAGGCAAGGAATACAACACTTCGTGGAGCGCAAATGCGGGAGTTTTGTTCTCGATAATTCAGGATATTGATGTTTCACTCAATTTGGCAAGGTCGTTCCGTTCACCTTCGCTCGAGGAGCGATTCAAGTACATTGATCTAGGAAATATGGTTCGTTTGGGTGACCCAGCACTTAAACCTGAGAGCGGTTACTCTGCTGATTTGGGGTTCAGAATATGGAAACCAGGATTATCACTTCAGATTGGTGCATTCAGCAACTGGCTAGCGGATATGATAGTTGAGGTTCCCGGTGAGTTCATTTACACCATAAACACGGGACCCTCCGAGGGAATTATTGACACCCTTCCTGCATTGGTAAATGCAAACATTAGCAAAGCAATGCTTTACGGTGCCGATTTTGGGTTTGAGTATAGCGCCTACTCAGGAATTGTTCTTTTTGGTTCAGGAGCTTACATTATTGGAAAAGATACCGAAATGGACACTAACCTACCCCTTATTCCGCCGATAAACGGACGAATTGGGATTCGATACTCACTTCCTAAAATCGGATCATTTGAAACAACCCTGGTTGCCGCAGCTAAACAGGATAAAATTTCCGATGGAGAACAGGTAACAGAAGGGTATCATCGTATCGATATTGCTGTTAACTCTGTAAAAATAAACCTCGGATTCTCGAAGCTACAACTTTTTGGCGGGATTGACAACCTGCTTGACCAAAGTTACACAAACCACCTATCGACAAACCGCGGAGCCATTAGCATTGAACCCGGACGAAACGTTTACTTGAGGTTAAACCTTTCTTTCTAATAAAACCACATCAAGATATCAGAACCTAAACTGTTCGAAATCATTTTTTTTGCAATGATTTGAATTTTATATAAAAAACAAAAGCCCATAAACTCTACGTTTTGTGGGCTTTTGTTTTTTATTGACATCTGCAATATCCCTCTCCTATAGCAATTTGGATACTTCACAACAAACATCTTTTGTCGCTTGAAGAAAAAGAGAACCCTTTGGCATCGTAAATAGTTATTATTTCCGTTATCAATATTCTTGTAACTACTAACTCAACCTCCATAAATGTGAATGCTTTGCACGCCACTGGGCAAATATTTGATTCCCATCCAGGTTATAATGAGAACAATGAATGATAGCGCAAGAAGCCACAGGATAAGCCTCTTTTTATGTGGTAAAAATTTGTGGATATGAATCAGTATCAAATAGAAAAACCAAGTGAGCAAGGCCCATGTCTCCTTTGGATCCCATGCCCAGTAGTTTCCCCAAGCAATTTTTGCCCAAAAAGCCCCCATCAGCATCCCGCTGGTTAGGAAGGCAAATCCGGGATATACCAGCTGCATGGAAAGGGCAATGTCGCTTTCAACATCCTGATTTTTTCTGTACAGATAGAACGCTTTAAGTGTTGATACACTTGCTGCTCCGAGTATTGCATAGGATATCATGTACACCACAACATGGGGGATGAACCAAGCGCTCTGCAATGCAGGCATCAGGGATTTACTCTGGTATTCGGGGTGAATCATATCTACCACAAGGAAAACAACCGACATGGTAAATCCAAGCACAAACATTGGCTTATTATTGGTTTTTAGGTAAATGAACCAGGTTACAATACTCATAAAAAGTGAGTACCAAAGCCTTGTTTCGGCCATCGTGCGCATTGGAGGACGCTCAAGTTCAATCCAAAGTGCTGAAATAAATGCTACCAAAAGAACTGTACCAGTCAACGAAAAGGCTAATCCCAACCTTCGAAGCGATATTGATTGCCAAGGAGAAAGAACAATAACAATACTTACAATCCAAAGGATTATTGCTGTTAACGATATGTAGTTAAAAAATTGCCACATGGTTTATGAATTAAATTTTGGGTTGCTTTCTTAAGTATTTGAGGGACATGAGAACTGTTCCTGCCAACATCATAAGCATTCCCATATAAACCAAATTCAACCAAGGATCGAAGACCGCCAAGAAAATGCTGTAATCCGAATCGACACCAGCCCGATTATCGTACCCGTACTGATACACAAACCAGCCATCAGATCTTAGCGGAGAGTTAACCTCAATCTTGTGCTTCTCTTCCGCTCTACCACTCTTTGAGTAAAAGAGGATATCGGATGCGTAGTACCTGGGTTCGGCAGGTAGCAACCTCAGAATTGTATCGGGATTTAGTGTCAGATATCTTTCTGCAAATGAGGAGCATTCAGGAGCAACCCATCCCTTAAGTGCCTCATTTTTTGATACGTTAATTTCAACAAGGGCTGCCGGGCCGGTGTAGGGAACGCCTGGAGCATTAACAAAACTGCTGTCGGAGATGTATGCTCTAGGGTAATACCTCAGAACCTTAACCTCAAATTTTCCAATGCAAAATGTGCTATCGATGGAGATATCAGAATGCTGTTCGGGATAAATGAGCATATCTTCTCCCCGTACCATCAAGGCTGGTTTGGGTGTATAGTACTCAGCAATAAACTTCTCAAGTTTAATGGCTATAGGTAATTCAACGCTTTTACCCTTTTCATTTACTCCAAACCAAACAAGTTGATTTTTATTTACCTGCATGGTAACCTCCTGCTTGTCGCCATAACCCAACAATCCGGCAACAATGCAAATCCACAAACCCAAATGGTTCAAAGTAAAGGCAATGTTGTTGAGATTTATGGGGTAAACTCTTTTAACAATAGCGAAGCCAAGGGTAATGGTGAGATATAGCGCAGAAAGCGCAAAATACCATGTTCTGGTTATAACATGCAGCCCAACAGGCAATTCAACCTGTTTCTGGGGGATCAATGCAAGCAAAAACACCAGGAATGAAAAAAGTATAATTGCGGAAACTGATGATTTTATGGATGACAGCCAAACCACAACCGGATTTTTACCCCATAAAATAGACATAATTACTGTGGCACATACAAGCAGTGCAATGTAGATAAGATTAAATGGAAATTGAGGAGGAACAATATGGTGTAAAGGATTGACCAGCTCCATTAACAATCCAATTACCAAGAACCCAAAGGCAAACACCAACCCCTCCCCATAACCCCAAGGAAAAGACCACATTGCTTTTCCCTTAGTACTGTTTTCGTAATTCATATTTATAAAAGGCGATTACTGCTTCTTAGCTATAAAATGATGGTTCGCTCAAACTCAATGTCAATCCTACATTACTTTTTCTGGCATTGCCATTTGGTTTTCCCTCTCCTTCGCCTTATTGAGCCACTCGGGAAGTTTGGTCTCCTTCCAAATATTTTTTTCCGAATCTAGTTTATCCATTTCCAGGCCAATGGCTGCTTGTGCTTTAGCCTTTGTGCTAATGTCGGGGATGAGAACGGGCTTGCTATGGCCAAGCTCTGCCAGAATGCGTGAAAGTTCGAGCCTTGCCTGAGAGGTTTTGTTGATACCATCGGCAATGATACGCATGCTCTCGAGAGGAGCATGAAACGATGCTCCGTGGCTGGCAGCTACAAAATCCCAGCGCCACTGTGCCTGGCGAATAAGTTTAAGCACTGGTTCCATCGCCTTTTCGGTTGCTCCCTTTTGCCATGCAAATTGTGCCTCAAAGTGTGCCTTAACAAGTAAATCCTCCAGGGCAATTTTTCCCTTGTACACCCTATCCTGCCTGTCGTATACATTCTTAATCAGCACCTCCTTCGATTGGCGGTGGCAAACCATGCACGATGCCTCCATGTTGTTCAATGGGCTTTGAACCTTATGGTCGGTAATTTTCTGACTTCCCTCGGTGGTGTAAGGGGTGTGGCAATCGGCACATGAAACTCCGCGTTGGTAGTGAATGCTGTGCTGGAAAAGTTCAAAATCTGGGTGCTGCGCCTTGATGATTGGAGCTTTGCTAACTAAGTGGGTCCAATCGGAGAAACTATACGAATCGTAGTACTCCTCAATCTGCTCCATATCCATTCCCTTGTCCCACGGGAAAGTTACATACTTCCCATCACCCTTAAAATAATACTCAACATGGCACTGGGCGCAAACCATAGTTCGCATCTGGTTAAGGGTTGATTTTGTAACATCCACACCCTGCCTTTGATACGCCTCGATGAATGGAAGCTGAAAGAGCCTGAGGTTCATGGTTTGTGGCTCGTGGCAGTTGGCACATCCAATTGGATTAACAATCTCCGAAAGCATTGCCGACCATTTTGTTTTGTAAAAATCAGCCGCACCCATTTGGTTAATCACCCTTGGAACATCGGGACTCTTGCAAGCCCAACAACTTGAATTCTGCGATCCATCGTTTTCGCCCTGAGGTGCTCCTGTTCTTAGCGTATTTTGAATGTCTTTAACTGCATAAACGTGGCCACGGGGTTGATTGTAATCCTTTGCAAAAGAATAACCTGCAAAAAGAATCACTATTCTTGGATCTTCTTCAAGAGCGTCGCGCATTTCACTCCCGTTGTACTTAGATTGGAATGATGTGTCGGCCATTTGCGAGTATGTTTGGTACTCGCGGGGGTAAGCAAGTCCCCAAACCTCATTTCTTGGTTCAAAATCAGCCAAAACATATTTTGGTTGATTCATAAGATTTGCCTCAGTTCTGCGCTGAACAATACTAGCGGCAAGCAATCCAAGCACAAAAACAATAGCCATTGTACCGAGAAATAGCATCCAGCCAATCCATGGACGCTGCTCTATCTTTTTACTCAGTGGAGTTTTCATGTCAGTTTCTATTTGGTTTAGGGTTTGGGTTACTTAATTAACTTTTTAAGCCATTCCGGGGTATCGGATTTTGGGACTGGAGCATTTCCAAAGGGAGTTGACGACAGGCTTTTTACTGTTCCGTGAGGAACATCGCGATGGCAGTCCCAGCACAAACGGCCGTTGCCCTCAACTATCTGGCTATAGGTTACATTTGCCTTTACCATCTCGGTTAAGTTTCCGTGACAACGGATACAATTCTCCTGCACCACTTTGCGCCCCGGCGCAAGCATGGTGATGGTTTGGGAGTATGTATTAAGAGTGAAGATGGTAGCATGCCGCATACCATCGGCTCCCTTAAAGTAGTACTTTCTGAAAGCATTATCATGAGGGACGTGGCAATCGTTGCATGTGGCATGCTCCCTGTGGGGCGAATGGTGCCACGTAACGTACTCTGGCCTCATAATATGGCAATTTACACAGGTTGCAGGATCATCGGATGCGTAGGACCATGCTCTGGATGTATAAAATGCAAAAACAGCAGTGCCCATAAAAATCCCGGCAACAATAATTACAGGAATTCGCCATTGTGCAGGGGGACTAAGTTGATGTAATAATGCTTTAAATCGTTGCTTCATACAAGGCTTGGTTTAAATTCAGCTCTTCCAATTTACAAATAAACCAGCACAAGTCAACCTATTTCTAATAAATTAATTCACACCAAATATTATTGATGATATTAAATAATCAATACAATGGGATCAAGCAGAGGATTGTAATGTTTGTTACTTAAACTATATTCAATGCAAAGATGACTATTCTTTAATCATCGTCAGCACCATTTTAAAACGCTCTGTGGCCTGTAATGCGTGAGAAATATTAGCTGGCATAATAATAGTTTCTCCTGCCTCTAAATCATGCGGAGTTCCGCCGATAATAATTCTTGCTTTCCCCTCAACAACCTGAACCATTGCATCGAATGGGGCAGTATGTTCGCTTAAACCTTCACCTTTATCGAATGCAAAAAGTGATATATTTCCTACTGGGCGTTTAAGCACATTCTTGCTTACAATTCCACCACTGCTGTAATCAACTTCATTTGTGAAGCTGAATTTTGCTCCTTTGGGAAATTCGCTTATCATAGTTTTAAAGTTTTATTTAATAACCCTGATAGGTATAGATTCTATCAGGGTTACTAAAATTACAAATTATCCAATCATCAGTTTAATATCCTCATCAACGGTTTTAATTCCGCTAATTCCGAAGTTCTCAACAAGAACATTAGCAACATTTGGCGACAGGAAAGCAGGAAGTGTTGGCCCGAGGTGAATATTCTTAACGCCAAGGTACAGCAGAGCAAGCAGAACAATTACAGCTTTCTGCTCGTACCAGGCAATATTGTAAGCAATGGGTAGCTCGTTGATATCGTTCAACTCAAAAACTTCCTTCAACTTTAGTGCGATAACTGCCAATGAATACGAATCGTTGCATTGGCCTGCGTCAAGAACGCGTGGTATTCCGCCAATATCACCAAGCGGTAGCTTGTTGTAACGATATTTTGCGCAACCAGCGGTGAGAATTACGGTGTCCTTTGGAAGTTTTTCGGCAAACTCGGTATAGTAGCTCCGATCCTTCATGCGGCCATCGCATCCGGCCATAACAACAAACTTGCGTATTGCTCCCGATTTCACTGCATCAACGACCTTGTCGGCCAGAGCGAAAACCTGCGCGTGCGCAAATCCACCAACAATTTCACCTTTTTCAATCTCAACCGGAGGTTGACAAGTTTTTGCCAGCTCAATTATTTCCGAAAAATCTTTCTGCTTTCCAGCTTCACGTTCAGGAATATGCTTGCTTCCAGGATAACCTGATGCTCCTGTTGTGAAAACTCTATCCTTGTACGAAGCATTTTCCCTTGGCGGAACAATACAGTTGGTAGTGAAAAGAATTGGTCCGTTGAAGGTTTCAAACTCTTCCTTCTGTTTCCACCAGCTGCTGCCGTAGTTTCCAACAAAATGCTTGTACTTTTTGAAAGCCGGATAGTAGTTTGCGGGTAGCATCTCGCTGTGAGTGTAAACATCAACTCCGGTTCCTTCGGTTTGAGCAAGCAGCTCCTCCATATCCTTCAAATCGTGTCCGCTGATAAGAATTCCGGGATTTTTGCCAACTCCAATATTCACTTTTGTGATTTCTGGATTTCCGTAGCTAGAAGTGTTAGCTTTGTCGAGCAGCGCCATCACATCAACACCAAACTTTCCGGTTTCGAGGGTAAGAGCAACCAATTCGTCAACATTACGGTTGTGAGTTATAGTTGCCAGCGCGCGCTGCATGAACGCGTAAACCTCAACATTCTCGTGACCGAGATTGTACGCATGCTCGGCGTAAGCCGCCATTCCCTTTACGCCAAATGTAATTAGCTGCTGAAGCGAACGAACATCCTCGTTGGTTTCGGCCAGAATTCCAATGGTTAACGCTTTGGCTTCGTACTCTTCAGGTTTGCCTTCCCAGGTACAACCCTCGAACGATTCGTCAACTTTCACATTCTGCTTTTTAGCTTCCTCGCGAAGCTTATTACGTAGTTCCAATCCGCGGGTTACACGATTGGCAATCACCTGCTTGTCGAAGTTTGCGTTGGTGATGGTGCTGAAAAGTCCATCGAAAATAAACTTGTTTACGATTGGATTCTCGTACTTTTTCTGCTCGCGCAGGGCTGTGCTGTAAACGCTTAATCCCTTGATTACGAACATAAGTAAATCCATGGTATTTGCCAAATCGTCGGATTTTCCGCAAACACCCTTTATGGTACAACCTGTACCCTTTGCTGCCTCCTGGCATTGGTGACAAAACATGCTCATGATTTTAAGTTTTTTTGTTGATTAAGTAAAAATATCTGATTGGCTGATTGGCTGATTGGCTGATTGGCTGATTGGCTGATTGAGTTGTCGGTTGTCCCTACTAGACTGTTCAAAAAACGAAAAATCTGTGTTAATCTGCTAAACCTGCCCGACGGCAGGCGGGTCCGCGTCATCAGCGTTCCATCTACACCCAAGTATTCTCCAAAATTTCTCCCTGAATTCCTACGGTTAAAAGTTTAATTGGAACTTTTCGCGATGCCCGTTCCATGGCCAACTTTGCCAGCTGAAGCAAACCTCCGCAGCAGGGAACTTCCATTTTCATTATTGTAATTGTATCAATCTGTGCATCATCAATAAGCGCAGTGATTTTTTCAACATACGATTCCTTGTTGGAGTCGAGCTTTGGACAGGCAATTGCCAATGTTTTACCTTTCAGGTAATCGCTGTGGAAATTTCCGAGCGAGAATGCAACGCAGTCGGCTGCCAACAGCAGGTTTGAACCCCTAAAATGTCCCGAATTTGGGTTGATAAGATGCAGCTGAACCGGCCAGTGAGTTAGCTCCGATTTTCCAGAAACCATTCCGTTGCCGTTAGGAGTTGCCGTTGCAGTTCCTGCCCCAAATGCGCGTGCTGCTGAACCGGGGCAACCGCCACCGCTGTGATGGTGTTGCTGCACCTGTATTTTTTCCTGAGTTCCATTGTCGCCACAACCGCAGGCATCAACTTTTTTATGGTTGTGAACTTCATGAAGAACTTCTTCAACTTTAAAGTTGAATTTATCTTGGTTTGCCAGTAGCCACTCAACTCCCTGGCGGAGATACTCCTTCTCGTTGTAATCTTTCAAATGCTTCAAATGTGCAGCAACTGTGTTTTTGCCATTTGCAACCATTTTGCTAATTGTATGAACCTCATCGTACGCTTCCGCCTCACGATGTTCAACGGTAATTGCGCCCTCGGGGCAGTCGCCAATGCAGGCGCCAAGTCCATCGCACATTAGCTCGCTGATAAGAACCGCCTTCCCGTCGATTAGCTGAAGCGCTCCCTCGTGGCAACCGGTAACACAGAGTCCGCACCCGTTGCATTTGTCCCTGTCGATTGTAATAATATC
>DAOSWM010000015.1:0-23176 GCA_035380045.1 Tenuifilaceae bacterium | reverse complement strand
TTATGATAAGTAGAGCAAAAAATAGAAATTTATTTGATTCTATTCTCAATATTGGAGTTGAGGAGGGTGCAAGCCATGATGAAATTAAGCAGCTTCGTATTGTTAACGGTATTGCATTTATAGGTGGGCTTGTGCTTGTAATTACAAGCATTACGCTCTACTTCATGTTCAAACCCTATGATACCCTCGATTTATCGTTAACTTACGATTTCTTCTTTGGATCAGGCGATGCGAAAGAGTTTGCCCGTCATAACTTTCGGATTATTTTCCCGGTTATAGATTTTTTTATTGGGTTAATCTGTTTGGCTGTTTTAGGATTTAATACCCTAAAATTAAATAGTTTATCGAAAGTTACTCTTTGCCTTACCGCTACTTTGTTCTCATCGTTTATTTTTTTGGCAGGAGGTGTAAAGGTGGTTTTCATATTTTTCATCCCTGCTATTCTACCCATAATGTTTTTCAGAAGGAAAAGTGTTTACTTCTTGCTAGCGGTTATTAATTTTCTCATTCTTTTTATAATTGCATATATTCTCGATGAGAAGGGTGGGCTGTTGTACATTCCCAAGGAGAACTACTTCTCAGTATTTGTTGTGAACATCATATTTGCATTTTCTGTAATACTGCTAATTGTCAACCATTTCAAAATTCAAAGCCTTGAAAACGAGAAGTTGCTTGAGGAGCAGAATCATAGCCTAAAGGTTTTAACGAATAAAATTAGCTCTCAACGCAACGAGCTGAAGGTGAAAAACTATAAGTTGAAGGTAATTAACGCTACCAAGGATAAGTTCTTTAGCATAATTGCCCACGATTTAAAGAATCCGTTTAATGGTATTCTGGGTTTTGCCAAGCTGCTAATTCCTGCAATAAAAGAAGGGAGAAAGGAGGACAGCCTTAGTCATGCCAAGTATATTCTGGATTCGGCGAAGAATGCCTACACGCTTCTCGAGAATTTGCTGGAATGGTCGCGTTCCCAAACGGGAAGGATTAAATTTACACCAAAGCCCATTGATCTTAAGAGTTTTTTACTCGGTAATGGGAGTATTTGTAAAAGCATGGCTGATGCCAAGAGTATTGAATTGGAGTTTGATATCCCCTCGAATATAACCATCATGGCCGATGAGAATATGCTGAACACTATTCTACGTAATCTAATTACAAACGCCATAAAATATTCAAACAAAGGAGGTAAGGTTTCTGTTTCGGTAAAAGCTACCGATACACAGGTGGAAATATCAGTAACCGATACTGGTATTGGAATGAGTAAGGAAACTTTACACAGTCTCTTTAAAATTCATGAGTTATCATCGAAGGAGGGAACCGAAAACGAAACGGGCACAGGTTTGGGTTTACTGTTATGCAAAACTTTTACAGAGAAGCATGGGGGTGAAATACATGTTGAAAGCGAAGAAGGAAAGGGGAGTTGCTTTATTTTTTCTATACCTATTCCCCCAAAAAAAAACAATTCTACTTATATCAATGAGGCTTGACTTTTTTACAACCATTTTTACGCATTATGCCCCATCTGAATTTTGTACAGAATAAACCCTCTCACATCGAACTCACATCAATTTGGCTGCTTTTCTAGTGTTCCCTCAATCGTTTTTTGAACGCTCTCGGCTAGCGATTCAGCTGTGTGTCCCTCTGGGCTTATGGGTTCAAGAAACTTAACTTTCACCTTAACGAAAGGCCGTGGTATTTTTGCCCCAACGGGCAAAGCACGATCGGCACCATCAATTGCAACAGGAACAATTGGAACGTTCAATTCAGTGCTGAGAATGGCAAACGTTTTCTTAAACTCGCCCACCTCGCCGGTTTTGGTTCGGGTTCCCTCGGGGAAAATAATCACCTTCTTGCCCTCCTGGAGGGCAACGGCCATCTTCTGAATCGACTCCTTCAAATCGCCGTCGATATCCATTACAATTACATTATGGGTGCGTGCAAGAAACCGTAAAATGGCATTATTCACATGCTTCTTTTTGGCGTAGAAGTAGGTTTCTTTTATGACCCTGCGTTTGAGGAATGCAACAACAAAAAGCCCGTCGATAAAGCTTTGGTGGTTTGGTGCAATAATGCAGGGTCCTTCGGGAACGTTCTGAACTCCCTCGGCACGAAAACGGAAGTAAACTTTAAAGAAGTACTTCGCCAAACTTTTAAAAATATTGTGTGTAGGCCACGATTTTGGGAGTTTGATGTCAACCTTCTCCTTTAATGTTTCGGCCCAGTTGTGGCTTTCGTGCTTAAACCACTGTTTTTTCTCCTTAATGTAGTCGGCTAAATGGCTTATTGACGGGAAGCTAATCAACTTCTTCTCATCCATATTCACACCAAAACTCTTTTCAATGTAGTCGATTAGCCCCATTTTACTCAGGGAGTCGAGGCCAAGGTCGAACTCAATGTGGTGGTTGGGCTGAATGTCAAAGTCAATTTGAGTCTCAATAAAACTTTTAACCGCAAGGTAGTATTCTGTGGGTTCGAAATCGAATTGTTCCTTTTTAAATGTAGCTGTTTCGGCATGCTCGGCCAGCTTGAAACGCTGTATTTTCCCCAAACGAGTCCGAGGAAGCTCGCTGTTCACAATGGCGAATTTCAAAATTCGCTTATAGGGGGAAAGTTTGCTGTTGAACAGGGGGAGTATTTCGTGCTTGAAGTAATCATCAGGGTTCTCAACTTTTCGTTCGGACAGCACTTCAAGGTTAGGAAGAATTGCAATATGAAGATGGTTGTTATGAAGAAAAACACCGGCTTCCTTCACGCAGTCGAAGCTTTTTTCGAAGCTGATTTCCAGCTCAACAGGGTTGATGTTCTTTCCGCTCGAGAGAATAATAATATCCTTTTTTCGTCCGGTAATAAAGAGGTAACCGTTCTTGTCGATGAATCCTAAATCTCCGGTATATAACCATCCATCCTTCAGCACCGCTGCAGTTTCCTCAGGCCGATTATAATATCCCTGCATTACGTTGTCGCCCTTGGCAACAATTTCCTCATCGCGAATTTCAACCTGCATCCCAGGCAGAGCCTGGCCTGGAGAACCAATTTTTACTTTTCCGGGACGAGTAAAGGTTATCATGGGTGATGCTTCAGTCATCCCAAATCCTTCAAGAACATCAAATCCTAAAACCTGAAAAAATTGTCCAACATGCTTTGGCAGCGCTGCGCCACCGCATACTAGAAACTCAAGGTGTCCACCAAAATTAACATGTACTTTCTTAAATATTTTCTTTGCCAAGCCCCTGCTGTGCGAAAACTTCACAACCCTATATAGGAACCTACCAATTCCACTTGCATCAATCTTCGATTTAACTCCTTTGTAAATAATTTCATACAATCGGGGCACACCAATCATTATGGCCACCTGATTGTTCTTAAGGGTTTCGAGCAAATCGGACGATTGCATCGAGGGAGCCATTACTATGGTTCCTCCCACAAAAAGAGGAGCCAACATTGACCCGGCAAGTGGGAAAATATGATGAAGCGGAAGCAGCATTAAAACTTGTCGGGTTCTGGTGAAGATTTCAACCTTTCTTGAAACTCCATCAATGTTTGCAATCAGGTTTTTAAAAGACAACATAACACCTTTTGGGCTTCCGGTTGTTCCCGATGTGTAAATAATAACAGCCGTTTTTTCAGTATCTGAGGGGAATTCCCAATGAAAATCATCTTTCGGTTCAGGCACCTTACTCCCACCAAAAACTATCACGTTGGGGGTATAGCTAAGCATGCCAGTAATTTCATCCATCTTTTCGGTAAGCTGGTTGCTAACAAAAACAAGCTCAGGCACGCAATCGTTCAGAATGAAGCTAACATCGTCCTTTGAAGCCATAAAGTCCACCGGAACAACCACACAATTGTTCTTCCATCCTGCATAGAATGCTGCTACCCACTCTATACGATTCTCTGAATGAATCGCAATTTTCTGGTAACCTTTTCCCTCAAATAGCTGTGTGTAGCTACTGATTAAACGCAGAAGTTCGCGGTAAGTGTATCCTTTCTCTTTTGTAACAATTGCCAGCTTGTCGAAGTTATCGAGATTTATCATTATACGTAATTTTCAGTAAATAAACAAGTAACACCACAATCCCCCCTTTTGTTAAAAGAGCATCAATGAAATCCGTTACTTTAAAAATAATTCTTGCCAAGCCCAGCAAATATAATCTATTTTAACGTGAGTTCGATCAAAGAAAATACATTTTTTCGATTGCTGTCATGGCGCAATCTATTCAAAAACAATAAGGTAATAAAGTATTAACTCAGCTAAGGATATAATCTTCACTAAGGCTAGTAATGAAAAATATTGTTTTTAGTCGATATCAACCATATTTCTCTTAAATAACCTTCGTAACAGAACAAAAGAAACAGAACAGAACCTTATTTCCTTTTTAATCAACACTTATGATTTGCTCTCACATCGAACTCACGTTATTTTAATAAGAAAAGCACAAAAATCACTGTTACTTCTCTCTGTTTCAATAAAGTATAGAACATGGAAAGTCAAATCCTTGAACCATTCATAGATTCTAAAGCCCTTTCAACACCATTCTTTTAGGAATGTTTTTAGTAAAACCCAAGGCAATCAGAAAAAAGTACACCGAACTCACTGGTAAATAAACTTCAGTATCCATTAATGTTGCCATGGAATTTAAAAGAAGTTATGTGCAAACCCCAACATTTGTATTTATTTGGTTCAATTCTTGGGGATAAAGCTACTTTACCAGTAGAGCATCCTTTCATCCTTCCCCTTTCCACCGTTTACCGACTCGTAACCCCAATTCACCGATTTTCTATTCCGTATCGAAAAAACCAGGCGTACTTTTGCAGTGTACAATTAAAACTACTACAACAATGGAAACAATTGATCAAAAACCCTCACGAAACAACAATGCACGAATAATTGTTGGACTGGTATTTCTAACCCTCGGGGCACTCCTCTTTGCCGACAGGTTCGATATTATTCCTTTTGACTGGAATCAGTACATATTCACCTGGCAAAGTTTGCTAATCGGTATAGGTTTAATTAGCCTGGCAAAGAACGAATCAAGAGCTACCGGACTGGTACTTATCGCCATCGGCAGCTTTTTCCTAACTGCAAAAATTTTAGGATTCCACTACCCAATCCGATTGTTCTTCTGGCCTACTGTTTTCATTGCAATTGGTTTAATTCTAATTTTCCAGCGTAGGTACCATCATCCAAAAATGGGATTTAGTAAGGGTGTAACCGACATGGATATTATTGATGATGTGGCAATTTTTGGTGGAAGTGAGCAGAAAGTAACATCAAAAAATTTCAAGGGTGGTAAAGTTACCAATATCTTTGGTGGCAGCACCTTCGACATGAGCGATGCAGTTCTTGCGCCCGGACGAAACACCCTTGATATGTTCTGCCTTTTCGGTGGTTCAAAACTAATAGTTCCTCCAACCTGGAAAGTAAAAATTGAAATTACTGCTATCTTCGGTGGTTACTCCGACAAGCGTAGGAACGCCCCTCGCGAAGCGGTTGAAGCAAACGAAAGCGAACTAGTAATTCGTGGAGTGGCAATATTTGGTGGCGGTGAAGTAAAGAGTTACTAGGATTTTTTGTGAAAGTAAAAACTAGCTGCTAAATTGGTCTCAATAAAATTTCCAAAGAAATGTACCATCCAATAATTGGGAATAAAGCAGGACAAATAACCTTTACGGCATGGTGGATAGCGTTATCGGCTATCCACTTTGCCGTTTTTACATTATTCTATAAAATTTCTTTCGCTCAGGCAGCCACCGACAGCGTAATCTCGAACACACTTTACGCAATCCTTTCGCTTGGGCTTTGGTACTGGGTTCGCCTATCCGACATTGAAACCTCAAAACCAGCTTCGCTGGTAATAAACCACTTGGGTGCAGCCGCGCTAAGCGTAACCTTCATCGTTTTCATTCAGCATTACACCCTGGGACTGATTTTTGAAACCAACGAGAGCTACGTTTCTTTTCTGAACGATTCAATGGTTAGCCGGGCTATCACCGGCACACTAATATACATTCTGGTGGTGCTGGTTTTCTACCTTATTATCTACATTCAAAATTTTAGGGATAAAGTTTCACGCGAGAGTGAGCTGAAAGCGCTGGTAAAGGATGCTGAACTCAACTGGCTTAAGCTGCAGTTGAATCCACACTTCCTTTTCAACAGCCTAAACTCGGTAAGTTCACTTACAATTTCGTCACCGGAGAAAGCGCAAGAGATGATAATTCGGCTTTCGGAGCTGCTCCGGTATTCGCTTAAGCAATCGCCCGATAGCATGGTAACTTTGGAGAATGAGCTGGACAACTGTATAAAATACCTTGAAATTGAAAAAGTTCGATTCGGTGCGCGCTTGCAGTACTCTATTAACACTACCCCCGAATGTTTATCGGTGAAAGTTCCGGGAATGATTATGCAACCACTCTTCGAGAATGCCATTAAGCACAGCGTTGCCCAGTCGGCCAACGAATCAACAATTGTAGCGGCAATAACACGAAAAGCTGAGTTTGTTGAGATTTGCATTTCCAACAGCATTCCGCAGGATGCTTTCCCAACCAGTGGAACCGGTGTTGGGCTGGAGAATATCCGCCGAAGATTAAAGCTAATCTACGGAACAACCCAGTTCCTTAGTATTGAAAATACGGAAAATAAATTCACCGCATCAATCCAAATCCCCATTAACGAAACCTTGTAGAGATGATAATGAGAGCCGTAATAATTGAGGACGAAGAACCCGCCAGGGAACTTCTAAAAAAATTCTTATCAAAAGAAACAGATATTGAAGTAATCGGTGAGTTTGCTGATGGTTTTTCAGCAGCAGTTGGTGTAAATAAGGATAAACCCGATTTAATTTTCCTCGATATTCAACTCCCTCGCCTCAACGGTTTCGAGTTCCTTGAGCTTCTCGACTACTCGCCACAAATAATTTTCACAACCGCATACGACGAGTTTGCCATTAAAGCCTTTGAGCAGAACGCCACCGACTACTTGCTAAAACCTTTTTCGAGTGATAGGCTGAGTAAAGCTGTTGTAAAAGCCCGGGAAAAATTTACAATCCAACCGGTGCAAACCAAGCCCGTTGAAGAAATTACAGAAAACCTCACTGCATCGATGCCACTAACACGAATTGTTGTGAAGGACAGCAAGGGAATTAACGTAATTCCTGTAAACGAAGTTCTTTACTTCGAGGCGCAGGACGATTACGTGATGATTCACACAGGCAAAGGCCGACACATGAAGAAGCAAACGCTCAAGAGCCTTGAGCAGAGGCTGAATCCTAACCAATTCATCAGAATTCACAGGGCATACATTGCAAATTCAATTGAAATTCAACGCATTGAACCCTACGAAAAGGATTCGTACATTGCAGTACTAAAAAATAGCGCCAAGCTAAAAGTTAGCGCTACCGGATACAAGAACTTAAAAGAAAGACTGGGATTCTAGCTAAAACTCCATGGTTTTAACAGTAATTCCCTGAATTGCCCCCAGCTCCTTCTTCATCTTTTCCTGATCGCCCTGAGGGCCAGTAAGCTCAAGAATCACGAGCCCGCTAGTGCTGCAGTGGCTATCGGTAACCTCGTGCAATCCCACCCGGGTTTTGATAGAGCAGCCAAACTGAGTAAGCACCCGTTGAACGTTTCCTGCCTCCTTAATGCGATCGTTAATTTTAATCCCCAAAATACAGAGTGATTCGGCCATCTCGGTATGTTTTTTATGGTTTTCCTGCAATTTAACATATTTTTTATTTTTATATCGTTAATATTTGCCAATATTTACAAACATTTTTGCACTTTTTTTGTAGTAAATATATGTTCTAGAAAAACCTGCTGTGCGCTTTCGTTAAAACGGATTTTTAACATGAAAACACTAAAATACAAAACATTAACATATATTTTTTTCATCTCCCAGCTTCTGTTTCCTCTTGCGGCAAAATCACAGTATTTTGGGCAAAACAAACCACTCTACCGTACTTTCAACTACGATGTTTACAATACACCCAATTTTGAAATTTACCACTACTTTAAGGATGATTCGGTTATTAACCGTTTGGCACAAGCTGCGGAACAGTGGTACAACATGCATTATCAGGTTTTCGGTGATTCAATAAAGGAACGCAACCCGCTGATTATTTATGCAAACCATGCCGATTTTCAGCAAACTACCGCAATCTTCGGTTCGGTTGGCGTTGGCACTGGCGGGGTTACCGAGGCTCTTAAAAATAGGGTGGTAATACCTGTTACTGAAACATGGGCACAAATCGATCATGTTCTGGGTCATGAACTTGTCCATGCATTCCAGTTCAACTCAATTATTTCAGGCGATTCAACAAACCTTAACTCACTCCAAAACCTGCCTCTCTGGATGATTGAAGGTATGGCTGAATACCTTTCCATTGGAAGCGTTGACCCCCATACCGCCATGTGGATGCGCGATGCAATTCTACAGGATAATTTCCCAACCCTGGAAAAAATGACTAAGGACATGAGCTACTTTCCTTATCGGTACGGCCATGCTTTCTGGGCTTTTGTTGGGAGAGCTTTTGGCGATAGCCTCATCGTCCCAATTTTTCGCGAAACCGCAAAACGAGGCTACGATGTAGCATTGAAAAAACATTTAGGACTTAACGAGAATGAGTTTTCAAACATTTGGCGTAACGCATACATTGAGCATTATAAAATGCTAATGAGCGACACCGTTGACACTCCCATTGGCAACAAAATTATTTATGAGGCGAATGCCGGGGAGATGAACATTTCGCCTACCATTAGCCCAAATGGAGAGTACGTTGCCTTTTACTCCGAGAAGGATCTCTTCTCCATCGACCTATTTATGGCCGATGCAAAGACAGGAAAAACTCTCCAGAAAATTTCATCAATCGTCCACGAGAATGAAATTGATGCATTAAATTTTATTGAATCGGCTGGTACCTGGTCACCCGACAGCAAACAATTTGCATTCATTGCTTTTAGCAAAGGAAAAAATAAACTTTTAGTCATTGATATTGCCAGGAAGAAACAAGTAAATGAAATCGTAATCCCAGGCATACCCTCTTTCAACTATCCAGCCTGGTCGCCAACAGGAAATGAGATTGTAGTATCGGGGTTGGTTGAAGGTCAAAACGATTTGTACTCCTATAACCTATCTACAAACGAGGTAAAACAGCTTACCAACGACCCTTGGGCAAACGTTCACCCCTCATGGTCGGCTGATGGAAAGGTGATTACCTATGTTACAGACAAACCCTCGCCACTCGACATACAAACCAAGCGAACGCCCGGCTACTACATCGCCACGCTCGACGTTAAAAGTGGAAAAAACATCATTTACGATTTTTTTCAGGGTGCCGCCAATCTAAACCCTGTTTTTTCGGCCGATGGCCGAAGCATCTTCTTCCTATCCGATCGCGATGGGTACCGAAACCTTTACAGGTTCGATATCGATACTGAAAAGTTATATCAGGAAACCGATATTCTTACTGGAATTAGCGGAATTACGCAACTCTCCCCAGCCATCAGCATATCGCACGAAAGCGATCTCATATCATACTCATACTACTTCGAGGGAAACTATTCTATTTTTACAATAAACCGCAACGAGCTGGAATCGAAAGAGGTTGATGCAAATGAGGTTGATTTCACAGCGGCCACCCTACCTCCTCTCAATAGAGCCGTGGCAGGTATCGTTGATAAAAACATTGGTGAACGTATGGGGCAACCCGAAACACCAATCGATTCGTTTAAAGTAGTGGAGTACAAACCAAAATTTAAGCTCGACTATATCTCAAACATTGGTGTTGGCGTTTCAACAAGCGCAATGGGATCGGGCATGGCAGGTGGCGTTGAGATGCTTTTCAGCGATATTGTTGGCGCTAACCTGTTCCACGTTGGGTTAGCCCTTAACGGTGAAATTTACGACTTCGGGGGCCAGCTAACCTACATAAACCAAAAAAACCGTATTTCCTGGGGAGCCACTGCATCACATATTCCATATTCGTATGGGTTAACAGGAATATCATCGGGAATTTTTGAGGACGAAGGAGGCAACCTACACGTTGTTGATACAATTTTCTTTGAGCATTGGCGTTTCTTCGAAACCATGTTCGGTGGAATGGCTCAGTTCCCGCTTTCTCAAAGTCGACGCATCGAGGCTTCCGCCTCAATGGCATGGTATAACTACCGGATTGATATATACTCGCACCTATATATTGATAACTGGTACCAAGGTGCCCGTCGCGAAAAGGGGGATGCTCCCGATGGTTTTTCATTGCAAAGAATGAACCTAGCCTACGTGGTTGATAACTCCTCGTTCGGAATCGCTTCGCCAATGCGGGGTGCCCGGCGACGTTTTCAGGTTGAACAGGTTTTTGGTTCAATGAACTATCTTGGAACTCTTGTCGATTTCAGGAAGTACTTTTTTGTGAAGCCATTCAGCTTCGCTTTTAAAGGATACTATTACGGGCGTCACGGGTCAAATCTTGACAGGCTTTACCCTCTTTACTTGGGCTACCCATGGCTAGTAAGAGGCTACGATCGCAGTGATTACCAGGGACAAATTTCTGCACAATCTACTGCTGTAACAATAAACCAACTGTTAGGTAACCAAATGGCTCTTGCCAGCTTCGAAATTCGATTCCCATTTAGCGGACCAGAAAGGTTAACACTAATAAAATCGAAATTCTTATATACTGAACTTGCCCTGTTTGCTGATGCGGGACTCGCCTGGTACGATTTTGACGACATTGAACTTAAGTGGCAGACCAGCAATACACTCGAACGAATTCCTGTTGTTAGCACTGGAGTTAGCCTAAGAATCAATTTATTTGGCATGATGGTTCTGGAACCATACTACGCAATTCCATTCCAGCGCGGAGGTTTCGAGGCTGCTAACTTCGGCATAAACTTTACCCCTGGCTGGTAAAGCTAAACTTGTTTCAAATAAACTTTTTTAAACTTCTGCTAGTATTGCTTTTTTTTATTCGTAATTTAGCATACTCCAACGATAATTTTCAGCACTGATGAGACACGTTTTTACCCTACTTTTAGTGGTTTTTTCATTTGTAATCTGTGCCTCACAGAACATTCACAATTACCCTCCGCAAAGCAGAGGAAAGGTTGAAGAAAAGCTGAGGGATCATGTTTCATTCCTTACATCCAAAAAACTACTAGGCCGTAGCACCCTTAGCGGCCACGATACTCTTGCTGCTGGCTATATCGACTCGCTTTTCAAATCGTACAAGCTAGAACCTTACACCCTCGTTCCAAAAACTTCGTACCATCAACCTGTAGGAATAATTTCTCACAAACCCGACACCCGGTACGTTTCGTACCGTGGAATAAACTACCAATACTTCAACGATTTTATTTGCTTAGGTCCAGACCCCGTCGCCAACAAGGAGTATGAAATTGTGTTTGGCGGATTTGGAACAGAAAAAGAAATTGATAGCCTTAACCTTGATGGGAAGGCCCTTTTTTTTCTTACAAACAACCTCAGGGTTGGAGCCATGAAAATAAACGAAATGGTAACAAGTAAAGGTTGTATACTGGTACTAGCCGCAAACTACAGTAACACAACTCAGTTCGAACTAATTTCGAAGCAACTAAGTAACGATCACAAAAACATTCGTTACAGTATACTCGGAAGCAAAAACATGGGAGCTAGCAGATTTTTTGCCAAGTTTGGCAAGCCCATTCCGCAAATCCTTCTCTCCGATGGCCTAGCAATGCATTTCCTTGGGGAGAGCCCACAAAAAGTTGCTGCAAAAATTGAAAACGGAGAAACCGTAAAGCCATTTGCCCCATTTTTCAAGCTAGGCTCACAGTTCAACTACAAAACCGATACAATTAAAACCTTCAATGTAGTGGGGTTCATTCCGGCAAAAAAGCCAACACAACAAAGCATTGTCTTGAGCGCCCATTTCGATCATCTTATGGCCGACGAACAGAACTGGTACCCTGGAGCTGACGATAACGCATCGGGCGTAGCCGTTTTGCTTGAGGTTGCAAAAACACTGTCGGAAATGCTTACCGGAGAAATGAGACCTTGCCGAAACATTGTTTTTGCTGCATTCACCGGCGAAGAAATTGGCCTATTAGGCTCGGAGGGTTACACCCAGCAACCCATTTTTTCAATCGATAGTACAGTTGTTGTTATAAATCTAGATATGGTTGGCAGGGAAAGCAAAAAGAAGCCCAGCGAACGAATCCTCTTTATTGACGGGAAAGAAGAGTACAACAATTTTATCGATATTCTTAACTTGTACAATGTTAAAGGGGAACAGCACATTAAACCCAACAGCTTAGACGACGCAACCCTTTTCTCAATTTCTGACCATACCAGCTTCCTGCAAAAAAGTATTCCTGCATTTCTAATAAACACAGGAATCCACAACGATTACCATAAACCTACCGATACTTTCGAAAAGCTAAACTACGCCAACATGGCCAGCATTTACGAGCTGCTTCTGAAAACTGTTTACCATCTTGCAACCCAACCCGACCCCTGGCAAATGCCAGAGGAATAATTGAAAAGTTTAATTGGAGGATTATTGCTTCATATCTGTACCCGATTTTCTAAGAACAACTTCCGTAGGCGACATGGTTACCAAGTGCCCCTTTTGCGCTTCTGCAAACCAGGGACGCAAATGGTTTAGAAATTTCACAAGCAGCTCCTTTTCATCGTTCAGCTCAATAATTATGGGAACCTTCTCCACCAGCTCCCAGAATTTGGTTGATACCATTCGGCTACTTGTACCAAAGCCCATTAAACCCCTGTAAACCGTGGCTCCCATAATGCCATAGTTCTTAGCTTCAATGGTTATGGCTTCGTACAGTAACGATCCATGAAATTTATCAGTAGAACTTACGTAAATTTTCATGGTAACTGTTTGACCGGGTGTTTCCATATTTTATCGTATTAAGTTAGAAGAAATGTAGCCCAAATAAACCGCAATTATACCAACCACCACACTTAGAATTGTATATACGCCAAACTGCACGAACTCACCACCACGTAGCAGAGTGAATCCCTCGTTTGCAAATGTTGAAAAGGTGGTAAAACCGCCACAAAACCCAACGGTTAGGAGTAAACGCATTTCGTTCGACATAACAGTTCCCTTCTGGAAAACTCCATATAAAAATCCTATAAGCAAGCAACCCAGCACATTAACAAGGAATGTTCCCAGAGGGAACGAAATCCACGAGTACCGTTGAACGTAAACCGATATGAGGTAGCGAGCTACCGACCCGGCACTTCCTCCCAACGCAACAAAAAGTATCGATTTTATCATCAAATAGCTATTACTCATTGGAATTTACTTCTTAACGAAGCCACTCCATCCTTTAAATTATAAACCCTTATAAAGTTATGCTTTTCTACCAAGTAATGCAATGCTGTGTTGCTCTTAATACCGTACTCGCAGAGTAGAACTAAATCTACATCGAACGGTAATGCTGCTACCCTGTTGGGGAGCTCGTAAAGTGGAATTGTTTGCCACTCATAATTCTGAAAACCAATTGGCTCACCATCATCGGAAAAGGCAACTACCAATACCTCATTTTTGCCCTTTAGCTTCTCAAGAAACTCCTCAGGGTTTATGCTGAATTTTTCCAGTTCGCTCTCAGGGCATGAGTAGCTGTAATCGGAAAATTCTTTTATTTCTAGATTAGTAGGATTTAGCTTTACTTCGAACTCATTAAAGTTCATGCTCAACGCATCGAATTGCAGCAACCTTCCTGAGAGCGATTTGCCAATACCCGTTATAACCTTTAGCGCCTCAAGCGCTTGCATTGAGCCAATAATTCCGGGAACCATTCCTATTACACCAGCCTGTGAGCATGAGGTTATTCTAAGCGGATCGGGCTCTTCGGCAAGTAAGCAACGGTAGGTTGGCCCTCCCATATAATTATACACCGACAGCTGTCCCGAAAACTGAATGGCCGAACCAATTATGCATGGTTTCCCCTGCATTACGCATGCATCGTTCACCAAAAACTTTGTTGGGAAATTATCGGAACAATCTATAGCTATGTCAAAATCACTCAGTAGTGACTTAATGTTGTTCTTATGAACTACGGTAAAAAACTTTTGAACTTCTACGGAAGAATTCAGCTGCAGCAAACGCTCAGCGGCCACCTCAACCTTTGGTTTGCCCAAATCCGCTTCAGTGTAAAGAACCTGCCTGTGAAGGTTGGTTAGGTTAACGTCATCGCCGTCAACAATACCAATGGTTCCAACGCCTGCAGCAGCCAGGTACTGGAGGGTTGGACAACCCAGCGCACCCGCACCCACAACCAAAACGCGAGCCTGGCTTAACTTCTCTTGGCCCTCGGGGCCAAATTCGGGAACCCGAATCTGCCTTATGTATCGTTGGTACTCTTCCTGTATTGCCATAACAAAAATATTCAATTCAAACTTAAGAAATATCTTAGAATCGTAGATGCATTCAGTTTCTTTTTAGAAAATTATTTCCCTTTTTATAGTGAAATTTATAATACTTTTGAAAATTCTTGCAAAAGTTTAAAAAATGGAAGTTGTACTTTTTGCCATTGTAATTATACTGGTTCTTTTGCTAAACTTTAGGTTAAAAAACAGTTTAAACCCATTATTTGCTGCGCAAGCAGTAACAGGAATAAACACAAAGGAGCTGGAAGTATTCTACCAGAAGTACAGCTACTATTATGTAGGACTTCCTGAGAACGAGAAGACCCGATTCATAAAGCGTGCGCATAAGCTAAGCCAGGAAATTTTTTTTGAAGGACGAAGGGGCCTTAAGGTGAGCAACGAGATTAGAATGTTTGTAATTGCAGCATTTATACAAATAACCTTTGGGCTAAACAACTTTCTGCTTCCAAAGTTCCGGCGTGTTATTGTTTACCCCGATTCATACTTCAACCAAATTACCGGAAGAATGCACAAAGGAGAGGTAAACCCGAGAGGAGCCATTGTTTTGTCGCTCAAAAGTTTACTAAGAGGATATGCGGTTCCAAACGATTCCATAAACCTTGGAATTCATGAGCTGGCCCATGCGCTTTTCTACAGCCTAACCAATGCCAAAAGCATGCCTCCCGAGCTCGAAGAAAACACCAAGCAGCTTACATTTATGGCACTAGCCGAAATTGAACGAATAACAACCAGCCAAAATCATATTTTCAGGAAGTATGCAGCTACCAACGTATCGGAACTATTTGCGGTAGCAACCGAACACTTTTTTGAAGCACCCAATGAATTAAAGGAAACGATTCCCCAGCTTTACAACTCACTATCTAAACTACTTAACCAAGACCCGGCAAGTAAGGTATTTACCATTAAACCATTGCACGACTAGCGACGTCAAATTTTAAGAAATCTGTCCGATAACACCTAAAAAAGGTTTACCGGCACAATTAATAATTTTACCTTTGTAAACATCAACCAAAAATTAAGTCATCATGCAACAGCTCGATTGGAAGAACCTTCCGTTTGGTTACATAAAAACCGACTATAACGTTCGCTGCTTCTATAAGGATGGAAAGTGGGGCGAATTGGAAGTTTCAGATTCCGAATACATGCCCATACACATTGCGGCAACATCAATCCACTACGGACAGGAAGCCTTTGAGGGAATGAAAGCCTACCGTGGAAAGGATAACAAAATTCGCTTGTTCCGTTGGGAAGAAAACGCAAAAAGGCTTCAGCGCTCTGCTGAAGGAGTACTAATGGCGCAGGTTCCCGAGAACCTTTTTCGCGATGCCATTGTTAAAGCTGTAAAGCTGAACGAAAAATTTGTTCCGCCTTACGGAACAGGAGCCTCACTGTACATTAGGCCAACGCTTTTTGGAATTGGCGCTGAGGTTGGCGTTCGTCCTGCCAAGGAGTACATGTTTTTGGTTTTCGTAACGCCTGTTGGCCCTTACTTCAAGGAGGGTTTCAACCCTGTAAAAATTGCCATTGTTCGCGATAGCGACCGGGCGGCTCCCCTAGGAACCGGAACCTTTAAAGTAGGCGGAAATTACGCTGCCAGCCTTCGGGGAACCATTAAGGCTCAGAAAGCTGGCTACAGCGCACCCATGTACCTCGACTCATGCGAGAAAAAATATATCGATGAGATTGGCGCAGCCAACTTCTTCGGAATTAAAAACAATACGTACATCACCCCAAAATCCTCATCAATTCTGGGTTCCATTACCAACATGAGCCTAATTGAACTGGCACAGGACATTGGGCTGAACGTTGAACGCCGTCCGGTTCCCGTTGACGAACTTGACACATTTGAAGAAGTTGGAGCCTGCGGAACTGCAGCCATTATTTCGCCCATTGGCGAGATTAACGATTTGGACACCGGCAAAGTATACAAGTTTTGCCCCAATGGCAAACCCGGAGATATTTCTAAGAAACTCTACGATACGCTGGTTGGAATTCAATACGGTGATATTGATGACAAGCACGGCTGGGTTACCGTAATTGAGTAAAAAAACAAATAATCGATTTTTGAACCTCGACACATTTGTCGGGGTTTTTTTATAAATAATTCAAAATTATCTTGACAATTGAAAACTAATTACTTATATTTGCATACCAAACGGACGGTATTATATGAAAAACACTAGGGTACGCATCCTTTCAGAGTCATTTAAACTTTTCCTTTCCAAAGGTTACAGGGAAGTAACCATGAAGGAGCTTGTAGAAAAATCGAAACTCTCGAAGGGAGCTTTCTACCACTACTTTAGCAGCAAGGAAGAACTCTTTAAGGAATCGGTAAAAGCATTCCTACTGGAAGGGCTGAATGTAAAAAGTTTCACCCCATCGTACATGGTTTCGCTTGCTGAAAACCTGAAGAATTTTGTTGACTTCAAGGCGAATATGTTTAGCGAAATGCAGGAAACCTCCAATGATAACAACCTCGATACGGGTTACTTCACCCTGGTTTTTCAGGCAATAAAGCTTTTCCCTGAAATTCGCAACGAGCTTATTTCTGCAGCAGCAAACGAGGTGGAAACCCTCGAGAAAATATTTATTACTGGTATAGAAAACGGGGAAGTTCACGGGGGACTTTCACCCGATTGGCTGGCAAAATTATTCTCGCTTATGATTGATGGGGCTGAATTAAACTCGGTTATTGGAGGGGAAATGGATTCCATTCACGAAAAAGAGAAAGAGTTGGTTGACGAGTTCTGCAAGCTAATTGGTACGTAAAAGAATGTGTTCGAAGTGTTTTTAACAAATGTAATGCCCACCTCTCCACTTGGTATGTTCAAAATCTCACGTACAAAAAAAGCAAAAAACTCACAAAAGAGTTCCTTACTGTATATATTATCAAGTTGTTAACCATTAATGATGCAGTAAATACAACTGCACCTTTGAGGTACTTGTTACTATAAAACACTAACTACTGAAAATGGTAGGGAAACATCTTTTTTGTTTCTTTATTCTAAGAACAATGTAACTTTTCAACTCTATGTAAGTCAAAATATTTTCTCCATAGTAAATTAACAAACCCATGAAGAAAAACATTTTACTTATTACTCTGCTAGCAGCATCACCCATATTAAAATCACAAAACATTAGCGAACAATTACTTAAGCAGCATGTATACACGCTTGCATCCGACTCGCTAATGGGACGAGGTTTTGGAGCAAAGGGAGGAAGAATGGCTGCTGAATATGTTATAGACCAATTTGTAAATGCTGGTATTTCGCCATGGTATGGAACCTATCGGCATGAGTTTATAAGTTCAGGGGGCATGGTTAGCACCGAAGGATGCAACATTATTGGATGGGTTGAAGGTAATGATCCAATTCTAAAGAACGAATTTATTGTTGTTGGAGCCCACTACGACCATGTTGCTTACAGGATTCGAAACGGGAAGAAAGTTGTGTACAATGGAGCTGACGATAATGCGTCGGGAACAGCAACACTCATTGAACTAGGCCGTTGGTTAGTTAACAATAAAAACAAGCTAAAACGTTCGGTAATTCTTATTGCATTCGATGGTGAAGAAGCTGGACTAATTGGTTCTACACATATGGTTACCAACCATGTAATTCCTATTGAAAAAGTACAAGTTATGTTTAGTATGGATATGGTAGGAATGCTGTCAACTTACGGAGGAATTGACATGAAAGGGAATAAAACAATTGCTAATGGTGATGAAATACTAAATTCAATTGCGAGTAAACACGGTATCTCAGTAAAAAAACAGGGAAGGAATTTTGAGAAGCAAACCGACACTGCCCCTTTTGGAAGCCAGGGGATTCCGGCTATTCACATTTTTACTTCAACCATATCACCCTACCACAAACCCGAGGATGATGCGAACCTACTAGACTATAAAGGGATAGCTAAAATTGGTGATTTTATGATTGATGCTGTTTCCGCCCTCTCGAACATGGATAAGTTGAAACCCGACAGGCGTTTTCTTGCGCAATCGCAAAGTAAATGGTACTCACCAAAACTTGGGGTTCGCATAAGCGCTGGAAATTCGAATCACCTATACAAAAAAGAGTTTTACGTTGGTAAACAAATATTTGCTGCTCAAGCAGGATTTTTTACTCAAGTAAACCTAACTAAAACCGTAAGTTTACAACCCGAAGTGCTTTACAGAACAGCTGGTAGCGAACACCCTAACGGAATTTTACGTACTCATGAAATTATCGTTCCTGTTAATATTCGCTTAAGTTTAATCCCCAAAAAGGGAGGCATGTCTCCCGATTTATTCGTTTTGGTTGGTCCATATTACTCCCATAAGTTTTTAGCAAAAGTTGGTGGAGATAATCTCGATTTTACAAACAGCTACTGGAACAACGAGAAGGGGCTACAATTTGGGATTGGTATAGAAATGATGGGAATTCATATTGTTTCAACTGCCCAACGGTCCTTTACCTCAATTGATAGGAACAGCAAGGTACTACCAAGCAGCTACACTGTAGGCGTTGGCTTTGTTTTTTAAAAAAGGAGTTACTTTTTACTTTCCTTTCAAAAATACACGTGAAGTTTTTCACAAAACATTTCAGAGGATAGAACTCCTCTAAAGTTCTTTTCTCTAGATTGCATTTATTCTATCAATAAAGTTAGGGTTTAGAGGCTGCTACAAACTTTTTTCACATTATTGAATATCACTTGTGGGTATAAATCCAAAGGCAATCCTATTTCATTCTATTGTGTCTTAACATGAAAAATTAAAAAAATTCTTCCAAAATTTGTAACAAACTGTTACTTCAGCATACTAAATAGAAAAACAAGTTTAAATGCAGACAAAGGAGGACAAGTTTAAACGCATTATTGAGGAGAACAACGGCAGAATTCAGAGCATTTGTCATTACTACGCCCCTACTCCCGACGACCAGAAGGACATGTACCAGGAAATCCTAATTAACGTGTGGAAGAGCCTCGACTCGTTCAGGGGAGAATCAGAAATTGGAACCTGGATATACCGAGTAGCCATTAACACCTCGCTCAGCTATGCCGGCAAAAGTTACAAACAGATGAGGCTCAATGTTGATATCAATTCAGTCTCAGCACAAAATATTTTGATTGATGACAATATTAACAATCTTCACCACGAGCAGCTGAATCTGCTTCAAACCGAGCTGAACCAGCTATGCGTAATCGACAAAGCGTTAATGGGGTTGGTTCTTCAGGAACTCTCAACCAAGGAAATTGCTGACGTGCTTGGTATTACAGAACCCAACGTAAGGGTAAAAATTCACAGGGTAAAGGAATTGTTAAAGGAAAAAATGAAAGGAGGAAGCTATGAATAATCAGAATATTTCGAACATTGCAAATTGCGAAAACACAAACGATTTTAACCCTTTTAACTCAATTGATATGGAAAATTTTATTGTAAAACTTAAGAACGAGGATCAACGTTACCTACAACAGGTTAAATCCTTTAAGATGATTTACTTGATTTTCATTTTCTTTTACGCATTAATTTTTGCAATTAATTTTGTTGCAACGGGAAGCATTGAACGTGGGATTTCCCAGTTATTTTATTTTATGGCATTTGTAATTTTTTATGCAATTTTTCGCAACCTTTACAAGGTGTATCGAGATATTGATTACTCAGTTTCTCTATCCGAAATGCTTACAAAGGTAATTGACCGATACCAGCTAAAGGCTAAGTACTATTTTCAAATTGCCATTCCAATTATTCTAATTGACATTGCTTTGGTATTCTCCTTATACAACCGGTTAACCGATCTTACCCCTTTAAACAGAATTTTAGTTGTTCAGTCAATATTAACCATAGTATTTGGTGGGGCTGCATATATTGGCTATCTAATATGGAAAAAACGACAAAAACCATTAGTCGATAGCGCAAAGCAAATGCTATCCGAACTTAATGCTTGCTAGTTTTTACAAACTACAACTTTCCCATTGATTTGCAATATTTTATGCAAAAAGTGCTGCTAAAATATCGCCATTCCGATGGTACCGAGTTCCTTCAAGCCAAACAATCCGGCCAAACCCACTTCAACATGGAAGAATCAGGGAAACCAAGCCACTGGAATACATTACGAACATTAAAGGTTTTAAAACAAAGTGGTTTTGGTGTTGTATTATGAAACAATGTCATATTTTTGCATAATAGAGATGAAAAAGTAAAGTGAGCCCATAATCCCTGTAAATCCGTTAAATCAACATAATCTGTGTTCCATGCCCAGCCAAACCCAAAACGAGTACATTGCCCGAATAAACAAGGCTTTCGATTATATTGAAAATAACATTGGAAAGCAATTTACGCTGCAGGATCTTGCCGCTGCGGCAAACTTTTCAAAATTTCACTTCAACCGAATTTTTTACGGGGCAGTTGGCGAAACCCCATTCCAGTTCATCACCCGTGTTCGTGTCGAGCGTGCTGCTATGATGCTTTTAATGAACCCAAAGGAAACAATTTCAGAAATCGCTTTTAAGTGCGGTTTTTCTGATTTATCAATCTTCTCACGGAATTTTAAAAGTTTTTTCGGAATTTCTGCAAGTCAGTATCGGCAAGAAAAAAGTGATATTAGCAATATAAGTCAAACCCATAGCAACGCAAAGCAACCCGACATGCGACCTTCCATGTACTTTTGTTCTGAATCCAACACAATTAAATGGAAAACAAATATGGAACTGAACAAAAGTGTGGAGATTAAGGATCTCCCAAAAATGACAGTGGCATACATTCGCCACATTGGACCCTACAAGGGCAACGATAAGCTGTTCGAAGGACTGTGGAACAGGTTATTCTCCTGGGCTGGCCCCCGAAATCTTCTGGGTGGCCCCGATTTCAAATCGCTGGTTATCTACCACGACGACCCCAACGTAACCGTTGAGGACAAACTTCGCCTGAGCGTTTGTATCACCGTACCTCCACAAACCAAGGTCGATGGTGAAGTTGGTAAAATGGAGGTTGAAGCCGCAAAATATGTAATTGCCCGTTTTGTGCTCGATGCAACTCAATTCAGCGAAGCGTGGCAGTGGGTTTACGGACAATGGTTGCCAAATAGCGGGTACCAACCCGACGATAAACCCTGCTTCGAGATGTATCCCGAGGAACCTAAAGATGGTAAGTTTACAGTAGATATCTGTGTTCCTGTAAAACCCTTGTAATTACTTAACTGTTATAGTTATAGTTCGTTCTGTGCGCTAAATCACTATGGATTCCCCCATAGTGATTTTTTTTTGACTAATGGCTACACGTCAAACTTCTACAAGACAATTAAAACAATACTAAAACCAATTACACTCGCTAACTTGGTATTGGAAATATCTTTAAACACTCCAAATTACTATTATCAAATAGACTTTTTACCAAAAAATTATAATTAATGTATAGGTACACCAGAAACCATAATTCCAATAATTATCCATAATTCTTATATAAATGTTTTACATTCCTATTTTTTCCATATTTTAGTAAATCAATTTTAACCCAACTTGTCATGCTTAACATTGCCCTATTTGGCCCTCCAGGTGCAGGGAAAGGCACCCAAAGTGATTGGTTAATAAAAAAGTACAACCTTACCTATATCTCAACAGGAGAAATTCTCCGCGATGAAATCGCCGAGGGAACCCCATTGGGAATCCAGGCAAAAAACATAATCGAGAAAGGGGGACTTGTATCTGATGAACTTATAGTTCAGATTATTGAGAATCGTATCACAAAAAAAACTGATACCAACGGGTTTCTGTTCGATGGATTTCCCCGTACTACAGTTCAATGCTACATTCTTGATGGTCTTTTAATGAATATGAACACCTCCCTTACTTGTATGCTTAGCCTCGAAGTACCCGATGACGAGCTAATTCGACGCCTCCAATCCCGAGCTAAAATCAGCAATCGTAAAGACGACAACGATGATGTTATCCAGTACAGATTAGCCGAGTATTACGCCAAAACAGTTCCAGTAGCTAAGTACTATCAAGACAAAGGCGTTTGCTATAATATCGATGGAACTGGAACAATTGAGGAAGTTCAGGCTCGCCTCGATGCTGCTGTGCAAAAATCCCTTGAGAATAGGTGGATGAATATTATTCTATTTGGTTACCCTGGTTCGGGCAAGGGAACTCAGGCAAAAAAAATGGCTGAGAAGTATAATCTTGTGTATATTTCAACAGGAAAAATGCTACGGCAAGAGATAAAAAACGACACTGATATTGGACGCATGGTAAGACCATACATGGACAAAGGAATGATAGTTCCCGATGAGATTGCCATTAAATTAATTGAAGAAAAAATCCAAGCAAGCCCAGGTTCACGAGGCTTCATTTTCAAAGGATTCCCTCGCACCATTGTACAAGCATACATTGTTGAAGGGCTGCTAAAACGAATGAATAGTTCTGTTACCTCGGCAATTGAAATTCAGGTTTCACCTCTTGAAGCAATGAAACGACTTGGTCAGAGGAGTAAAACCGATAAGAGCCGTCTTTATGATATGGATACCGAAACCATTGTTTCACGGCTCGAGGAGTACGAACAAAAAACAAAACTGGCTCGCGACTTCTATCAACGTCGTGACCTTCTCCAAGAGATCTCCGGTGATGGCTCGGAAGAAGAGGTGTTCGAAAAAATTTGTAGCCAAGTAGACATTACCTTAAGAAGGGCCTTTTAAAATACATAATGAAACTTTTTAATCAAACTGGGGGCTAAGGCCCCCTTTTTTAGCTACAAACCAAGAAAATATTTACTTGAACCCAAGCAGATATCAGTCATCTTTTTTTCTCTGAAAT
>DAOSWM010000014.1:0-63404 GCA_035380045.1 Tenuifilaceae bacterium | reverse complement strand
TTTCACCACCTGGGCAGGTTTGGCTTTGCTAGTTTCACTTTTGTGCCCAGAACAGGACTCGAACCTGCACATCATTGCTGATACTAGTCCCTGAAACTAGCGCGTCTACCAATTCCGCCATCTGGGCTTCTTTGTCTCAAAAAACAATGGGCTAAACTTTGTTGTAGCCACTCCGCTTTCGAAACTTTGCTTTCAATGGCGGTAGCTCGTTCCTCGGTTCCGCCATCTGGGCTTCAATATTGCGGATGCAAAATTAGTAAAAAGTAGAATACGTTCTACCAGTTATTGTGAAAAAATAGCAAAAAATTCTACTTTTTACTAATTTACATCTTGCTATGCTAAATGTTTTCGGGTTCCGAAACCTCTTCAAACTTCTTTATCGCCCACAGGCATAGCCTGTAACTTACGTATATTAGTATGGGCCATGATACTAGCTGAATTATCTCCGAAATGTACTTCATAATTTTTTAGTTAGTAGGTGTGCGACTCGGTGCCCATTTCTTCGGCATCAATCTTTTTTCGGGTTATGGCTCTCCAGGCAAACCAAATGTAGGTTGCCACAAACGGAATAAGAATTGAAACTATGCTCATGACCGAAAGGGTAAACTTGCTGGAGCTGCTGTTGAAAATGGTTAACGAGTGTTGCAGGTTGAAGGTTGATGGGTAGTACGCTGTGTTATTGTACCCGGCAATAAGAAAAAGTGAAAGTACCGTAAGAATGGTTCCTGCTCCAGTAAACCATATTCCTTTTGTGCATGATGTAAAAAGCGAACGTCCAATTCCCAGGAGAACCAGAACAACTCCTGCCAGAAAAGTAATTAGTACCAAAGGCATTTCAATGAGGTTGTGCAGGTACTTGTATGGCTGCATGAAAACTTCCTTCGTATCGGGGTTTACCGCAAAACCATCGCGAAGAAGTAACCAAACTGTAAAAGTTAGGAAGAAAACTAAAAATGGAATGGCGTTGTACAGGAGGTTTTTCTTGGCGCGAGCCAAGATTGCTTCGTCGTTTATGTAGTTCATGAAGTAGAGAAGCCCTAGAATGCGAGCCAGGAAGAATACTGCCAATCCCAGCGTTAGGTTGTGAACATTCAACGCTGCTTCCAGCCCGTGCCATGGGGTTTCCCACGATGAGATTATGGGGTTTGCTATGTTGGTTAGGTTCATCTTTTCAACCGAGAATTGCGAACCGGTGAAGAAGGTTGCAACTGCTGTTCCCAGCAGGATGGTTCCCAGTAAGCCGTTAATGAATAGGAACGTTTCGTAGGTGCGTTGCCCTAAAAAGTTGTTGGGCTTGCTGCGGTACTCGTACGATATGGCCTGAATGATGAAACAGAACAAGATGGCCATCCAAACCCAGTAGGCTCCGCCAAAGCTGGTGGAGTAGAAGAGGGGGAACGAGGCGAAGAACGCACCGCCGAACGTAACCAGCGTGGTGAATGTGTACTCCCACTTTCGGCCAAGAGCGTTCACTAGCATTTTCCGTTCAATTTCGGTTTTGCCAATGGTGTATATCAGGGTTTGACCGCCCTGCACGAAAAGCAGGAAAACCAGCAACGCTCCCAGAAGCGAAATAATGAACCACCAGTACTGCTGAAGCAGAATGTATGTGCTATCTATCATGGCTACTTCCCTCCATCTTTTGGCCCAATCTTAATCTGCTTTATCATAATTTTGATTTCGGCAATTAGCAGGGCGGTGAAAATAACTGCAAAAAGAACAAACGTAATTTGAACGGCCGATGCATCGATACGTGAAACGGCTGCCATGGTTGGCAGAATATCCTGAATAACCCAGGGCTGACGGCCAACCTCGGCAACAATCCATCCGGCTTGCGATGCTAGGTAAACCAGCGGAATCATAAATACCGATGTCCATAGTACCCACTTTGCATTCTGCAATTTCTGTTTGAATGCCAGGAAGATTATGAATGCAAAGAATGCTATAAAGAGGAATCCTAAGCCAACCATCACCCTGAAACTGTAAAAGGTGAGCGGAATGTTGGGTATAATGCTGCTTGGGTCGTTCAGGTATCCGTAACCAAAGTACAGAAAATTCTCTTCGAGAATGCTGCGGTAGTACTTCATTTGCTCGGTGTCGCCAGCATCGGATGCCTCGTTGTAGTCGCCTAACGCTTTAATGGCAATTTTGCCTCGGGCAATTTTTTGTTCGGCCGAGAGGGCAATCTGTTCGTTCCCCTGTGCATCGGTGTAAGTGTAGCCTCCGTTAATAAGGTCGTTTACTCCCGGAACGAACGCATCGAAATTTCGGTAGCCAAGGAACGAGAGGAGCTTTGGAATTTCAATCTTAAAAATAAAAGGGTCTTTCTCGTCATCAAACTTCTTGTTTGGAGTGAGGGCGCCGATAACAACGAGTCCGGTTCCTTCCTGCCCTTCGTACAAGCCTTCCATGGCGGCTAGCTTCATGGGCTGCTTTTGGGCAACCTGGTAGGCCGAACCATCGCCGGTGAAGGCGAGGAATAATGCGGAAATTAGTCCGAAAACGGCTGCTATAACGATGCTGCGTTTGGCAAGCTGAATTTCTCGCTTTTTCAGCAGGTACCATGCGCTAACCCCAATTACAAAAATGGCAGCTAGAACGTAACCCGACGATATGGTATGAAGGAACTTGTTTATTGCCACTGGCGAGAAAAGAACATCCCAGAAGTTGTGCATTTCGTTTCGGGCGGTGTCGGGGTTAAAGTGCATTCCGGCGGGGTACTGCATCCAGGCGTTGGCAACCAGAATCCATAGTGCCGAAAGGTTTGCGCCAAGCGCAACAAGCCAGGTGGAGGCTAAGTGGAATTTCTTGCTCACCTTGTTCCACCCGAAGAACATTACGGCAATGAAGGTTGATTCCATGAAGAATGCCATAATTCCTTCGATGGCCAGAGGCGCACCGAAAATATCGCCCACAAACCAGGAGTAGTTACTCCAGTTTGTTCCGAACTCAAATTCGAGGATTAGCCCAGTGGCTACCCCAATAGCAAAGTTAACGCCGAAAAGTGTTTGCCAAAACTTGGTAATTCTTTTCCACTCCTCGTTGCCTGTGCGAACGTAAATGGTTTCCATGAATGCCATTATGAAAGCCAACCCAAGGGTGAGTGGTACGAAAAGCCAGTGGTACATGGCTGTGAGTGCAAACTGGGCTCGCGACCAGTCAACAACATCAAGGTATTCAGTCATAGGTTATGGTGTTAGGGTTTGTTAGCTGCTCTATTACATGCTTACTTCTTTCTTCGTCGGTGTTAAAGTTGCGCTTAAGTATGTTGGGGAAGAAGAATATTTTCAGAATCCCGAACATGATAATTAGCTTAATAATAATAATTGTCCAAAGGGTTTTCCCCACGGTCATGCTTCGGAATCCTTGGTAGTAGAATTGAAAGACTTTGTGAAGCAAGCTTCTTTTCATGTTGTACGAACTATTTTTTAGCAATGTCTGATATTTCTACACCCAACTCAACAATTTTTAGGGGTTCGCCATCCTCATCGAAAATTGGGTAGCACAACGCCTTGAGGGTAAGCTGGGTTCCATCCTTTGCTAAGCGTTTCATTGTATCCTCAACGGGTTTCCTGTCTTTGAGGCTGTTCCAGAGTTTTTGGTAGGTTTGGGCGCTGGCAGGGTCGTTTGTGTCGATAAGGATACTGTGGTGCTGGCCAACAAGTTCTTCGCGCGAGTAGCCTGTGAGCAGGCATATTTTTGAGTTGACTGATGTAATCATTCCTCTGAAGTCGAATTCCACTAGTGTTGCAAGCCCGCTTATGGCATCCATAGTCCAGCCCATTTCCTTCTCCTTGCGTCCCATTTCTTCCTGCGTGGCAAGGAGCTCCTCCATGTTTTGGCGCATCTCCTCTTCCTGTGCTTTCATCTCCTCGGCTTGCTGCTGCGATTGCTCGAGTAGGTCGCGGGTTTTGGCATTTATTTTCACTACCTGAATGGTTGATGCCAAATTCTCGGCAACCTTTTCCAGGAAGTCAACTTCAAATTGTTCGAATATTTTGAATGAGGCAACTTCAATAACGCCCAGAGCTTTATCCTCCTGCTTTAATGGAACAATAAGGATGCAGTTGGGGTTTGCCTCCCCAAGCCCTGAGTTAATGGTGATGTACTCATCGGGAATGTCAGTGAGGAGAATGGTTTCGCCCTCAAGGGCGCAGGCTCCAACCAAACCTTCGCCAAGCATGAATTGCATTTGTATATGCTTTTTCCTGTCCCATGCGTAAGTGGACTGTAATTCCAAAAACTGCTGGTTTTTATCCTCATTGTTTAGCAAAAAGAGTGCGCCCTGGTTGGCTTCAATGTACTTTACGATATTCTTTGTAAACTCATCGCAGAGGTGCTCGAGGTTGTCGTTGTTCTGGCGCATTATGTCGGCAAATAGTGCGAAACCCTCGTTTGCCCATGTTCGCTTCTTGTCCTCAACCAACCGATTACTCTCCTCCTCTTTGGCCTTTTTAAGGCTATTCCGCATGTTCAATAACGATTTGCCAAGCTCATCGTCTTCTCCTAGCAGGTCAAGGGTGCTCTCGAGCTGGCCTTTCCCAATGTCGGTAGCAAATTTCGATTTTTTGTTCAGCCCTTCAATGGAAATGTTCAGGGCGTTGGCCATTACTTCAATTTCATCGCCACTTTTAACTTTAAACAGTAAATCATCGCTAATTTCACCGTGGCTGAGCCTGGTTAACGATTTGGTTATGTTTACAATTGGGCGTGTAAGGTTGTTTGCAATGAAAATTAGGATAAGCGCCAGTAGAAGAAGGCCTCCCGCTCCAACTATCAGCGAAATGATGAGACTCTCGTCGGCTTTCTCAGTAATAACATCGAGCGGAATGCTAAGTACCAACGACCAGGATGAGTATGAGTTCCCGGCCTTAATGGGGGCAAGGCTCATGTAATGCTGCCTGCCATTCTCGTCAATCCGGTAGTAGCTGTGCTCCTTGCCGTCCTGAATAATCTCGCTGAGTTTTTCATTCTCAAAATCTTCTGGATAAACCTCTGAAAGTGGTACGTTTATGAATTCGCTGTTTGGGTGAGCTGCAATGGTTCCCTTGGCAGAAACCAGGAAAGCAAAACTTCCCTGAACGGGTTTGATTTCGGTAATAACCTGCTGAAGGCTCTCTAGGCTAACGTCGAATCCAACCAGCCCAAAGTACTTGCCCCCAATTTGAACAGGGGAAGAGATGGTTGTCATTAGCACCCGTTCGCTCTTCCCCTGAACTCCTTCGTCGAAGTAGGGTTCCCATAATCCTTCCTGGTTACCTTTCTTGAATGCTCCGTACTTATCGGGGTCGCCATCGGGGCTGCGAATGTCGGTTATGCTCAGAATTTCGTCGTTCTCTCTCCACAGCGTAATGCAAAACCTGCCGTAGTCCTTGGTGTAGTTTGGAACAAACCCGTAGAATTCCCAACTGTCCCAAATGGAATAGACATGCTTGTTCCCCTCAAGAACCGGTCGGTACATTTTCATGAAAAGATCCTGCCACTGTTCTGTGGGCAGCTGTTGGTAAATGGAGAAGGCTTGGGCCAGGGTTCGGGTTATGGCCAAATCGCGCTCAAAATTCTTCTCAATTTTATCGGCTGAGATTCGGGCAATTTGCTGGGCATTGATTTTGGCATCATCGAGCATGGCCTTTCGCGACGAGGATACAATGTAGCCGATTGCAATGAGGTAAAGAATAATGGAGGTTGAAAGCACAAAGAGAACGATCTTCTGCTTGATTTTTAGCTTTATTCTCATGGTAACTTGTTTGTCAAGGGTGCAAAATTGTTGGCTAAACTTAATCTGTTTTTAGCTAAAAATCAAGAAAAATATTTATTTTCGGTAGAAGTTGGCGTTTCTTGAGTAAAAATCGTTGCTTTTTGTTTACAATAGAAGTGAACTAGGAATAAAGATGTTGGAATTTTTGTCAATTACAATACTTTTGTAACCATTATAAAAACGATGAAAATGAAAAAAATATATGCAACAATAATTGTGCTTTCACTCTTTTCGTGTGGTAAGCATGCTGATGTAAGAAAAGCTGAAGGTTTAATAAATATTGAAGAAATTGCCAGCGACATTTCCATCCTTTCAGCCGATAGCTTTTTGGGCAGGGGCCCATTCACGATTGGCGAAAAACGAACGTTGGAATTTCTGGAAAAAAGAATGGTTGAAATTGGGCTTGAACCCGTTTTCGAAGGGGATTACTTTCAGAAAGTTCCGCTGGTTGAAATCGAATCAACCGTACCCCAAAAGGTTGTTTTTAACACAACCAAAGGCTCAAAGGAAGTTTTGGTTGGTGAAGATATTACGCTTTGGAGTCCTAGCTTGATACGTGAAGTAAAAATAAACGAGTCGCCGCTGGTTTTTGTGGGATACGGTATTAACTCGCCAGAGTTGGGTTGGAACGATTTTGGGAAGGTTGACGTGAAAGGGAAAACTATTGTTGTTCTGGTTAACGACCCTGGCTTTGCTACAGGCGATTCTTCGTTGTTCAACGGCAGAAGTATGACCTATTACGGACGCTGGCGTTACAAGTTCGAGGAGGCCGAACGGCAGGGTGCTGCAGGGTGCATTATTGTTCATGAACAAAATGCGGCCGGTTACCCTTGGCTAGTTGTGAACGGAGGGAATAGGCGCTCCGATATTTTCTTGGACGATGAGAGTATTGAGAATCCAGCATGTAAACTACATGGTTGGATTAAAGAGGAGGCCGCTATGGCTCTTTTTGAATCGAGCGGATACGATTACTCCCTGCTTAAAGAGCAAGCATCGAGAAACGGATTTTTACCAGTCGATTTAAATGCTTCCCTGTCGGTAAATGTTAAAAACAAGTGGAAAAAATCACAATCGAGCAATGTTGCAGGTTTCATTAAAGGGAAGGTAAAACCAGATGAGGTTCTGGTTTACTGCGCTCATTGGGACCATTTGGGGGTTGGAACTCCGCTGGATGGTGATTCGATTTATAATGGAGCTTCAGATAATGCTGCTGCAATTGCATGGATGTTTGGCATTGCCAAGGCCATGAAGAGTGTTGAGGGTTCGTTGAACCGCTCGGTGCTATTTTTGTCGCCAACTGCAGAGGAATCGGGAATGCTAGGCTCCGAATACTTTGTTAAGAATCCTCCTTTTGCCCCTGGCAAAATGGTGTCGTGTTTTAACTACGATGTTGTACTCTTTCTTGGCAAATTCAAGGATGTTACCATTACTGGGCCTGGCCATTCAAACCTCGACAGCCTGCTAGAGGTTGAGGCAAAAGTTGACAACAGGTACGTTTGCAGCGATCCTAATCCCGAGAATGGCATGTTCTACCGTTCCGATCATCTTCCTTTCGTGAAGGCGGGTGTGCCGTCCTTGTTTGCAAAGGGTTACAGCCATCAGGTAGAGTTGGGGCGAGAGAAAACCCTCGAAAAAGTTGAGGAGTACTGGCGAACAACCTACCATAAGCCAAGCGATCACTACATTCCCGAAAAGCACAACCTAGAAGGGTTGGTTGATGATTCAAGGCTGTTTTTTAGGCTTGGATTCAGACTTGCCAACGAGTACGTTTACCCTGAGTGGAGTAGCAATTCTGAATTTTTTGTTGATAGGTTTGAGCACTAAACTCTTCCTGGATTATTCTCTGTATGTTAGCCAGTTTTTAGTTGGCTGAGAATTGTTCTAAAAAAAACAAACTTTTTATTAATTTAGAAGCCTTGAAATAATGTTTATTTCAAAGCTTTTAGCCATTTTTGTACTCTGTTAAAAAGAGAAAAACAATTTTTTAAAGGAAAGTATTGTAAATGAATTCGTTAAAACAGATTAAAACGGCGCTCATCTCGGTATATCACAAGGAAGGCCTAAACCAAATTGTTTCAATCCTAAATAGTTTAAACGTAACAATATACTCAACTGGCGGAACACTCCAGTTCATTGAGGATTGTGGTGTAAAAGCAATTCCAGTTGAGGATTTAACCGGTTACCCGTCAATTTTGGGGGGGCGTGTAAAAACATTACACCCAAAAGTTTTTGGTGGTTTGCTTGCTCGCCGTAACAACGAGAACGATTTGTTTCAGCTTCAGGAGTATAAAATTCCCGAAATTGATTTGGTGATTGTTGACCTGTATCCTTTCGAGGACACTGTTGCCTCTGGCGCATCAGAACAGGAGATAATTGAGAAAATTGATATTGGGGGAATTTCGCTTATTAGAGCTGCAGCAAAAAACTATCGCGATGTGCTGGTGGTTTCAAACCGCAACCAGTACCAGTCACTTCTCGATTTGCTCGACAGCAATTCCGGCGGAACAACCCTCGACGATAGGCACCGGTTTGCACTAGAAGCGTTCCACACCTCAAGCCACTACGATTCGGCAATCTTTTCATACTTTGCTGGTAGCCAATTCCCCGAAGCGTTCAAATCGAGTGTACCTGAGCTTAAAAAGCTACGATACGGAGAGAATCCTCATCAGGCGGGTGCATACTACGGTGGTTTTTCAAGGCTTTTCGACCAGCTCCATGGGAAGGAGGTTTCGTACAATAACCTGCTCGACATTGAAGCGGCAGTTAACCTAATTCGCGAGTTTGCTGAGCCAACAATTGCAATACTGAAGCATAATAATGCTTGCGGTTTAGCAAGCCGTCCAGCCCTTGTGGATGCATGGAGAGATGCTCTCGCTGGCGACCCTGTTTCGGCTTTTGGTGGTGTAATTATTTCAAACCAACCAGTTGATTTTGAAACTGCAAAGGAGATTGATAAGCTGTTCTTCGAGGTAATAATTGCCCCCGAATACAGTGAGGATTGCCTAAAGCAGCTTTCCACAAAAAAGAATAGGATTATACTGAAAATAAAGGATTTTAAGTTTCCTTCGAAGCAATTCCGAAGTTTACTGGCCGGGGTTCTGGTTCAGGAAAGGGATTCTCATTCCGAGTCTCCCGAAGAGCTGAAAAACGTTACAAATGCTGCTCCAACTGAGCAAGAAGTGTCCGATATGCTGTTTGCCAATAAAATCGTTAAACATTCTAAGTCGAATGCCATTGTTCTGGCAAAAAACAACCAGCTAATTGCAAGTGGTGTAGGCCAAACTTCGCGAGTTGACGCATTGAAGCATGCAATAGAGAAGGCAAAAAGTTTTGGGTTCGACTTAAACGGAGCGGTGATGGCCTCCGATGCATTCTTCCCGTTTGCCGACTCGGTGGAAATAGCCCACAAGGCTGGAGTAAAATCAGTAATTCAACCAGGTGGCTCAGTGCGCGATCAGGAAACCATCGACTTCTGCAACGCAAACGGGATTGCTATGGTATTCACCGGAATAAGGCACTTTAAACACTAGAAAATAATAATAACTTACATAAAAGCAGAAATGGGACTTTTTTCTTTCTTCACTCAGGAATTGGCAATCGACCTTGGAACCGCCAATACCATCATTATCTACAACGACAAGATTGTAGTTGATGAACCCTCAATTGTTGCGCTTGAGCATTCAACCGGTAAACTTATTGCTATTGGTGAGAAGGCTCGCCAAATGCATGGTAAAACCCACGAAAACATTCGTACTATTCGTCCGCTTCGTGATGGAGTTATTGCCGACTTCAACGCTGCCGAGCAGATGATTCGTGGTATGATAAAAATGATTAACACCAAGAATCGGCTCTTTACCCCTTCGCTTCGCATGGTGGTTTGCATTCCCAGCGGAAGCACTGAGGTAGAAATTCGTGCTGTGCGCGACTCATCGGAACATGCAGGTGGCCGCGATGTGTACATGATTTACGAACCTATGGCCGCATCGCTTGGAATTGGCCTCGACGTGGAAGCCCCCGATGGAAGCATGGTGGTTGATATTGGAGGAGGAACAACCGAAATTGCTGTAATTGCATTAGGCGGCATTGTTTGCAACAAGTCCATTCGAATTGCTGGTGATGGATTTACCGCCGACATTCAGGCTTACATGAGGCATCAGCATAACATAAAGATAGGGGAAAGAACGGCCGAGGATATTAAGATTGCCGTTGGCTCAGCGTTGCCCGATTTAGAGAACCCTCCAGCCGACTTTACCGTTCGTGGTCCAAACCTTATGACTGCATTGCCAATTGAGATTCCGGTTTCATACCAGGAGATTGCTCACTGTCTCGATAAATCGATTTCAAAGGTTGAGACGGCCATACTCAGCGTTCTGGAGCAAACCCCACCCGAGCTTTATGCTGATATTGTTCAGAAAGGAATCTACCTTGCAGGCGGTGGCGCTTTGCTCCGTGGACTCGATAAGCGGTTGACTGATAAGATAAACATCCCATTCCATGTTGCGGAGGATCCTTTGCATGCAGTTGCTCGTGGTACAGGAATCGCTCTAAAAAACATTGAGAAGTTCCAGTTCCTTATGCGCTAATAATTCTAATAACTACTTGACTAAAAGCGTAAATGAATACACTTCTTCGTTTTATACAGAAGTATCAGTTTTTACTATTCTTCCTTCTTCTTGAGGGCATTTCCATTTGGCTTTTAGCAAGTAACAATTACTATCAGCGCTCAAAGGTTAGCAGCGTGACTCGTGCGTTCCATGGTTTCACTTCAGAGAAAATAGCTAAGGGTACACAGTATTTTAAGCTACGACAAATAAACGAGCAGCTGGCAGGAGAGAATCTCGAACTTCGAAGGCAGCTGGCAAAGAATTCTGCTGCTACCTTAAAGTATGAGTTTTCGCAAGCAAGCGAAAATGCTGATATGGATTTTGAATTTGTGGGTGCCAGGATTATTAATAACTCGGTGAATAAACAAAACAATTTCCTTACTATAAACGCAGGGAAGAACAAGGGTATTGAGCTGGAAATGGGGGTTGTTACCAACACGGGGGTAGTTGGAATCGTTTCGGGAGTGTCTGAACACTATGCAACAGTAATTTCGTTGCTAAATGTCGATTTTAGGATTTCTGCCAAGCTTGAACGTACGGGTTACTTTGGATCGCTTTATTGGGATGGTAATAACTACAAGCAAGCAATACTTAGCGAGATTCCTCAACATGTAAGTATTATGAAAGGCGATACTATTGTTACAAGCGGCTTCTCTTCAATTTTCCCTTCCGATATCCCCTTAGGAACAGTTGAGTCGTTTGATAAAAAGGCTGGTAACTTTTACACAATCCGTTTTAACCTTATAAACGATTTCAAACAGCTTGATTACGTGTGGATTGTTACAAACTTGCATAAAGATGAAAGAGAAACCTTAGAAAACCCGAGCGTAAATGATTAGGGATTCTTTAAAATACATAGGGTATTTTGTGCTTCTTATTGTACTTCAAGTATTTGTCTTGAATAATGTACAGTATAGTGGCTACATAAATCCAATGATTTACTTACTGTTTATTCTTATTTTACCATTTGAGATTAAGGGGCTTTTTCTTCTTGTTGTTGCTTTTTTAACCGGGCTTACCGTTGATTTATTTATGAACACCCTAGGAATGCACACCTCTGCAACAGTTGTTATGGCTTTTACAAGACCCTATGTTATTTCTTTTTTGAGCCGACGAACTGACTTGGATTTCAAAGGGAAAGTAATAATGGGGGTAACCGGAGTCCAGTGGTATGTTAAGTATACGATAATACTTGTTTTTGTTCACCACATATTCCTTTTCTACTTTGAATTATTCAGTTTTAACCATTTTTTTCTAACTCTTTTGAGGGTATTGCTAAGCACTTTTTTCTCAAGTATAGTTATTCTTACAGCTCAATATTTTACAGTCAAGAAAAAATAACCTAAGTTGTGCCAGTTAACGTTTCAAACGACAAACGTAATATTATTGCAGGGATTATTATCCTTGTTTTTATTGTAATATTAGGTCGGTTGTTTCTGTTACAGGTTATTGACACTTCCTATAAATTATCGGCAAGTAATAATGTGTTACGTTACATAACACAGTATCCTGCCCGTGGCTTACTATACGACAGGAATGGTGAGTTGCTGGTATACAACCAGGCAGCATACGATATCATGCTTGTTCCCCGTCAGTTAAAAGAGTTCGATACAGTTGAATTTTGTTCGATTTTAGGTTTAACCAAGGAGCAGCTCGAAACAGGGATTGCGGAAGCGAAAAATTACTCGTACTATAAGCCTTCAATTTTCCTTAAGCAGGTTTCAGCCCAAACATATGCCATGCTCCAGGAGAAATTGTATAAGTACCATGGGTTTTACGTTCAGCCACGTACACTTCGTACCTACCCCAAAAAGGTTGCAGGTCATATTCTAGGCTATGTGGGTGAGGTTGACGAAAGAACAATCAAAAATGAGCAATACTACCAGATGGGCGACTACATTGGCATTAGTGGGGTTGAAAAAACTTACGAATCGGAGCTTCGGGGTAGAAAAGGTGTAAACGTTTTCCTGGTCGACGTTCATAACCGAATTAAAGGATCGTACGATAACGGAAGGTACGACACTACTGCAATCCTAGGGAAAGACGTTACACTCACCATTGATATTGACCTTCAGCAATATGGAGAGGAACTGATGCAGAATAAAATTGGAGGATTGGTGGCCATTGAACCTCAAACCGGCGAAGTGTTAGCAATGATTTCGAGCCCTACATATGACCCCGAACTTCTGGTAGGCAGAAGTAGAACTGTTAATTTCCGAGATCTTGAAGCCGATACGTTAAAACCCTTGTTTAATAGAGCATTAATGGCACTCTACCCACCTGGGTCAACTTTCAAAATTGTAAATGCGCTTGTTGGTTTGCAAGAAGGGGTTGTATCATCGAACACCAAATATTCTTGCGATGGAGGTTACCGCATTGGACGTGGGGTAGGTTGCCACATTCATCCCTCACCAACCGATTTGATTCAGTCAATTCAGGTGTCGTGCAACACATACTACTGCCATGTTTTTAGGAATATTATTGATAAAAAGCAACTTGGCGGTGTAGAGCAGGGTTTGACGGTGTGGAAAAATCATGTAGAATCATTCGGATTCGGAAAGAAACTGAATATCGATCAGCCGAACGAGTTGGGAGGAATTGTGCCAACCATCGATTTTTACGACAGGTACTTTCGTAAGGGGGGGTGGAGTTCTCTCACCATTATTTCTCTTGCTATTGGACAGGGTGAGCTGGGTACTACACCCCTGCAAATGGCAAATATGACAGCAGCCATTGCAAATCATGGTTACTATTACACCCCACATTTGGTGAAAGAGATAAAGGGTGAGGTCTCAATTCAGCCCAGATTTAAAATTAAGCATAGAACTACCATCGATTCGCTTTGGTTTAACTATGTAATTGAGGGGATGGATTTAGCAGTTAATGGCGAACCCGGAAGTGGAAGTACAGCCCGAATTGCAGCAATACAAGACATTGTTGTTTGCGGGAAAACAGGAACCGCTCAGAATCCTCACGGAAACGATCATTCTGTTTTTGTGGCGTTTGCACCCAAGGACAATCCTAAGATTGCCATTGCTGTTTACGTTGAGAATGCAGGGTTTGGGGCAACCTGGGCGGCTCCGGTAGCAAGCTTAATGATAGAGAAATACCTCAAAGGAGAGATTTCTCGAAAATGGTTAGAGCAACGTATTCTCGAAGCAAATTTATTAGACAGACGTGCAACAAAGAAGTAGGTTACTTAGAAGGCTCGATTGGCCAACAGTTTTAATTTATATCATCCTAGTTTTTTTGGGATGGCTAAATATATATGCTGCAGTATTTTCTGAGGAGCATCAAAGCATAATAGATCTTTCACAACGCTATGGGATGCAACTTGTTTGGATTGGGGCGGCTTTTATTATTGGGTTAACAGTTTTACTTGTCGATAGTCGGTTCTACCAAGTATTCGCATACTACTTTTACGCCATACTAATTATCATTCTTCTTTTTGTGCTGGTGTTCGGAGTGGAAGTAAATGCTTCCCGCTCATGGATTCAGCTAGGAGGAGTTCGGATACAGCCTGCGGAGTTCGCAAAATTTGCCACTGCTTTAGCTTTGGCCAAGCTGATGAGCGCCTATGGTTTTAAGTTATTAAGGTTCAAATCAATTTTTAGGATAGGCATAATATTAGTTTTGCCAATGGGGCTTATTCTTTTACAGAACGACACGGGCTCTGCGTTGGTTTATGCTGCTTTTATCCTTGTATTATACCGTGAAGGTTTGCCACATTGGTTTATGGGCTACTTGGTTTTTTTGGTTGGAGTCTTTATTGCATCGCTTGTTTTCAATAAATTTATCATTCTTGTCTCCTTGTTTATTCTTACCATGCTAGTTTTTACAATTATAACAAGAAGATATAAGGTGTCCTTTCAGTTTACGGTCTTAGTTTTTGGGTTAGTTGCTGCTCTTTATGGTTTATCAGAGTTTTTTGAGTTGAAAATTTCTTGGTACTTCATGCTTTTAATCCCAATTTGTATTGGAGTTCCCCTGGCGTTAGTGTATTCATACATTAATAAGCTAAAAGAAATTGTTTTACTACTTGGGTTTTTACTTATATCTGCAACATTCGCTTTTAGTGTTGACTACATTTTTCATAATGTGCTTGAACGTCACCATAGAGAACGTATCAACGATTTACTGGGTATCGAATCCGATCCGCTAGGTTGGGGCTACAATGTAAACCAATCCAAAATTGCCATTGGTTCGGGGGGAGTATGGGGTAAAGGTTACCTAAAGGGAACCCAAACAAAGTATAACTTTGTGCCCGAGCAAAGTACTGATTTTATTTTTTGTACAGTTGGCGAGGAGTGGGGGTTTGTTGGCTCGGCAATCGTAATATCCTTATTCCTTTACTTTTTAATCCGATTAATTCGAATTGCTGAAAGGCAGAAGGAACATTTTGCCCGAATTTATGGTTACGGAGTGGTTTCCATCTTCTTCTTCCACATAGCTATAAACATTGGGATGACTATTGGCTTATTCCCGGTAATTGGAATTCCGCTGCCATTTTTTAGCTACGGTGGTTCTTCGTTATGGGCGTTTACTATACTACTTTTCATTTTCCTTAAGTTCGATAGTTCCCGGCTTGATTAGCTCGTTATCCCATCCCGAAGGAGTTACTCCGAACTCATTAATAACGTGGTTAGTAAGTTCTGGGAAAAAACGAAGGAATTGTTCTAAGATGAAATCGTAGTTATCAGTAAGTGTGTCAAGAGCAAAATCGGTTTTATCGGGGAGCGAGGTGAAGGTGCTCATAATCTCTATGGCATCTCCGACACCCTCAATGGTTTGGTAGCTGAAAAGTCTGTTGCTTTGGATTAAAAATGGTAAGTGCCTTCTTATTAGAGGTGGTAATTCACGGTAACGTTGTACCATTTGGTAGTAGAACTTTCGACAAAAACTGTTAAGTGGGAATGGGGAGAAGGTTGGCCAGTACCTGGCCAAAAAATGATCAAAGAAAACATCTACTACTACTCCTGCGTACTTCCTATATGCATCCCTGAATAACAGCCGAACCTCATATGTTGCTGGATGGTTGTCAGTGAAAAAATCTATTGAACGGTGAATGAAAATCCCTTTTTGCACCAAATCTGGATATCGATTTAAATATCGACCCTTCACCTGATCCCCAATAAAGTTACCAAGCCGAATATCCACATCATCTCCAGAAAGGTACAAGTGCGCTAAAAAATTCATTACAACCTATTTTCTTCAAATATAGCAAGAAAAAAGAATTTATAGAAAGTGATTTTTGAAACTTTCTCTTTAAACTCTCGAAATCTTTTCGGGTGTTTTAGTAAAATGCCTATTTACTGTTCAGTTCTGAAGTATGGGTGTACGAAAACGTACACTTTTTTATTGTTTTATATAACCCAGTATGTTTTGTATGTCTCACAAAAACAATACTTTAACAACAATGGCATGAAGTGTGGTTTCAGTTAATTAGAATTTATTATTAACCCCAAAATATTTTAGCTATGAAAGCAAAAAGAGTAATTTCGCTACTGCTTATGCTAATGGTTTCAACCCTAGTAACCAGAGCACAAAGCAAAGTTTTCTTTTGTGTTGCCGATTTGGCATCAGAAATTCAAAAGGAGATGAATGTCCCTACCGAGGTTTGTGAATGTTCAGCAGAAGGAACTGCGCTTGTTTCATTTAATGTAAAGGAGGATGGAACATTGAACGTTGAGGAGTTATGGAGCAAAAACCTTTCTGAAAAAAGTATGTCTGAAGTTCGTCGTGAACTTGAAGACTTTTGGGAAAAAGGCGTTAGGTACGAAGGCGACGAAAGAAGGTTCGCCATTAAGATGTACTTTAAAACCTGGTAAGCATACGAACAAAAAAACCGCTTCGGCTGAAGCGGTTTTTTTGGCTATAGAATTAACTACTTAAGGTTGTGTTTTTTTACAAAATCTTCAAGAATTCCTTTCAAGTCAGGCTTCCCAATCTCTGCTAGATCGTAATAAACTCTGGTTGTAGGCTTCTTAATGTTGATGATACGGGAAAGATCAATTGGAGTACCAATGATTACGGTATCGCAATCGGTATTGTTAATGGTAGCTTCAAGGTCTTTCAGCTGCTGCTCACCGTAACCCATTGCAGGAAGAATATTCCCAATATTTGGGTAAATTTCGTAGGTTTCTTTCAGTTTCCCTACTAAGTAAGGACGAGCATCGATTTCTTCGATTGCACCGAATTTACGAGCAGCAACGGTACCTGCACCAATTTTCATTTCACCGTGGGTGAGAGTTGGGCCATCCTCAACGATCAAGCAACGCTTACCGTTAATTAGTTCAGGCTTATCAACTGAGATAGGTGATGCGCCATCAACAACGATAGCTTTTGGGTTGCGGCTACGAATGCTTTCGCGAACAGTTTGAATTCCCTCTGGTGAAGCAGAATCCATTTTGTTAATAACAACAACGTCGGCCATACGTAGGTTCACCTCGCCTGGGTAGTAGCTGATTTCATTTCCAGGGCGGTGTGGGTCAGCAACGGTGATTGTTAAGTCGGGTTTGTAGAAAGCAAAGTCGTTATTTCCACCATCCCAAAGAACTACATCACATCCGTTAGGATCTTTTTCAGCTTCACGAAGAATAGCTTCGTAATCAACACCAGCGTAAATTACGTTTCCACGTACTACATGTGGTTCGTACTCTTCCATTTCCTCAACAGTACATTTGTGCTTCTTCAAATCGTCAACTACAGCATAACGTTGAACTTTTTGAGCAACAAGGTCACCGTAAGGCATTGGGTGACGAACAGCAACAACTTTAAGCCCCATATCCATGAGGTGCTCGATAACTTTACGTGAAGTTTGCGATTTCCCGCAACCTGTACGGGTAGCAACTACTGCAATAACAGGTTTGTTGCTTTTTACCATAGTTTCGTTTGGTCCAATCAGCATAAAGTTTGCGCCAGCAGCGTTAACAATAGAGCTGATTTTCATTGCATGGTTGTATGTAACATCGCTATAAGAGAATACGCAGTCGTGTACGTTATTCTCTTTGATTAGTTTTGTTAGATCAGCCTCAGCAACGATAGGAATACCAGCAGGATATAATTTCCCAGCAAGTTCAGCAGGATATTTTCTCCCGTCGATGTCGGGAATTTGTGCTGCTGTGAAAGCAACTACGTTGTACTGCTCGTTGTCGCGGAAGAAAGTGTTGAAATTGTGGAAATCTCTTCCGGCTGCACCGATAATTACTACATTACGTTTTGTCATAAAACCTCCTTTGTTTGATTAATATGTAAACTTTTGTTGATAACAAAAAAACGACCTACAAAAATAATTTTTTAGGCCACAGGTGAAAAGATATTAAGGTGTAAAGTTGTTTAAGTTAATTGGGTTGCTTGTTTAATGTTTTGAATTATAGGCAAATAAATTCAAATATGTTAAGAAACATCTTTGTTGAGTTAAGGGGGGAAACACGTTTTTGAAAATAAGTTCTCCTTTCTGCCGTTTAAGGTAAACCGTACGTCGTGCTTTTTTTTTACTTTTACAAAAATTTTTTTGAGAGCATGGAAAGAATGAGGTTGCACACCAAATCGCTGGTAAAGAAATACCGTTCGCGCACCGTAGTGAAGGGAGCTTCGGTTGAAGTTAAGCAGGGAGAAATTGTTGGGCTTCTTGGCCCAAATGGGGCAGGAAAAACAACTACCTTCTACATGATTGTTGGGCTTGTTACGCCTAATTCAGGACGAATTTTCTTGGATAACAACGATATTACCGGTGAGCCAGTTTACAAAAGAGCACAACGGGGAATTGGCTACCTGGCGCAGGAAGCATCGGTGTTCCGTAAACTCAGCGTTGAGGATAACCTGAGGGCTGTTCTTGAAATGACCGACTTTCCCAAGGACTATCAGCGTGAGAAGGTGGAAACGCTGCTGAACGAGTTTGGCTTGCAGAAAATTCGAAAAAGCTTGGGTATTCAGCTCAGCGGAGGAGAGCGCAGGCGTACGGAAATTGCTCGCGCTCTGGCGCTTGATCCAAAGTTCATTCTGCTCGACGAGCCCTTTGCGGGCGTTGACCCAATAGCCGTTGAGGATATCCAAAATATTGTAGCTCACCTGAAGGACAGGAATATCGGGATTCTAATTACCGACCACAACGTTCACGAAACCCTTTCGATTACCGATCGGGCATACCTGCTCTTCGAGGGTGATATTCTTAAGGCCGGAACTGCGGAGGAACTCGCAGAGGATCCTGAGGTTCGGAAAGTTTACCTAGGTCAGAATTTTGAGCTTCGAAAGTAATTTGAGCTGAGGACTGCCAACTGTTTATTTCTAGAAAATAATCTGAAATCCCATCCTAAGTCCAAACTTTTCAATGTTTGGATTATTCAGGTGCGAGAGTCGCCACATGGCATCAACCCTTACTACTTTAAAAATATTCTCTACTCCAACGCCAACTTCAAGGTAGGGTTTCGAAACAGAGTTTAGCCCATCGGGAAAAACCAGAACACTCTTGTTCGCATTGCTAATGGAGCCAACAAGAGCCTTGGCGGTTACCACCTCACGCCACTTCAGCTTGCGCATAAGGGGAATGTGGTTCAGGAATAACCCTTGGAAATGGTGCTCTACAATTAAGCTTGCGTACTGGTCCGAGGCAAACTCGTAGTAGTTCATCATGTTGTAGGCAAACCTGTCGAATGCGTAGGTTTCATTCCCTTCGTGTAGCTTGAGGAGCGGGTAGGGAACGGCGCCGAAAATTTTCCCCGCATCAATTATGTAGCGCATATAGCCCAACGGGCTAATATTCACCTTGTGGTAGTAGTTTAGGTGTAGCTTTATGAAGCTGTAGTCACTTCCCAGGAATCCCTTATAGGCGCCGGTAATGTCAAAACTAATTTCGGGGTAAACGCTTCCCAGGCTAACCCTTTCGAATTCTCCGTTTACGAAACGCTCGTTTTTAACCCAGCGGGTGTTAAGGGTTAAACTTGAAGTTGCTATGTTCGCTAAAGTATCGGTTCCGTTGGTTGAATAGAAGTTTATATAATCAGATGAGTATATGTTCCGGTAGCTAGCTGTAATTGAGTTTGAGAAACCAGGGAACCACTCATGCTCGTACTTCGTGCTCAGCTCGTCAACCAGCGTAAGCTTGTAGTTTGGGTTTCTTCGCAGAATTGATGTGAGGATGTTGTCCTCAACAAGGGCGTTGGGGCTTTGCCCCAGCTGCTCAATATCTTTTTTGCCGCTAACAAAAATGGTTCTCCGGGGTATTTTGCTGAAAACGTACTGAACCTCCCCGCCGTACTTAACCTGCTCATCCTTATCGCCGTAGGCACCAAAGGCCGAGAACATAATTCTTCGGCTAAAGTAGTTGCTGGTTCTGCCCGATAGCCGAAACCGGTTTCCCTCAATTTCGTTGAAACTGTATGTTTTGTAGTAGGGGCCAAGTTCTATCCAGCCTATTGTGTAGTGGTAGTTCACGAACATATCGAGAATGTCGATGAAGGTTTTGTAAATTCTTGCATCCTTCACCGAGTCGACCATGGAGTAAATTGAGGCTTCTTTCTCGGAGAGTTTATAAGGGCGCGATTGCGCCCAGTACAGGCTATCCTTCTCCAATGCTTGCTCCTTAATGGTAATGCTGCCGCTCTGCTCAGCAATTTCCTTGGGTATGGTTGGGTTCAACTTTACGTTTTTATAAACGGTTGTTTTTGTACCAAAGAAACCGGTTGTACGCTCGGTTAGGTTGAAGTCAACAAAAATTTTCAGCTGGCTTGGGAACCAGGTTGAATCGTTTACCAGCTGGTAATCGGCGCTGGCTACAAGGTCATTCATAAAGTTGAGGTTGACACCTTCGGATAGGCGGAGCTGGATTTTTACAATGCCCCAGGTTTTGCTGTCAACCCAGAAGTCGCCTGTAAACGTTGGTTCCTGCCTCCTTTTTGGTTTGAACGATAGCTGGTAGCACCAGTTGCTGTCAATGTAGGCACTGTCAATTAGGTAGTACTTGTAGTAAAAAAGTCCGGAGTTTGCAATTGGGCTTACCAGTCCTTGATCCAGAACATTGATAAAGTTGTCGTATACGTTAATGTTCTGGTAAATTTTGCCGGTAAATTGGCTTACGCTTTCATTGTTAATTCCTGAAATTTTCGAGGCTTTTATCACCTCTCTCTCAACTTTCGGTTCCCGTTGGAAGTAGTAGTCGGAAATGGCTTCGGTTATAAAAATGGGAAGGTACGTTTTGCCGGTAACGGCGTTGGTATCTACATGGTTAAACACAAAATCGATTTGCCTGAGGATTTTCCGATCCTTCATTTGCTGCTCAACGTTGTTTATATCGATTTGAATTTTATTGTAGCTCTCATAGTAGTACCTATCAAGCTTCTCGGGGTTATTCCTTTCCTTGCTGCTTATTATGCTTCGCATTATTGGGTGAGCGGGGTTCTCGCCGGGCTTTATCACAACCGCATCGATTAGGATAGATTCAGGAGCCAATTCAACCGCAATTTCCTGATATACACCCTTTTTAATAGCCATTGTTTTGGAGTTGTATCCAACGTACGAAATTGTAATAGAGTCGCCTGCCGACCGCGTTTCGATGAAAAATCGGCCCTCGAAATCGGTGATAGTTCCAACGCTCGTTCCCTTGAATGAAACGTTAACGAATGGCAGAAACTCGCGAGTTTCGACATCAATAACCGTTCCTCGTATTTTTGTTACCTGTGCCGAGAGATTGCACGAAAAAAAGAGCACAGTAATATTTGCGAACAGAACTAATGCGATTCTCCTTGTTTTCATTCTGGTTAAGGTAATTGTAATCTATTTGTTCTGCTCAGATTTTCTGTAAATTCTTGCCGAAACGGTAATGCTCACTTCAAAAAGCAACCATAAAGGGAATGTAACCAAGAGAAGGCTGAGAATGTCGGGGGGGGTTATTATTGCAGCAACAACCATGATTATTATAAATGCGTGTTTTCGATATTTCTTCAGGAACTTTGGCGTAACAATCCCCGCCTTTGTGAGGAATAGGATTAGCACAGGTAACTCAAACAGAATGCCAGTTGCAAGGGTAACCGAGGCAACCGAGGCAATGAATGAACCCAGGTTAATTTGGTTTGTAACCTCAGTAGAAATGCTGTAACCGCCAAGAAAATGAATGGTTAAAGGCGAAATAATGAAGTAACCGAAAAGTACTCCCAGTAAAAAAAGAAGTGAAATGTAAAAAACGGCACCCCTGGCCCTCTGCCTTTCACTAGGATATAGAGCAGGTTTCACAAAGTTCCAGAATTGCTGAATAATGTATGGAAACGATAGAATTATACCTGCAAAAACCGAAACCTGGATGTGCGTATTGAACTGCCCTGCCATGTTTATGTTTATTATGTTCAATGGGGTTGAGTTTATACAGAGGGTTTGTGAATTCAGCAAATCAGCCAGCTTACAAAGAATCCTGTTGGTAAAAAAGTCGGGCGATTTGGGTGCAAGCACAATATGGTCGAATATGAAACGGTAAAAAATAAACGCAGCAAGCGAAGCCAGAACAACCCCAATGGCTGCTCTAACAATTACCCAGCGAAATTCCTCGAGGTGTTCAAGGAATCCCATCTCCTTTTCTTTGCCGGTTTTTTCGCCCATAATTTAAACTATTCCTTCCCTAAGAATATCGTGAAGGTGTATCATCCCAACGTATTTTCCATTCTCTGTAACAAGAAGCTGGGTGATTTTATTCTTCTCCATTAGGTTGAATGCGTTGATTGCCAGTTCATCCCGCTGAATGGTTTTTGGGTTCGTGGACAGAATATCCTTGGCTTTTAGCAATTCTACACTTTGGTTTCGTTGCAGCATTCTACGCAAATCGCCATCGGTAACTATGCCCGCTATTTGGCCATGAGGATCGATAACGGCTGTTGCTCCCATGCGTTTTGATGAAATTTCAACAATCACGTTCTGTATGCTTTCTTCCAGTGAAACCTTCGGCAGGATGTTCTCGTCGAATATGTCATCTACTCTCATGTACAGCTTCTTCCCCAATGAACCGCCAGGATGAAACCTGGCAAAGTCGGCCGGAGAGAATCCTTTTAGGTTAAGAAGGCAAACCGCCAACGCATCACCAATTACCAGTTGTGCAGTTGTGCTTGATGTTGGAGCCAGATTGTTGGGGCAAGCCTCGCTTTCTACGGTAGCACGAATAACGAGGTCGGCTTTCTGTGCCAAGTAACTTTCAGCGTTCGAAACGATTGCAATTAGCTTATTCCCCATATTCCGGATGAGAGGAACCAGAACCTTAATTTCAGGAGTATTCCCACTCTTCGAGAGGCAAATAATCACATCGTCGGGTTGAATAATCCCCAAATCCCCATGAATAGCATCAGCAGCATGCATGAAAATTGCCGGGGTTCCGGTTGAGTTAAAGGTTGCAACAATTTTCTCGGCAATAATAGCGCTCTTGCCAATGCCCGTAACTATAGCCCTACCCTTCATGTTGAATAGTATTTCTACAGAGCTGCTAAAACTCGAGTCGATATGTTTTGCAAGGTTTGAAATGGCCCTGGCTTCTTCCTGGATTGTTTTTATGGCAAGGTGATTAATATCAACTTTCATTTTGTACTAATTTGCATTATTATTATTAACTTTATCAATTAAAAGTTAAAAATAAAAAGGAGTATTACCTGTTTATTTTACAAAAGTAGTTGTTTTTTGCTCTGGCAAACTATCTTTATGAGTATTACAATAATTAGAGAATAGCAACTATTTAATTATTAGGAGTATAAAATTTATCAACTAATCTTTTTGAGGAAAAAATGAACGTAGGATTGGATATTTCCCTTTCGGAGCATCTTAGTAAACACTTTGGCTTTAGTAGTTTTAAGGGAAATCAGGAGGTAATTATTAGGAACGTTTTAGCGGGTAACGATACGTTTGTTTTAATGCCCACTGGCGGAGGAAAGTCACTTTGTTACCAGCTTCCTGCACTATTGCTAAAAGGTACAGCCATAATCATTTCTCCTCTCATTGCGCTGATGAAGAATCAGGTGGATGCCATGAGGGGTTTTAGCATGGAGGATGGCATCGCTCATTTCCTTAACTCCTCGCTAAATAAGGCTCAGATTGCCAAGGTGAAGCAGGATATGCTCAGCGGTAAAACGAAAATGTTATACGTTGCTCCTGAATCGTTAACAAAGGAGGAAAACATCCAGTTCCTTAAGCAGGTTACAATATCATTCTACGCCATCGATGAGGCGCATTGTATATCGGAGTGGGGGCACGATTTTAGGCCTGAGTATCGCCGTATTCGCCCAATTATTAACGAAATTGGGAATGCCCCAATAATTGCCCTTACAGCAACGGCAACCCCCAAAGTTCAGCACGATATTCAAAAGAACTTGGGGATGCTTGAGGCGAATGTGTTTAAATCATCCTTCAACAGGCCAAACCTATACTACGAGGTTCGCCCGAAGGTAAATACAACCCGCGAAATTATTAAGTTCATTAAGAATAACGAGGGCAAATCGGGCATTATTTACTGCCTTAGCAGGAAGAAAGTAGAGGAAATTGCTGAAATGCTTAAGGTGAACGGAATTAAGGCGCTGCCTTACCATGCCGGAATGGATTCTGCAACCCGTAGCGGGAATCAGGATAAGTTTCTAATGGAGGAGGTTGACGTTATAGTAGCTACCATTGCGTTTGGAATGGGTATTGATAAGCCCGATGTGCGGTTCGTAATTCACTACGATATTCCCAAGAGCCTTGAGGGTTACTATCAGGAAACGGGTCGTGCAGGGCGTGATGGAGGAGAAGGGAAGTGCATCACTTTCTACAGCTACAAGGACATTCAGAAGTTGGAAAAGTTTATGCAGGGCAAACCGGTTGCCGAACAGGAAATTGGGAAGCAGCTTCTGCTTGAAACCGTATCGTACGCTGAATCGTCGGTTTGCCGCCGAAAAATGCTGCTTCACTACTTCGGTGAGGAGTACCACGAGGAGAACTGTGGTACCTGCGACAATTGCCTGCACCCAAAGCAGCAGTTTGAAGGGAAAGAGTACCTGCAGCTTGTGCTTGAAACTGTACTAGCAGTTAAAGAAAAATTTAAGGCGGAGCATGTTGCAAATATTCTCTGCGGAAACATTACTACTGCCATAAAATCGTACAAGCACAATAAACTTGAAACCTTTGGAGAGGGAGCCGAGAAGGATGTTAAATTCTGGAACGCAATAATCCGCCAGGCTCTTGTAATGAAGTTCGTTGAGAAGGATATTGAGAATTACGGGTTACTGCTTCTTACCGAGAAGGGAAGGAAGTTTATTAAGGAACCATTCGACCTAATGTTTACTCAGGATCACGATTACCAGGAGTCCGACGATGATGATATAACCCTCAGTCAACCTGGCAAGGGTGGTTCTTCCGATGAGGAGCTGTTTAACATGCTCAAAGATTTGCGCAAGCGCATTGCCAAAAAGAAGAACCTTCCTCCTTTCGTAATATTTCAGGATCCATCGCTCGAGGATATGTCAATCCAGTACCCAATAACCATAGAGGAACTCCAGAATATTACCGGAGTTGGGGTTGGTAAAGCCAAAAGATACGGTAAGGAGTTTGTAGAGTTAATAAAGGCTTACGTTGAGGATAAAGAAATAATTAGGCCACAGGATATGGTGGTTAAGTCCGTGGCAAACAAATCGTTGCTAAAAGTTTTTATTATCCAAAGTATCGACCGAAAGATGGATTTTGAGGACATATGTACTGCCAAAAATCTCGAGATGGACGAGTTGTTGAACGAAATTGAAGCCATTGTCAACTCGGGAACCAAGCTAAGTATTGATTACTATATCGATAGCGCTATTGATGAGGATAAGCGCGATGAAATTTTCGAGTACTTTAAGGAAGAGGCTGAAACCGAGTCGATTCAGGAGGCTGTTGATTACCTAGGTGAGGACGAGTTTACTGAGGAGGAGATTCGTTTGGTACGAATAAAATTCATCTCAGAGTTAGGAAATTAAAAATCCATGTAATATTGAGAGAGTCCGATTGTTTGAAAAAATAAAATGTTAATTTTAAAGGGTTGTTTTGAATTGCAAATCAACCCTTTTTATATTGAAAAATATATAGTTGTGAGTAAAATTCTTCAGGTTGAAGGTTTAACCAAGTTTTTTGGGAGTATTAAAGCCATTGAAAATATCGATCTTTCTCTGGAAAAGGGACAGGTTCTGGGTTTGCTTGGCCCAAACGGAAGTGGCAAAACAACTACCCTTTCGGTAGTTTTAGGTGTAAAATATGCCGACAGAGGATTCTTTAGCTGGTTTGGAGGAGCCAAGGCTCCAGAAGCAAATAAGCGAATAGGAGCCCTGCTTGAAGTTCCTTACTTTTACCCGTACCTAAGTTTGGAAAAAAATCTCAGCATTGTTGCGAAGGTAAGGGGGCAAGGTTCGGGTCAAATTCCACAAATTCTTTCGATGGTTGGGTTGGGCTCAAGGGTTAAGTCGCCCTACTATACGCTTTCCCTTGGTATGAAACAGCGGCTTGCAATTGCCAGCGCGCTAATAGGTAGTCCTGAAGTGCTAGTTCTCGACGAGCCAACCAATGGGCTCGATCCGGAAGGAATAGCCGAGGTTAGAGACATCATTAAAGAGCAAGCAGCACAGGGTAAAACCATTATTCTTGCCAGCCATATTCTCGATGAGGTTGAGAAGGTGTGCTCGCACGTTGCCATTCTTAAAGAGGGCGAAAGAATTGCGTATGGCAAAGTGAATGAACTTCTTGCTGATCAACAACACATTACCCTAAGCTCCGATGATATTAACCTGCTATCGATTGTTCTTAACCAGTTCAAGGGTGTTAAAGTAATTGAAAAGGGCGACTCATCAATTCTAATTTCAATTGATGAAAGTATTACAACATTGGAACTTAATAAAAGATTAGTTGAACAAGGAATAGTGTTAAATCAACTGGAGGTTCATAAAAAAACATTGGAGGAACAATTTCTTGAACTTATTCGAAAGAGGAATTAATTTCTGGGAACCATTATGAAAAGATTATTACAAATTGAAGCCATTAAAACCTTGGGTTACCCTGTGTTTAGAGCCATAATAATACTGCATTTTACACTGTTTTTGCTGGTGGCATTGGTCTCTTCGAACTTTCATATAAATATTCAGGGAGTTTCCATTGAAAAACTGTTTGTATTCCCTCATATATGGTCAGTTTTTGCATGGTTTTCTAGCTGGTTTAACCTGTTGCTTGGTATTTTGGCAATTATTCTTATTTCTAACGAATTTCAGTTTCGAACCTTTCGTAAGCAGCTAATCGATGGATTGACGCGCAACGACCTGCTTTATGGGAAACTTATTGTTTTTGTTATAGTTGCATTGTACACAATGATACTTGTTTTCGTGTCGGGACTGATTTTTGGAATCATCAATTCTTCAAACTTCACAGTAAATGATTTTTTTGAGGGGTTGTACTACTTGCCCATACTCTTCGTTCAAGCTCTGGCTTACACACTATTGGCAATGCTTTTTGCATTCTTTTTTAGAAACGCTGGGTTATCAATAGTAATGTTTGTGCTTTTTTTCTTCCTAGTGGAGCCCATTATACGATGGTTTCTACCAGGTAATGTTGATAAGTTCTTGCCAGTAAAAATTATTGCAAATCTAACTCCAATGCCTAATTTTTTTGATATTACCCTTGGCGAGATGGTACAAATTCAAAGCCAGCACCTATCTGAAAGCACAGGGTTTGGCTTACATTCATATTCAGTCCCGCTTTGGTTAACCGTGGTTGTTGCACTCATTTACTCAGTGCTTTTTATTCTTGTTTCAAGTTACATTATTAAAAGGAAGAACTTTTAGCTCAAAATATTGTTAAATTCTGGGTTTAGCATTGATTCAGTCCTAAGAATTTTCTATATTTACACTTTGAACCAACTTAAAAATTAATCTGCCATGAGAAAAATTTTACTTTCATTAGCTGCAATTGGATTAGTAGCATCGCTTCAGGCTCAAACCGTTCTGAAGTATCAAACCCATGGTTTGATTCCTACCAATAAAAATGAAATGTTTATTACAAAATATGCAGAGCCTGGTGCCGAAGGGAGAAATGTTGTTTGGGATTTTACCAGCCTGGAACTTACACAAGATTTTGTGGGTTCGCTCGATAACCCCGATTTGAGCAAAGGTGCGCAGCTTTTCCCAGAAGCAAATGCAGTGCTAGAGGAGTTTGGTAACTACTTCTTCTTTAAAACTACCGAGGAGGGCATACAGCAGCTGGGTTTCATGTCATCAACCGGGAAAACCAATATTATTTACGATGTTCCTTTCCAAAAAATGAAGTACCCATTTGTTTATGGTAGCACTTACACTGGCGATTTTTCCGGAACTTACAACGGAACAAAAACTACCGGCGATATTAACGGAACCTACTCTGTTACTGGCGACGCTACGGGTACATTAATGTTGCCCGGTAACGTTTCGTACGAAAATGCGTTGAGAGTTAAGGAAGTTAAATCGTACACACAAACCCTTAATAACTATAGCTACGATATCGAAAATGTTACCTATCGTTGGTATGTGAATGGGCATCGTTTCCCAATTCTTGTTTTCATTAAAAGTACTTATACTTTCAGTAAAGGGCGCACCCAGGTTTCAACCCAGGCTGCTTACAATCCGGTAATTCTATACGGCCCAACCAGCGATGATGTTATGAGCGTTAGCTACGAAATGAACGTTTATCCTAACCCATATCGCGATATTGTAAACATTAAGTACACCCTCGAGAATCCTTCAAAAGTTAACCTTTCGGTGTACGATTTGAATGGACGTTTAGTTAAGGTTTTAGTTGATAACAACGAGGATGCTGGTGAAAGAATTCACAAATTCTCAGCTAAAGAAATGGGACTTGCTGCTGGTGCATACCTTGTAAAATTAAATGTTAACGGTGAGGTTACAACCCAGAAAATACTTGAACTCTAGGTTTGTTTTTTTTAGTTTTATAATTTAAAGGTCGGTTTTTTTCCGACCTTTTTTATTTTCTTTTAAACTAATAATTAATTAATAAATTAATTGAGATATAGGTTGTTGAAGTGTGTTTATATAAAGATAAAATAGTTTAAAATTAATTTAATTCATTTTTATTAAACAATATATTATTGTTATATTCCATATAATCATATACATACATCATGTGTTTATTGTTTTAATTAAAATAATTTTTAATTTAATTGACTTTAAAAAATCAAAACAATACATTTGTAATCTTTTGTATCACAATATTTTTAAAATAGTTTGAAGTTTAATTTAAATATTTAAAAAATGAAAAAAATAACTTTATCCGAATCTGAAATTCAGCATTTACGTGAATTTTATGAGTTTGAGTTAGAGAAAGCGAAAAACCGAATAGCTTCATTAACAAGTGTTCTTAGTAAGCTTGGAGAAGTTTCTCCATCGCAGGAAGATGAAATTAGTAAGTTGCTTGGAGCAACCATAACTCCCAATAAAAAAACCTCTAAACCTGTTGTCAAAAAAGTAGGCAAAAGGGGTCGGCCTCCCAAAGTAAAAGCCGAGAGTACAATTGCAACCCCTGCAGAGAAAGTAACTAAAACAGCAGGAACCGCAAAAAGAGGGGGTGCCTCAAAAAAGAAAACACCCGTAACAAAGGTTCAACTTGCTGCTAACAAGCAGCAAAAACCTGTTGCAAAAAAGATGGCAACAAAACGTAAACCCTTAAAAAAAGGTAGAGGCAGCAAAAAAATGAAGTGGAATGAAATAGTAGTAGATGTTATAAAAAATGCTGATACTTTACTCGATATGAACTCGATAGCGCAAAAGGCTTCAGAAAAGTTAAAGATGACTGAAGCCAATTTCGACAGGGTTAAATCGTCAATAGCAACTACGCTAACAAAGCTTGCAAAAACCGATAAAAAGTTAATGGTTCATAAGAAAGCGGGTTCTCGCGCTGGATTTTATGCTTTACCACAATGGCATAGCGATTCGGGCGAACTCCTTCCGGAATACAAAAAGAAAATGAGTTAAAATAAAATTGGCCGGTTTAACCGGCCTTTTTTTATTCTTCAACAATTTCGCCAAGCAGGGTGGCTTGTGTGCAATCGGTTATTCGAACAAAAGCATAGTCGCCAATGCGGTAATTTCCCCTGGGGAAAACAACCACCTTATTCTGAGAGGTTCGGCCAAAAAAATGGTCGGCCGATTTCTTCGACTCGCCTTCAATCAGAACCTCGTAGCTCCTTCCAATATCCTTCTGTTTACTTTCCTCGGAGAGCTTCCCTTGAAGTTCAATTATTTGCGTTAGCCTTTGGGTTTTTACATCTTCGGGAACATCGTCGGCAAGTTTTCTGGCTGCCTTGGTGTTTGGTCGTTCAGAATACTTGAACATGAAGGCGAAATCGTAACCAACCCATTGCATCAGCTGTAGGGTTTGGTCGTGGTCGAGTTCTGTTTCGGTGCAGAATCCGGTAATAATATCGGTTGAGATTGAGCAGTCGGGCAAAATATGCCTGATTGCTTCAATGCGCTTCATGTAGTACTCGCGGGTATAACCACGGTTCATAAGTTCAAGAATTCGGGTTGAACCCGATTGAACCGGCAAGTGAATATGGTTGCATATATTCTCGTACATTGCCATGGTGTAAATTACCTCGTCGGAAATGTCCTTTGGGTGTGATGTGGAGAATCGTACGCGAAGGTTTGAGTTTACCTTAGCAACCATTTCAAGCAAATCTGCAAAGCTGGTTCTTTCCCCGTTTTTATCAGACCAGTTGTAGCTGTTAACATTCTGTCCAAGCAAAGTTACCTCACGGTAGCCCGCATCAACAAGTTCTTTTACTTCTCGAATAATTGTTTTAGGGTCACGGCTTCGTTCGGCTCCTCTAACGTAGGGAACAACACAGTATGAGCACATGTTGTTGCAACCTCGCATAATTGACACGAAAGCCGATACGCCGTTTCTGTCAAGCCTTACCGGGCTAATATCGGCGTAGGTTTCCTCGCGCGAAAGAAGCACGTTTATGCCCTTCTGTCCACCCTCGGCTGCTCGTAGAAGAACGGGTAGCTCACGGTAAGCATCGGGGCCAATAACCAGGTCAACCGTTTTTTGCTCCTCAATTAGTTTCTCTTTTAACCTCTCGGCCATGCAGCCAATTACACCAACCAGAACGGATGGCTTGCTCTTTTTAACCTGACGAAAAACTTCAAGTCTGCCCCAAACTCGTGTTTCTGCATTCTCACGTATTGAGCATGTGTTTATAAGAATTACGTCAGCATCCTCAATGTTCTCGGTTAGTCCGTATCCGTTGGTTTGTAGAATTGATGCTACAACTTCGCTATCGTTAACATTCATCTGGCAGCCGTAGGTTTCAATGTAAACTTTGTTGGGTTTATTTGCTGTTGATATGCTTGTCATTTTTGCTCACATTATTATGGGCAACAAAGGTAATGGTTTTGGAAAAAATAAAATCAAATTAATTAATTCTGATTTATTTTGCTGTGCCATGGAAACCAAGTTGCAATTGCTGCTGGTAGTCCTACGTTTAGAACCCAAAGCAGAATAGTACCTGAAATAATAGCAACTGAATTGCTAGTTAGGGTGCCAATGAATGCGAGCGCAAATCCGGTTCTAACTCCAGCTTCGGAGAAGAAAAAGGTTGGAATAAAGCTGGTTGCCATATAGGTTAGTGCAATGGCTGAGAAAAGCAGCATTATTTTGGAGTCAACGCCAAAAAACTGAAGAATAAGTATAAACTGGGATGAAAAAATTAAGTATCGAAGAATGCTTAATCCAATAATTATAAAACTTTGTTTTATCGAAATGTTTAAAGAAAGGTTTTCTCCGGAAAGAAAACGTTTGGTAATTTTTTTCTTCCCAAGAAAGGCGGAAAACCAATTTATTTTTAAAATAAAAAATAGTAAAGCTGTGATTGCTAGAACAATTACGGAAATGTATGCTGTTAAATTTTGAGAAACAATATTCTTTAAATTGCTACTATAGGTCCAAATTGTTAAACCAACTACACCAAAAAATACAGTTGCAACTTGTTGCGAAGCGCTACACCAAAAGGCAACAAGCAACGCTTTTCCCCTATTATTCTTCGAAATTAATGCGATTTTACCAACGGGTTCTCCAATTCTGTTAGGTGTAATTATGCCCGTAACAATACCATACCAAACGCTTTTATACGCTTCTATTAATCCAATTCTTTCGAAATCTTTCAGAGAAAACTTCCATTTGAAGGCTTCAATTAACCAGTTTATAGGCATTAAGGCTGTAAAAAGGAATAAAAAAACAGGGCTGCTGCTATTTAGGGATGTTTGAAAAACCGAAGATATTTCGTGCCAGCTATAATCACACAACTTATAAATTATGAATCCGTAGGCAAAAGCTGCAACGCCAAGCCTTATGAAAAGTATAGTTGATTTTCTGAGTTGAAACAATTTTTTTTCTGCTAAAATAGTGTTTTACAAATTCTGAATATAAGGCTTATTGCGTTAACATTAATAAATTTATTACTTTTACTTCAAAGTTAACAACTTCGGAAGTTTTTTACTAACCAAAAATATGGGGTTATGAAAAGTTTATCGGGTCGCAATAAATCAATAGTGTTTATTTACACTAATCTGAAAAAGTTTTTAACCCATGGAATTTGGAGTAAAAGTTTAGATGAGTATCCTCCCTTGAAGTCAAAGCTGTTACGCTATCTCCGGGTTTTACTATTGGCGCTCAGGGGGTTCTCGGAGGATAAGGTTTTGTTACGGGCATCGGCCTTAACCTTTTTTACCCTTATGTCCATTGTACCCATTTTGGCAATGGGATTTGGCATAGCAAAGGGTTTTGGCCTCGACAAATACTTGCGAAATCAGCTTCTGCAGAACTTTCAGGGGCAGGAGGAGGTTCTCAATCGTCTCATAAGCTTTTCCGACTCGCTGCTTCAGCGAACGGGTGGTGGACTAATTGCCGGAATTGGTGTTGCTGTACTGTTCTACTCTGTACTTAAGGTTTTTGGGCATATTGAGAACTCTTTCAACGATATATGGCAAATTTCGAAAGGGAGAACCCTGGCAAGAAAATTTAGCGATTACCTATCAATGATGGTGATTGCACCGGTTCTTATGATTGCTTCAAGCGGATTTACAGTTTTTGCAGCTACCCAAATTTCAAAGCTTTCCCAGGAGATTAATCTGCTTAGCATGGTAAGCCCTTTCCTTCTGTTTATGCTGAAATTTGCTCCCTTCATAATTATTTGGATTCTGTTCACTACCATTTATATTGTAATGCCCAATACAAAGGTTAATATAACAGCGGGAGCTGTTGCAGGAATTTTGGCAGGAACTGCGTTCAGCTTCGTGCAGTGGTTTTATATCGACTTGCAGGTTGGCGTATCGAAATACAATGCTATTTACGGGAGTTTTGCTGCAATACCCCTGCTATTGGCTTGGTTACAACTCAGCTGGTTAATTGTGCTGTTTGGTGCTGAAATTTCGTTTGCTAGCCAGAACCAGAGCCTTTATGAGTTTGAGACTGAAACAGAAAATATTAGCCATTACTCAACCCGAATTATTGCATTGCTAATTGTTAACCGAATTGTAAAAAGGTTTGCCATGGGCGAAATGCCCCTAACGGCTCAGGAATTATCAAGGGAGCTGAAATTACCAATAAGGTTAGTTAGGTTAGTGCTTGATATACTTGAAGATTGCAGAATCGTTTCGCTTACATATACCAAGGAGCCAAAGAATCCGGCCTATCAACCAGCCCAGTATATTGAAAAGTTTACCATTTCGTACATTATGAATGCTATCGACAGGGAAGGAACTACAGTTGATATTGATAACACGCTGATGCAAAGAATTCTGATGTATAACGAATCCCTGTCCTTACAAATGGAGAACCTCCCCGAGAATATGCTGGTAAAAGATTTATAGTGTTCCCAATGTCATGGTTAATTCTTTCAGTGCTAACTGCCGTTAGCGAAGCGGCAAAGGATATTTTTAGCAAAAAAAGTTTACGTAGTAGTAACGCGTACCTTGTAGCTTGGGCTTACAGGTTGTACTCACTGCCGTTCCTTTTACCGCTGCTTTTTATTATTGAAATTCCGGTGTTAACTGCTAATTTCTGGTTGGCGATGGTTGTTGGCGGAGGGTTGAATGTGATAACAACCATTTTGTACATGAAGGCTTTGAGTCATTCCGATATATCGCTAACAGTTCCAATGGTTGCCTTTACTCCACTGTTTCTATTGGTTACATCGCCTGTTATTGTAGGGGAGTTTCCAACTTTTGCTGGTTTTGTGGGAGTGATACTAATAGTGTTAGGATCATACTTTTTAAATATCAAGGAAATAAAAAAGGGTTTTTGGGCTCCCTTTAGGTCGTTGGTTTACGAAAAAGGGCCCCGTTACATGCTTCTGGTTGCATTTATTTGGTCCATAACCTCGAACTTCGATAAGATGGGAGTAAAGGCTTCATCGCCTTTATTCTGGGCGGTTTCTGTAAATGTTTTCATTGCATTGGCAATGACCCCAATAGTTCTCCTTAGGGTTAGAAGGAATGCTCCCGAAATGGTAACAAGGTGGCGAAAGTACTTGCCAATAGGGTTGCTGGGTGCCGCAACGCTTATTTTTCAAATGCTTGCCATAAACATAACCCTGGTTGCCTATGTGATTTCGATTAAGCGAACGAGTGCAGTGCTAGTAGTATTAGCGGGTTACTGGTTTTTTAAGGAAAAGGGAACCGCCTCCCGTTTGGTTGGTTCATTAATTATGCTCGCAGGAGTTTTGTTGATTTCAATTTTCTGAAATAATTTTACTCCTCAAAGGAATTTTTTTGGGGTAGTTTAATCCCCAGAATCGTTATATCGTCGCGCTGGTATGCGTGGCCCTTAAAGTTCTCGTAAGTTTCAATTATTGTGCTTCCGATTTCTTCCATGGGCTTGTCAATATTCGAAAGCAAAAGGTTGTGGAACCTGTAGCTAGTGAATTTTTTACTGGCGTCATTATTCTGGTCTTGCAAACCATCAGTACAAAGGAAAAGCATATCATTTGGACTCAGAATAATTTGCTTGTTCTCAAACTCATTGTCAATATCGGGCATTAGCCCGCCAATCGATTTTCGGTTTCCTTTCACAACATTAATTTTATCAGAGCCCTGGGTGTAGTAGAAAAGCGGTCTGTTTGCTCCGGCAAATGTAACATAGAACTGTTCAGCGTTGGCTTTCTCAATGGAACACAGGCAAACGTCCATACCATCGAAGTTCTCAGAGGAATCCTGATGGAGAACTATGTTTAGCTGGTTATTGAGTTCTCTTAAAATTGTTGCCGGGTTAAAAATCTTTCGTTCGTTTATAATTTCGCTGAGCATCCTGTTACCAATAAGGCTCATGAAAGCTCCAGGCACACCATGTCCAGTACAGTCGACAACGGCAACGAAAAGTTTTTCAACATTATTAACCTGGTTTTTTAAATGTGAGAACCAGAAGAAGTCGCCCGAAACAACATCCTTAGGTTTGAAAACAACGAAGTTCTCAAAGTATTTATTGAGGGTTTGTTTCTCTGGGAGAATAGCTTGCTGAATGGTTAATGCGTACTGCAAGCTGGCGCGAATTTGCTTGTTCTGCTCTTGAAGTTCATCTCGTTGGCTTTGAAGTTCTTCCTTCTGCTGAGTAAGCTCCTCGTTCTTTTCAAGAATATCGGTTTGTTGCTCGCTAATCTCCTTGGTTCTTTGGGCAACAAGCTTTTGAAGCCGAAGGTTAGATGTTTTTAGCATCTTGGTTTTTATTCCAACGGAGATACTGATTATTAAAATAAGCAGAACGATATAGAAGAAGTATGCTGCTGGATGATGATACCACGGGCGAAGGATGGTGAATGAGTATGTGGCAACGGGGCTTTCGATGTCGTAAATGCTAAGTGCTTTCACCATGAACTGGTAGGTTCCGTACGTAAGATTGGTGTACTCTTTATGCTTCATAGGTATCCATTCCGACCAAGTTTCATCGAACCCCTTGAGCATAAATGAGAACAATGTTCGGTTCTCGTTGTCGAAGTATGGAGAAGAAAAATCGAACGAGATGGAGTTGTTTGCGTAGGAAAGAATGGGGAACTCATTTGAAGGTTGAAGAGTCCCAGTGCAATTAGTGTATCCATCGCTACATGGTTGGAAGAAAGCTCCTCCAAACAGAGTTCCGTTATTACTAATATTTACCTTCCTGATTAAAACGCGTGGAATTTTCCTTCCCCCCTTATTTACTTCGGGATCGAACCGAAAAAGAGCATCCGAGCCGGCAATCCATGTTACTCCATTACTTTCATTATAAACTCCGTAAAAAATCATCTTTGGGATTGCGTTGAGTTCTCCTGGAATTCGCAGGAATGTGCCCTCACTGTTCATAACGGCTCTTTCAATCCATCGGGTATGCGATTCCCTGAACGCTTCAAACCAGAGGTTCCCTTTAGCGTCACTTGTGTATATTCGAATTCCAGTATTGCCGTCGGTGAATTCAGTTCCTAAAGATGAATCGGCCACGAAGCTTTGGCTAAGTGGTTGGAATTGTGAAAGCCCCTTTTCGGTTGATACTTTTATGCTGCCATAAATGTAGTTTACACGGGCGTCTTCATCGAATTTTGGGGAATGGGGGAGCTTGACGAAAACATCGGTTTCTTCAACTTGAAGGCTTAACGGGTTGCTAATTTTAATTTTATATACTCCGTTATACCTCACAATGAACCAGATGTTTCCTTCGTTATCTTCATCAACAGAGTATATTCTGCCTGAAATATTGTTGAGTTTTCCAACAAATTCCCACTGGCCGTTTTTGTAGGTTAAAATCCCTAACCCATCGTAAAGCCCAACGTAAACTATGTTTTTGTGAAATTTTGATTGCAGGATGCTGAACGCGGGTGAAGCGCCATTTTGAATGAGTTCTGCTTTCCCTCCAATGATTTCGTATATGCCGTCTCCCGTAGCTGCAAGTGTAGCAATTTTCCCGTTGGAAGAGGTTACGTTTTTCATTTCCCAGCTAAGGTTCAGTATTCCATCAACTCGTTTAAATCGCTTGCCCTCGAGGGCAAATACACCAGCGTTTGAGCTTACGAGTATTTTGCCGTTATGTCTAACTACCGATTGGAGAACTCCTTGGTAGCCCATCGATTCGTTGAAATAGGTGATTTGGGAGTTTATTGAGGCGTATGAAATGCCATTATTAAGCGCCAGCCAAATGTTTTCCTGGCTGTCGTGGTTAATATACCATATTGATTCATCCTGTAACCCCTGCTCTTTCCCAATGAAGTGGTTTATTTGTCCGGCTGAGTTAAAAACGGCAACGCCCCCTCTATAGGTTCCAATGGCAAAATCGCCATTAGGTAACCGAATACCATTATACACCCAGTTGTCCTTAAAAAACTGATTATTACTTGTGTTGAAGGGTTTTATAATTGAATCGGGTGGAATGGTGTTGTCGGTTAAAGCACTTGTGTTGTATAGGAAGAAGCCGCTGTTTTGTGTGCCCAGTAAAATGTGATTCCTGTCAAATGGTACCATGCAGTATATCCTAATCTTATCAAACATGTCGCCCTTTGGAACCAGTCTTAACGAATCTTCCTCAAGAATGGTGAGCCCAACATTTGGTTGAATTGTATAAATATTGTTTGAAACGAAGTAGGTTCTATGGAAAATAGTTTTTGGGAACCAGCTAACAGAGGTTCCTTCGGTAATACGAATTATGCAGTTATTTGTGCTAAAGAAAATACCCATGGGGGTTACATAAACCTGTCGAACCAGGCCGAGAGGTTTGCACGCATCGTCAATAAGATGGTTAAGAGAGAAATACCTCATTGTGTTCGATGAGTCTGCCGCTATATAGCCAAGCTCGTCTTGTCCTCCTACCCAAACCCTGCCATTGTTATCCGTGTCAAGGCATCTGGCAAGTGCTCCGTTTATTGGGATGGTTCGCCACGTGTGTCCATCGTACTCGAGGACTCCCGTGTTGTTTGCAACATAAATTAACCCCCTGTAGTCTTGAACTACAGCCCAGTTCTGTGAGTGCCCAAGGTATTCGCGATGAGTGAAGTTCTTTAATGAAAGTTGTCCAATTTCTTGCGCAGAAATTTTTATGCTAACAGAAAGAAGCGTGACGATTATTTGGATAATGAAAAAAAATCTTTGCATAAAGTTCACCTGAAATACTTTAAAAAAATTTCAACATAAAAATTACTCTTGTGAAGGTAGATTTAGGCTACTTGATGTGGTTAACCATTTCTCTTACTACGGCTTTAGCGTCATCAGCTATGTCAACAATTGAGGAGTTAAGCATATAGCAGGGCGTGGTAAATAAAAGATTCTCCTTGTCAACTGCAACTTGCCCATGCTGGGTGCTCTGATGTTTAGCCCCAAGTTGCTCAATGGCATTTGCTGTGGTGTCGTCGGAGCCAATGGTTAAACATCCTTTTTTAAGCACTTTGGCTAAGAGGACCGGGGAGATACATAACGCTCCAATGGGTTTTTTAATGGCGTGAGTTCTTAAAATTGCATTTTCAACCTCTGGGTTTACGGAACAATAAACGCCCTCAAATGCGAAGGTACAGAGGTTTTTGGCAACCCCAAAGCCACCGGGGAATATGAGTGCATCGAAGTTATTGGGATCGTAATCGCTTAGCGGTTTTATGTTTCCCCTTGCAACTCGAGCAGCTTCTACTAGCACATTCCTCTTTTCGTTCATCTCTTCACCGGTAATATGGTTCACCACATGATGCTGTGGAATGTTTGGTGCGAAAATCTCATAGGTGGCTCCTTCAAGTGCGATGGCGTATAGGGTCATGGTTGCTTCATGTATCTCAGCTCCGTCATACACACCACAGCCTGCAAGTACTACGGCAAATCTTTTTGAATTACTCATACTATTTATGTTTTTTCAGACCCTAAATGTACAAAAAAATGATACTTTGGTGTTTTGTTGTGCAATAAAATATGTTTAATGGATAGTTTTAATACGTTCATGACGTATATTTGTTGTTTTGTGTAAAATCTCAGAAAAAATGATGAATCTGGTTAGAACCTTTATTGCCATTAAAATTCCTATCGAGGCTCCCTTGCTAGATGTTTGGGGCGAGTTGAGGGGAAAGTTTCCTGCTAATGAGATAAAGTGGGTTGCTGCCGATTCTCTTCACCTTACACTTTTTTTCATGGGCGATACGCCTGTAGACCATATCCCTATGATTGGAAATGACTTGAAAAGCACCCTTGCGGCTCATCATCCTTTTGAAATTGAAGTTAAAGGGCTTGGTTATTTTGGCAACCCGTCCAATCCGAAAGTTATTTGGGTAGGAATTGAGCGTTGTATGCAGCTAACAAAAATTAAGAGGGATGTAGTTCAGGTTATCTCTTCCTATGGTTTTTCAGATGACCAGCGTGCTTTTAATCCGCACTTAACCCTAGGGCGAGTTAGGGGTATTCATGAACCTTTAATGCTACAACGCCTAATTCATGGATACTCAGATTTTGTGTTTCATAGAGTAAGTGTACAATCTGTAATTCATTTTAGGAGCGAGCTACGTCCTACTGGCCCAATATATACCCCAATAAATGAGTTCCCGTTGGGAGTGGGGTAAACCGTGATTCTCTAGTTATTTTCTACGGGTGGATCGAATCCGTACACGTTCCCCTCAACCAAATGAGTTGGTATTTCCCCGTATCCACCTTTCGATTCTCTTTTGGTAACCAGTATCATAATTCCACCCATAGCCGCAGCTTTCTTCTGGAGCCTAATGTCAGCGCTTCGCTGTGCGGATTTTGCGCTACGGCTTCGAGGTGATGATTGCGCATCGATTTTTCCAAGATCAAAAAGACCTTCAACATCGCTGGGGTTGTCGGTTAAAACAATGGTTTTCCAGTTCCCCTCAGCTACCATTTCAACGGCTGGTGTGTTGAATTTTTCAATTCTTCCGTTTCGGTATATTATGCTTTGAACCTGCTTCCTGTCCATCTCCTTAAACTCTTTTTTTCCCTCGGGGAAATATGTGATTCGGCTGTTTGACACCATTTGAACCATTCCCATTACTTTCCTGCCACTAATTAGGATAATTGTATCAACTGGTTCTTTCGGCTGTTGGGGTTGTTCCTGTGCCATAACAGCAGTTGTACATAGCATGAGCAAAAAGAGTTTGATTATTGTTTTCATGGTAAATATTTTTGTTTTACTCAATTTTGAATCTTATAGTGCAAAGGTAGTGCCAAAAAAATTAAATATGAAATCTTGGTTTTGAATAATGCTAATATATTAATAGATAGCCTTATGTGTCATGCTCGATTAGTAGTGTTTTAAATGACACTTAAATAAAACTCATGTAATTTATTGGTGTTAAGTTGTTGTTTGGTAAGGTTGGTTGGGCTATTTTTGCAATTATTATGGTTTCAATTATTTGTTAATGTTTAGGTGGATTGCAACATTACTTGCATGGCTATTAATTGGCGTAACATCATTCGCCTTTTTTATTGTTGATGCATTAGTTTGGCTACTTACCTTCTGGTGGGATAAGCGTTTGTGGTTACTCCAACGTTACTCCATTGTGTGGGCTCTTTTTTACTTGTGGGTCAATCCGTTTTGGAGAATAAACTTCAGTGGAAAGGAGAATGTACGGAAAGGGCAACCCTATATAATTGTTTCGAATCACCAAAGTGCAATGGATATAGTTCTGCTTTACCGGCTATGGATGCACTTTAAGTGGGTTGCAAAGCGAGAAATTTTTCGAATCCCTGTTATAGGTTGGAACTTATGGCTTAATAAGCATATTGCAATAAATCGTACCAGCGTAAAAGGAGCTCTAAAAATGATGAAGGAAGCTGAACTGCATTTAAAAATGCGAAGTTCTGTTCTTATTTTTCCAGAGGGTACACGTTCAAGCGATGGAGCGATAAAAAGATTTAGGGATGGCGCCTTCGTACTTGCTCATAAAACTGGATACCCAATTCTACCGGTAGTTTTAAATGGAACCAGAGAAGTAATAAAAAAGGATAGCATACTTTTGAAAGGGCATCAGGTTCTAACTCTCAAGATATTGCCAGAAATAAATTCTGATTTTTATGCTGAAAAATCGGTGAATGAACTGGCTTCATATGTTCAGGATCTAATTACAAATGAGCACATGAAAATTGCGCCGGAGTATTATGTTGGGAGGTAACGTCTTGAGAACGGATTTTAAACTATATTGCAATTTGAAATAATTACAAAAATCAAAAAAAAGATGAATCCAAAGGTAAGTATCATTATGGGAAGTGCATCGGATATGCCGGTAATGGAGGATGCAGCGAAGTTTTTGAATGACATGAAGATTCCTTTTGAAATAAATGCCCTCTCAGCGCATCGGACTCCCGATCAGGTGGCTGAATTTGCCCGCAATGCACATCAACGGGGTGTTAAAGTTATTATAGCTGGAGCCGGTGGTGCGGCGCATTTGCCTGGCGTAATTGCAGCATTCACTCCGCTACCTGTCATAGGTGTACCAATAAAAGCGTCGATTTCCATTGACGGATGGGACTCAATTCTTTCAATTCTACAAATGCCAGCGGGAATACCTGTTGCAACCGTTGCGCTCAACGGAGCGCGAAATGCCGGAATACTTGCAGCCCAAATAATTGCCACTGGCGAGAGTGAAGTTTTCGAAAAAGTTGTTGCCTTTAAGGCCGACCTTGCCAAAAAGGTTGTTTCTGCAAATGCAGAACTTTCGAGGGTGCAGTTTGAGTATCGAACAAATGGTAAATGATAAAAAGGAATAACATAAAAACTCTAAAACGGAGCTGGCGAACTGCAACTTTTTTTTGTGTTGCAGTGTTGTTGCATTTAACATTCCCAAAAAGTTTGCTAGCCACTTATCCTGAAGAGCAACCGAGTGCTCGCGCAGCCTCGTTGGGTTATGGCGTGGTTGCCATAGCAGAGGAGTGGTCCCTGTTCTATAATCAAGCAAGTCTTGGGTTTCTTGAGAATTCCTGGGTTGGTGTTCATCATGAAAATCGGTTTATTTCTCCTGATTTAAGTTTTAGTGCTGTGGGTGGAATTTGGGTTGCCAAACCTGGAGCCTTGGGCTTTTCTGTGAAACGTTTAGGGTTTAGTAAGTTTAGTCAAACCCAGGCAGGCTTGGCTTTTGGAATGAAGCTATTGCCGAATCTTGCCGTTGGCGTTCAGGCAAATTTTCATCATGTGTATGTTGCTGGAGAGTACGGCTCAACCTCAGCATTTTCAGCAGAAGGGGGTATCCTTTATACGCCGGGCGAAAAACTTTCAGTTGGTTTGCACTTCTTTAACCCAACCCGTTCGAAAATATACGACGATGAGCGAATGCCTACAAAAATTAACTTGGGATTGGCTTATAAACTAAGCGATATGGTGCTGGTTACCTCTGGAGTTGGGGCAAGCACCGATAGCCGAACAAACTTTATGGTTGGTGTAGAGTTCTCTCCCATAAAAAGCTTGTACTTTAGAACAGGAGTTATGACAGAGCCATCAACTATTTGTTTCGGAATGGGTTACAATGTAAAGAGTTTGAAAATGGATATTGCTTTTTCCCGAAACGAGTACCTTGGTTTTACACCTCACGTGTCCCTTTCATATCAATTTGGCAGCAAAAAGGAAAAGCGTGCTGATGAATCAGAAACAATATGATAGCTAGAAGGGTTGGCTTACTGGTTGCCATGTTTGCCCTTTCCCTTTTTGGGCTTTCAGCTCAGGATTTGCAGCCCGATCCCCAGAGTATCATTTCCACAATTCTTGAGGATGTAGCCGCTAGCTCCGAGGAGGAGATTGATTTGGATGCTCTCTCGGTGGATCTGCTTTTTTTTGTTGATAACCCAATTAATTTAAATGCTACTAGCTACGAGGAGCTAAGTCGGCTCATTTTTTTAACCGATTTTCAGATACAGAGTTTGTTGGATTACATAGAGAGTTCCGGTGGAATGATAACTCTTTACGAACTTCAGCTGGTTATGGGGTTCGATTACGATGACGTTTTTAAAATTCTTCCGTTCGTTTCGGTTAGCAAGGTTGAAAAATCAACAGGGAAGTTTCCTTCTTTTAAGTATGGGAAGCACGATATTATTATGCGAGGAAGAAGCAACATTGAAACACCGGTTGGGTATACTTCTCCCCCAATCGATAATCTCGATGCTACACGTTACGAAGGGAACAAAATTGGGCTTTACACACGATATTCATATAAAACTCGTAGAGGTTTTCAGGCTGGTTTTGTTGGTGAGAAGGATCCGGGAGAAGCGTTTTTTCGAGGAACAAATCCTTACGGATTTGACCATTACTCGATACATCTTCAGGTATCAGATGTTGGAATGCTGAAAACTGCCGTGGCCGGCGATTTTAACGCAGAATTTGGTCAGGGTCTTACGCTTTGGTCTGGCGCATCGTTTGGTAAATCGTCCGATCCAATGAATATCAGGAAACGTGCGCGTGGGTTAAGTCGCTCTAGCTCAACAAACGAGAATCTTTTCCTGCGCGGCGGTGGCGCAACGGTTAAGCTAGGAGCTTTTGAGGTTTCGGCCTTTGGCTCATATAAAAAGATTGATGCAAATTTTTCCGATTCAACCATCGACGGGTTAGATGTAATTACTTCGTTGCCAACCAGTGGATTGCACCGAACTCCAAGCGAAATTGCCAATAAAAAAACTTTAAACGAAATGGTTGTTGGTGGTAACGCAAACGTATCGTGGAGAAAAATTCGGGCGGGTGTTACGGTTTCGATGGCAGATTTGGAGGGGATTCATAACTCCGCACCTCAACTTTACAAAAGTTTTGAGCCTTCGCTCGATAATAGGGTAAATATTGGCGCCGATGCTACCTACTCGTTGGGAAATAATCTGCTTTTTGGCGAAGTGGCAAAAACGTTGGGAAACGGAATGGGCATTATTGCAGGAGGACTTTTTAGGGTGCATCCGTTGCTTAACCTTTCGCTACTTGCACGAAGCTACCAGAAGGATTATAGCACCTACTACACGGCTGCCATTGCCGAAGGAACCGGGGCTGCCAATGAAAATGGAGTTCTTGTGGGACTTTCTTTTAAGCCCATTAAATACTGGCAACTAGTGGCTTATGCCGATTACTACAGGTTCCCCTGGTTGCGGTTCGGGGTAAACTCGCCCTCCAGAGGTCACGACTACTCAGTTGAAGCAAAGTACAGTCCAAGTTCGAGCCTTACCTTTAGCATTCGGTACAGGTTTAAGGAAAAAGAATCAAACCTAAGTGTTGATACTTTTGTGGTTAACAACGTGGTGCCATATCAAAAGCAGGCGCTTAGGTTTCATTTGTCCTACAGCCCATCAAAAACAATTACCCTGAAGAACAGGGTTGAATTGTCGATGTATAGCATCGATAGCAGCGAACCGGAGAGAGGAGTTGTGGTTTACCAGGATGTTTCCTATAAGCCATCAAATTTCCCTTTAGCCCTTACCGCCCGCTTTGCAGTGTTCGATACAGAGAGTTGGAATACAAGGATTTATGCGTACGAGAGCGATGTGCTTTACTACTTCTCAATACCAGCCTACTACTCAAAGGGAACAAGGGCATACCTGTTAGCTAAGTACGAGGTTTCAAGGAATTTGGAACTCTGGTTTCGGATTGCACAGACTTTCTATGCGAATGAAACTTCGTTGGGAACTGGACTCGACGAGATTGAGGGTTCTACCCGAACCGATATACGCTTACAACTTAGATTAAAACTTTGATTTTTTTTCATGATGGAATGGTTCTCAAATATTCTCCAAAATAAAGCCGTTGCTTACCCATTAATAATTCTCTTAACGGCAATATTTTGTTTCATAACGATAAGAATTATTCGTTGGTTAATGAATCGTAGCTTAAAGAAAGCATCTGCAATACTCAAAGTTGATACAACTCGATATGCCTTTCTTAAGAATACCGTTAGCGTTCTAATTATTGGGCTTGGAGTGATTATTGTTTTTCAGTTAATTCCAGAATTACGAAAATTAGGTTTACCTATTTTTGCGGGAGCTGGAGTTCTTACTGCGGTTATTGGTTTTGCTTCGCAGCAAGCGTTGTCAAATATTGTTGGAGGAATTTTTATCGTAATTTTCAAACCTTTTAGGGTGGGCGATTTGATAAAAATTGGAAACTTACAGCAGGGAACGGTTGAGGATATCACATTACGTCACACTGTGATAAAGGATTTTGAGAACAGGAGAATTGTTGTTCCCAATTCAATTATGAACTCTGAGGTTATCGAGAATTCGAATATTAACGATGAGAAAGTTTGCGTTAGGTTCGAGGTAGGAGTTTCGTATTCAGCCGATTTAAACAAAGCCATGGAAGTTCTGCAAAGCGTAGCAGAGAGTCACCCGTTGTGTTTGGATAACCGTTCAAAAGCGGATATGAAAGCGGGGCTTCCAAAAGTAAAAGTTAGGGTTGTAAACCTTTCCGAATCGTCGGTTGTTCTTCGCGCTTGGATTTGGACTAAAAATCCGGACGATAGCTTTACTGTTCGCTTTGATATGTTTAAAAATATTAAGCTTAAATTTGACGAGGAAGGAATTGAGATTCCGTTCCCGCAAAGAGTTGTTCAAATTAAAAAATCTGAATAGGATGAGTTTGTCACCAAAATCAAAAATAAACCATGCAATCTACTTTGTTACGCTGGTTGCAGGAATTTTTAGCGTTTATTTTTATATGAATTATAGCCTCTCGTTATTTGTAACCATTGGGTTACTTGTTTTAACTTTTTCCGGATGGATTCATTTTCTGAGATTAGCGGTAACGAACAAAAAAATGTCATTCGATAAAAAACTTGTTTGGTTCATTGCGCTTTTCTCATTTTACTTTTTAACTGCGCCACTTTTTCTGCTTCTCGTTGTAAATAAAAATCAAGAAAAGTAAAGTTGACCATGCAGAAGGTAAAAGCCAAAAAGCAGCTGGGGCAGCACTTCCTTAACGACAAGAATATTGCTCAACGAATTGTTGACAGTTTGAATGCTGATCGAGCGGATGCAATTCTTGAAGTTGGGCCAGGAATGGGTGTGCTAACTTCATCGCTTGTTGAGCGATTTGGCGAAAAATTCTTTGCGGCTGATGTTGATCAGGAATCGATAGAATACCTTAAGGCGAACATTCCGGCACTCGGAACGAATTTACTTTTTGCTGATTTTCTACAGTTTGATTTATCAAACATCACAGACGGAAACATTGCAATTATTGGGAACTTCCCTTATAACATTTCATCTCAAATCTTCTTTAAAGTAATTGAAAATAGGGATAAGATTCCTGAGGTTGTGGGCATGGTGCAGCGCGAAGTTGCCCAACGAATTTGTGAGCCTCCCGGCTCAAGAACTTACGGAATATTGAGCGTTTTGCTTCAAGCTTACTACGATTTAAAATATTTGTTCACAGTTAGCGAGGGTGTTTTTACACCACCACCCAAAGTAAAATCAGCAGTTATAAGGCTTGAGAGGAACTCAACTGAAAAGCTTGATTGCAAGGAAAAACTTTTTGTAAGAGTTGTAAAAGCAGGATTTAACCAGCGAAGGAAAACGTTACGGAATTCAATAAAGTCTGGTTTTCCCGGATTTTTAGGGGAACATCCGTTACTAACAAAACGTCCTGAGCAGCTTAGTGTTGCCGAATTTGTGGAGCTAACTAATTTTGTTGAGGCAAATACTCCTAGCCTTTAGTGTTAATAGCTTCCACAGGATTTAACCGTGATGCGCTCCAGGCCGGTGCAAACCCCGATACAATTCCAATAATACCTGATATTATCAGCCCTAGAACAATATTTGAGATGGTTAAAGTAATTTTGAATTCGCCCATGCTGCTAACAATAACTGTGCCTGCAAAAATTAGGATTAAGCCAATAACTCCACCAAGAATTGAGAGCAGAACCGATTCGAAGAGGTACTCGAACATGATAAAAATATTCTTCGCTCCTAGCGCTTTTTGAATACCAATTATGTTAGTTCGTTCCTTTACCGAAACGAACATGATGTTTGCAATTCCGAATCCTCCTACAATTATTGAGAACCCACCAATAATCCATCCTGCAAGGTCAATCATTTTAAAGATGTTGTCGATTCCCTGCCTGATGATGCTTATTTGGTTCAGGGCGAAGTTGTCCTCCTCCATAGGCTTTAGCCTTCGCGATGAGCGAAGAATTCCCCTTAGCTCATCGATTAAATCGTTGGTTTCAATGCCCTCTCGTGCCTGAACCATAATCCATGGGCCAATTCTTCGCAAATCAACATGAAGTTTTGCAAAGCCAAGAGGAATAAGCACCATGTTATCGTGGCTGTCCTCACCCATGGCCGATTTCCCCTCTTTTTTCAGAACGCCAACTACTTCGGCTCTGTAACCACCAATTTTAATGGTTTGGCCCACCGGTTCAGAGTAGGGGAAAAGCTCTGTAGCCAGCTCAGAACCCAGCACAGCGTATGTTCTACCTGAGGTTAAATCGGATTGTGAGAAGTAGCGACCCCTCTCTACCTCAAACGAACGAATTGATTCGTAGCCCGAGGTAATTCCCAGAACCTGAGTGCTAGGGGCTGAGTTACTTTCGAACTTAACTAGTTTTTGGAACTGAGCACAAAATGAGGTTGCACTCGCTAGTTTGCTCTTGTTCTGAATCTCTATAAGGTCGTCGAGGGATGGTTGAGGACGATTCATGTATTTCCACCATGGGTACTCGTTGCTCATGGACCAGGGCCACTTTTGCACGTAAACAACGTTGTCGCCTAGTGACTGCACACTTTCCCGAATGTTGCGTTCAAGCGAATCGAGAACGGTAAAAACAGAAATAATGGCAAAAATTCCAATGGTTATGCCTAGCAGCGAAAGAAAAGTGCGCATTTTATTCACCGATATTGCCTGGTAGGCAAAGGAAATGCTTTCGCGAATTAATTTAATAAGTATTATCAGGGGTTTTAGCTGCTTCATCCTTTAAGTTTGGTTTCGGTTAAGGTTTGATTCCGAAATGTTTGTTGGGTTTAATAGGAATTCTTCTATACAATTAACGAACGAAATTTTATTTTAGTTCAAAGATAAAAAAACAATTCATGATTTGAATGAACTTCCATTATAATAAACCTTTTGCACATTGGTTGAGCGATAGGATTTGTTCCTTTTGCTTGAATTGGATAATTTTTTTTTGTAATTTTATTTGCATTTTGAGTTGCTGAAAAAAAATGGGGTTCAATGAGGTCAATATTTTTTTCTAGTATTATACTGCTGCTTCTTTTTGCCAATGCTTTCGCTAGTAGCGATACGTTAAGGGTTGGTATTTACCAGAATAGCCCCAAAGTGTTTGTTGATGGGAAGGGAAATCCGAACGGTTTTTTTGTTGATGTATTCAACGAGATTGCAAGAAAAGAAAAATGGAAATGTGAGTACATATTTGCCTCTTGGGAGCAGAACATATCGGATTTAAGGGAAGGAAAAATTGATGTTTTACTTGATGCTTCCTACTCCCTAGAAAGAGACTCGTTGCTTGATTTTAACACCATTCCTGTATTGGAGTCGTGGTTGGAAGTATTTACAGTTGAAGGGAAACCCATAAGAAGAATTAATGATTTGGAAGGCAGTAATATAGCCGTTCTAAGCAAGTCGGTTCAGGAAGCTTATATTGAGAAGGAGTTTCAGAGGGAGTTTAACATACAGGTTAACCTTCTTTCCTATCCTGATTACGATGCAACAGTATTGGCACTTAAATCTGGTGCAGCCGATGCAATAGTAGCCAATAGATTTTTCTACTTCACCAAACATATTTACGAGGGGATTGTTCCAACAAATATTATTTTTAGACCAGCCCCGGTATACTTTGCATTTACCAAGGGGAAGCATAGGAATATTATTGAGGCAGTTGATAAGCATTTAGCAATAATGAAGAATGATCCCGGTTCGGTTTTATTTGTAGCCCTACAGAAGTGGCTTAACAATAATAGCTTCGGCTATTCAATTCCTGGTTACCTGAGGTGGTTGCTTGGAGCGTTAATGCTTTCCCTGGTTTTCTTCTTTTCTTTCTCAGTATACTCCAGAAGCATCGTTAAGAGAAAAACATCTGAAGTAAACCAGAAGAATTACGAGCTAGAAAACACACTTGCCGAGTATGAAAATCAAATAAAAAGGAGCCTAACCACCGAAAGCGAGTTGCAGAAGTTCAACTTTATGGTACAAAATACCCTCAGTGAAGTTTACCTAGTTAAAAGTGATGGTGTTATATCTTATATAAATCATGCAGCAGCAAAAAGCATAGGCTACTACCCTGAGGATATGATTGGAATGAAGGTTAGCATTTTCGACCCAGTATACGGGCCACGTTTCAGAGAGCATTTCGAAGAGTTGAGGAAGGGAAGCTTACCGGCATTTGAAACCACCCACCTTACCCGTGATGGAAAAAAACTGGTTAAGGAAATGCGATCGTTCTACCTCAAGGTAGGAAACGCTGAGTATGTGTGCGGATTTGCCCAGGATGTTACCCAGCGAAAAAAGTCGGAGGAAGAGCTAAGGAAAAGCGAACAGCTATTTCATACCCTGGCTGATATTGTTCCTGTTGGAGTTTTCCGAACCCGTTCCGATGGATACACAACCTATGTTAACCCCATGTGGTGTAAACTTTCGGGACTAACAGCTGATGAGGCAAAAGGCGATGGTTGGCTCAAGTCGGTACACCCAGCCGACAAGGATAAGGTGAAAATTGATTGGAGCATCCGCTCACAAATGGGGAGGCATTCGTCTGCTCAGTACCGGTTTGTAAAACCCAATGGAGAAGTTGTATGGGTGCTTGGGGATGCTGTTCCCGAAATAGTTGATGATGAAATCATTGGCCATATAGGTACAATAACCGATATCACAGCGCAAAAACAAACCGAGTTTCTTTTAAAGTCAAAGAGCGAAGAGATTGAAAGGCAGAATGTCGAGCTTAAGGTTGCTAAAGAGAAAGCGGAGGAGAGCGATAGGCTTAAATCAGCTTTTTTGGCAAACATGAGCCACGAAATTCGTACCCCAATGAATGCAATTTGTGGCTTCTCTAAAATGCTAGAGTACAATATCGACGAAGCAAAACAGAGAGAATACGTGCAGATTATTAACACCAACGGGTTGCAACTACTAAGTATTATTAATGATATTGTTGAAATTTCAAAAATTGATACCGGACAAATTTCTATTTCAACTATTAAGTTTTCGGTTAACGAAGTGCTGAGAGAATTTGAAAAAACTTTCTTCCCTTTGGCCCTATCAAAAGGGATAAGTTTTCAAGTTCACACAAAACTTACAGACAAAGAAAGTGTGATTTACAGCGATGACTATAAATTGAAGCAGATTTTGAACAATCTTTTGCTAAACGCTTTGAAATTCACTGCCAAGGGAACCATAAGCGTTGGGTGTAGCAGAAGTAATAATTTTCTTGAATTCTACGTAAAGGATACGGGGGTTGGAATCCCTCAGAGGTATTTCGATAGTATTTTTGAAAGGTTTAGGCAGGTTGATAATGCCATTCATGAAAGCCGAAAAGGGATTGGCTTGGGACTACCAATTTCAAAAGCTTACGTTGAAATACTAGGTGGGAAGATATGGGTAAACTCAGAGGAAGGGGAAGGTTCGGAATTCTTTTTCACAATACCATACAATAAACCAGAAGGAGGGAATGAAAAAGTTAGTGACATGGAGAACAAAAAATTTGACTGGACAAGCAAGACTTTTCTTGTTGCGGAGGATGATTATCCCAGTTTTTTCTATTTAAAGGAACTTTTGGTAAGCACAAATGCGAAAGTAATCAGGGCTGAGAATGGGGAGGAGGCTATTAGTATTTGTAAAGCTAACCCAGAAGTTGACTTGGTGCTAATGGACATAAAAATGCCTGGCGTGAATGGTCACCAGGCAACGATAGAAATTAAAAAGATACGTAAAGACCTACCAATAATTGCACAAACAGCATATGCTCTATCCTCCGACAAGGAGGAGGCGTTAAACTGTGGATGCGATTTGTATATTTCTAAACCTATTGAAAAGGAGAAACTTTTTTTAGCAATCCAGCAACTAATAGGTTAGCTATTCTACTCAAAAAAACCTCTCATCCTCTCGAAGAAATTCTTTTCTCCCTTTTCGGGAGCAGGAGTGAAGTTAGCCGATTTGGTAAGTTTCTCTATTAACGACTTCTCATCCTTCGATAACGATTTTGGAACCCAAACGTTGATGGTTAGTAGCAGGTCGCCACGGCCGTAGCCATTCACATCGGGTAGCCCCTTGCCTCGTAAACGAAGAACCCTTCCGGGTTGTGTTCCCGGTTCAATTTTAATTTTTACCTTTCCGTCAACGGTTGGTACCTCAACATGCGCACCAAGCGCAGCATCGGGGAAACTTAGGTACAGGTTGTATATTAAATCGTTTCCATCACGAACCAGTTCGGGGTGTTTCTCTTCCTCAATAAGAACAAGCAAATCGCCGTTAACACCACCCCTTCGGGCAGCATTCCCCTTGCCAGCAACTGACATTTGCATGCCTTCGGCAACTCCTGCAGGTATTTTTATGGTAATTACTTCCGAATCTCGAATAACCCCTTCGCCAGAGCAACTTGAGCATTTGTTGGTGATTATTTTCCCCTCACCATTACAAGTTGGACAAGGTTGAGTTGATTGCATTTGCCCAAGCAGCGTGTTAGTTACCCGGGTAACGTATCCAGAGCCCCTGCAAGTTGAGCAAGTTGAGTATGACGATCCCTTCTCCGCTCCGGTTCCAGAGCATTCCTTGCAGGTAACATACTTGTTAACCTTTATCTTTTTCTCAACTCCGTTGGCAATTTCCTCGAGGTTCAATTTCACTTTAACTCGTAGGTCGGAGCCTTTGTTTACTCTTCTTGAACTTCGTGAACCGCCAAATCCGCCGAAACCACCAAAACCGCCAAAATGTCCGCCAAATATGTCGCCAAATTGAGAGAATATATCTTCTATGGTCATTCCACCCCCGCCGAAACCTCCACCTGAAGCCCCATTCATGCCAGCATGCCCGTACCTGTCGTAACGAGCCCGCTTATTATCGTCGCTTAAAACTTCGTATGCTTCAGCAGCTTCTTTAAATTTTTCTTCTGCTTCGGTATCGCCAGGATTCTTATCGGGATGATACTTAATGGCCATTTGCCGGTAGGCTTTCTTAATCTCATCCTTTCCGGCGCCCTTCGAAACACCCAGTACCTCGTAGTAATCTCTTTTTGACATTTTGTTCGGTTACAATTTTTTATTCTCCAACAACAACTTTTGAGAAACGAATTACCTTCTCGTTAAGCTTATAGCCTTTCTCTACTACGTCAATAATTTTCCCTTTTAGTGTTTCTTCTGGAGCGGGAGTTTTGGTTATTGCTTCGTGAACATCGGTGTCAAGCTCCATACCCACTGCAGGTATTTCCTGAACGCCATTGTTTTTTAGAAAATCGGTGAATTTTGAGTGGATAAGATGAAGCCCCTGCTTAACCGCATTAATGTCGGTAGAGCTGTCTAAGCTCTTCATGGCTCTCTCAAAATCATCAATTACAGGTAGCAATGCTTTCAACACATCTTCAGAACCAAATTTAATGAGGTCCATCTTCTCGCGTTGAGTACGTTTCCGATAGTTATCGAATTCGGCTGAAAGACGAAGGTATTTATCTTTAAATTCGTTTAACTGGCATTCTAAATCATCCTTTATGTTGGGTTCAACTTCCTGACCTGCTGCTTTTGTTTCAACTTCATGTTCAGTGGTTTGCTCACTATTTTTTGCTTCATTGTTATTTACCACATCCCCATTCTTTATGTGATTTGCCTTCTTTGTATTAGGCTCATTTTCTTCCTTGTTTTTCTCTTGAGTTGATGCCTTTTTCATATGTGTATTTTTTTTCTTGCGCAAAGTGTAACAAAAGTTTTGCCAATCGATACAATCGGTCAAATTGGCATAATTTTTCAGAGAAGTACGATTTTTTGGCAATTTTTATTGTAACCTCACAATATTGGCACCGATTGCATTCAACCGCTTGTCAATATCCTGATACCCCCTGTCGATTTGCTCAATGTTATGTATGGTGCTGATTCCATTAGCTGAGAGAGCTGCGATTAGGAGGGCAACTCCAGCTCGAATGTCGGGCGATACCATTGATGTTGCTTTTAGTTGAAACTCGTGGTTATGACCAACAACAACAGCCCTGTGCGGGTCGCACAGAATGATTTGAGCTCCCATGTCGATTAGCTTATCGACGAAGAAAAGTCGGCTTTCGAACATTTTTTGATGAATGAGTACCGACCCCTTTGCCTGCGTGGCAACAACCAGGAATACGCTTAGCAGGTCGGGTGTAAGCCCGGGCCAAGGTGCATCGGCAATTGTCATTATGGAGCCATCGATAAAGGTTTCAATGGAGTAATTATCTTGTTTAGGGATGAATATATCATCGCATCGTTTTTCGAATTTAATACCCAACCGACGGAATGAGTCGGGGATAATTCCTAAATCATCGTATGAAACATTCTTGATGGTAATCTCACTTTTTGTCATGGCTGCCATGCCAATGAATGAACCCACTTCAATCATGTCGGGAAGGATTGTGTGGCTAGTTCCTCCTAAAGAATCAACCCCTTCAATGGTGAGCAGGTTCGACCCAATGCCCGAAATTTTAGCTCCCATTTGGTTCAACATTTTGCAAAGCTGTTGAAGGTAAGGTTCGCAAGCTGCATTAAAGATGGTGGTTTTCCCAGGAGTTAATACTGCAGCCATCACTATGTTTGCGGTTCCTGTAACCGAAGCCTCATCGAGAAGCATGTATGCACCCTTTAACTTATCGCCTTTTACTTCAAAGAAGTGTTCATCGGCGTTGAAGTGGAAGGTAGCGCCCAGTTTTTGAAAACCGATAAAGTGTGTGTCAACCCTTCTGCGCCCAATTTTATCGCCCCCTGGTTGAGGGATGTAGCCAACTCCGAAACGAGCAAGCAACGGGCCAACTATCATAATTGAACCCCGAAGTGCAGTGGCTTTCGTTTTGAAATCGTCTGATTTCATGTAGCTGAAATCAATTTTCTCCGCTTTGAAGGTGTATGACGATTCTTCAATGCGCTTCACATCGACCCCAATCAAACCTAATAGTTCGATTAATTTGTTAACATCACGAATGTTAGGAATGTTATGTATAGTAACCTTTTCAGGGGTAAGCAGAACTGCGCAAAGTATTTGTAACGCTTCGTTCTTGGCTCCCTGAGGAGTAATTTCGCCTTTCAGCGAACTGCCTCCAGTGATTTGGAATGACGCCATGGCTTGCTTATTTATTCTTTCGGGGCTGAAATTTCTTTTTCTTGTATGTTTGGGGGGTGTCTCGTATTTCGTTGAACTTAAAGTCGGGAGCAAGGGTGAGCTTGCCCTTGCTTAGTTCTGTCATGTCACGAATGATGTCTTCATCGGAAACAGAATCCTTATTCCAAATCAGGTACGATTTTTTCATGTGATTTGCAATAAGCTGTGTTAGCACTTGCTTTTGTTCGCCCTCTTCCATTGCAATGGCTTGTTCAATCATTTGCTCAATGGTTCTGCCGTAATGCTTGTATTTTATTGGTTTTGTGGGGTAAGGAACTTCACGTGGCTTTTCATGAATCGACGAGGCATCAGGCTTTGGATAGGGAGAATCAATGTCGAGTTGAAAGTTTGACATAATATGAATATGATCCCAAAGTTTGTGCTTAAAATCGTTCACATCGCGAAGATGTGGGTTCATGTTGCCCATTACGCCAATAATAACTTTGGCCAAACGGCTTCTTTCTTCTCTGTCTTCAATGGTTAGCAGGTGGTTTACCATTTGTTGTATGTTCCTGCCGTACTCGGGTAGCGATAAGTTTGTACGCTGGGTGTTATAATCCATGCTATGCTTTTTGTGTTTATCCTTCGATGGGTTTAAAAACTTTGAGTTATATGTAATTGTTTTATTGAAATTTGTTGCTTGATATTTTTTTACAAAACTAACTGATTTGTTGGATAAAAGCAAGTTGTGCTAGTTTTGTTTCGTTGTTAGTTGTCAGAATGAATTACTCAATAATTTTCAGCTTGGCAAACTTTACCAGTAAACACTTCTTCCCTGCTGCGCTGAACAGAATGGTGGCTTTCTGGTTTTGACCTTCGCCATCAATCTCAATTACTGTACCTACACCAAATCTATCGTGGAGTACCTTAACACCGCTTGCCAAGGAGGCGGGGTTATGTGTGAAGTTAGCCTGTAGTTGGCTGTTCGATTCGGGCGTTACTTTTCGAAAACCTTTGCTCTCGAGGTTCCTTTGTTTTGAGTAAGAATCCTTCTCTCGGGAGCCAGAAAAAAACCGATCACGTTGCATAGTTCCCCTCTGCTGAAGGATTTTTGATTCGGGTGATTCAGTTGGGTCATCTGCTTCCTGAGGTGAAGTATTTTCGATCCATTCAGAATCGATCTCATTTATAAAACGGCTCGGAACACAGTTGGTTAGCGTTCCCCATTTGTGACGAACCTGAGCGTAGGAAATTGTTGCCGCCTTGGCGGCACGGGTTAGGGCAACGTAGAAAAGCCTCCGCTCTTCCTCCAGCTCATCGGGCGAGCCCACGGTCATTCTCGATGGGAACAAGTCCTCCTCAACACCAGCAAGGAAAACGTAGCTAAATTCGAGCCCTTTTGCCGAGTGGATGGTCATTATGTTCACCTTATTTCTATCCTCAGGTTTGTCGGTATCGGCATCGGTAAGCAGCGAAACGTTTTCGAGGAAATCGGCAAGGGTAATGGTTTCGTTAATGCCTTCGCTCTTTTGGTTCTCAATGAATTCGCTAATCCCATTCAGGAGTTCCTCGGTATTCTGTAACCGGGCAATTCCTTCGAAGGAGCTGTCGGCCTTTAGCTCGCGAATAATTCCCGATTCTTTGGCTATTGCGTATGCTGCCTCGTAGGCATCGTTTGTGAAAACTAAATTGGCAAAATGCCTGATCATACTCAGAAACTCGCTGAGTTTTTTAATTGCAGCAGGTTTAAGCCCCGGGTTAACCGAACCCAACTTTTCAATGGTTGTCCATAAACTCTGGTTTGTTCGGTTTGCCTCTGCGGCAACTCGTTCCATGGTTGTGTTTCCAATTCCACGGGCGGGGTAGTTTACAACTCGTTTAAGGGCTTCGTCGTCGTGAGGGTTTATGGCTAGCCTGAAGTAGGCAATTATATCCTTCACCTCTTTTCGTTGGTAGAACGAAAGACTTCCGTAAACTCTATACGGAATGTTGCGCTTTCGGAGCGCTTCCTCGAAAATTCGCGATTGGGCGTTTGTACGGTAAAGAATGGCAAACTCCTTGTAGTCAATGGGGTCGTTTCGTAATGCATCGAGAATTGCCGAGGCGATAAGGAATCCTTCTTCGTGGTCGTTGTATGCTCGAATTATTTTTATTTTTTCGCCAACCGAGTTTGCTGAGTAGGCTACCTTTTGCAGCTGCTTGCTGTTTTTGGCAATTACGCTGTTTGCAGCGTTCACAATGGTTTGGGTTGAACGGTAGTTCTGCTCCAGCTTGAATAGCTTGTAGTCGGGGTAATCGTTCCTGAAGTTCAGGATATTTTCAATTTTGGCTCCGCGAAACGAGTAAATACTCTGCGCATCGTCGCCAACAACGCATACGTTCTTGTGGCTGGCAGCCAGTTTTTTTACAATCAGGTACTGGCTGTAGTTGGTGTCCTGGTACTCATCAACAAGGATGTATTTGAACTTGTCCTGGTACTTTGCCAGTACCTCAGGGAAATCGCGGAAAAGAATGTTGGTGTTCAGCAGTAAATCGTCAAAGTCCATGGCAGCTGATTTGTAGCATCGCTGAGCGTACATGCTGTAAATTCGCGCAACCTCGGGTTTGCGGGTTTGCCTGTCGTATGCTACCAAATTTGTGTTTGCAGCGTATGCCTGTGGTGTTATGAGGTTGTTCTTTGCCGACGATATTTTTCCGTAAACTTCTCCAACCTTATATGTTTGGGTGTCGAGTTTTAGCTCCTTAATGATTGAGGAAACCAGATTTTTTGAGTCGTACGTGTCGTATATAGTGAAGGTTTTTGGGTAGCCCAACTTTTCGCCCTCCTGGCGAAGAATGCGCATAAACATGGAGTGGAAGGTTCCCATCCATAGTTGTTTGGCGGTTGATTCGCCCACAACACCGGCAATTCGCTCCTTCATTTCTTTGGCAGCTTTGTTGGTAAAGGTTAGTGCCAGAATGCTCCAGGGAGCAACGCCCTGCTGAAGCAGGTGGGCTATTCTAAAGGTTAACACTCGGGTTTTTCCAGAACCTGCGCCTGCAATAATTAGGGATGGGCCCTTGGAGGTTGTTACTGCGTCTTTCTGTACTTCACTAAGTTGGTCGAGATAATCCACTTCACTATAACTTTCAAAATTTTCAAACTGCAAAGTTACTCCCATAAATGTAAACCTAAACCTGTTTTAGTAAATTGTGGAAAACTTTTTAAACTATTCCTTAATAATTAAGTTATACTATTTCGTTACTTAAGTTTAAATTTTTTCATACTATTGTATTGTTGTTTAACCAAACTTGAAAGATTATGATTCGAAATTTTACGAGAATATTTGCAACCTTACTATTAGGGATTAGTTCAATTTATAGCGCAAAGGCATGGTCGGAACATCCGTTGCTTGCATACCCTGTTTTAAGCACTATTCCAGACTTAACCGCCCGAGATTCGGTTGTAGTAATGAGTTTACGCGCTTTCCTTGAAAAGGAGGAGGCAGGTCTTGAGAAGTTGTTGGCTGAGCATGAAGCTTGGGCAAGGGCAAATATGCCTGATTATTCACCACTTCCCGAGGAGTTAATGTTCAAGAAAACGGAAAACTATGAGGATATTCTGCTGCGCTTTTACCACGCAATAAGAATAAACCCTAACGTTAAAATGCGGCTGTACCTTCACCTGCTGCCAAACCAAGAAGTTGGAGGTTTGCCGCCAATTAACCCAGCGGAACTCACAACCCTGAGCGACGTAACCATGATGCTTACTACAAACTACGTTGAGCTATTCGAAGGGCAGAAGGTTTCCCCACTAAGCGTGCTCTGCACGGCAAACGATGAACCCGATTACGGGATTGATTTAGGCTTGTTTGAGGATAATAACACCGAGCACGGAAAAATTTACGGGCTTGGGGTGCAACCATTTGGTGACCCAAATCTTGAGTACGGAAGTCAAGCTCCTTTCCACATGGGATTTTACCACGAGGCGAAGCTGGTTTTCAAGTTCGGTCCTTTCCTTAAAAAAACTTATCCTGAATACAGGATTAATCTTTTTAAAACCCTGTCGGAGTATGCGTTTGCAACTGGTAACGACTACTGGGGATATCGTTTTATGGGATGGGGAATGCACTACCTAAGCGATTTGTCGATGCCCTACCACACAGCACCTCTTCCCGGAGTTAGCGCTTTCAGAATGATTTGGATTAACCTGAAAGCCATGCTCGGTTTCCCGAGAAGTAAGGACAACGCTGTTCAGATTGTTTCGAACCGTCACTCCGTTCTGGAGCAGTTCCAGTGGTTGGTTGTAAAGGAAGCATACATGAACGACCCTGAAAGCAATCCAATAATTGCAGCGCTAAAGAATCCGATTGAACACGTTGATTATACCGATGATTTCCCTCGTAACATTGTGGCGAAGGAGTCAGTTGATCGCTCGAAACGAGTGGATAAGAATTTAAAGAAGTATTCACCGAAGCAAATGGTTTCCGATCCTAAGTTTGAAACTCCTGGTTCAAAGGAGTTGGATAACCTAGTTGAACTAATGAAGCAGGAAAGGGGTGAGGAGTCAGTTGATAAAATGACCGGTGTTCTAGCCGAAATTATGCGCTCGTACAGCATGCACATGAGAAGCTACTACAAAGCAATAACAGGGAAAATGAAGGGTTAGAAACCATTTTTAATATTTGTTCACCTTAACCTTGGTGCTTACTCTAAAGCATCAAGGTTTTTTTTGAATGTTAGTGAATCGTAGTTTGAATCGAAGTTGGGGTTATTGGTGATTTCGCCAGTTTCGGCATCAATGTATCCTTTTACGTACTGGGTGGGAAGCAGGTAAACTTCGTCGAGGTTCTCGTTTAACAGGGGCGACTTCTCGCTTAGAATTTGTTCAACGTTTACCACCTTTTTTATTTTGCTTATCTCCTCAAGATACTTATCGTAAACTTGTTTTGATATGGAAATTATTACCACATAATTCCCGTAATGCTTGTGAAGGTAGTGCTTGTAAATTAGGTCGAGTTTATCGTTTGTAATAGGTTCAGCGGTTTTGTAAAAGGTGTCAACAAACTTGAAACCATCCGAAATAATTTTTTTTGCAATTTCTTTCTCTTTGGTGTAGTGAATAAAAGAATTGCATTTCTTTTCATCGCCTATGATAAACTTCATTACATCCTCATCAAACAGTTTGCTTGGTTTAACGCTAACCTCAGGTGATGAACTTTGGATTTTTTTTAGCATTTCGGCTAGCGACTCCTTGCTCCAGTCTTTTTCAGAACGGGCATACTTTTCAACCAGCGTTTCAATAAAAATATTTTTCCGGTTCAGCTGATAGTGAAGGAAGGCGATGTATGCAAAAAGGACAAGTATAATGATATACTCCATTCGACTGTTGTAAGGTTGAATATTTACGCTAAAGTTAGCAAAATGTAACCTGCAAGTTAATAAATAAAAAACAAACCAAAATGACAACGGGTTCATATTATTGATACATTTGCCAAATTTTTTTGAACGAATAGTATGGAAAAAGTATTTAAACCAAAACTTTTCAGCGTTTTTAAGGAAGGTTACACGAAGCAAGCTTTTCAAAACGATTTACTTGCAGGAATTATTGTGGGTATTGTTGCGCTTCCGCTTGCAATAGCCTTTGCAATTGCTTCGGGCGTTTCGCCCGAAAAGGGACTGATTACAGCAATTGTTGCCGGATTCCTGATTTCTTTACTGGGTGGAAGCCGTGTACAGATTGGGGGTCCAACAGGTGCCTTCGTGGTTATTGTGTTCGGAATAATTGAGCAGTACGGAATTGAGGGGCTTATTGTTTCAACTTTTCTTGCAGGTATAATGCTTATTGCATTTGGTTTACTAAAGTTAGGTTCCATAATAAAATTCATTCCTCATCCGCTTATTGTTGGTTTTACCAGTGGCATTGCCCTTATTATTTTTTCAACCCAAATTAAAGAGTTCTTTGGATTAAGTATCGGAAACGTCCCATCAGAGTTCATTCCCAAGTGGGGTGCCTACTTTGCAGGCATGGGTTCGGTAAATTTTTATGCTTTGCTCGTATCGGTTGGAACTGTTCTAATTACTGTTTACTCGAAAAGGATTATTAAAAAAATCCCTGGCTCGTTTATCGCCATAATACTAATGACTGTTGTTGCCATGGCGTTCAAACTTCCGGTTACAACTATTGGTTCGGTTTACGGTGAGCTACCCAACAGCTTTAGCTTAAGCGTCCCCGATTTTGATTTGGGCAACTTCTCGAAGTACATTGCTCCTGCTTTTACCATTGCGCTTTTGGGTGCCATTGAATCGTTGCTTTCGGCCGTAGTGGCCGATGGGATGATTAGCGGAAACCATCGCTCCAACACCGAACTTATTGCACAGGGAATTGCCAACGTTGCCTCCTCCATTTTTGGAGGAATTCCTGCAACCGGTGCCATTGCACGTACAGCCACAAACGTTAAGAATGGTGGACGAACACCGGTTGCAGGCATAGTACACGCAGTTACGCTGCTGCTAATTATGTTGTTTTTTGGGAAGTGGGCAGCCCAAATTCCCCTGGCTTGTTTGGCTGGTATTCTGGTTGTTGTTGCCTACAACATGAGTGAGTGGCGTTCTTTCTACTCAATACTGAAGGGTTCGCGTTACGATGTTCTGGTTCTGCTGGCAACCTTCTTCCTTACAGTGCTTGTTGATTTAACCGTTGCCATACAGATTGGCATGGTAATGGCGGCGCTGCTTTTCATGCAGCGAATGTCGAATGCGAGCCATGTGCTTCCCGCCGATGCCGATATGGATGCTCTTGACGATTACTCAGATTTGCCAGAAGGGATTGAGGTTTACGAAATTAAGGGACCCTTCTTTTTTGCTGCTGCCCAAAAATACCGCGAAACACTTAAGAACTTCGGAAAAACAACTAGCATTCTTATTCTTCGAATGAGGCATGTTCCATTTATCGACTCAACTGGTTTACATAATTTCCGTGAAACAATTAAGGAGCTGCAGGGAATAAACGTAAAGTTGATACTCTCAGGAGTTCAGCCCGAAGTTCGGAAGGAGTTGGAGAAGGAGCGCATCGATTTTTTAATTGGTAGGAATAATGTGTGTGGAAACTACCTGGAGGCAAAGGATAAAGCGCTGAAAGCGTTGAGTAACTAGAAAAAAAGGCTGCAGTTTTTTTGCAGCCTTTTTTGTTGTTACTCGTTTCTACTTTAGCCATTTATCGAGCCATCCAAAGAACTCGCGCTGCCAAATAACCGCATTCTGCGGTTTTGTAACGAAGTGGGTTTCGTCGGGGAAAACCAGCAGTCGGCTTGGCACTCCCTGAAGTTGGGCTGCGTTGAAAGCTTGAAGCCCCTCGGTGTATGCAATACGGAAGTCTCTCTCGCCAACAACAACCATAATTGGTGTATCCCAGTTTTGCACCATTTTGTGTGGGCTGTTTGCAAAACTTTTTTGAGCAACTTTGTTGTTCTTATCCCAGTAAGGTCCGCCAAAATCGTGGTTTGGGAAGAAGGTTTCCTCGGTTGAAGCGTAGAAACTCTCGAAGTTGAACATGCCATTGTGTGCTATGAATGCTTTGAAACGCTTGTTGTGCATTCCTGCCAGGTAGTAAACAGAGTAGCCTCCGTAGCTGGCGCCAACAGCGCCAAGTCGGTTCCCATCAACCCACGATTCCTTGGCCATATTGTCGATTGCAGTTAGGTAATCCTGAATGTTTAGCCCGCTGTAATCGCCAGATATTTGAGCATTCCATTCTTGCCCAAATGAAGGAACTCCTCTACGGTTGGGGGCTACCACAACGTAACCGTGTGCGGCCATTATCTGGAAGTTCCAGCGGTAACTCCAGAACTGGCTAACGGTACTTTGCGGGCCACCCTGGCAGTATAGAAGCGCTGGGTATTCTTTGGTTTCATCGAAGTTCGGAGGGAGAATAACCTGCACCAGCATATCCTTCCCGTCAACGGTTTTCATCCATCGTTGCTGGGTTTCGCCTAGGGTAATGTTATCGTAAATGTGCTTGTTGATAAAAGAAATTTGCGTTTCGTTGCCTGTTTTGGGTTCGATGGTGAAAATTTCTGGAGCCATGTTAATGGCCATTTTCATTCCAACCAATGTGCCCTGAGCTGGGGAAAACCATATGTAGTTATGCTGTCCGTTAGTAACTTGGGTTATTTCTTTGCTTTCAAGGTTTACCTTGTAAATCTGCTCAGTTCCCTTTGTGCCGCTGATGAAAATAATATCCGACCCACAACCGCTCCATGTAATGTTGTCGGCATTCTGGTCGAATCCTTTGGTCATGTATGTCTTTTCGCCCGTTTCCAGATTCATAACAAATAAACGGTGCTTGTCGCTCTCGTAGCCGGGTGTTTCCATGCTTTGCCATGCAAGGTTTTTACCGTCGGGTGAAAATGTGGGATACTTGTCGTAGCCAACCATTCCCTCGGTAACATTTTTTGTTGTTCCGTCTTCAACATTGTAGAAGTAGATGTCGGAGTTGGTTCCGGTGGCATACTCTTTGCCAATTTGTTTTTTGCATGAGTATGCGATGATTTTTCCGCAGGGGCTCCAAGCAATTTCCGACTCGTCGAAGTAGGGCGACATGGGAGCGTCCCAGGCTTCCCCTTCCATAATATCCTTGCCTTCGGCAATTTTTCCGTTCTCGTAGCTGGCAACAAAAATGTGGCTGTAGCTGCCGTCGCGCCAGTAGTTCCAGTGTCGGTACATTAAATGGTCGATGATTTTTACGTTAGCCTTTGGCATGTCGGGATGAAGGTCGGCTGTAGTTTTTTCAATCTGAACGTTCTTTGTGTAGAGAACTTTATCGCCAGTAGGCGAGTAGAGGAACGCATTGATTCCGCCCTCAATGCTGCTAACCTGAACGGGGTTGGAACCGTCGGGGTTCATTTCCCAAAGTTGCGAATTGCCGCTGCGGGTAGAGATGAATGCAATTCGTTCACCGTTTGGGGTCCAGCGAGGGCTAAAGTCGTTGGTGCTATTGTTGGTTAGTTCCTTTGGTTCGCCGCCTTCAACCGGAATGGTGTAAATATTAGTAACTCCTTTGTTGGCTTCCATGGAGTAGCGGGTTACAGTGAAGGCAATGGTTTTTCCATCGGGAGAAACAGAGGCGCTACCAATTCTTCCAAATTTCCAAAGAATTTCTGGTGTTAGAATTCCGTTGGAAATCTCCTCGGCGGTAAGTTCCGTGTTGGGAGTTAAGGGTTCGGTAATGGTTTCGTGCTTGCTTTCAACGCAAGACGATAGGAAGGCTGATATGGCCATGATGAATAGATAGGTTTTGTATTTTTTCATTGTTTATTTATTTTGGTTTATAAGCGAATTTCAGGTTATTAAGATACGGCTTTTTGGATAGGTTTTGCGACAAAATGTTTAAAAGAAGCGTTTAAAAAAAGTTTCACTTTACATCGGTTTTGGTTTTCGATAAGAGTTTCACTTCCTCAATAACCATCTCCTTATCAACCGCTTTGCACATATCGTAAATGGTGAGTAGCGCAACCGAAACGGCGGTAAGTGCTTCCATTTCAACGCCGGTTTGACCAACGCAACGGGCAAGCCCTTCAACACGAACACCCTTTTCCTCCAGAAAAGTTTTCACTTCCACTTTGGTGAGTAATAGGGTATGACAGAGCGGAATAAGTTCGGGAGTTCGTTTTGCAGCCTGTATTCCAGCAATTTCAGCAACTGTAAGCACATCGCCCTTCTTGTTGCTGTTATCGCGAATTAGCTCTAAAGTTTTTGAATTCAACTTAATGAAACCAGCCGCCTTCGCTTCGCGAATTTGGTTTGGCTTTCCGCCAACATCAACCATGTTGGCCTTGCCTTGGCTGTCGGTGTGGGAAAAGTTCATATTATGTCAAATGTAT
>DAOSWM010000013.1:62060-64384 GCA_035380045.1 Tenuifilaceae bacterium | reverse complement strand
GAAATGGCTCCGTTCTCACCGGCAGCGTAGGATAACGTGTAGGAGTCAATAACAAAAGTAGCAACAACATTTGAATTTTCATTTATTGTAAACGATGCGTTTGCTTGCTCCGAAGAAAAATCACCGCTCCATCCATCGAAGTGCCAGTGAAAGGATGGCGTTGCTTCCAAACTTACGGTTGAACCTTCAACGTAGTAGTGCGTTCCGACAGGAGGCATGGTTGTTCCAGAGCCTTCAATAGAAATGCTGATTTCGTATTGATTTTCAATAGTTTCTATAAAATGTGCGGTTACTGTTACGTCTTCCGTTAGCGTGAATTGTGCATTTCGGGTGAAATACTCTGTAGAACCAACCGTCCACTTTTCGAAATCGTAACCCAAATCGGGCGATGCAAAGAGGTTGATGATTGTACCATGAACATACTCGTAGTCGCCTGCAACGGGCGAGACAGTCCCATTTCCAACCTTAGCAATGGTTAACGAATACCTATTAATTTCAAATTCAGCGGTAACGCTGATATTATCGGTAACATTAACATCGGTTCGTGGGTTCTCGGTGTTACCATCGCTCCACTGGGTGAAATGGTAACCCGTAATGGGCATTGCTGTAACTTCGGTTCCGTTTTCTCCGTGATTTACTGTTTGTGTTGTTTCTCCAGTAATTGATCCGTTTTCGTTAGCAGAATATGATAGGGTATAGGAGTTTATTTCGAAATTTGCGGTAACATCAATATCATCGGTTACATTTTCGTCAGTTCGAGGATTACTTGAATTTCCATCGCTCCAATCCTTGAAATGGTATCCGATATTTGGGATTGCAGAAACAGGACTTCCATTTGTACCGTAGTCAACTGTTTGACTTGTTTCCCCTGTAAGAGAACCGTTTACACCTGCTGAGTAGGTTAGGTTGAACGTGAATATTTCAAACTCAGCGGAAACGCTGATATTTTCAGTTACATTGTTGTCGGTTCGTGGATTATCCGTATTCCCATCGCTCCACTGAGTAAAGTAGTATCCTGTATTTGGAACGGCGGTTACAGCAGTTCCATTTGCTCCATAATTTATGGTTTGCGAGGTATTTCCGCTAATGCTTCCTCCGGCATCTGCGCTATATTGAACAGTGTAGGTGTTTATTGCAAATTGTGCAGTAACGTTAATGTTTCCTGTAACATTGTTGTCGGTTCTTGGATTACTGGTAACACCATCGCTCCACTGCACAAAATGGTAGCCAGTGTTCGGTATGGCTGTTATTGTGGTTCCGTTTTCACCATGATTCACATTTTGTGATGTTTCTCCTGAAAGTGACCCGTTTGTTCCGGCTGAGTATGTAAGGGTATAAGTGTTTATTTCAAAGGTTGCGGTAATAGTAAAGTCGCTTACCATGGAGAAACTTTCGGTTGGATTAGTAGAAGAAATACCGCCGCTCCAGCTAACAAAATGGTTTCCTGTATTTGGATTTGCCGTAAGATTAACGGTTGAATTCTCATCAATTTGCATTGGGGAACTATAGTTTGTTCCGTTAACACTTACCTGGCCAGAACCGACTATATTCAACGTTAAGGTATGTTGCTCAACTGTGCCACCTTCAATTGTAAAAATATATGCACCTTCAGGTGCAACTAGGGGTTTGGTTAGAGTTTTAGTATTTCCGTTTGTAGCGCTAATATAGTAGTAAACTGTTGTGTTTGTTGATTGTGCAGGAATTGTGGCAGAATACACATCACCATCGAGCGTCATGTCAATCTCATTGAAACCCGATTCAGTATCGATACTCCAAAAAACGGATGCATCATTTATACCGGAGTAAGATGAAATTTCTGCTTCAACCTCATAACCAGTTGATGAATACGAAACCTCATCGCGAATGGGAGCATGGTCAATAAAAATGGGATCCTCTGCCGCAATTTCCTTTGTAATGCAGTGAATGGCTCCGCTTGCTGGAATTACGTTGCGCATATTTATTCCAACTACCTCGTAGCCCGGCATTGCTTCGCGGTAAACATCTAGCGCTTCATCATCCTGTGGTAAATTATAGATGGGAACAAGAACCAACCCGTTTAGAATAACGGAGTTAGTATAGGTTAGGTAGTCGGAGTAATCATCGGGGTAATCTCCTGACTCATCGGGTGGCATGGGAATACGAAAGACCCGGTATGGACGGCCGTATGGAGTTTGGAAGTTATTGAGAATATAGTTTAAATTCTCCTCTATTTGTGGGCCATCGGCGACTCCTTCAGGGTACTGACCTACCAGTAAAGTCTCCTCATCGAGGAGTTTTATGTGCATGTCGATATGATGGATTCCATCGTAGGGAAGGGTTTCCAT